>JBBRMU010000009.1:0-44795 GCA_038230655.1 Patescibacteria group bacterium | reverse complement strand
TCCTGGTCTGCAATGATTACTGCGGCAGCATGCACTGAAGCGTGTCTTGGAAGCCCAACAACCTTCATCGCGATATCCAGAACTTTTTTTGTTTCAGGTTCAGTGTTATAGGCAAGCTTAAGTGGTGGATTTTCTGAAATAGCGTCAGATAATGTTTGATGAAAACCTTGTTTTGGGGGAGGAATCATCTTAGAAAGTCTATCTCCCTGTGAATAAGACATTCCTAGAGCTCTTGAAACATCACGTACGGCCATACGTGCCTCCATTGTCCCGAAAGTTATAACTTGGGCAACTTTTTCTTCTCCATATTGATGACGCATATACTGGAGTACTTCATCGCGTCTGGTATCTGCGAAGTCTAGGTCTATATCTGGTGGAGAAGGCCTTTCTGGATTCAAAAACCTTTCAAACGGGAGATTATACTCCAAAGGATCGATACCAGTTATATTTAATAAGTAAGAAACAATTGAACCTGCTGCAGAGCCTCTTCCTGGGCCGACAGCAATTTCATGGTCTTTTGCCCAGTTGACAAAATCTGAGACAAATAAAAAGTAGTTGTCATACCCTTTTTGAGAGATAATATCTAGTTCATAGTCAACCCTCTTTTTCACCACATCATCTGGATGTTTTTTCATTTTATCAAACTTACTGTATGCTAATTCCCTTAGGTAGTCTTTTGCAGTGGTCCCTGCTGGAAGGGAAAATTGAGGAAGAATTAACTCACCATGGGGAATTTCAAGATTGCACTCTTCAGCAATTTTTAAAGTATTTTCAATAGCTTCAGGATAGTCGTAAAACTGTGTTTTCATCTCGTCAGGAGACTTAAAGTAGTAATCAGGAGTGTCAAGCATGCTTAAGGGACGCTCTTTCTCGAAAATTGCTCTGCCTGTTTGAATACACAATAGGATTTCCTGAGCGTATGCATCCTCCTTATCTAAGTAATGCACATCATTCGTTGCAACCAGCGGTACTCCGTATTTTCTCGACAGCTTAACCAAGTCTCTGTTTACCTGATCAAGAATCTCCATATCAGGATGTCGTTGAATTTCAATGTAAAAATCTGGGCCGAATATATCGAGATATTTTTTGAGTTTTTTTTCAGCCATTGTCATCTGATTCTCATGGATCAAAGAAGGAATTTCACCTGCTAAGCAGCCAGATAATGCAATTACACCTTCATGATATCTTGCAAGAAGATCGAAATCGACCCTCGGCTTATAGTAAAACCCTTCTGTGTTAGCAAAGGTAACCATCTTAAGTAAGTTTTTATATCCTTTAAGATTTTTTGCCAAAAGTGTTAGGTGATATCGTTCTTTATCGGATGGTTCCTGATCAAAACGAGATCCTTTTGCTTTATACGCCTCGACACCAACTATTGCTTTTATACCTTTTTCCTTTGCCTTAGTCCAGAACTTAAAGGCGCCATACATCGAACCATGGTCAGTAATGGCTACAGCAGGCATTCCCATCTCTTTTGCTTTATCGATCAGCTTATCAATTCTGCACATTCCATCGAGCAGCGAGTATTCAGAGTGAGTATGAAGGTGAACAAAAGACATAGTTCCTAATTATATTCAATTTATCGAGATTTATAAACATTAAAATATTACGCAGAGGTATGTGAAGCTATTGCAAAAAACACCAGTAGACCAATAAGAATATAGATTATGCCTTCAATGCTTGCTTTCTTTCCATGGACCAAAACTGAGTGTCTTTTAGAAAATCTATCCCAGATATGAACAGTGTTCTGAGCGAAAAGTATCCACCATCCTTCTAAAACAACGACTAAAGCAAGTGACTTAAGGAAAGTTTGGGTGAAGTCTATTCTCAAAACATTTGATAGTATCATGACAAGTATGAAGACAACTGCATAAAAGAAGATAAAAGATTTGCTAATCATGATATATTCATACTTTGGAATTTTAATCATATTTTATTTTAGTATAGTATGAAGTTTGTCAAACATCAACGGCTTATTTATCCCGAAATATAGCAAGAGTATCTTTCACTTCCTCCTGGATACCATCAATGCAGTCGTAAAGTAAGACTTCTTGCCCATCAACCCAGGCATAGTCAGTAAATCCTCCTTGTTCAGGTATAACATCTCCAGATTTATACATTGCTGCAAACTTAACCATTATTACTGGTATTCCATCTGGACGAATAAAAGCCACACTATTTAAGTAATGAAGTTCAGGATGAATCTCAATTCCCGCCTCCTCAAAAACTTCCCGGTGGAGTAACTTTTCAACAGCATTGTCATAGTCTAATACAGCACCATTATTACGAGATGGGTTATTGATATCTAAATCTCCCCATTCGAGCTTACCGCCTACAACTGCATATTTACCCGGATGAACTTTTTCTCTTTCATCACGTTTTAAAATCAGACACTTTTTATCTTCCTCACGATAGACTACAGCATTAGCAACAAAGTAGAATAACTTATTTTCACTCGCATTTTGTAGAGAGATTTTCTCTGCTGACATAGTTAAATAAATAATTCTCCAAATGAGCATCTAGGAATTTATAAACCAAAAAAGCAGGTCATGTTCCATTGTTTTAATTTATGAATATTTCCTACTTCATAGTAATCTTTTTAATAGCTCCTCTTTCACAGTATTTGCATCAGCTTGTCCTTTCATTTCTTTCATCACCTGTCCAACGAGAAACATAACTGCATTTTGTTTACCGCTTTTATAGTCATAGACCACTTTAGAGTTGGCAGAGATAACTTTTTCAATGATTTTATTAAGAAGCAATAAATCTGTTTGCTTAGGTTTAAGTAGTTCTTCTGCTTTACTCGCAAATTCTTTGAATGGTAAATTCACATCAACTTTTTTATTAATAACAAAGTTAGCAAGTTTTTGTGGTAATTCATCTCTATTTACGATAGTGTTCGATTTCATTTCATTAATGACATTTTCATAGTAATCAGCCACTCCTTTTTCTCTTGTTATAAGAAAAGCATCCTGGTATTTCAAACCAAAATTCTCTTCATATCTCTTAATTTTTTCAGCAGGCATTTCAGGTAATCTATTCTCAATTTCTATTAAATATTGATCGGAAAGCTCTAAAGGAGGGATATCAGGCTCTGGAAAGTAACGGTAATCTTGGGCGTTTTCTTTAGTTCTCTGAGAGTATGTGATCATTTTAGCATCATTGAATCCCCTTGTTTCTTGGGGAGGAGTCTGACCTTTCTCTAAAAGATCTATATGTCTTTTTACCTCGTAATCAATTGCTCTTTTTACAAAGTTAAATGAGTTGATGTTCTTCACCTCAACTTTATAGTTCGGAAGTCCTTCCATTGTAACTTCCTTAACAGAAATATTCGGCTCTAGTCGCATACTACCTTTCTCCATATTTGCATCTGAGACACCTAGGTATGTGATGATTGTATGAAGCTCTTCCAAAAACTGTTTAACATCTTCTGCACTATCGAAATCAGGCTCTGTGACGATCTCTACTAAAGGGACGCTAGAACGATTATAGTCTATTAATGTATCCTCACCTGAATGCATGAGTTTTCCTGTATCTTCTTCAAGATGAACTCGGTGAACCCTAAACTTTTTTTCTCTGCCTTTAGTTTTTATACTAAGATATCCGTTAACTGCGATTGGTTCATCGTACTGAGAGATTTGGTACCCCTTCGGAAGATCAGGATAAAAATAGTGCTTTCTATCAAACTTCGAGAGTTTATTGATACTACAGTTAAGGGCTTTTCCAATTAAGACCGTCCACTCAATAGCTTTCTTATTAGGCACGGGCAATCCTCCTGGCATCCCCAGACATACAGGACAGGTATTGGAGTTTGGAGCTTTACCAAAGTAATCCGCATTGCACTGGCAGAACATCTTAGATTTCGTGCTAAGTTCTACATGTATTTCCAGACCAATGACTGGTTTATAGATAGTCATATATGCCTTTTATTTTAAAATCATAATCATAGTGTTGGGTTCTCTACCATGTGTTTTGCCAGAGTACTAACGGTGTTGACCCTCGCCCATTCGTTACCGTTTATATCTTCGCTATTTAAATAATTTAGCTTTGTTGCAAACATAACTGTATAATTGCAATCGTTACACTTTGCTCCAACGGAACCTATTGTAGTATTGGTTATAAAGTCACTCCGAACAGTATTTTCAAAGTTATTATTCAAATAACGTTTTGTTTCTTCTAAATATTCTGAAACACTTGGTTGTTGCTGCTGTTCCATATTAGTGATAATTTTGAAATCCATTTTTAATAACATCAAAAAAATTCGTCTCTTTTTCAAACTGATATGCTAGGTTAAGAACTGACTTTTCATCAAAATATTTTCCCATAATCTGTAACCCGACAGGAAGTCCTTGAGAGTCTAGACCACAAGGAACACTGATTGCCGGAATTCCAGCTACTGCAGCAGGTTCGTTCAGAATATCCATTACCTCTCCGAAAAAAGGGTACTTTGCAAACTCGCCTAGTCTTAGTGCTGTACCGGGCGTTGTCGGAGAAAGAATTACATCTACTTCATTAAAAACCCTCTTAAAGTCTTCAATAATTAAAGTTCTGACCTTTTGTGCTGTTTTATAGTAGGCATCATAGTATCCGTGTGATAACGAGTAAGTCCCCAACATAATTCTTTTTTTTGCTTCTCCTCCGAAGAAAGATCGGTCCTTGCCAAATCGGATCCCGGTATATCTACCTAAATTTGAAGAAACCTCAGCACGTTGGATGATTGTATATACAGATACTGCGTATTTAGGAGCCATTAATTTAATTTTTTTTACTTTATGCCCAATTCTTTCAAAGACTGAGATTGACTCCATTACCTTCTGTTTTACTTCATTATTCACCCCAACAAAATACTCATCAGTTATACCTATTGTGTAAGTGTTTTTCTTTTGTAAAAAGCTTTGATAATCCACAACAGGTATATCAGCTGTTGTGGCATCATATTTGTCTTTACCAGCAATAATTTTTAAAAGAAGTGCTGCATCTTCAACCGTTGAAGTGATAGGCCCAGGACAGTCTAAGGAGGAACCCATTGCTACAACTCCATACCGTGAAACTCGCCCATAACTTGGCTTAAGACCGATAACACCGCACCAGGAAGCAGGTTGACGAATTGAACCGGCTGTTTCTGACCCGATGGAGGCTGGTGAAAGGTATGCTGAAACAGCCGAAGCGGAACCACCTGATGAGCCTCCCGGTGTTCTTTCAATTGACCAAGGATTTTTGGCAGGGCCAAAATCTGATGTCTCAGTTGAAGATCCATGTGCCCATGCATCCATGTTAGTTTTGCCAAAAAAAGAAACTCCTGCATTTTTTAAATTTGTCACAACAGTCGCATCATAAGGCGGAATAAAGTTTTCAAGTACTTTAGAAGCAGCTGTTGTCTTGACACCCTTTGTACAAAAATTGTCTTTTATTGAAAGTGGAATACCCGCAAGCTCACCTCTTGATGATGATACCTCTTTATCAGCAAAAGTTAAGTAGGCATTTAAATCTTTATTATATCTCTTGCTTCTTTCAGTAAAATAGCTTGTTAACTCAGAAGGAGTAACTTCCTTTGATTTAAGTAAAGACTGTAGCTGTGTGAGTGATTTTCCAAGTAAATTCATTTTTTCGTTTTATATTCCGAAATGATAAATAATATATTATTACATTATCCGTTTGACTACAAAATAACTATTCTTTTTTTCATTTGTATTTTCTAATGCTTCCTCCTGAGAAAACATTCTTTCACATACGGTCCCGTCATCGAAAGTACAGTTTTTTATATCAGTCGAGTAATTCGTTGGAGTAATGTCTTTTATATTAAGCTCATTTAGGTTTTCTACATAGTCTAAGGTTTCAGTTAGTTGTTTCTGAAATGTTATAACTTCTTTTTCACTAAGCTTAAGATTTGCTAACTGCGCCAAATGTAGAATATCCTCTTTTGAAAGATTTACTGTTTTCTTCATATGAGAATTATACTATAAACCCAGATTTACTTAAAATGAATGAGAATTCTTTTTAGGACTCAGAAAAAACGCCACTAACTCTTGCTAACAAATCCTCATATCAAAGGATTTTTTTAAAACCATTAGCTCCTGCTTTTTTGGGCGATTTCTTCACCTTCTTTTTATGCAGAAATTAGAATAACTGGAATACTCTTTGTTTTAGAATCATTTTTTAATGCTAAAGAAATTTCGTGACCGTTAGTTCCCTTCATCCAAATATCCATCAAAATAAGATCAGGACTATATTTTTTTACTTCATCAAAAATAGTCTCCCTATTTAAAAATGTATACACTTTATAACCATGTTCTTCTAAGATTATCATTATTACCTCGAGGATGCTTTCTTCATCATCATAAATTAAGACTGTTTTGTTCATTGCTTTTTATATTCATTATTACGTTTAGTTGGTAGAGTAAAGTAAAAAGTAGAGCCAATTTTTTCCTCACTCTCAACCCACATCTGGCCGTTTTCACGACTAATTATCTCTGCTGAAATGTAGAGGCCAAGTCCTAAACCGGTAAACTCACCTTCTTTTGAATCAACACGGTAAAATCTATCAAATATTTGACGGATTTTATTTTTAGGTATTCCTATACCTCTGTCTTCTACATCGATCTTAACAACATCACTCTCTTCAGTAACACGCACTAAAACAGTATCAGATCTCGGAGAGTATTTTATAGCATTGCTAAAGAGGTTAACAAGAACTTGTTCCGTCCTATCTCTGTCAGCCCAAACCATTTCTCGTGTATCTCCCCTCTTAGTTATTTTATGTTTTGGTGACGTTAGTAGATTTTGCCAGAAATGTTTGAAGTAAAAAAGCAGTTATAAAAATTAGCGTTTCAAGAAGTATTTTTACATACCTTGATCTTATACCAAACAGATATTAATCTGAGTAGAGAAACTTCCTTATATAGTCATTGGTATGATACTCTGTCTCATTTGAGAGCATTATTTATTTTAACATTTTTTAATCTATATAACGGCTTGATATGATTTGTTTGGCTTTTATTGAGAGTATATCATCTGAGTTATATCTGAGTCCTATTTCCCTGTTGTATTTTACTGAGAGAGCTTTTTTAAGAAGATAGTTTGCTATCTCAGGGTTTTTAGGAAGAAGTGGGCCATGAAAATAACATCCAATAGCATTTTTATAAATAATACCTTCAGTGCCATCCTCACCATTATTACCGAACCCATGAGTAACTTTAGCGAAAGGTTTGGCTGTTTTACCCAAATAGGTTCGACCTCCGTGATTTTCGAAGCCGATAATTATAGTCTTAGGGGAGTCAGTGCCATCAGTACCATCTAGCTCAACTTCAGCAATGATATTGCCGATACAACGAGGTTTCGTAAGTCCAGGATTTAAAGTCGTCATATCAAAAACTCCAAGACCTTCAATCTTTTTTCCTTCAGCAGGTTCGTAATACTTTCCCATAATTTGTGGTGAGCCACAGACAAACAAAGCTGGTATGTTTCTTTCGATTAACTCTTTTATAACTAACCCCTTACCTCGTAAATCTCGCATAACAATTTCTTGTTGTATATCCTGAGAACCGCCTCCAAAAAGTAGATCAATATTTTTAAGTTCGTTGATAGAAGTATTATGATCAATTGGGAGTATTTTTACTTTGATATTACTCCAGACACATTTCTTAGACAATACCTGAATGTTTCCACGATCACCATAAGTACTCATGAGTTCAGGGTAAAGCCATCCGATTGTTAGTGATAATTTTTCCATATTAACGAATTTTTTTACCAATAAGTAACTTCCGAACATCAAGCATACCTGAGTAAGTTGCTAAAATGTATAGTGTCTCGTCTTTTGGCGTATTTTTGACTACTAAGGCTAAAGCTGATTCAAGGTTCTGGATTGCAGTAACTCTATCAAAGCAAATTGAGTTGCCATCCGTCCTTGTTTCAGCATCTTTTTCAAGAGAGTACTTCAATCGGAGTGCCATATCGAAGGTCCTATCTCCAGTGACGACAACGTTTACTGCATTATTTAGTAAATTCTCAAACTCTACATCCCAGATCCAAGATATATCTCTACCATCTGGTATCCTATCATTTAGAATTAAGAGTACATTAATTTTTCCATTTGAAAAACTATTTATCGCTTCTATTGACTGATTGAAACCTGTTGGGTTTTTTGAGAGAAGCAAGAAAGCATTTCTTCCCTGGTATTGGATAATCTCCTGTCTACCAAAAGCCGGTTCGAAATCCAAAAGTTGCTTTGAAAGACTATCTACATGTATATTGAGTAACTTTTCTAGTAATAAAAAAACGGCAGAAATATTATAAAGGTTATAAACGCCAGTCAATGAAGACTTTAATTCAGCTGGGAGATATGAAAAAATATTTTCTCTTTTAAAGCTGCACTTCGAACAGGAGAAATCACCCAGGTGAGAGTATGACATTGTCTTATAACTTAATTTTTCACCACAGTTTGGGCAGTATGTTGAGTCAACATCATGAGGTACCTCTTTCTTTTCTAATAACGTGCTGTGTAATCCAAAGCTGTACACGTTCGATTTTATATCCAGGCCTAAGTAATAAATTTGAGGGTCGTCGCCATTTACAAATAGGTTTACATTCTCAGGTAATTTTCTTAGAGCCTCTTTCCAGTTCCTGCCGACTGTATTTACCTCTCCATATCTGTCTAGTTGATCTCTAAATAAATTGAGAAGTATGATAGCTGTTGGTTGAATTTGCTCAAGCATCTGTGGCAGAGTGTTTTCGTCAATTTCAAAAATTCCATAATCATAAGGGAGTTTGCCATTTATATCTGCATATCTTACTAAACAAGAGGCAACCCCATTTAAAAGATTAGCGCCCTCCTCGTTCTGAAAGACTTTATACCGATTTTTTTCGAGTAAAAACTTTAGAAGAGTCGAAGTTGTAGTTTTACCATTGGTCCCTGCAATGAGGATTACTTTTAAATGAGATTTTTCCCATAACTCTTTGATAATCATGGTGTTCATTTTTAAAGCTATATGACCTGGCCAGGTAGATCCAGAACCAAGAGAGAAAATCTTGACAGTAGCTAAAAAGACTTTGCATATAAATATAATAAGAGAGTTCTTTAAGTACATGTTTATATTATAATCTGAAGTCAAACAATTTACATACTCATCAGGATCTTGATTCTTTCTTCTATAGGAGGATGAGTGCTAAGTAGCGAAGTTACCCAGGAACGAGTATTTTTAGCTTTAAACGGACTCTCAATAAAAAGATGTGCAGTTGAAGTAGTGGCAGTTTTCAAGACATGGGGGTCATCTGAAATTTTTTCTAAAGCTCTTGCTAGACCCATAGGATATCTTGTTAGTAGCGCGCCACTGGCATCGGCCAGATACTCTCTTTTCCTTGAAATCGCCAGCTGTATTAACATGGCGACAAATGGTGTCGAAAGTAACATGACCATAAAAAAAATAAATAAAAGAGGGTTTCTGTTGTCTCTATTATCTTCCTTTCGGTCTATTCCTCCCCACCACATACTTCTCATGATCCAATCAGAGATCAAAGCAACTGTCCCAACGAGTACACCAACCATCGATGAGAGCAAAATATCATAGTTTTTAACATGAGAAAGCTCATGAGCTATAACACCTTCAAGTTCAGTTCTATTCAGTCTTTCTAAGAGGCCAGTAGTTGCACAGACGACAGCGTGTTTAGGATTACGTCCTGTTGCAAACGCATTTGGAGCGGGGTCATTGATAACATAAATTTTTGGTATAGGCAGACCGCTGGCAATGCTTAAGTTCTCAACAACAGTATATAAATCAAAGTATTTATTTTTGTTAGCTGGTTTTGCTCCCGTTGTCAACAATACAATTTTATCAGAGTAGAAGTAACTTCCTACTGTTGAAACAAGTGAAACTATGAATCCAATTACAAAGTAAGTAGTTGGATCTTGGAAATACTTTCCTATGAGAAAGAAAAAACCAGTTACAAATATGATGAATAGGAAAATAATTAAGACTGTTTTGGCTTTATTACTAGCTATTTGTGAGTATACCGACATAATCAACGACAGACAGTAGACTATAGATGCTGGTCTACCATCAATGGGTAATTTTAGTGGGGGATTCTTAAGTTTTATCCGAAAAACTGACTTTCACGTCTTTTTTATCTTCTTCCTCAGCCTTAAAGAACTCCACCTTTGAGAAACCGAACATGTTTGCAATAAAGTTACTCGGAAACATCTGAACTTTTGAATTGTAGTCCATCACATTACTGTTATAAAACTGCCTTGAGTAAGCTACTTTATCTTCGGTGTCACCTAGTTGCCCTTGTAGGTCTTTGAAGTTCCCACTTGCCTGAAGTTCTGGGTATGCCTCCGCAATGGCAAAAAGTGATTTTAATGCCCCAGTGAGTTGATTATTTGCCTCTGCTTTTTCTGGAACTGAGTTTGCCGCCAGTAAAGCCGAACGAGCTTTGGTCACATTCTCAAACACATCTTTTTCATGTTTTGCGTATCCTTTCACAGTTTCAACAAGGTTTGGTATCAGACTTGCTCTTCTTTTGAGCTGTACATCAATACCAGAAAGAGCTTCCTGAATACGTGTCTTTAGCACTACCAGTCCATTATAAGTAAAAATAAAGTAGAGAATAATGAGCACGACTGCTCCAAGTAATATCCAGATAGTCATAATTGTATTAAATTAGTAATAATAACCACTCATTAAATTCATTATACGGCATTGTATTAATTATATCATTTTTTGTTGCCCATCCTCTTCTGGCAACAGAGATTCCATATCTTAAATTTAACATATCTGTAACTGCATGTGCATCTGAATTAATCATAAACTTCACTCCGATTGCCCTAGCTTCTTTTACTAGGATATCTGGCAGATCAAGCCTATCCGGCCACGAGTTAATTTCAAGTGCAATAGATTTACTACTTGCATACTGAAATATTTTATCCCAATAAAGCTCATAGCCGTTTCTTTTTCCCAGTAACCTTCCAGTCGGGTGTCCAAGTAACTTTACTTTTGGATAGGATAAAGCTTTAAGAACCCGTTTAGTCATGTCTTCTCTATTCATCTGAAAAGAGCTGTGAACAGAAACGACTAAATAGTCTACGAACTCAATTGCTTCCTCTGGTAATGCAAGTTCTCCAGAGGGAGTTATATCAGTCTCCAGAGAGATAAATGGACGAACTTTACTTGTGGAGTTTTTGAAAAAAGACTCTATATATTCTTTACGTTTCTTCATAATGGTAATAATTTCCTCTTTTGTTAACACACTCATTTTAGGATTATGGTCTGCAAAACCAATATACTCATATTCAAGTTTTTCAGCCTGATTAACCATTTGTTCATATGTGTTAGCACCAAAATCATGAGATGGCTTAAGATCGTAACTTGAGTGAGTATGCATATCTCCTTTGATATCCTGCAGCTCAACTAATTGAGGAATTTTATGCCTTGCGGCGATCTCAAGTTCGTCAGAGCCATCGCGAAGTTCAGGTGGAACATACTGAAATCCCAGAAAATTATAGAAGCTTTCTTCGTCTTTATATTTTTTTGTCTTCTCCGTTTTCATATCTTTAATACCGTGTTCGGAGAGTGAGTATCCTTTTTTTATCGCATACTCTCTTAACTTAATATTATGAGCTTTGTTTCCCGTAAAGTACTGCAACATTGAACCATAGTTACTGATATCCTGAACTCGTAGATCAACACGAATATTTGGAGGGAGTATTATAGAAGCTTTCTCTTCCCCAGCATTATCAATAGTGATTTTCTTTGGATATTCTAAAAAATGCTTAACAATATCACCAATATCACCATCTTTCACTGCCACAGCAATATCAATATCCCCAATTGTTGCAGACATCCTTCTAAGAGATCCAAGAGCATCTATTTGCAAAACGTTAGGTAGTTGTTCTAAATATGAAATAATTTCAAGGGCCATTCTGTGCGCATAAGGGAGTGGCATCCGAGTTTCTTGGTTTTTTGATGTTTTATATCTTTTAATAGCATCTAGAATTTCCTGTTGAGACTTAGCTCCGAATGTGGGAATTTTAGCTATCAATCCTTTTTCAGCAGCTTTTTCTATTTCTTCAAAAATAGAGTTCGTTTTTTCTAAATTGAGAGCCTTAACTAGTTTAAAAGCGGTTTTAGGACCTATTGATGGAACTTTCATTAAAGGAAATACAGGGGCTGGAATTACTCCTATTACTTTTTCAAAATGTTCTGATCTACCTTTTTGAAAGTACTCGTCAAGTGAGGACTGTAGTGATGATCCTATTCCAGGAATGAGATTCATTTTCCTTTCTTGCCAAAGATCGTAGAGTTCTCTGCTTAAGTGTTCAACAGAGTCTGCCGCTTTTTCATAAGCGATAATTTTAAATCTATTTCCATTTTGCAAAGTATATGCAGCCGCAACAGATCTAAGTAGATCAGAAATCTCTTGATTGGTAAACTGAGATTTTTTTACCATTGCATTTTTAATTTGGTGGTCTATAATGACATCAAAACAGAGATGTCATAGCTAATAAGTACTATTATAATTTTTTTAAGGAAAAAAACATGGGAAAAAATATTTTGCCTAAGAAAATATATAAATCAACCTCCTTCACCCCGTCTAGAAAAAAATCTCACGTTTTCCGAGAAATTGATTATCAAGATCTTGTAGTTAGTACTTTAAAAGAAAAATATCAGTACTTTATTGTTGGACTAGGAGTCTTATTTGGACTACTTTCAGGAACCTCTTACCTAATGGTTAAAAACACATCACATGTTGTTGTAGCTGATAATAGAAAAACGGTTACCACAAAACAGGTAAATCTCCCAACAGCTACATTGATACCAACTAAAACAATGGCAAGAACTGTAACTATAAATGCAACAACTCTTCCACTACCAACCTCAAAAATTGAAAAAAATCCAAAAGAGGTTGTTGTTACTCCTAAAGTAGATCACAAAAAAGCAGCAGAAGCAGCAAAAGCCAAGCCCAATCAAAATCCTTCTAGATATGTAGTAAAAAAAGGTGACTCTCTTTGGAGAATCGCAGAAAATATCTATAAATCAGGATTTAACTATAAAGACTTAATTTCTTATAATAAACTTCGTAACCCAAGTGATATAGAACCGGGTCAAGTAATATTGATACCGCCTGCTGTTCCAAAATTACCAACCCGACTGGACGTCTTAGCGCAAGGGGGTGTAGGAGGTCCAGAAATTCAAGGTGGTACTATTTCTGATAAGGCTGCTATGACAAGACAGGTTAGCGACACTTCCAAGGAGCACATAGTTGTTAAAGGAGATACTCTCTGGAACATTGCCTCTAGAACTTTCGGAGATGGATTCTCATGGAAAGATATCGCAAAAGCTAATGGTATTTCAGATCCGGAAAAGCTTGAAGTAGGGACTAAACTAGTTATACCCAGATAATTTTAATAAGTTAGTCTGAGATTCTTAGGAAAGTCCATTCACGATGGAGGTCAATTTAGGCAACATAATCCTATTTTTATTTAAGCAGGATTTTTTTTATTTTTTTGTTCTTGTTTCTACTTCTCGTAAGCGCATTTTCGACTGTACTAGCATACTAGTACATCAGTATTCTGAAAAACACTACGTTGGACTTCGATTTCCAACATTTTCAATTGATACTATAGGCTCTATCTGCTATAATGAAAGCTCTTGCTGCTCGTTCAAAAGGAGGCCAATAGTGATTTTGGAATCTGTCCCAGATGAAAACTTTGATCTAAGAATTCCTAAAGACTTTAGAGAATATCTAAAGGAATATCTTGAATCGCTTATAACTCAACACCAACTCTTCACAGATCACAAGTCTGTTTCAGGAGAGTATGTCGTTTCATATGTAGGGAGAACTTATCTGATAGTTGAAGCTCACCTTTCAAACGAAAATATTGGCGAGGAAACCGAACTTGTTTATGACGGTACAATGATCGTAAACATAATCAGAGGTTTCAAGGTAATATTCGGTGAGGTGCTTGATAAAAACGAAAAGGTCATAGTCGACATTTAATCAGCCTGAGCAGCAAGACAGAGAGATGGAACAAAATGTCCATATCCCCGCATGGGGAATAAACAAACTAAGTCCGTCTCTCTGCTCATCCTTTAGTTAGACTTTTAAGTCTCATCTCAACGAGACATGAAACTTGACAAATATAGTCCTATAGTGTATAATATCCGGATGAAAGAGTCCGGAAATAGGCACGAAGTACGATCACAAGTTGGTTTCAAAGAGTTCCTTATCAGAACCGGTGTTGTAGGCACCTATCTTACAGGCGCATATCTTGGAATAAGTAAAGGTCTTGATATGGTCATAGGTGATCAAAGAAATAATTCCTCAACTGAATACAATTTAATCGTCCCTTATACTCAGGCACATATCGAACTATCGCCTCCAAATTCACACGCTTTAAATCCATCTCTACAACCAAATGAGCCTGTTAATCCTGTAGCATCTCCTACAGAAACACCGCCTCCAGATAAAGCCGCATTGCCTTATTATAAAATGATAAATGCATCTGCAAATAAACATAATGTTCCAGTGAAAATTCTATATCATCTTCTCCGACAGGAGTCTGGATTTAATCCCAATGTCGTGTCGCCTAAAGATGCTCGAGGTATAGCTCAGTTTTTGAAGAGTACTGCTCAAGGAATGGGAATTGATCCTTTTAATCCTGAGCAAGCAATCGATGCAGCTGGAATCTATCTAGAAAATAGCTATAAGAAGTATGGTAGGTGGGATGTGACATTAGCGACCTACAATGCTGGAACCGGAAACGTAGAAGATTATATGAATGGTACAAACATAAACGGAAATAATCCCAATCACGAAAAAACAGGCGGATTACCCGACTTTCCTGAAACTAAAAATTACATCAAGAACATCCTAGCTGATGACTAAGTTGACCATCTGTTCCACTTTTGCTATACTCTCATTACCACTTTGCGGGATTAGTTAAACGGTCTAATACGTCCTTCCCAAGGATGAGAAACGGGTCCGACTCCCGTATCCCGCTCCAGACGGGACAGTTTACTTTAGAAGTTATTTTAAAAAAACTACATATAAGGAATATGCGTTCTTAACGTATTCTGATAGGACATGATATACCTAAACAGAATTTACCTTGAAAGACTATCTGCTCTAAAGTTATCACAACGAATAAAAAAATAATGATTCAACACAAAAGTAGGAGAGGTCTTTAATATACTAATTAATTTGATACCTTTTTTTCTTGGAATGAAAAACGATACTAAAAAATAAATACAATTAATGAATATTAGAAGGATTAACCCTTGTCTTATTAAGAAAATTATTACATCAGATAGGGTAGGTATAATAAAGTTAGCATTAACCTCTATTGGGACGATTAGTGCCCACAATCCAATTATTACGGATAATAGAGAATAAAATACGACTTTTTTAAAATTATTTATTATTTAAGTTTAGCTCTTTAAGATAAAAATCAAGAGATTAACCATGGTTTTGACTATATAAATGCTGCGATGCCTAACATAGCTACTCCAAGCATAACAAGGGTTTTTACTCCATCTTCAAGTTTTTCTCTCATTCCTCCTATAAAGCTATGTTCAGTCTTTTCCGACATACATATATTATACTGCAACTGATATTTCCAGGTTAGAATTAAATTGCTGTTGAATTTCTACATATCTATTGTGTATCATAAAAAAATGGACCCTCATGAAAGAGCAATCAACTTTTTAAATGGACAAAGTCATGACGAAAAACTTAAAGACACAGTTGAGCTTCTTAATACAACCAGCCTTGCAATCGGAGGTAGTGGTGCCATTATCGGACTTTCATTCTTAAAAGAAGCTGCAGAAATGAATGGAAAAGGAGTTGGTGACCTTCCTACTTTACTCGTTGGAGTTGGATTAATTGGATTAGGAGGATTATTGACTCATATTGGTCATAGAAAATCATATGAAGCAACTCCAAATACTCCAGTTTTACAAACATTAGAAAATATAGACCATCATGATCTACTATACTTGGATTCGCCTACACTAGATTCTACAGACTTAAACTCAGCAGCCTAATTGAGTTGATATAATGTACTATCTTAAATGCCGATATAGCTCAGTTTGGTAGAGCAGTGCTTTCGTAAAGCAAAGGTCGCCGGTTCGATCCCGGCTATCGGCTCAGCTAACTTTGAGGTATAATGTAACTAGAAAGTCATTTATATTTTCGCCTTATGTCTAGACTTGAAAAACATAAACAAAAACTTTTTTATAAAAAAGTCGCCTTGATGATTGGAGTTGTTATCCTACTGTTGGCCTTTGTTTTCTTTATTGGGTTTCAGTTTATACTCAAAAGTAGCGGTTATGTAGGAACATTTAATAAAAAGGAGAGTCAAACCAGTCAATCTGAAGACTTTATAGGAACACTCGACATAGATCCAGTCGTTTCTGCGACAAATAGCGCTCAGTTTATAATTACTGGGTCCTCAAATCAATTTGATACGCTTGAGTACTACATTAATGACAAGAAAGTAAAAATTTCTGATGCCTCAGACACATTTTCTGAGAAAATTGGTGATCTGCAAAAAGGTAAAAATGATGTTTACATCAAAGCTATTAGTAAAGATAAAAAACATAGTAAATCTTCAGATACCTTCTCAGTAATCTATAAAAATGATAAGCCAAAACTGGAAATATCAGAACCAAATGATAATACAAAAACGGATAAATCCGAGATTAAAATCGCCGGAAAGACCGATAAAGATGTAACAGTTCAAATTAATTCCTCACCTGTAGTAGTTGATGCTCAGGGTAAGTTTCAACAAAGTTTACGACTGAACGAAGGCGATAATAAATTTACAATTATTGCTCTAGATGACGCCGGTAATTCTGAGAAAAAGGAGCTTACCGTTGTTTACCATAAAGACTAACTTCTTCACTGCTTTCTGCGATAACAACTAAAGAATAAAAGAATAGTACAAAAGGATGGAGTAAGACATTATCTGTAAGAGATAGTAAACTAAGAAAGACTGTGCTTAAAAAGGCAGTATTTCCCAACTTCACAAATGAGATGAGCACTCCAAAATAAAGTAATAGACCCACAATTCCCCCTGTAACTAAGATAAGAAGAAAACTTGAGTGGTAAGATGCTCCAGCATGATTATTTTCATACTCTGACTCACTGTGGAATGAAGATAGTCCTTTACTATACCTGACTCTATTGTAACCAACACCGATCAAAGGGCGCTTTACCCATGCAGAGAGTCCTTCCTGATAGTTTGAGACTCGAGAAAATATTGAGAAAGTTCTATTTAGATTCACACTCTCGCCAAATGGCTTGGGTATGAAAAGGTAGACAGCAGCTACCAGTAGTACTACTAAGACTATTCCTTTCAGGAAACTTTTTTTGAAAAACATAACTAAAATCACAATGAGAATAGCCAAAAATGTTCCCCTTGAATACGTTAAGACAATACAAATACTGAGAATAGCCAGCGAGCCTATTTTTAATACCTGACTAATTTTTTTCTGACCATATAAAAAAATAAAGAAAAGTCCGTACAAAGCTCCTGCAATTGGTGGATCAAAAAACATCCCTACCATTCTGTACCAATGTGGATCCCACCCTAAATATGAGATGTTTCGAAGATTGGGATAAAGAGAATACTGTATAAACGACAAAATTAAGGTAAGAATTATACTGCCATATATAGCTATCTTCATCGTTCTAATACAGCTTTTTTCTTTTAGATAATGATATACTGCAAAACTAAAGAAAATAAAGTAAAGACTCAGTCGTAGTAAATAAAGTAAACTCACAAGGTTTTGTTGAAGGGTAAATCCGAAACCTGTCAGAAAGAAAAAAATAGATAAGTAACCTAAAAAATAGAGTATAAATGGCTGTTTTTTATTAATTTGTTTAAGTGGTTCGAGCCGATACCATAAAACTAAAATTAGAGTTAATAGAAATAAAGCTGCTTCGTATAGGTAAACATTAACTTGCTGACCTAGAAAAGATAGTCTTCCCAACTGACCTAGGGTAAAGAAACCAAGTGTGATATATAACAAAACGTCTACTATTTTATTGAAGTTACTGACTGCTTTTTTCATGAACATGAAGATATTGGTATAACTTGGCTCTGACTAAAAAAGAATGAAAAGTCATGAAAAAAGCATAAGCAAATCCAGCTGGCCCATCAAGAAAGCCTAACTTTATAAAATATACGAGTATGAACTTTGCCAAGGGGTAAATGATAATACTTACTGCGTTTAATGAGGATTTATTTTTATATAATTCCTGTGCTCTGAGTGTACTGTAAGTATTGATATCTTGTAGGAACTCATTAATACTAGGATGAGGATAGTGATTGAGATAACTGTTTAACTGACTCGTTTTTCCCTCGGTCCTGAACTCTTCATGGACCGGACGAATCCACTTTCCACTACTCTTCTTCATAAGTCTTATCAGCCCTTTATTTCTAACGGTTGCAGTTTCTCCAAACATCAGTTCCTTGCCCCAGAAAAAGTCTCGTCTCTTTATATAGTATGCTGCCACATCGTGTGATTGTATCGACTCCATGATCTCTCTTTTAAGACCTTCAGTAACTTCTTCATCAGCATCAATGAATAAAATCCAGTCTTCTTTAGCTTTTTGCATACCAAAGTTTCTCTGCTCTGAAAAATTATTATGAAGCGGTCTTTGATAGATTTTCACCTTATACTTTTCAGCAATCTCTAGCGAACTATCATTAGAGTTATCATCTACGATTATTAGTTCATCACAAAATACAAGAGACTCTATGCATCTTTCGATATTCTTTTCTTCATTTTTTGTAAGCACAACAGCCGTTAGCATGATCTATTATACTATTCTTAACTAATTTTGAGGCGATTACTACTATAATCAGATTATAAGAGGCCTGTGTTCCATTGGTGTAGTATTTCTGCCAAAATATAGCCTGGAAAGGGTATAAACATAATATTAATTACATCACCGCTATAGTTGTGATTATGCTAAAGTTTTATATAGTTCCTGTAACTTTTGAACATACTTTTTCCATGAGAAGCTATTCCTTAATTTTATTAGACTATTTTTTTTAATCTCGCCCATAGCAACCTTTTTCATACTATCTCCAAAAGAGTATTGATCTGTAGTTGAGTGCACATATTCTTTCATTTCAGGTATTACAGCCGACTCTAATGCAACTACAGGGCATTTCTGGCTTAAAGCTTCTAGTACCGGAAAGTTGAAACTTTCATAGAGCGATGCTGTTAGATATCCAGTTGCAGTTTGATATAAGTTCTTCAGTTTATTTCTGGGGAGATCCGAAAAAGACTTAATCTGTTTAGAGAGTTTTGTATATATCTCGAATGGCCCACATAAATACAGCTCAAAATGAGAGTATTCCTTATGAGTAATAAACTCAAGAAACCGACCAACAATAAAATCAACATTCTTCACTGGATGATTCATGCCTGCAAACATAAAAAAAGGAGATCTCTTAACTTCTTTATATGTCAGAAAGTCAAAAGGAATTCCAAATGTGAGCGTATGAACTATAGCGTCAGTTTTCATGGCTCTTATTTCTTTTTTTATCTTTGTTGAGGACACTAAAATGATATCAGATCTCTTTAGATACTCCTTACGCTGTGACTCAAGACGACTAAAGTCTTTAGAGAACAAATCTTTGTGAAAATAAAAAGATAATCCATGTGTCACAGTTATAATTTTTGCAGAAGTATACGCAGGAAGGGCCTGATTAAGAGCTAAATACACTTCTTTTGGGTTGATTATCTCCTCAAAAGGGACTCTTAACTTCATCCATCCCCATGTCGGACTCAGATTCTGAAAAATCAAATTCTTCTTTCTGATTAGATGCTGTTTGTCTGAAAATGTGTAGATTAAATATGTGTTTAATGTCTCGTATAGAGAAAGTGCTTTAAGAAGATTCTCAATATATACTGCATTACCAAATGCCTTTCCTCTTTCCTGTTGTATTCCTCCTCCATCAAGACTGATTTTCATTTTTTTTATAGTAGAGAAATAAACAAAATACTAAAACAGCATTGATGAGCTCGCTTAAAACGGTAATGTAGGCACTGCCAATATATGAATACTTCGGGATAAAATAAAGATTTAGGAGGAAGTTAGTGATAACTTGGAACATAAAAATAAAAATGACCAGATGAGCTTTTTTAAAAATGAAGAGTACATTTGTAAAAACAGTAGCTAGTAGCATGAGTGGTAAAGAGAATATAACAATCTGAAGTACGCGTGAAGCCTCATTGGTATCTTGCTTTAATATAAATGGCATAAAAAAAGGCGCTATTAAGTAAATAAAGACCGCAATTAGAAATCCTAGTACAGCAAGTAGAATACTATCCTTATATACTCTGTATATAAATTTAGTGAAACTTTCCTTATGAAGTTTTGAGAGTTGATGAGTCGCGCTGATGTTATAACTGGCGACTATAAAAAGAAAGGCTTCAAAAAACTTGTAACCCGCTGAGTATATACCAACCTCTTTCTGTGACTTTAAAAAATTAAGCAGAAAAATGTCTATTTTAAAGTAAATTCCCAGGAGGAAACTTATTACAATAAACACATATGACTTTGAGGCTATTTCTTTCCAAATTACCGGATGATAGGTAAACCGAAATGAGGGAAAACTCTTTTTGATCAAAATCCAGCTCATAACTGCATTGATGCTATACATGATGAAGATTACATAAAAGATACTGGAGAGATTTTTTGTGATAGTTAGAGGAACGATTGATGAAAATAATAGAACAGCTGTAAATAAAAGGGAAAAGATAGATGAAAAGTACGCCTTGTCCTTAAGAGAAGTAACAATTACCTGGCTGCCGTACATAACATTGCCTAAAATACTAAATGAAGTAAGAAAAATAAAAAAAGAGAGAGTCTTATCACTACCATAGATGAAACCAGTAAAAATACTAAATAAAAAAATGAAACTCGCTATAACAATCCGCAATGAAAGTAAAGCATTTAACTGATTCTTTTTATCCTCTGACATGTAAACCAAACCATAAGAGGTCGTTCCAAAATCGAGGAGAGGTGTAAAAAAATTGACTTGTGCCCAGACTAAAACATAAACTCCGTAGTCTTTTATGGAAAGTGTATGAACTATAAAAATAAATAGAATAAAGTTGAGAATCTTAATAATAAATGAAGATACGTTTAGAGAAAGAAAGTTAAGTAAAAATATCGAGGGAGTTTTCATGTTTCATTGTACTCTTATACTAATCTTGTAGTTAATACATTCTAATAATATTAAATTCTCCCATGCCCAACTATCTAACACTGTGGCCGATGAGGGACTTGAACCCCCGACATTTGCAATGTGAATGCAACGCTCTAGCCAACTGAGCTAATCGGCCGAAATAATCAGTAAACTTGAGACAACGGACATAGATAAGCCTTTTTACCCACAATCATAACTTCTATTTATTCCCTCTTTTCTCTATAGTCCAATTATACCCTATCCTTGTATTTTTGCCCTAAGTCTTCTACAATAATGTTTATGGGAATTGTGAAAGGCATTATCGACTTTGTTATGGATATTCTTGAAACAATTGTCTTCATAGGATCGTTGTTCATGGTTATTTATCTCTTTATTTGTCAGCCTAATAAGATCCAAGGTGCCTCGATGGAACCTTCTTTTGAAACAGGCCAATATATCTTCACAAGCAAAGTTACCTATAAATTTAGACCTTTAGAACGAGGAGATGTCGTGGTAATTCATGCTCCAGAAAACTATGAAGTCGAGTATATTAAAAGAGTGATCGGTTTACCAGGCGATACGCTCATATTTCAAAATGGTGAGGTGTATTTGAATGGAGAGATGCTTAATGAACCGTATATATCCGATAAAACACCTGTATGGGGATTTTCTGCCTATGCTAAGGAAGGAGTGCCAATTATAGTCCCGAAAGGTGAGGTGATCGTACTTGGAGACAATAGACCAAAATCCAAAGACTCACGAGAGTTTGGGCCAATTCCAATTGCAAGCATTATTGGCCAGGTTTTTTACCGCTACTTTCCAACCAACTTAATGGGGCCAGTTAAAAATCCTGAACCAGCAAACTTAAGAACAAAAAAAACAGCCGCCGATATTTTTTACTTTGATAGTGCTTCTAGAATGCTTGCCAATGTCTGAGAAGTTTTCTTTAGATTCCCTTTCACCTCAATAATTACTTTTGCCTTAACTCTCGTCTGAATAATCTTCACAGAAACATTCTTAAAAATTGTCTTTATCTTTTCTTTTGCGGCCTCTACGTCATCGCTAGACAAACGACTTCCATCTGGCAGGATACTGAAGAGTTTCTCACGTACTAATTCTTCTGTCTGTAGTACAGTCAAATTAGTTGCCAAAGCTTTTTCATAGATTTCTGTCATATCCTGAATCTCTTTTAAGCGGGCTATCAGAAAAAGATGACTCACCGATATGAGTTTAGAGTAATAGCCATCTATCACGAGCTCTGGAAGCTTGTTTAGGCGAGTTATATGACATAAGTACGATGGCTTTAAATCAAGTGCACCACTCAAATCCTTGGTGGTAATATGTTTCTCTTTCTGGAGAAACTGTATAAGTCTTGCTTTCTTAAAGTAGTCATCTGTTTCCCTAATCTGATCCACTACTTGTTGATCTTCTTCTTTCATGATGAAATTGTACCAAATAAATACGATTAAATTAATATATCAAAGTGGTGCTTACTCTATCAAATGAAGTTTTTGATTACTCAACAGCAACTAGTTGCTTGCCTCTTTTTTGAAGAAATCTGACTGTTCCTGGTTTAAGAGCCATTAAGGTAAAGTCATTTGTCAACATAACTCCTTCTCCTGGCCAAACACGTGTCCCTTTCTGTCTCAAGATGATATTGCCTGCAATGACTGTCTCTCCACCAAATACTTTTACTCCTCGTCTTTTTGAGCGAGAGTCTTTATTTCCTTTTGCTGCTTTTTGTTGTTTTGTATGTGCCATATGGTAATGAAATTAAATCGCGCCGATCCTTACTTTAGTCAGCTGTGATCTGAAACCTTTGACTTTTCGGTATCTTGTCTTTGACTTAAATCGTGAAACTCGGATTTTGTCGCCTCTTACAGCCTCGACAACCGTTGCTTTAATAACTGATTTTAAGATAGGGGACCCTAATTCTAAAAGAGTTTTTTCATCATCAAACGTGGCTAAAACCTCTAAATCTAGTGATTTTTCGTCACCTTCAACCTTGTCAACTATAATTTCTTGGTCTGCCTGGACTAAAAACTGTTTTCCACCTGATTTGATAACCGCAAATTTTGCCATAAATCTATTATACAGAAAAAAACTGTAAGATCAAACTTAAATGCAGTACGTCGTACAGCGAGGATACTTGACTTTATTATCATTTAAACTCAATTGATCTATAAAAACTCAAATCTCTCTATATTATTTTTGAAAGAAGCGCGAGCCCTATCATCCATGTTATCAAAGATGAGCCTCCATATGAGATCAAAGGCAAAGCAATGCCTGCAATCGGCAACATTCCTAAATTCATGCCAATATTAATAAATATTTGAAAAATAAAAAACGCCAAAAACCCTAGTATAAAGTTGAACTTAAACTGACCATCTTCATCTTTTTTATAATAGGCATCTATAAGTTTTTTTATTAAAACTCCAGCAATCACACCGTATAAAACAATAACCACACCACCTCCTATAAATCCAAGCTGTTCAACCATAGCCGAAAACGCAAAATCAGTATGATTTTCTGGTAAAAAATACAGCTGCGACTGAGTCCCAAGTCCAAGTCCTCTTCCCATAAATCCACCTGAACCAATACTTATTATTGCCTGTGTCATATTATATGATGTGCTCTGTTTATTAAGGTGGGGATTAAAGAAACTGGTTACTCTTTGTTTCTGATAATCTCTTAAGAAGAAGACACCGACCGGAAGTACTAAAATCCCGATTAAAACTGTGTAAAAAAAATATTTTTTGGGAATTTTTGAGAAGAAGCACAAAACTGCAAAAATAAAGGTCAAGATAATTGTAGTTGCTAGATCAGGTTGCTTAAAAATGATCAACGCAGGGAGTAAAAAGTAGAGAATACTCTTGAGATAAAACTGCAGCATCGTTACCGCTGACCTATTTTTAGAGAAATACTCAGCAATAAAAATGACGAAGAATAGCTTGAAAAATTCTGATGCTTGGAAGTTAAAAAAATACAGATCTATCCATCTTCTTGAACCTTTAGCCTCGAAACCAATAAAGTAAGTGATTAACATTATTCCTATAAATACCCAGTAAACGAACTTGCCATTTAACCTAAAAAAAGTAAAGCCAATTTTACGAATTAAAAAAAATACAGCTAAACCAATTACAGTAAATACTAGCTGTTTAAAGAAAAATTGTCGTTCAACTCCGAATAAATTGAGAAGCCCAAATATATATAAGATGAAGGTCGAGACATAAAGAAGTATCATATTATGCAAGTGATATCTCAACTTTATCACCTATTTTGATCTCTTTTGCAATAACCTTTGTTTTAATATAGTCACAATCTTTCTTAAATGTCTCAGGAATAGTAAGAATAATTTTATCGTTGATCTGACAGTTAAGTTTTTTCCTTTCACTTTGGATTTCCCTGATAAGTTCACGAACTTCACCTTCATGCCTCAACTCAGCATCAGTATACTTAACAGGCGTTTTAGGAAATTTGAGATTACTATTGATGGTTATGTTTTTAACATTGAGTTCCTTCAACACAATCTCCCATATAGCTGGGCGTACTTGAGTATAGTCTTGTTCAGACTTCCATTCTAGATTCCCTACAGGTATTTTCACTTTTAAATTATTTTGTTTTCTTTTCGCATGACCTTCTTCCGTAGCTTTTCGAGCTAACTTCATTTCTTTTTCGAGCTGCTCATCAATGGATGTCTTCATCATTTTTGGCCACGTCTCTAAATGAACAGATTCTTTGCCTGTCAGATTTGTATATATTTCTTCAGATATATAAGGCATAAACGGAGAAAGTACTATTGATAGGTTCAGTAAGATAAAGTATATCGTTGAATAAAAGTGTTCTTTATCTTGCTTATTGTCTGAATTAACCCAGAGTCTTTCTCTGCTACGACGGATATACCAGGTTGATAGATCGCTAACGAATTCTTCAACTCCAAAAGCAGCATCTTTTGCAGAAAATCCTTTCATACTAATCTCAACCAGTTTTACAGTAGAAGCAAACCTACTGATGATCCAAGAATCAAGGATATTTATGAGTTGTTCGTTATTGAAATTGCCTTTTTTGGGATCAAAATTCTCTAGATTTCCATACTCCAAAAAATACTTATAGGTATTCCATAAAATAAGATAAAATTTTCGCCGTACCTCATCGGCTTTTTTGTAGCCAAATAACATATTCTCAGAAGGATTTTGACGGGCAAACATCCAACGGATAACATCAACGCCCATTTTGTCAGCTCCCTCATTGAACTCAATGGAGTTACCCCAACTCTTATGCATTGCCCGGCCGTCTTCACCTAATAACGTACCAAACCCTAGTATCCTCTTTGTTGGATTCATTTCCTCTAATACCGTAGACTCCGCGATAAGTGCATAAAACCAGTTTTTGAACTGTCCTGGAAATGACTCTGTTATAAAATCAACAGGAGCCCATTTTTTCCACTCCTCTTTATTCTTTAGATATAGCGGTTCTCCCTGATTATTCTTAGTGATAGTAGAATAAGGCACAATTCCAGCATCAAGCCAAGGATTTCCTACATCTTGAATTCGTTTAGCATCACTCTGACACCTGCTACAAGCAATAATAACTTCATCAACAAACGGTTTATGAGGAGTGTGACCTTCAAATGTCTCCCACCCTTTTATAGCACGGGCTTTTAGTTCATCCTTTGATCCTAAAACCTCGAATGTCCCACATTTTGAACACACAAAAATAGGTAATGCTAAGCCCCAATAACGATTTTTTTTGCTTATCAACCAGTCATGCATATTTTTTAACCAGTCTAACTCGCGGTCTAAACCAAAATCGGGCATCCAGGCCATTTTTTTCGCTGATACTGCCATCATTTCTCTGAGGGTTTTTCCACTTTTTTTGGGTTTATCCATTGCAATATACCATTCATCTGCTACTTTCCACACTAGTTCTGTTTTACATCTCCAACATGCAGGATAACGGTGCTTATACCTCATAATTTCGAAGATCCATTTTTCGCCTTTTGAACTTTGTCGTTCTTTTAAGTAGTCAAAAATGAGTTCCGGATGTTTTTTTGCATTTTTTCCTGCTAAAAATCCCATTGTAGGCAGGTAATTAGCATTATCTTCGATTACAGGAATCATGGGTAACCCTAATTTTTTGCCAAGTTTAAAGTCCTCTGTGCCAGCACTAACAGCTGTGTGAACAATTCCTGTACCCTCTGTTGTAAGAATTGGCATAATCTGATCGTCAGTTGCAATAACTGAGTGAAATAATGATGGGTTTTCCTTTTCTGCTTTTTGAACAGTCTCAAGATCATCAAATGGAGCTTTATAGTGTAAGCCAACGAGTTTACTACCTTTAACAGTTTTAAGGACTTTATGACTGCCTTTAAATATTGATTCAATTCGCTCTTGGACTAACCAGTACTTGTCACCTGATTCTGTCTCTACTAAAGAATAGTTATGCTCTTTTTCAACAGCTACAGCAATATTGGCTGGGATAGTCCAAGGAGTAGTCGTCCAGACCAGAAAATACTCATTTTTTTTGTCTACAACAGGAAAACTTATGAAAATAGAGTCATGTACCACTTCTTTATAGTCTTCTGTAAGCATTTCGTGCTGTGAAATAGCAGTCTCGCATCGTGGGCACCATGGAACAGAGTCATGCCCCTTATAAACCCATCCATTTTCATAACATTTTTTCAGCAGGTGCCAAATCATATAGTTATTTTCATCGCTCATAGTGAAGTAAGAATTATCCCAGTCCATAAAATTGCCTAGCCGCTTTGTTTGATCTGTTTGAATAGCCGAATATTTTAAAACTCTATCCTTACAAAGTTGGACAAACTTGGCTATAGATGCCATTTTATTCCCTGGTACAAGTTCTTCAATATCTTTCTTAGACTTAAGTCCAAGCTCTTTTTCGACTTCAACTTCTACCCAAAGACCTTGACAGTCAAATCCATTTTGAAACCGTTGTCTGTATCCTAATAAATTATGAAATTTTTGCCATACGTCTTTATATGTTCTACCCCAAGCATGATGGACTCCCATTGGGTTGTTAGCGGTGATTGGACCATCTAAAAAAGAAAAATACTCCTTAGATGACATATTTTTCGAAAGATATTTTTTTACAATATAAGTTTCATACCAATGTTTAAGCCATTTTTTTTCCATTTCTATGAAGTTCTGATCAATTGGGGGTTGTTTAAACATGTCAACATTGTAATAAAGCCGAAGATAAAAAACAACTCTAGGTTCAAAAAAGTACAAAATACATATAAAAGGTGTATAATATTTACTTTACTATGATTCACCTACCACATTTTAAAGAACACTCAGCTGAGCACGATAATAATGAAGTCGCTTGGAACTTTGCTTTAAGGGACTACTCTTTTGTTTTTACTGATCTTGAGACAGTTGTTTCTGCACTGAATGAGGAGAAATCACTCGGAATCCAGAATTTAGAGAAGGTTATTTACTACTTTAAAGTAGCTCATGATCTATCCTTAGAAGCAGCAAAACTAAGCTTAGCGACGCCAGATCTAGCTCTCACAAGAGTAATGCCTTGTGGAAAAAAAATAGAGTTAAAAACTGAGTCAGATCATCTACATACACTACATTTACTTCTTACGCAAGAAGGGAATGGAGAACAAACAACTTTAATCTCTGATCATAAAAAAAACACCTTACCGAAACTTTATCTTAAAGTTGGGAATAGAACACTTCCTTGTTCACCTCCCGGAGCTTCCGAGATAAATACCCTAGAGATGGAATACTCTTTCGGACCTCAAACCAAAAACGATGTCTATCCTATTCAAAATATTCACTTCCGACAGTGTGAACAGGATAGTTTTTATAGTGGTTACGGTAAGATAAGCACTGCTTATCAGATCAAACTAGACAGTAGTGGAAGAATTTCAACAGTTGTTTCAACAGGGATGGCAAATAATATTTCTAGCGCACATTACGATCAGTATGGGAATGTCGTTGAACAAGGAAAATTCCAAATTTAACTACTTTTTTCTTAAAGACGCAGGAATTTCTAAGTCAGTCATATATTTGTGGCGAAAATAACTACTATGTTATTTTGAAGAAGACCTTACAAAAGTAGGGTCTTTTTTTAAAACTTCTTTCAAAGGTACGAGTTAATGACAACACGCTTATTAACAGTTATCAACAGTAAATGAAACAAATGCTTACTTATAAAGCTTGTACTATATTGACGAACAGGACTTTATTCGATTTATAATCATTAAGAAGGGCCTTGCAGATAACTCTGTCAGTCTATGTAAAGTGCGCTTTGTAATAATCAATAAATGGCTAAAAGAGAACAATAAAGAACTTAACAAAGACTCTTTAGAAGAGTTCTTTTATTCTTTGAAGCAACGAGGACTCAACAATAACACGCTCAACACCTACTTCTTTACTCTTCGCTATATTCAGGACAATATAAAAGCTCGAGGCTCAAGCAATAATTTCTTTGAGACCGTTACTGCATTTACTAAAGTAAAACCTACTATCATTATTCTTACTCCAGATGAGATCGAGAGAATAATAAATATGAAGACTACGGCCGATTAACTAAATATTCATCAAAGGAGATAGTATCGATAAGCTGTTCTTCTTCCTCTTGCGGGACTCCCGCCTTAATTGAACCTAAAACAGGAAGGGGTAAAAACATGCGTTTTATAGTAATACGACCTTTACTATCTTTTTCAATTAAACCAGCCGATATTAATCTCTCGACCAAAAGAGATAAAGAACGTTTTGAAGCATATTTAAAGAGTTTAGCCATCTTCTCAAAGGTAGGGTTTCTCCTTTGTTTCTGATAAAATTATCTTATCTTTCTTATAGCAGTTTCAACTGTAATACTAGGTGTACGCATATTATGTTATGCATTAGATATACACTCAAGTATATTAAACATTTGTTTACTTTTCAAGTCTAAATAGAGTATAATAAATACTATGTGCGGACGATATGGACTCTCCATTGACGATGCAAAAGAAGTATACAAACGCTTCAATACTCAAAATGAGCTAAAAGATATTAAACCTCGCTACAATATCTATCCCGCAGGAATGAATCCAGTAATAACGGCTCATAGTCCTAATTTTATCCAATATATGTTCTGGGGTTTCTAAAAGTATTGAAGGAAATTGTGGTAAAGAAGTGTCGTCTACTATAGAAAGAGAGGTCTTTGTAGGCAACCTTACCACCACAGTAGAGTAGTCAGAATTTCTTTGGGCTCTTTGTACTAGAGGTGAATGAAGTGCACGTGTTTCACTCATAGAAGTGTATTATATCACACTACTATAGGTTAGTCAAGTTTGATACTTGGCCCTCTCTTATAACTCACCAGTATTTTAAAAGGATATTGTATTAGCAGCTTCATTTACAATGAATAAATCATCGTTTAAAAGTAAGTAAAAATTATCTGTCAAAGACCTAATGATTCCACAAGTGTTGTTACTGATTTGCATATTGTTCTCCTACTTGCTCAAGTAACTGCGCATAATATTTAACTTGCTCAACATCTTCCTTACTAGCCACTTGTTCAAATTCATCTGCTAAAAAAGACAATCTGCATGCTAAACACACCTGCTCGCCTGTTTTTTCCCGTAGCTTTACCGATTTGCATGACTTACAATATACACACTTAATATTCGTCGTCATGTACTATACTCCTTTCTGATTCGTCCAAGCGCTGGCAATCCCAGCATAAGACGACACCAAATTTCTCTTTTGAAAATTTGGCAACTTTTAAACCTACTTGCCTTAGGCACCCCTGATTTCTACAGCAATCCAGTTGAGGTTTTGGCATATAAGAGGTAATCCTGCCCCAATTAGCTCTATTTCTGTTTAAATTTTTATTAAATCTCATAGATTTAGTTCAGAATTTCCTCTGAAAAACTGGTAACAATCACCGCCCAATTTCGATTACACTCACACTCCGGACAATACAGAGAACCAATAGCATTATTTGCAACTAATTTATAGTGTTTTGATAGCAGCTTCTCCTAATACTCAATAGCTTCATCGACTGAGCTAAATCTCATTAAATGTGTACCTCCCAAACCAAAAGGATTATTTGATCCATGAGGCATACTTTTTCCAAAACCACTTTCCGTGCTAGATATTGCAGTCATAAGTGTCCAATCAAGGCCATAAGTAGCTGCAGTTTGAATAAAGTAAGCAGTATGAGATACAAGAGAAGAGTTTTTATCCTTGAAAAACTTAGTAAGCACAATAACCCGTTTATCCTCTGGCATAACGGCAGGCGTGATAGTAGGAGTAGCGGGGATAACAGCACTAGGTAACTATTGTGATTTTTTATGAGTAAATATAATAAAGATAGTTAGAATAGCTATCATGATCAAGAAATACAGATATATTTTGTTTTGTACTCTCATAATTCCTCTCCATAAATTGGTAAAATCATCTTTTGTCAGCATTTTGTATTCTTATTCTTTCTCTTTTAATAATCTTGAAAATAGCCGGCGGACTAATCCCATACTCCCTAGCTAAAACATAGGTTGATTGACCCTATGTATGTTTTATGTAAATTTGTTGATTTCTTTCAGCTTTAGATTTACTCATATGACCTTGACTGTTAATAACTTATATGTCGTGGTGTATATGTACTTTAAGAAAGCATTAAAAAAAGCGCCTTTGTGAGGCGCTTCTTCAAAATTTAGTTAAGCTGTTTTGGCTTGTTACAAAGCTATTTCTTCCTTAGAAATGCAGGAATATCAAACTCATCGCTGTCATCGTCTTCAAGGTATTCTTTTTCATGCGGCTTCTCTGGTTCATTCATGGTAGTTGACTGTGGAGTTGAGACTGATTGAGATTGTCCTAAGGATCCATGAAGACCTGTAATTGGCTCGGAGCCAGTTTTCTTAAATCTAAATAGATTGAGCCTACTTTCATCGAATCTAGTTGCGATCAATGTGATGCGGACAGTGTCGACCATCTTTTCATCTATAGCAGCTCCAAAGATAATATCAGCTTCAGGATCAACGCTCTTAGAGATAATTGAAGCTGCCTCATCGATTTCACTCATTGACAGATCAGTACCGCCAATAACATTAAACAGGACACCTTTTGCACCTTCGATCGATGTATCAAGTAGTGGAGAAGAGATCGCTTGTTTGATGGCTGTTATTGCCCGTTTATCGCCACTTGCTTGGCCTATACCCATCAAGGCAGTACCTGCGTTACTCATTATTGTTTTTACATCAGCAAAGTCAACATTAATAAGACCTGGTAAAGTAATTAATTCGGCAATTCCTTTCACTCCTTGATGAAGTACAGAGTCAATTTTTTTAAATGCGTCTACAATAGGGGTTTTTTTATCAATTACCTGAAGAATTCTCTGATTAGGTACTATAATTAATGTATCGACTTTATCCTTTAGTAACTGCGCACCTTCTTCAGCTGCGATACGTCTTTTTGAACCCTCAAAATCAAATGGTTTTGTGACTACTGCTACTGTTAAGGCGCCGTTCTCTTTGGCAACCTCTGCGATTATCGGCGCAGCACCTGTGCCTGTTCCTCCTCCTTCACCAGCAGTTATAAAGACCATATCAGCGCCATCCAACTCTTCTTTTAATTTTTCCCGTGACTCTTCTGCGGCTTGTCTCCCTACTTCTGGGTCTCCACCGGAACCTAAGCCACGAGTTAGGTTATCACCAATCTGAATTTTATATGTAGCTTTGTTATTAAGAAGTGCTTGTGCATCTGTATTTACTGCCACAAACTCCACACCAGGAATTCCTCCCTCATCAATCATGGAAGAAATGGCATTTCCACCACCGCCCCCTACTCCAATGACTTTAATTCTAGCCGCTTGTCCAGCGTGAGGTTTTATTAACATATTAAGATAATTTATCTTAGTATACCCTTTTAAATGAGATTAAAACGGGTATAATTCTTCTTATCTGGTTTTAAATAACAAAGTGCGAAAAATCAGTTAAGAATAGTATATAGTATACTCCAAAATTCACAAAAAATCGAAGAACGCGTTAGCTTAAAAGATGAGAAATATACTAAACTAAGGAATAAACTGTTTGAAAATATTTCTTATTTTTGACAGAGAAGAAGTTACTGAGAAGTCTTTCAAAATTTTATTAAAATTTTTTGGGTTCGAGTGATGCTCACTCTTCGTATTTCTTTTACCATAAAAGATAAGCCCAATTGTACTTGCAAATTGAGGATCCAAAATTTCATCTACCAATCCAGTCGCTTTATCAGGTACACCAATGCGGATAGGTAAGCCAAGTAACTTTCTGCCTGCTTCAACCATTCCCACGGACATTGCTCCCCCACCTGTGAGAACAATTCCCGATGGAACTTGCTTCTCGAAGCCACTTTTTTCTATTTCTTCGCCGAGGTATGAGTAAATTTCCTCGAGTCTTGGTCCGATAATTCCTTCAATTATAGTCTTTGCTGAAATATCATTCAGAGACTCTGGAATATTGAGCTCTTTCAGATCAATTTGATCATACGTTTTTTTCTTTTGTAGATGATGAGGGACATTTGCATACTTACTCAGAAACAGCTTGATACGTTCGGCGGATTCTAATGAAACTCTGAGACCGACTGCGATATCATTCGTGATATGTTTTGCGCCGACAGGTATTGATGCTGAGTATGATAGAGCTCCATCTACATACACACATAGATCAATCTTTCCCCCACCGATATCAACGACAATACATCCTAGATCTTTTTCTGTCTCAGTTAAGACTGCTTCAGCTGATGCTAACCCTGAAAAAATAAATCCTTCATTTGAAATACCTAAATCAGTCAGACATCTCTCAATATTTTTAAGATTTGTTGATGATGCTGTAATTATATGAGTATCTACTTCCAGTCTGACACCACTCATGCCAATTGGATTTTTTATCCCTGCCTGTCCATCAACGCTATATTCTCGCGGAGACACCTCAATGATCTGTCTCGTTGTCGAAAGTGAGATTGCTCTAGCAGCTTCAATAACTCGACTCACATCACCTTGAATAATTTCTGTCTGAGGGTTCGAGACGGCTACAACACCATGAGAGTTTAAAGAAGATATATGAGGCCCACCGACTGAGACAAACGATCTATTAATTTTATGACCGGCCATTCTCTCAGCTTTTTCCACACTCTCTTCAACTGCCGAAGTAACCAGGTCAATATCAACAATGAGGCCTTTTTTGACACCTTTTGAAGGAGTACTGTTGAAACCAATTATTCGGACCTCATTTTGTTCATCTGATTCAAGACCAACAACTGTTGCAACTTTCGAGCTTCCGATGTCAATTCCGCAGATTAAAAGATCACTCATATTTATTAGTCAATATATCATGAAGGGACAACGATGGTCAATAGCATCCCTTAGAGTATCTGAATTTAACTTCTACAATATTGTAACATCTATTTCAAAGCTCAATTTTCTATTACAACTCTCTCAAATCTCAGATCAAGTACTTTAAACTGCTTTCCTTGGATTTTTAGTTGATGTATAACCCTCTCAAACTGATACAACTGGTCCCTCTGGCTTTTATCAAGACTAAACAGTATTTTTTGTTTTTCTGTATTTAATGCTATCATATTAAAACCATGAATATCAATACTATTAATGCTTAAACCAATATCTCTTGCTTTCTGAAGAAAGTCCAGGCTAGCCTTTATGTCTTTGAAACTAACTTTACCACCTGACTGATACCCATCATAACTAAGTTTTTCATAGTAATGCAGTACTGTCAGTCCATCACTTGTCCCCTTCGTTTTTTTTAAGATTCTTCCGTCACTACTTAGAATAAAATATCCCTCACTAACTTCCAATTTAGCGGTAGGTTGATATAAACTTACTGAGATGGCAACTGTGGATGGATATTTTTTAGACACAGAAACAGACTTAATATAAGAGTTACTTTTATAGATATGCTCCTCTAACTCCATTGAGTTCAGAAGTAATAGATTAGTACCATTCATTCCTCCTATTCCTTGCAGACGTAAATTAGTGTTAGTTTGATTTATAATAACCTGCTGAACGAGAAAATAAGACTTTATGAAAAAAAAAGTGGATGTAAGAAGTAAAAGAAATAAAATACCACTTATACACAGCAAGATTGTTTTCTTGTTAACCAACGACTGTTTTGATGATTGTTTGAGCTGCGTTTTTTGCATATTCTAGATTAGCGTGTATAAAGTGCTGACGATAAAGCTTTAGATCATCTAAGGCTGTCATAATCATGACATAAAGGCCTTCACTTTTGTGTGACTGGTCAAACACCTGTCCAACGCCCCATTTTTTAAACAATAATGCCTGCTTTTTTTGTTCGTTATGTGAAGACCATGGTAGTGGTATAAAAACAGCAGGTTTTTCTAAGACTACGAGCTCAAAAAAAGTGTTTGCTCCAGATCTTCCCACTAGCAGATCAGATACTGAGTACACATAGCCGACTTCATCTGTGGTAAAGTGCTCATATAAAAAATACCTTTGTTTTAACTCATCTGGAAGTAACTCTTTGAGCTCACAAAGTCTCCTGAAATCATTGTATTCTTTAACGTTACCTGTTTGATGAATCACAATACATCGCTTTAATAATTTTATAAGAATTTGTTCAATAAGTACATTTATACTATGCGAGCCAAGCGATCCTCCAGTTATATATATAACTGGTTCCTTCGTTTGAAGGTGGAAAGGTTTCTCCTTTATTTCTAAGGCCTGTTTCCTGATCGGATTGCCTGTAAGAAGTATCTTTCTCCTTGGAAAGTATTTTTTTGAATCCTGAAACGAAATAAATACCTTTCTAGCGACTCGACTAATCATTTTATTTGCGATACCCGGGTGTATCGTTTGTTCATGAGTATACACAGGAATATGCAAAAATGATCCTACGATAGCTATCGGAAGTGCAATATAGCCTCCAAATGAGAGAATACGATCAGGTTTATACTTTCTAAGAATCCGGAACGCCTGATAAATACCAATCGGCACTTTTACTAAATGAGTAAGAGTCTGCAATGATATAACCCTTGTTAATCTTCCGGCTTTCAGATGAACAAAAGGAATTTTTCTTCTCTTTATCTCGAGATACTCAAATGTTTCTTCTTTTGAATTCTCAGAAGTAAATTTGCGTCCTACATAGATAATTTGGGTTTTTTTATTTGTCCGTTCCAGCTCATCAATAACAGCCAAAGCCGGAGTTACATGTCCACCAGTAATAAGTAGTTTCATGATGAATATTGTATATTACTCTTAGCTGATTTTGCAATCATTAATAAAAGCTTAGAGTCTACTATAGATCTTGTCTTCTTTTAGCAATATTTATAATTATTCCAATTAATGTGAATGAAATGAGTATGTGTGAGCCTCCGTAAGAGATGAATGGGAGAGGGACACCTGTAAGCGGCATTAAGCCTACCATGGAAGCAAGGTTGAATATTATCTGTAGTCCGAAGAATGCAAATATACCTCCAGAGAGTAAATATGCAAATCGGTCGTGTGTACTGGCAACAACTCGATACAAAACATAAAGGAAGAGCATGAAAGTTGCAATGAGAATTAGCCCGCCAACAAAGCCCACCTCTTCGCCTATAATCGCAAATATAGAGTCGGTATGAGCCTCAGGTAGAAATAAGTATTTTTGACGTGAAATTCCAAACCCTTGCCCAAATAATCCACCATTAGTCAGTGATATCAAAATTTGATTTATGTGATATCCTATCCCCTGAGGCTCTATCGAAGGGTCTAGAAAGGCCTTTAATCTATTAAAACGATATGGTGAAACATGGATTAAACCTAGGGCTCCTAAAAAAGACGTTGGTAAAAATAAGATAAGATATTTGAGTTCTACACCTGCAAGGAAGTAAATAATAACACCGAGTCCAAATATTATCATAGCGCTTCCCATATCTGGTTGAAGAAGGATTAACGTCATGACAATTCCTAGGAAAAAAACAAATGACAAAAAGCGTTTTTTTTCTTTTTGAATAAACCACGATGATAGATATATTATTGTTGCAACCTTTGCAAACTCAGTGGGTTGAAGAGAAAAAAAACCTAGATCTATCCAACGTCTAGCGCCTCCAATTTTACTACCTATATGGGGAATTAATACCACTAATAGAAGAATAATCGTTATAGCCATAAACGGAAAAGCGATGTAATAGAGTTTTTTATAGTCAAAAAATGAAAAAAATATCATTGATAGCACACCAAGAGCTATCCAAACTGACTGATACTCAAGATAGTGGAAGCTATTTCCATACTCACTTAAACTTCTTACAGATGATGATTCAAAAACGAATAACAAACCAAATAGAGATAAAAAAATGGGTAGAAAAAAAAGTACGCTATGGAATTTAGATTTTTTTAGGCCAGTTGAGGACTGACGAGGGCGTTTCATAGTTACATTATAGGTGAAAAATGAAGAAGCTGCTATTTAAGTATAGCTACGACAGCTCTATAAAGAATTTTTGAGCCAACCGCTTAATTCAGTATATAGCTCAGATGCGAGGTCAGTTGCGCTTACTATAGTAGATTCATCAACTTCGTTGTCTTTGCCATTTAAAAGTATATTCTTTATTTTTCGAATCACTTCAATTTGTTCAACTCCAGTAGATTTAAGCAGTTTTTTAGACTGTAGTATGATAAGCGTATCTTGAGTAGACGCTTCTTTTCCCAATACTATTCTTGTCGCTAATCTAACTATTCTTTCAAGCTCATAGCTAACGGTTAAGAAGTTTCCTTTTACTGACTCATTCAACTGTAAAGGGGACTCTAACTCTACTGTCTCAGCCTTAATAACCTGTTGAGCTGTTGGTTTGGGCACTGCTTTTTCATTCACTCCTGATTTACCTTGTAGATTTTTTACATCTTTATCTATTTTCTCGCCGGTTAATCCCCAAAAATTGAACTTTTTAAGATCTGTAAATAATGAGATTAATAAAATCATCAGGGCTAAGCCTAAATTTTCATTTGTTAATCTAGCATGAAAAATACCAAAGGTGACGCAAATAAAAATGAATAAGAAGACGACAAATGTTACACTCTTCATGTTCGCCAATATTTTTGTGAGGTCAATTTCTGCCATGATCTAGTATTTTAACATATTTCTGAAATTCGTCACCCTTTTCTTCAAAATTTTTCCAGATCGAGTAGCTTGGTGATGCATTTGAGAGTAAACAGATGGACTTTTGAGGAGTATTTTTATAGGCAAATTTGACGGCTTCCTTCATATTATCTGTTTCAAAGATTAATGGATTATAATCCAGCCCCTTCTTTATTAATTTTTTTATTTTTGCACCACTATCTGGAAATAAGACGATATTCTGAATCTTAAATTGCTTTAATTTAGAGGTAAGCAGCTCAAAGTCATATCCACGATCTAGTCCACCTAAAAATAGAGTACCTATATTTTCTAAAGCCTCAATTGCAGCAATGGTTGACTCAGGAGTAGTAGATATTGCGTCGTCATAGAACATGATATCTTTATACTCGCCAACAAACTGCAACCTATGGGGTAATGGGCGAAAGTGTTGCAAAGACTTTTTCACTATATCATCTGGAATATTTAGTATTTTAGCAACTGTAACTGCTCCTCTGATATTATCTTGATTATGTTGACCTATCAGATTGGAAACTACTTCAAATGGAACTCTTTTGATGAAAGGAACTGCCTTACAGACTGCAGTATTAGCCCATTTCAGTAACTCTGGAAATCTTGGGTTATAGACAAAGTAGTCACTTTGTTTTGCATGGGTGATAATATTCTTCTTTGCCTCATAATACTTAGTTACTGATCCATGGTAATTCATATGCTCAGGAAAGAGGCTGACTATTACAGAAATGTGAGGCGTGTACCTGATATCATCAAGCTGATAGCTAGAAAGCTCACAGACAAATACCTCACCCTGATCAATCTCTCTTAATAACTCTCCAATCATCGGTTTTCCGATATTTCCTACCAGACGTACTTTTTTACCACCATCTTTAAGAATTTCGCAGATGAGTGAAGCGGTAGTACTTTTACCTTTTGTTCCTGTAACTCCTATTGTGATATTAGAAACATTCGCAAAGAAAATATTTGTGCCAGTGGTGTATGAGCCTTTAAGAAGCTCTTTTTTAACCCCTGGGGTTCGGAAGACAAGATCGTATTCGTCCTGTTTATCTAAATAATTAAGCCCATCTTTTATGTCCGTAATACCGATAACGGCATCAGGAACATATTGTTTAAGAAATCTTTCAGTAACTTCTCCTTCTTTCCCATATCCTGCAATTAAGATTTTTTTATATTTTTTCAGCTCTTCTATTTTCATTTTATATAAACATTATGATGGTTAACTCTCAACTAATTTTTTGAATTTAACGGGAATTTCTGCGCCAACTCCACTTTGTAAAATGTTCTTATCGAGTCCTTCAGGATCATCGATAGCCGGCAGAACTTTTTTCTCAAACATCCTCATAACTGCATCCTCATTAAACTCATTTTTTTTTGAGGCTAAATAAAAAGCTGCTTTTACTTCCTCTGGAGTACCAACACACTCAAATGGCTTGAAGTCCTTAACTCCTAACAATTCCTTATATAATGGAATTAGCTCAACATCATCATATAAATTTTTACCAAATATTGTTAGTAACTCGACTTTCGGTAGATATGCCGAGAGCATCGCAAAGACAAAAGCACACTTTGGACACTTTCCACACCAATATTTGCTATCCAAACCAAGCTTATTATTTACCTTAAAATTTGCATTGCAGCTTGAAAAGGTCTGAAAATACCCGGGATAGTTTACAAACTCTTCTACAATCCTCATCTCTGTCCACGGTCTTAAGAGCGAGAAGTATTTTATATCTGGAGTGATGTTTTTATTAATATAATCTTGAAATATCGCCTCAAACTCAGAAGACTTACTCCACTGATGATTAATCTCAGCTCCCATATACTCAACATTACCGTAATCTGCACTTTTCTCATTTGACATGACGACATATTTAAAATCATAGAGCAATGCACACAAAACACCTACTACTGAGTAGATGGATGTTATAGGAATATGCCCATTAAATGCCCCTTCTACTTGGTTTGCTTCAAACAACTGCGTATCTATCTGACGTTTTACTCTTATAGCATCAATACCCATTTTATCAACAACCTTATTTATGAGATCATATCCTTTTTGAGTCTCGAGAATAAAGCCGGTTGCTGGAATAATGTTTTTTTTGAGTAATTCAAATGTCACTAAAGAATCTTTTCCTCCGCCTATCCCGATAAGAGCTTTATCTGATAAAGAAACCCTTATCTCATCTTGAGATAAAGTTTCACTATAGGGAAAATTAACCAAACCTCTAAAATCGATTTTGTTTCGATAGTAGAACTCACCTAAACCTTTCATGTAAACAGTATTCCAGAAACTTGCCTGATCTTTATTTATGTGAGTTTTTTTTAACACAATATGAGGGGTACAGTATAGCTTCCAGTAACTTAAACCGCTCATCAAATGGAGTGTAGAAAGAATACTTTCAATGATTGATGGATTAGTGTCTGAGCCTACTGGTTGAGGTAGAGTATATTTTTCAGTAAAATTCAGCCTTGAATTATCACTAAATATCGTCGAATACTCAAGAAGTATGTCACGATTATTTTGTAGTTTATAGTCCACAAACTCAAATCTCTCTGCAGTTACCTTCATACCAACAATTATACCTTATAATAGCCTTTATTCTCAACATAGGCCGTTTTTACCTCATCAAAGCTATCATAAGCCCAAAGAAAGCAAATAGAATGCCAAATAACCACATTCTCATAACTACTTTTGGCTCTTCCCAGCCTCGCATTTGGAGAAGAAGATGAAGGGGAGCAACTGGAAATATTTTTCTGTGGAGGAATCTCTTACTCATTAGCTGAATAAATGAGCTCATGACTTCTAGAAAAAAAACTCCACCAATTATGGGTAGAACAAAAGTTTTTCCTAAAATAAGCCCAATCACAGCAAAAGTAGCTCCAAAAGAGAGTGCACCTGCATCACCGAGAAAAAGTCGAGATGGGTAAATATTAAAGTATAAAAAGGCAACTAACCCCCCAAGCCATACTGCAATGAAAAGTGAGGTTGGGACATCTGCTATTTTACTGGCAATTGACCAGAAACTTATTAATGCTATCATCAAAACACCGCTTGCTAGTCCATCAAGTCCATCAGTAATATTAACTGCATTTGAGAAGGCAACAATTACAAATGTTGAGAATAGAATATAGAAGTATGAAATGTTATAAACTCCGAAAAAAGGAATATTAATAATGCTTACCCCTAAATCATAAAATATCCACATAGAGATAATGAATGCCAGTACTATTTCAATGAAAAGCTTATGACGTAACCGCATCCCAAAAAATTGCTGTTTCTTCCAAAAAAATATTTTTGTCAGGTCGTCATAAATACCTAAGAAAGCAAAGCTAATAAAAGTGAACAAAATAATCTTGATTTCACCAGTCGGTGACTCATAGTTCGAGTGAAAATCGAAGTTAAAAACAATATTCATTATCAGGAAAAAGATATACAGAATGCTTGTTACAGCCACAATCAAGATTCCTCCTCCTACAGGAGTACCAGATTTGTGTTTATGCAGAGAGTCAAAGATTGGAGTCGGTCTATTGAATGCATCCTTTGTTTTTTGAGTGGCTCTTTGAAACTTTAGTTTATATAGAAAGTTTATGAAAGGTACTATAAGAAGAAAATGGAAGATAAAAGAAATAAACGTTGTGAAAAGATAAAGGGCCATACAACTTCTAATTAATATATTAACAAAGTAAAAAGTGAAAAATCTCTTACTTAATTGACACCGATGCTATAGAAATAAATCTGGGTATGAAAATTATACAGCTAATAAAAAATGCTCCGACAGCAAATATTAGCATTGCTGCTGCTGCAACATCCTTTGCAATCTTTATATCCTCACGCCACTTCTGGTCTATTGCGTCTGTCGTCTGCTCAAGAGCGGTATTAATCGTCTCGATCACTAATCCTATAGTTATTAATAAGATAATGACAATATACTCAATGTAAGTTATATGAAAGTAAAGGCCTGCGACAAGGGCTAAAATGGAGAATGAAAGGTGAATCTGATAGTTAGGCTGCGTCTTTAGACACCAAACTACTCCATTATAGGCATTTCTAAAGGATATTGTATGCTTGTGGAGTTTATGTAACATTAAATATATTCTAATAAATTTTTAGTCAACTTATCTATATCATGTCGTAAAATGCTTCTAGATAAAACGTCCGCATCTGTTTTTGTGAACTCGCTATCAGATAGAAGATCTGCCTCGACAATTTTACCCTTAAACTGGATTGAAGAGAGATCGTTTTCAGTCACATACTCATTATGTGTCTTATACCATTCTAATATATGTTGGGGGATTTGTGCAGAGTTCGCAAGAACGATATCAGGAGCCCTGCCCGAATACTCGGTTATATCTACCATATGATCACTTCCTTTATAGTCTGTTGTCTGGCCACACTTAGTCATTAGATTAAGAACATAGATTATCTTGGCCTTGCTTTGCTGAATTGCCTCTTTTATACCTCCCGCCAGGAGAATTGGAATAATACTGGTATATAAGTCTCCAGGTCCAATTATTATTGTATCTGATTCATGGATTCTATCCAGAGCAGCTTGATGAGCTTTCACTGTTGGTTCAAGAAATGCTTTCTGAATTTTGCTTTTCTCCAAATTATTCTCGTCTATATTTCCCTCTCCTTTTAGTACTTTACCGTTTACATACTCAACACAGAGATGAGTATTCTCAAAGGTAACTGGAATCACTTTACCTTTTGTTTTTAGAACATAGCTCGCAGTATCAATAACGTCTTGATAGTTATCACACACCTTTTGTAAGGCTGAAATAAAGATATTTCCAAAGTTATGGCCTTTTAAGTCGCCTTTTTCAAATCTATAGAGAAAGAGCTCCCGCCAGAGGATTGGGGCCTCTGATAATGCTACCAAACACTGCCTTAAATCTCCTGGAGGTAAAACTCCAAGTTGATCTCTAAGCCGACCTGTCGAGCCTCCTGAGTCCATCATCGTAACCACAGCTGCAAGGTTTATTGGATGAGATTTCAAGCCAGACAAAACTACAAATGAGCCTGTTCCACCGCCAAAAATGGTCACTTTTTTCATATGATGTTACTATTTTACAAGAGGAAGCAATAAAATACCAATTTAAAGCTGTTTCCTTTAGTTTAGAAAGATTTATTTTTTATCCATATCCACTACCTCAGAAGGAAGAGTCCAGACATCATTCCAGAGCTTTCTACCTGGGTAAATAGAGGTGTTTATACCTGTTTTTACTCCGTCGCCAATTATGGCTCCAAGCTTTCGTCGACCGCTATCGACCAACTGATCGTTGATCATAAATTTCACATTTGTGCTCTGGTTAATACTCATTTTAACACTGGTATTACTTAGCTTTAGATTGGCAATAACTGTCCCTGCCGCGATATTGATATTATTTCCAAGAATACTGTCGCCGATAAATGCAAGATGTTTGATATCAACGGTACTCCCGATAATTGATCTACAGATTTCTACTCCAACGCCTATCTCAGTGGAGTCTCCAATTGCCCCATATCCTTTCAGATAACAGTTTGGCCCAATCACACAGTTTTTTCCTATAAAAAAGTTACCTTCGATATAAGAGCCGGCTTTAACGACTGTCCCTTCACCGATACTAATATTGCCATTTAGAGTGGCACCCGACTCGACTGTTCCTTTATTTTCAGAATTAGACGTTCTTAGAATTTCCTCAGTTGCGTCCAGAAGATGCCAAGGATACCCAAGCGGTAACCAACCAGCCTCAACTTGGACTATCTCCATTGGCGCATCATTTGCATATAAGCTGATAATATCAGTAAGCTCAAGCTCACCTCTCTCTGACTTTGTAATCCGGTCAAAGTAGTTAAAAATTGACTGTCTAACTTTGAAAACTCCAATATTTGCCAGATCACCTACAAACTCGCTCGGTTTTTCAACTATTTTGTCTAAATGTCCCGACTCTTTTATCTGAAAAATTCCGTAACTCTGCCATCTCTTGACTTTCATTCCAATAGCCGCAAACTCTTTTTCAAATACTTTTTCAAAGAGTGCGGGGTGATAGATGTCATCACCATAAATGAGAAAGAATTTTTCACTTGTTACAACTCCTTGGGCACATCTAAGAGCGTCTCCGCTGCCCAAAGCCTCTTCTTGATTTACATATTTTATTGGAATGCCGTTATACGACTCCCCGAAAAACTCTTTAATTTTTTCCTGAAGATATCCAACTACAATAACAACCTCATTAATATAAGGTGTTGCTGCGTCTATTTGGTGTTGTAAGGCAGGTTTTCCAGCTACTCTTAGCATCGGCTTCGGTGTGGTGATAGTAAGAGGCAAAAAACGAGTCCCTTTGCCTGCCGCGAGTATTACTAACGAAATTTTTTCCATAGTTGAGTAAATTATACTACACTGTTGATATTTATAGTTTTTATACCGGGTTGTCTCTCCTTAATTTTGTCTAAGAATCCTTGATTGTTGTCTACAATAAACACATCATCAAATAATACCCCATCTAACTCAAGACTTTCATCCTTAAAAAATTGAGTTAAAAAATAGTCCTTTTTATCAAGTGTAATGAGAACTCCCTTAACTAGTTTTTCTAACGCGAACTTATTTATTTTTTTCATCTGAAAATCTTTACCACCAAATGAAAAAATATACTTTACACCATCAAATTTTTCAAGGTAAGTGATAGCAGTCTTGTTGAGAGTAATTAGGGTGAAAGCTGACTCGAAGATTTGCATTAATTCATTCAGTGATATTTCATAAATATTATGTAGCCTATTCATGAACTGTTCAGGCCATTTATCCTTAACCTTAACCTCATCATAAATATCCTTCAAAATAGCGATATCAATAGAGTACTTTTTACTAAGGTCACCAAATAAATGTAGTTTAAACTCTGTAAGTATGATAAGAGTATCGTCAAGATCGATTAAAAGTAGTTTCATAGTTAGACTTTTTTGATATCACCACCAAGAATATTGATCTTCTCGACGAAGTCTTCATAACCTCTCTCCATGATTGAGGCACCGTTAATTACAGACTCACCTTCTGCTAAAAGTGCCGCAATTGCAAGTGTCGCACCTGCTCTGAGGTCAGTGATGTTCAAAACGCCACTGTGCAGCTTTTGAGACCCTTTAATGCGTATTGCCTGGTTATATTTTTTGGCTGGATCAAAGTTAAAGAAAAAATACTCAGCAGGATTTGTCACCGGTACTTTCACAAAATCTATCTCAGCGCCAACTTTTCTGAGTTCATCAACATACATAAATCTATTCTCATAAACTCTTTCATGAATAATTGACTGTCCGTCAGTTTGAGTCATTAGTACAGCCCATGGTGGCTGCCAGTCGGTCATGAATCCAGGATGTGGACCAGTAGTTATATCAAGCGATTTAATTTTTTCTTTATAGAAATAGTGCCATCTACCATCTGGAAGTCTCTCTACTCCGCCACCAGCTTTTTGAAGGGCTTCATTGAAAGTTTTGATAAGTGGTTCCTCAATTTTAGATATAACAACATC
>JBBRMU010000008.1:0-50314 GCA_038230655.1 Patescibacteria group bacterium | reverse complement strand
CAGTCAACATCACCAGGAATAGATTCTGGATCCTGTATTTCAGGAATAACAAACGATTACTTTGGCATTAGCCGACCTTATGGTTCGACTTGCGATATAGGGGCATATGAGTTTACTGTAGGTCCATCACCTATTCCAACAGCATCTCCAATTCCAACAACTTTTGCAACTCTCACACCTACAACAATACCAACGTCAACTCCTTTTCCACCGACTCCTACGCGCACTTTAACACCACTCCCGCCGACTCCTACACCTACACTTGACACAAGACGTGCCGATATAAATCATGATGGATACGTGAATATTAGTGATATAAATGCGTACAGAGCACAACGGGGACGGATATGTTCTTCAACAACTGCAAACTGTGCAGATGTTAACTGTGACCAAACAATAAACTCACTAGATTATGACATAATCCTTTCACAGGTTGGAACCGCTGTTTCATCACAGGCTCCAAGATGCGGATATCTAAGCTCTCAAGGATTTGTTGCTCAGTACTTCAATGATCCAGTAATAAATGGGGTCAGAGTTCATTTAGACTCGGCAAATCAAATCTTTACTCGCACAGACACAGCTATCAACTTTAACTGGGGCTATAACTCTCCGGGAATTGGAGTAAATGTTGATCATTTCTCAGTCAGATGGACAGGTAGTGTCCAATTGACGGCTGGTACGCATACCTTTACAACTTCACATGATGATGGAGAACGGGTATATGTCAATAACTCTACAGTACACAATGACTGGATAAATCAATCGGCCACACCTCATACTTTTACAGTAACTGTACCGGCAACAGGGACATACCCAATTGTTGTGGAGTACTATGATAGTACAGGAAATGCATCAGTAAGCCTTTCTTGGAACTAACTGTCTGATCTTCAATATTACTCTACTCTCGCTTAAATATTACCGAAATATCGCTACTCTGTGGAATAATAGAACTCAGGATTGGAGGTGAGAAATATGAAAACAATAATTCTAAAAGTAATGGGAGCCGTTTTTCTATATGCGGGACTTTTCCCAGCGACGAAAACTGTTAGAGGATACCTATCTGGCCACTTTTCAGGTGTCAGTTATTAGTTTGGTTTTTTTACTGAAATTTGAACTTTATTCTGTCGATAGTCAACGACAATCCTATCAGGTGGTTTGATTTTGCCTTCCACAATTTGTAAAGCAATTTCATCAACAATCAGCTCATTGACAGTTCTTTTAAGCGGTCTTGCACCGTAAACTTCATCAAATCCACAGACTAGTAAATACTTTTTCACACTTTCTGTAATTTCCATGTATAGGCCTTGCTTCTCCAGCCGTATATTAACATCCTCTAGTTGAAGCTCAACAATTTTCTTCATCATCTCATCATTTAATGAGTTAAAGATCACAATAGAGTCTAACCTATTGATAAACTCGGGTTTAAAGTAGTTTTTGACAGCATTCATTACTTCAGCGTCTCTTTTCTCTAGATTTTTCTCTTTACGATAAATGTCACTCCCCAGATTTGAAGTTAAGATAATAATTGTATTCTTAAAGTTAACAGTTCTCCCTCTTCCATCAGTTAATCGTCCGTCGTCGAGTAGCTGAAGAAAAACGTTAAACACTTGTGGGTGAGCTTTTTCTACTTCATCGAACAAAACAACTGAGTATGGTTTTCGTCTGACAGCTTCTGTTAACTGTCCACCTTCTTCATATCCAATGTATCCTGGAGGAGCTCCGATCAAACGTGCAATTGTATGAGGTTCCTGATACTCACTCATATCAATTCTAATCATTGCCTTTTCATCATTAAAAAGTGTACTGGCTAAAGCCTTAGCTGTCTCAGTTTTCCCGACGCCAGTCGGGCCAAGAAAGAGAAAGGAACCTATTGGTTTATTTTCCTCGGAAAGCCCTGCTCTTGATCTCCTAATTGCATTTGCAACTTTGGTTACTGCTTTATCTTGTCCAACAACCTTTTTTTTGAGATCTTTCTCCAAATCTGCTAATTTCTCTGACTCAGTTTCCATCAATCTGGTTACTGGAATTCTTGTCCATCTGCCAACAACTTTTGCAACATCTTCTTCAGTAACTTGCTCCTTTAAAATTCTTTCATTTGTAGGTATATCCGACCATTTACTCTGTAACTCTTTTAATTTTCTTTCTACCTGTGGGATTTTTCCATATTTCAGCTCAGCGGCTTTTTCAAGAAGCACTTCACGCTCAGCTTTTTCAAGCTCTGATCTGAGTTGATCCAACTTAACAAGTTCTTTCTGAAGCTGAGAGATAATTTCTTTCTGTTCCTGCCATTTTTTATGGAGCTTATCAAACTGCAGCTGTAATTCTTTCCGATCCTTCTCAATGGCTTCTTTTCGTGCCTCAACACCTTTCTCATTTTTTAGTGCTGCAAGTTCAATATCATACTGGATAATTTTTCTTTTAATTTGATCAAGCGCTGTTGGCATCGAGTCAATTTCAATTTTTGTCGCTGCTGCCGCTTCATCGATAAGGTCAATTGCTTTATCAGGTAAGAATCTATCAGTGATGTAACGAACGGATAGGTTAACTGCAGCGATTAAGGCATCATCCGAGATCTTAATTCCATGATGAACTTCATACTTTTCTTTGATACCCCTCAGGATGGCAAGTGAGCTTTCGTGGGAGGGTTCTTCAATAAATACTGGCTGAAATCTTCGTTCAAGTGCAGGGTCCTTTTCGATGTATTGACGATACTCTCGAACTGTCGTAGCGCCAATTGCGTGAAGTTTACCACGGGCGAGCATGGGTTTGAGCATGTTTCCGGCGTCTACCGCACCTTCAGCACCACCCGCTCCGACAATTGTGTGTAGTTCATCGATAAAAAGAATATACATTCCTGCTCCTTTTTCGATACCTTCAAGGACACTTTTCAGGCGCTGCTCGAACTCACCCCGGTACGCAGCGCCCGCAAGCATCCCTGCTAAATCCAAGCTCAAAATCTGTTTGCTCTTTAAAGTATCAGGAATATCTCCAGATATGATTCTTTGAGCAAGCCCTTCAACAATAGCAGTTTTCCCTACTCCAGGATCGCCAAGGAGTACAGGATTATTTTTAGTTCTCCGGGATAGAATCTGGATAACTCGCCTTACCTCATCATCTCTTCCAATTACAGGATCAAGGCTACCGTCTTTTGCCTGTCTTGAGAGGTTAACTGTATACTTTTCCAGTGCATTTTGATCGTCTTTTGGTGGCTGGTAGCGCATTTCCATAGTGATATTAGCAAAACATAACTTTAAGTGCTAATTTAATTATAAATCCCCTCTATTTAAAATTCAAGTGGTATAATAATAACTTATTCAAATTTAACTATGGATGAAAAACAGCCCAACCAAACAGATATAAATAAAATAACTCAGGATGATAAAGAGGTGCTAAGTAAAAGCCATGATATCCATCCCGACTACATAGATTTCTTAATAAAAAGTGGAGTAGCTCCAGATCATCTAGATGAATTCCTTGAAGCGAGAAATATGTTGAGTACGGTCTATGTTCCAGTAGAGATAAATGCAGATAGAGCTCAGATACCACGTCATGTAGACGCTCCAAGTCTAAGATCAGTTTTGGGTGCCTACAATGCTGCTGAAAAAGATATTGATCTCTTTTTCCAAATTGCTGAAGGATCTTTATCATTGTACGATAAGTACGATGGATACGGATCAGCCAGTAGAAAGTTGTACGCAATGGTAAATAGATTTAAAGTACACGGAACTATATTATTTGATGATAACCAGGAAACACGAGTTGATCTCCATGAGGCAGATTGATGATAAAATCCACTTACTTACTGGCTACATAGGGTCATACCCACCCTTTGACCAGGGGTGACATCGAAGAATCCTCCTAAAGCCAAACCAGCAACCCTTTGCAACTCCATATTTCTTCACAGCCAGATATGTGTACTCAGAACAAGTAGGTGTAAAACGACAGATAGAGTCTGACATAAAAAGTCGTTCAAGGAGCTTAATATGAAATACGCGCGTATTTTGATAAAAACGGATCAGCTTTAAAATTATCGTCTGCATAGTACAATAGTAACATGAAAATAACTATTATTACGCTTTTCCCGAAAATGATATCCGGATTCATTGACGAAAGTATTGTTAAGAGAGCCCAGTCTAAGGGACTAGTAGAAATCAATATAGTGAATTTAAGAGAGTTCGCCTTAGACAACTACGGGAGCGTTGATGATCATCCTTACGGAGGAGGAGCAGGAATGGTCCTATGTGTGGAACCAATCTATAATGCGTTGAAATCTGTGAATAGTTTAGCTCATGCAGGAGGTCTTTCTAACCTCCAAGGCTCTTCCAAACAGAAAATTCTTCTTACTACCCCGAAAGGCCGAAAGTATTCTCAGAGTATTACAAAAGAGTATTCTCTGCTTGATGAAATAGTTATCATCGCGGGTCACTATGAAGAAGTAGATGAGAGGGTGCGTGACTTTATAGATGAAGAAGTATCATTAGGTGACTTCGTTATGACTGGCGGAGAAATCACGGCCGCAGCTATCGTAGACTCTATAGTTCGTTTAATACCTGGAGTTTTGAAAAAGAGTGATGCTACGCAGTTTGAGAGTTTTTTTGAAGTCGATCTTAAAAAATTACTTAAGTTATTTCCATCTGATATTCATCTAATTAATCTCCTCAAAAAAGGAGTAGAGAATGTAAAGTTGCTTGAGTATCCTCAATATACTAGACCTGAAAATTTTAAGGGGAATAAAGTTCCTAAAGTTTTATTATCAGGCAACCACAAAGAAATCTCAGAGTGGCAGATCATACAATCATATGAAGAGACGCTGAAGAAAAGATCCGATTTGTTATCATAACTCAATACTACTGGGGAAGGTTATTTTTACCTTTGCTTTTGAGAATATAGATGCCTACTATCGCTGCAACTACTCCTAATATCATGAGTATCACAACCGCCGTTACTAAGTTAGAGTTAAACTCCATTGGGTGCTTGTCTTTATCAGGGTCATTAGTAGGACTCCCACTTAGATTCATTTCTGGAGGTGTTGATGGAGGTGGGAGATTTTCATTCTTCTGATTTTTATAGCTATAAAAATCAGTGTTCATCTTTTGAGTGGTACTAACGTTTTGTGCGATAAAATCTGAAGTTGTCACCGTATTATTTCCAGATAGGCCAATATACTTTATTGAGTAATTATTGAAAGGTAGGAACTCAGAAGAAATCTTAAAAAATCCGGTCTTATCAGCATATGTTTGATAATAAGGAATACTTGAGTAGTCCATTTTGATCTGAACAAGAGCATTAGGTATCACCTGATGAGTAGAGCTGTATGCGTACCCCTCCAAGTAGTTAGGTATAGGTTGAATAGGTAAGATAAGTTTACTATTTGGATCTTGATCTGTTGAGGTGGGGTTTGCAAGATTTATCTTCACAAACTCTAGTTGACCAAACATTTCTCCTTGCTTCAAGTCATGCTGACTTAGTTTAAAGTTGAACAATCCGCTCTTGTCTGCTTGATAACTCTTAATAAGTGTTCCTTGGTCCATTTTTGTATCATCATTTATGTTTTTGACTACACTATAGACGTTAATTCTAGCTAAAGGGTGAGAAACACGTCCATCTATTATCAACTCTCCTGTAGCTTTATTTAAGTCTTGAAAAAAAGATAGTACCTGTAGAGGATAAGTATATCCAGTTTGGGTGTTTGGTTGCATTGGAATATCTCGATGTTGGAGAGCACCTTTCTGGACAATCTCTTCTCCTGTCGAAGCTGGGTAAAGATCTGTGTAGGCTGCAGTGTAGTTTTGGTTTACCTTTGTTATATCATTTATTGGATATACGTAGTTTCCTACTGTAGGAGAAAGCTTATATGTCCCATCGGAGACTATGAAGCTAAATTGACCATTGGAAAGAGTTCTATACGGATTTACGATACCGAATTCAGACTGTGCAGCATCTTCAAAAGCGCCATTAACCTGTTTGTTAAGTGTTACATTAGCATTTGGAATTGGTTCTAAGCTTGCTGCATCAAATACAGTTCCGGCAGGATCATACTTAACATTGTCACAACCATCAGTTGGAATATTGCTTATGACAGGTGTGCTCGTACCAGACCCAGAAAAAGGTATTGTTGCTTGACCTACACCACCTTTACTAGTAGCAGATGATGTTGCGCCAGTTGCTGCTTGTGTAGGTGTCTTGATGGGGGTGGGAGTGACTATTTGCTTTATCAGTGTTAGAGCCATAAATCGTCGATCATGTGCTCTAGTAGTATAACTCTGCCACTCTACAACAGGTATATCTCCATTGGCATCAGTTTTGACTATCTTAGTAGGATCGAGTTTCTCTTTATTCGGATTAAATAAGAAAACTCCATATTCATCACCTGGTTTTAGATCGTCCTCTGAACGTCCTTTAAAATTCTTTACGAATTCTGTATCAATTGAGTAGTTGATATCGGCGTGGAGTTTACTGTAGAAGTCATATTGTTGACATGTTGGGCTAGCTGAGCTACCACAGAATGCTTCCTTATCAAGGTTAGAGTTTGCAGTTGTGCATACGAATTTTGGTGGGTTATTGTCTAAGGTATAGGAAACACATTCGATAAGATAAGCCTCACTGTTTGGAGTGAGTTTATTGGTTTTAGAATATAATCTAACGCGGTGTCCACTTTGAACAGAACAGCCAGCGTCTTCATGGTTACATCGATGAGGCTCTAAGCATACAGCCCTGAAACCAGTTGTTTGTGACTGTTGTGCTGAAACGGCTTGTGGTATTAGGAATAAACTTATAGTGACTAAAAAAAACGTGATAAATCTCTGCATGTTTAAAATATACTGGAGTTTGATCATTAATGTCAAGAGGATTGATACTCTATTTTGCGCTGACATTAAGATATACTCTGAATTTAAGACACAGAACCATTATCAGATCTATAACTCTTGTAAAATATTTATTTTTCATTTAATATTAAGTTCGTGATAACTCCTAAGGTAAATGAATATATTAGAAACCAGAGATTGCAAAACGTAACTGATTCGGAAATAGTAGATGTTCTAATGAAATCAGGATGGAAGAAAGAAGACATTGTAATCGCGATGCAACAGAACAATAGCTTAATACCGTCATCACAATCAGATAGTCATGCTGCGCCATTAGGAAGTTTTTCAGCACATTCACAGTTTGCAACTCAACAGTCAGTATTACCAGAATTTTCCGAAAAAAAACCTTGGTCACCACAAGCTGTTATTGGGTGTTCCTTTCTATTTAGTTATGGTTCATCATATTTAATTATCTGGCAGAATCTAAAACGTTATGGTGAAATTGAGGAAGCAAGGAGATTCTTTATTAAAGGGGGATTAGTATTCTTATTATTGACAATAGTTAATGTACAGTTACTTAGTCTTAAACCGGATGCAGACATAGGTCTCATATTCTGGTGGTTAATATTTACCTCATGGTACCAAAGTATCAATAAAAAGCTGTTGAAGCCAAAAAATATGGAAGTAAAATTTTCAGCAAGTATTTTTGGATGGAGCATACTTGGAAGCCTACTTACGATTGTTACAACTTACATTTTCTTATTCACTGTGAACGTAGTAAAGTACATTTTTTTTCTATCTCCTAAGTAATTCTCTATTTCTTAAACTCATCGCATTGAGTCTTATCTGTAACTATGATATAGTATATACATACTATATTCGACTTTTTCATTTATAAATTTGTCTTTTTGACAAAAAATAAAAAAATATGAACTTTCAGAAACTCAGTCCTCAAACATTTCCAGAAACAATTAACAGCATGAAGGGTATCTCAAAAAAAACAGTAGAAGAGCATCTCAAACTCTACTCAGGTTATGTTAATAAGTACAACGAGATTAATGAACAACTTGAAGGACTGTCAGATGATGACATTACAAAAGCAAATCAGGTTTACTCAAAAATACGTGAGTTAAAGGTTGAGTTGAGTTTTGCTTGGGGCGGTATTATCAACCATGAAATATATTTTAATCATTTAGGTGGTAAAGGTGGTTCTCCAGATGGAGATATCATGACTCAGATTAAAAAGGACTTTGGCTCATTTGAAAACTATAAGAGAGATATGAAAGCTTCTGGAATTGCAGCTCGAGGATGGGTTTGGACCGCATGGAATGAAAGAGAAGAAAAACTGTTTAACTATTTAGGAGACGCGCAAAACGCCTTTCCTATCTGGGGAGCTCATCCGATTTTAGCACTCGATATCTATGAACATGCTTATTTCATAGACTTTGGAGCAGCACGGGCAGGATACATTGATGCTTTTTTTGAAAATCTAGACTGGAAAGTAGTTGATGAAAACTTTCAAAAAATGCAAGGTTGCGGGTGCGGAAAATAAAATCAGGTGAGTTTTATAGGGTAATAGCAGGAGCATCTATCGAACTAATAATGTACCTGATGAAGTTTTAGCAATACATATAGCACTAGCTGTCGTCCTGTACTGAAAAATACTACGAAATAGAATAGGATAAACAGATGAACTTTTGAAATATCCTTCAATACTTGAGAAAATTAATGTCCTAAGCTCATCTCAGAAGAGGTCTATTTAGTACATTTTGAAAATTGGTTTATTAATTGTGCTTTCACAGTCGCAGTCAACTTAATACAGAAACTCTTTAGTTATAGTGTTTAAATTCTATTATTCTGATCACATATGTGCCGGTTTTAACTATTGTAGAAATCAAAGTTTTTTGCTATACATAGAGCTATGATTTCACTGAGAAATATCACTAAGCGATTTAATCAGAAAACTGCAGTAGAGGAGCTAAATCTAAAAGCAAAAGAAGGAGAGATTATAGGTTTCTTAGGACCTAATGGAGCAGGTAAGACAACTACCATGAGGATTATTTTGGGTTTTCTTCGTCCAACATCAGGAGAAGTCTTCATTCATAAACTTAATCCAATTGAAGATAGAATAGAGGTTCTTAAAATGATTGGTTATTTGCCAGAAAATAATCCTCTTTATCAGGAAATGAAAGTAAATGAGTATCTCCAGTTTATAGCTGATATCAAAAACACACCTGACTATGAAAATGTTGCAGAAGATGTTGGACTTTCAGATGTACTTACCTCTAAGATAGAAGAGCTCTCACGGGGTTATAAACAGAGAGTAGGATTAGCTGCAGCGATGATTTCGAATCCTGAAATATTAATTCTTGATGAACCCACATCTGGATTGGATCCTCTTGAACAAGATAAGATCCGTGAGCTTATAAAAAGAATTGCTAAGAAAAAAACTATTATTTTCTCAACTCATATTTTGTCAGAAGTAGAAGATGTCGCTACCCGCCTAATTATTATCAATCACGGTCAGTTAGTATATGATGGCGTAAAGCCTAGTGGTCGCGGAGGAGTTGAAAAACTGTTCAAAAAATTAGTCCGATCATAAGATATGAAAACTCTTTATAAAAAGGAACTTAACTACTACCTTAATAATCCATTAGGTTATATTATTGTGGCACTATTCGCTGTCTTTGCTAACTTTTTTTACATCAAAGATATCTTTGTTGTTGGGCAGGCTTCAATGCGGACTTTTTTCTCTATTCTTCCCTGGTTATTTTTAATTTTTATACCAGCAATCAGTATGCGTTCATTGTCTGAAGAAAAAAGAAGTAATACATTAGAGACCCTGCTTACTCTCCCAATTTCAGAGTCGCAGATAGTAGTTGCCAAATTCTTAGCTCTTCTAACTGTTATGGGAGTCGGACTTGGCTTAACATTAGCATTACCAATAGGATTATCATTCTTTAGCAAATTGTATCTACCAGAAGTAATAATCGGGTATATAGGATTACTGTTTATGGGGGCTTTTTTCATTGCTTTGAGCATGTTCTTTTCTTCACAATCAAAAAATCAAGTGTTGGCACTTCTGATATCTGTGATTATTATCTTTTTTTTACTTATCATTAACAGTGACTTTAACTCTGCAGTTCTCCCTAAGTTTGTCCAGGATTATTTAAGTTATTTTAGTCCCAATTACCATCTTCAGAATTTTATAAAAGGAGTTATAGATATACGATCAGTTTTTTACTTTGTTAGTGGCACTATTTTATTTTTATTTTTGACAGTAATTGACCTGGAAAAAAGAGGTTAATATTAGATGATTTAATATATCTATGTTCAATGCATTAAAAACACTAAATTTACAGAAAGTTTTTAATTTGGGTAAAGTTGAGAGACAGATTATTATTCTTATCTCTGTGATACTTCTTTTTCTGGCAAATCTATTAATCTCGCCCCTTTCATTAAGACTTGATCTTTCTAAAGGAAAAGCATACACGCTCTCTCCTTCAACAAAAAAAATACTTAAAAATGCTAATGACTTAGTGGATATTAAATTTTTCGTTTCATCAGATATTCCAACGAAGCTTTTGCCTCTTAAGACTGAAGTAACTGACCTGCTTAATGAGTATAAAAGACAGAGTAACCATGTTCGCGTTTCGGTTTTAGATCCCAAGAAAGATCCCAAAATTGCTGCAGACGCTAAAGATTCGGGAGTACCCGAGATGCAGTTTTCTCAGCTAGAAAGTGATAAATATGCTGTGACAGCATCTACATTTGGACTTGCTGTTCAGTATGGAGGAAAAAAAGAAGTTATTCCTCAGGCTACAAATATAAGTAATTTGGAGTATAGTCTGACAGCAGCTATTTATAGATTAACAAGAAAAGAGTTACCTCAAATAGGAATTGTTGGTGAAGACCAGTCACTAAATGTACAAAGTGACCCGATAGCAACTTTAAGGCAAGTTTTACAGCAACAACTGACAGTTACGGATAGCGATATCGGTTCAAAAATAAACTCTTCAGTGAAGACATTACTGGTTTTTGATAATAATAGGAAAGAGTATAGTGCAGATGAAGTAAAGAACTTAAAAGAGTACATCAACAGCAAAGGGAAAGTAATCTTTTTAGCTGATGGTGTTTGGGTTCCCAGTGACTTAAGTAGCGCTCCTTTGGATGCAAAACACAATTTATTCAATCTTATTAAAGATTATGGCCTAGTTGTTAATAAAAATTTAATTCTATCTGATTCATCTGAGTTAGTTAACTTTGGAAATGATGTTGTCTCATTTGTCAGTCCATATCCTTATTGGGTAAAAACTTCGATAACGGGTTTTCAATCTGGGAATTTTGCTAATATTAATCATTTAACACTCCCCTGGGTATCATCAATAAGTCTGGGAAAAAAATCAGGTTATACAGTTGAAGGTATAGTCAATACTGTAAAACAATCCTGGGAACAGAAGAAGGACTTTACTCTTTTTCCTCAAAATATTAAACAGCCACAGTCAAATCAGTTTAAGCAGTTTACATTAGCTGCTCAGTCAATGAAAAAAGATGGTGGAGGAATTGTAGTAATTCCAACTTCACGGTTTGTCAATGAAGAGTTCGTCAGAAGGGGGAATGATAATATGGAGTTTTTACTTAACTTAATAGACAACCTTGCATCTGGCGGGGCTCTCTCAGGAATCAGAAATAGGGAAATAGTCTCTTATCCTCTACCTACATTTTCTTCAACACAACAGGATATTTTTAAGTACACCACTATGTTACTTCTTCCAATACTTTTTGCATTCTACGGGACATGGAGGATTGTGAGGAGAAAGTAACTGTGAATTATTATATAATTCTCCTATGGTCAGAACACGAATTGCTCCGTCTCCAACTGGATATCCACATATCGGGACAATCTATCAAGCACTATTTGACTATGCATTCGCCAAAAAATATAGTGGTCAATTCATCATTCGCATTGAAGACACGGACAGAAACCGCTTCGTCGAAGATGCTGAAGGAGTGATTTTTAAAGCATTTGAATGGTTTGGTTTAACAGAAGACGAAAGTGCGAGAAAAGGTGGAGATTATGGCCCTTACCGTCAGTCCGAGCGTCTTGATTTGTATCAAAAATATGCTTTGGATCTAGTTGATAGCGGACATGCTTACTACTGTTTTTGTACAAAGGAGCGTCTCGAAGATATGAGAAAAGTTATGCAGTCTGAAGGACGAATACCGATGTACGATAAGCACTGCCGTAATCTCTCAAAAGATGAAGTTTCAAAAAAAATAAACGATAATATTACCCATGTGATAAGGTTGAAGATTCTTGAGGGTAGGAAAATTGTAGTGAATGATGGCATTAGAGGTGACATTGATTTTGATTCGAATGGAGTTGATGATCAAGTACTTATAAAAGCGGATGGGTTTCCAACATATCATCTAGCAGTTGTTATTGATGATCATTTAATGAAGATAACCCATATGTTAAGAGGAGAAGAATGGATTTCTTCATCACCAAAACATGTGTTATTGTATGAGTTTTTTGGATGGGAGCAACCATTGTTTTTTCATACTGCATTACTTAGAAATCCTGACAAATCAAAACTCTCAAAGCGACATGGACACACGAGTGTCAAATGGTATCAGGAACAAGGATATTTGCCCGAAGCAATTCTTAATTATTTAGGACTGATGGGATGGACTAATCCTGACGGAAAAGAAATTTTTTCTCTGGGGGAGTTTATAAAGGTGTTTGAGATGAAGGACCTAAGGTCGGTGGGACCTATTTTTGATCTAAAAAAACTTGACTGGATGAATGGTGAGTATATCCGACAGATGTCTGACGAAAAACTCTATAATCGAATAACCAATTTTATTGGTGAAGAGTATGATAAACAGCTAGTAAAAAGAACAGTCCCATTAATTAAAGAACGTATTAAAAAATTATCTGATTATATTCCGCTCACAGAATTTTTATTTAAAAGACCTGAGTCATATGAAGTTGAGCTATCAGACAAAAAAGATATTTTTAAAAAAGTTGCAGAAAATTTAGATCGAGTAGGTGACTGGGAAGCAGATATTATTGGAGAAAGTATGTTGAAAACTACACAACAACTTGAGATGAAAAATACTGAGTTTTTTATGTTAATGCGTTTAGTAATTACGGGTAAGAAAATTTCGCCTCCATTAAATGAGTCCATGGAGATTCTAGGCAAGGGAGAGTGTTTGAAAAGAATCACTTCTCTTACTTGACTTTAAGATTCTGATATGTAACCATTAATTAATGGAACCTCCTCAAATATCAACTACCCCTCCTAAAAATTCATCAATAGGATTTCCTCCTGCATATGTGCCACCACCTTCATCAAAGTCTAAAATATTGAACTTAGTACTCATACTTCTGTTAATAACAATGGTTGCAATTATGATTGGTGGATACTTCTATATCAAAAGTAAGATGGACTCAGTATCTATGATAAAAGTTAAGCCTACTCCTACAATTATGACCAAACAGCTTACTCCGACTCCAAAAGTAGATGAAACTACTACTTGGGAAACATATAGCCATAAAGACTATCACTACTCAATTAAATTTCCTCCACAGTATCAGTTGTATGATCGATTTTATCCCCAAATCAATATCCAAATAAAAGATAACGGTCAAACATCTATACCCAGTTTAGGAGATCTGTCGATTGGTTTATGGCAGCCTGAAAGAAAGTGTCGTACTGACAGTGAATGCTTTACAATTTTAGAAACATCTTATAAAGGGGCTAAAAGTGCAGGATCAAAAACTGAGTATAGTTCTATTGATGCAGAAATATCTGGAAGAAGCATTAAAGGATTTGAGATTTGGGATTCGGGTTCAGTAAAAAATGGAACTGTAACTTCAAGTTCATTAATATACGAATTTCCAATGAGCTTAAACGGTAAATTTTTTGAGCTCAAATTTCAGATATATAAGTACTCGACAAAATCTGAGGCAGTATCGCAAAAAATATTAGTTGATAAAATACTATCCACATTCACATTCTTAGATAACAAATTAACAGAAAGTCTTTCGCCATCGCCTAACACTCAACCATTTTATAGTCCAGACTTGGACGCTACATTCACACTCCCAAATGGTTGGTCTGCAGTAACATCAATTACCAGAGATCCATTAGCCCCTGAAGGAAGCAAAACAGCATGTTCGATCTCTACTAAGGGGTTTTATAATAATCCTGCTTTATGTAAAGATGAATCTGACACGTTTGGTATTGGTATAAATATGACCTCAAAAACTTCCCAGTGGCCTAACTATGACATGGATATTATGGGCCCATCTTCAGGCTTCGGTGGAGAGTGTGGATCAGGGCTAAAAGAAATAGCAACTCGGCAGCTAACTATAAATGGCCATCCTTATACAGTCAAAACATTTGCAGATAAAACAAAAAGTTGTTACCAAATCCCTCTTATAAAAGAGTCTGGTAGTAAAAGTAAATGGAAACAATTTGCAGTATTGTTAAAATCTTCAGATAAAGTGGCATTAGATAAAATGTTAGATATACTCCTGTCTGCAAAGTTCAACTAATTCTTTCTTTTACTTCGCTTAATCGCTCAGAATATTTTCACTTTGTCGTTTATAATATGTGGTATACATTTCAAATAACTTATGAATAAAATAAAATTTCTGGGTGCTTCAGGAACCGTTACTGGGTCTTGTTACCGTCTTTCCGATGATCAGACTGGTAGAGGTATTCTCATTGATATGGGAATGTTCCAGGGTGTCCAAGAAATCACAAAAATGAACTATCTCTCACTACAGTTTGACGCAACAAAGTTGGACGGAGTTCTTTTGACTCATGCTCATCTAGATCACTGTGGCCGTCTTCCACTTTTGGTTCAAGCAGGGTACACAGGAAAAATTTACATGACCGAAGCAACCCGAAGGTTAACAGAGCTGACACTTCGTGATACTGCAAAAATTGCTCAGGAAGGGAAGGATGGACCACCACTTTACTCTGACATCGAGGTAGACATCATACTTGCTCAAGTTAAAATTGTTTATTATCATCAAGAGTTTCAGGTTGGAAAATACAAAATAATGTATATCGATGCAGGTCATATCTTAGGTTCTGCAAGTATCGTTATAACAGATATTGAGGCTCAGGAAGGGTCTAACCGCTATGTTTTCAGTGGTGATATAGGGAATTTTCCAGAAGCTTTGGTAAAACCAACCGAGTTTCCGGAAGCTGCAGATGTGGTCGTTATGGAATCCACATATGGAGATAGAGCCCATGAACCCGGAGATCCAGGAGAAATACTTCAGCAAGAAATTAATATAGTTGAAAATACTAACGGTACACTCATTATTCCTGCTTTTGCTCTAGAAAAAACACAGGAGTTAATTCATCTTCTCGGTCACCTCAAAAAAGACGGAAAAATAAAGTATGAAACTCCAATTTTCATAGATAGTCCCATGGCAATTAGGGCCACACTAATTTATAAACAGTTTGAAGAGCTATATAGTCAGGAATTATATGAACATGCAAAAAAAACAGATCCATTTTCCTTTCCGGGTATGACAATGATCTTGAAAGCAAATAAAAGCAAAAAAATTAAGCAAATTGAGGGACCAAAGGTAATTGTTGCTGGTGGTGGCATGATGACTGGCGGTAGAATTTTACAACATGCTTCAAACTACCTTTCAAATAAATCCAGTAGACTACTTTTCACTGGGTATCAGGGAGATGAAACGCTGGGTAGAGAGATTGAAGAAGGGGCCCTATCAGTATTGATTAATGAGAGACCTGTTTCTATAAGAGCTAACGTAAGAAAGCTAGAAGGAATGAGTTCACACGCTGATCAGGGAAAACTTCTTGAATGGGTTGGGAATATTAAAGGAGTGAAGAAGGTCTTTTTAGCTCACGGCGAGGATACATCAAGAAAAACCCTCCAACTCAAAATAAAAGAGTCCTTGAATTTGCAAGATGTAAATAACCCCGCTCTTAATGAAGAGTTCTCTGTATAGTGGTTACTTTTTTTTCTTCTTAGGTTTCTTTTTTTCTTTGCTGTTTCTATTTTCTTTGTTTGCCATATGTATCTCCTTCCATATTAATCATAGAGGATAGCTATAGAAGAAATCAAGTAGAATTAACTCCCTTCATTTCTCGCAAACTGACCTGTTTCTTTCGATTTTTTAAACATGTAGTTAAAGAAAAAAATTGCCAAAATAAAGTAGATTATATTTTCAATAAATGCTATTTCTACATTTCCCCACTGAACACCTCCAGACTTTAAGGTGTATCGTGCAGACTCAAAAATAAAACTAGGTGGCAAAAGATAAGACATAATTTGCAAAGGAACTGGAAGCACACTTATAGGATAAAGGGCTGCTGAGAGAGGCTGAAAAACTGGCAAAAGTCCCCACGCAAAAGCTTGAATGCGTGTTCCAAGTCTAAATATTAACCCTAAAATGACTATTCCTAAAGAGAATGAAAAAAATATGAGATTGATAATATACACCGTTAGCGGGATCATTCCTAAAGAAAAAATGTCGTAATGAAAAAAAGCATTAATAGCGATGCTGCTAATAAAGAAGATAACAAAAGCCTTTGCTACTCCAGATAATGAATACGCAAGTAGATATTCACTCACTTTGATAGGAGTAATGAACATGTTGCTAAGATTTCTTGATCATATATTCCAAAGACTACCAACAGATACTGAGTACTGAATAATAAAAATTATCTGCCACAAAATCATGCCCATCAGTAGACTGTGACCAAGCACGGAGTTTGATGACCCAGCTATATATGATGATAGGAATCCAAAGACGATAATCGACATACCTGGAAAAACAACGATATCGAAGATGACTTCAAAAGACTTAATTGTAATAAACAGTTCTTGTAATAGAATGGCTTTAATAATATGAGTTCTCATTTTTTTGAGCGGGCAATTTCTAAAAATACATCTTCAAGATTGGGTTTCTTTATTTCGATGCTAGATATGACAACTCCAAGGTGGCTTATCTCATAAAGTACATTTGGTATCTCGCTTTCATGTAGCTGGATATTGACTGTGTTATTAGAGCGGAACTTATGATTGTATTTGTTCTCATTTAAAAATTTTTGAACTTTAGCTTTATTATCATCAATCGTTAACTCAAGATCTGCCTTACCTATTCGTCTAACTAACTTTTTTGGAGTATCTTGAGCAACTATTCTTCCATGGTCTAAGAAAATAACTTCATCACAAACGCGGGTAATTTCATCCATATTGTGACTGGTATAAAGAATAGTTATATTTTTTTCCAGTTTTAGATTTTCTATTAATGATAATGTTTTGTCAGCAATATCTGGGTCCAGAGAAGCTGTTGGTTCATCCATCAGAATTAATTCAGGATCATTGAGAAGAGATTTAATGAGGTTAACACGGGTTTTTTGACCAGCCGAAAGATCGTAATATCGTTGATGTAATATATGAGGAACTTCAAAGTACTCAATCAAGGTTGAGATTTTTTCTCGATAATTATTGACATTATATAGATTTGCAAAGACTAACAAATTTTCCCACACTGATATCCTTCCTTGTAGTGTATTAAAAGCAGAAGTAAAGTTTATTTTTTGTAAACACTCCTCTCTGTTTGTATGAAAGTCCTTGCCAAAGTACTTAATACTTCCTGTAGTAAGAGAGGTTATACCGAGTAAGATTTGGATTGTGGTAGTCTTTCCAGCCCCGTTTGGCCCTAAGAAACCAACGATTGTTCCTTTTTTGACATCGAAAGAAATACTATCAACAGCTCGGAATTTTCCATAGTCCTTTACTAAAGTTTCTACACTTAAAACTACATCACTCATGAGTCAATTATACTTGACTAGGGAATTAAGTTATGCTTCTTTTAGATTAAATATTAAAATTCACTATATTTATTCTAATTTTTTTGTTACAATATAATTTCTATGAGTGCAACACAACCATCATCACCAACAGCAAAATGCCCAAAATGCGGATCATATCTTAGTGACGTTGTCACGACAAAAACAGGAAAACAGTTTCAACGTTGCTCATCAGGTTCTTGGAATAAAGATACCCGACAGGTTGACGGGTGTGAATATATAAAATGGCTTGATACTCCTCCTGAAGAGCTGGATGAAAGCTGTCCAAAATGTGGAAGTCCATTAATCCTCGCTACTACAAAATTTGGTAAAAAAATGAAGAGATGTTCAACAAATAGATGGGATCCTTCTACCAAAACTTCTTCTGGATGCGATTACGTTGAATGGATGAAAGGGACAACAGAAACTCTTGATGAAGACTGCCCAAAATGTGGCGCAAAATTAGTCATGTTTATCACGGCCAATGGGAAAAAACTAAAAAAATGTTCTACTAATCAATGGGATAGAGAACAAAAAATGGCTGTAGGTTGCGATTACGTTGAATGGCTTAAATAACCAGAACTATCACGATAAGTGTGAATCTTCTTAAATACTCTTGACACTTTACACAAAACTCTTTAGTCTATTAATTAGTGGAAAATAGCAAAAAAAATATGGATCCAACTAAAAATACTTCTAGCCCAATTCAAAAATTCTGGGGACTGTTTATCGTTGCATTTTTGCTAGTAGCTATTACTATTACTTTCACATTATCTCAAAAACAACAGAACTCAGTTGGCGCAAGAGCAGCAGAAGTACCAATTACTCCCAATCCCCTAGTTCTGACAACTTCTCTTGACTCAACTATTAGGGTTAATTGGCCAGCACCAATAACACCTCAACCTACACCATTAACATCTTTAACTCCTACATTACCACCACTTTCCCCGTATACAAAACAAATTTTTAGTGTTTGGGATCATGATCCAAATAATCCTAATAACGATATCTTGGTTAGTACTAAAGTCTTAGGTAATACATCAAGCGTTGCTGATGCAAATGGTTTACAAGGAAATCATCAATATACAATTAGAATAGAGGGACTCCGAGCAAGCGATGGACAGAAAGAAGCATATCTGGCCAACTACGCCAGCACAGCTCTTCAACCTCCAATGGCGAACGCAGCATTCTTTGAAAATTTTATGGATACTGCTCCAATGGAAGTTAAGTCGGACTATCTTGATGTGAGAACTTTAGCGAATGAAGGGATCCAACCAGATAGTCTTCATGAAGAAAGGATGCTGTTTATGCCTAATGAACGTCACTTTCATACAGAAATGATCGGAGGAGTACAAAGAAGTGAACTCATTGTTAGACCAAGAGTTCCTTTTAACTTTGCAAGTAGAACTGGAACTTTTCAAACAGAAGTAGATATGGCTCCAGTTCAAAATGATAACCAAGGAGTTTGGTGGGAAATTCATCTGTCAAAAGATATACCAGGTTCGGGAAGAGCGTTTGGGTCTGGAAATGGAAATGAGTTCCAAAATGGTATTACCTTCTCTATCGCTCGTCCACAAAACCGATCAGATCAACCAGGAGATATTACTAATACAAGCATGAATAAGGCATTAATATCGGTAAATATAAATAATACGAAAACTGAGTATGAAGGAACAGTTCGTCAGGCAACTGGGGCAAATGTCCGGATGCCTGTTATTATAAAAATGACTGATGATCCAACGCACACGCCAAGAAATAAAGCTGAAATGTGGATAAATGGAGTAAAAGTCGCTGAGACTCCTTGGTTGAATTTGGGATACACTACAGGATTTTGGACCCTTGCACACAGACATTTTTACACTTCCAGAAACTTTGATTTTCAGATACCTAATCAACTAGTCCACTGGGACACTATCCAGTACGATGGGCCTGCAGGAAGTATAAATCCATATATGAAGACTTATATTCAGCCAGGTTGTGGAAAAATTGTTAATTATGATATACACTCATATAATAATGGTGGCATAAAACAGTGTCCAAAACTTTCGTTTACATCTGGACACAGTACGATGCCTTTGAACGTTGACCCAGCTGATTTCTCAAAAGGCATTCGTGCTGCCCGTTTAATCTTTGGAGTGACCCACGGTCAGGCAAATAACTACACATTTCAGATAAATACAGCACCTGCTACGACTGTTCCATACTTTGATAATTCAGAGTATGATCCTGACCCGGCTACTGTTTTAATCCATCATGACTTAACCTCAGCTGAACTAACTACACTACACTCTGGTGCAAATCAAATAATATTTAATGGAAATCAAAATCTAACTGTTACACAAGTTGAGCTCGAAGTTGAGTATAGCCAGCCCCGTATAATTGCAAATCCTTCAACAACTAATCCTCCGGTTATGATTGGGGCAACTACAAATGCTTTTAGGTTTCATCATGATCCGAGTAATCCAAATGCGAGCGAAACAGCAACCACTACTTTATTTAGTGCTGGAGCCACTGGCTCGGTGGGCTGGCACGCAGACGTATTTATGGACTCCAATGACCATGACGTAGACGGTAATCCCGTTAATGACTGGTTACATGTTTCATCAACCGATGGTACACTCACAAACTCACCGGCTAATATTGGCGGTGCAGGATTTACAACTCTTACCTTGACTGCAGATTTCTCACGCTTAAGAACTGACTGTAATACAACAGTATGTATAAATAAGATACATCAAGATGACGGTAATGATGGGACAGTAGGAGTAATAAGAATAAGAAGAGCAGATGACCCAATGATGATGAATCATATGCCGGTTTATATCGCTGTAATGGTAGTTAACGACGGACAGACAGCGGCTCATGATAAAGATGATCATTTACTCACAACATTTACAGGACTAAACAGTTCATTTAATAGATGTGCAATACCTAATTACTGTGCCATAACTCCAACACAATTCCCAACTATTACTCCAACTATTGATATAAGGCGAGCAGATGTAAATCATGATGGTGCGGTGACTGTTCAAGACTTTAATATATATAGAAATCAGTTAAACCATCAATGTACAGCGGGTATGACGAACTGTGCAGATGTAGACTGTAGTGGCGCTGTTAATATAACTGATGCAACCACTATACAAGGGCAGATGGGTAGACCTGTACCAACTCAGGCACCAGTATGTGATTATCTCCTAACACCAACTCCAGGCCGTTTCGGAGCTATAAATACCGGAAAGTCTGTTAATCAAATGCAGAGGGGTTCGGGCTCATATGAAATCGCGAAAGATAATGGAAAAATGAGTTATCCATCGTCCCAGTAGTTTGAAAGTTGTCCTTCTTCAGTTTCTTAGATTCTCCAAAGAATAATTAAGTAGATTTGATAGCGAGAACTTTCCAAAGAATCCTGCATGCGTATGATTTGTAAGGAGACCACTTTTTAACTATTTTTGTTACTTCTTCTGAGCTAGGTTCAAATTTAAGCTTATATATTTTTTGAATAGCTCTTTTAAGTCCCAGATCTCCCTGTGAAAAAATATCCTCTCGTCCCAATGAGAAGATCAGAAACATCTCTGCTGTCCAAGGACCAATGCCTTTAACTTTAGTTAACTCATGTATTACTTTTTCGTCATCAAGTTTTTGAAGTTGTATTAAATCGAGGCTTCCGTTGGTAACTTTCTGAGCTAAGTCCTTTAAAGACTTGATTTTTGCCCAAGAAATACCTGAATTTCTAATTGTTTGATCTGGGATATTGAGTAGATCTTCGGGATTTACTTTTTCGTACTTAAATAATTTTTTAAATCTCAACCATATCGTCTCTCCAGCTTTTTCAGATAGTTGTTGAGAGATGATAGCATCACATAAATCTGAAAAAGGATCACTTTCTTTCCACTCAAATTTTTCTAGCTTTTCAATATATGAGTAGAGTATTGGATCGGTTTTCCTGAAATGGTTGACAATCTTTTTCTCCATTGTTTAGATATTGTACAGCTGAGTTATGCCATATGAAAGATAATCTTTCTTTATTAGTTAGTATACTCTATACTAAAAGAATGAGAGATTTTCTTATAAAACATCCATTTCTAAAAAATGTTGCGAAAATAATGACCGTTATAGTAATATCTTTTGCTACATTTGTAGGATGTGTTGTTTCACTGTTCATGGTTTTACTTTTTATAGTAGCCGTGGCAACTATGTCAGGTCATTCGTCTGATCACTACGAAAATATCTATGGAAATAAAAAAAGCTATAGTAAACTACTTTCAATTCCAATAAATGGAACGATACTCGGTGATAAAAATGAAGCTGCAGGTGGTTTTTTAAGTGGTGATAACTCTACGTTTGGTTATGAAGTCAAAAAGCAGATTGTTTTAGCAAGGAATGACTCTGATATAAAAGGTGTCCTTCTTGAGATTAACTCACCAGGTGGAACGATCTATGGCTCAAAAGCGATAACCGATGGAGTTGAAGCATTTAGGCAGGCAACAGGTAAACCAATAATTGCTCATGTGAGTGGGATGGCGGCTTCAGGCGCATACTGGACGGCAACCTCGAGCGATGAAATTATGGCTGACTATGGGAGTCTAGTTGGAAGTATTGGAGTAATATTTGGACCCTTTAAATATTACGATAAAGTTCTCAGCGAAAATGCGGGACTTCTTGGAGGTGGAGTTACAACGCAGAATGGTATTGAATCCTTTTATTTTACAGCAGGGAAGTTTAAGGATTTTGGAAATCCTTATCGTAGACTAAGTCTAGATGAGTCAAGGAACGCGCAAGATCTGGTAGACAATGAATATACGGATTTTGTCCAACAAGTTAGCACACGCAGAAGTATTAACCCTCAGATGATTAAAGATCAAATTGGTGCTCTTATTTACGATACTAAAAAAGCTATAGTTTTGCACCTTATAGATAGCGTTGGGAGCAAAGAAGATGCATATATGCGCCTTGCAACTCTTGCAGGTTTGACAAAAGGTGACTACCAGGTAGTTCAAGAGAACAAATCTAAAGGGGGTATAGGAGCGTTACTTAACTCTGAATCTCTTAACAAATCAGTACCTACTACCGTAAGTTCATTATGTACATCGAGGTCTCTACTTTCTTTTTATGGAGATTTGCATGTGTTATGTCCATAAAAAAGAGCTCTACTAAAGTAGAGCTCTTATGCGTGGTCTAGTTTTTTTGGGTTTACGTTTCGCTAGAGTTGAGGAAATTAACTCCATGAAACACCTCAATCATTTTTTGTAAGTTATAACTCCAGATGGCAACTACAGTTTGGTTATTCTTTGAGTTATATACTATCTTAGGTTTTGGATGAAGCTTTTTCTTTACTTGGTCTTTCATTCTGGTTAGATCGAACTTTGTTGTCTGTATAGTTTCCCTATTGCCATCTTTGTCTACACTGAGTAGTACTCTACAACATGATGACCACGAGTATTTAAATGAAGCGGAGTTTTATATGTTATCCAGTCATCATCATCAAGCTTAAGAAGGATATAGTCTAAACTTGATCCATTCTTATTATCCAGTGTATTTATTTCTACATCAGCATGAGGATAGTAAGGATCCTTTTTTACCTTTTTTCCATCTATAAAAAGTGAAGAAGCTATAATAGTATCTTTACGCTCGGCTATCACAGCAAACTGAGAAAAGTGATTGACTTCTGCGCTAATTTTTTTATTCTTTAGATCAACTGTACTACTTAATTTATCCCAGATGATTCCATCTTTACTTGCATACATTGCAAGAGTTTCCAGTTTATAAGGTGTTAACGCTAGAACTGAGAGGTCCATTGAGATACTAAAATGATTATCAAACTGAGTAATGGCTAAACCAGCATTATACTCAGCCGTTGCAATTAATTTCGGCCCGACTGACTTTAAGTATGTTAGTTGGACTGTTGGGCCAGACTGCAAATGTATGGATGTATCCCCGTTTACAGAATGGAGCCACAGTGGGTTCGGGTATATTTTTGACGACGAGATAAATGGAACTGAAGTCCTTTGTTCCGCCGCAGCAATCTTATAGTCGGATCAATAGAGTATAAGGCCGATGATATGTAAAGTAGCTAGTGATATCAGTTGGTGGCATTAATTGATGTGTTTGGCAGTTGTACGGCGCCACTCTATTTGTATAATATCTCCAACATCAGCATCTCCGGTGCCGTCAGGGTCTCGACTTAGTATTACATCACCACCATTATAGTTGAATCCATTATAGGAATAATAATGCACATAGTTATTTCCGTACGTCGGTGGTGGTGGAGTATGAAAAGGTCTGTTATCTTAACCCTCTGTTGAGGCAAATACAGGGTAGGAATTAATAAAACAGTAAAAAGATAGTAACAAGAAACTGGTTAGTATCTAGGAAAATAATTTTTTCATGAATCTATTCTCGGTCTTCGAAGAAAAAAACGATGGACTATAAACTATTTTCTAAGGAATCTATGTAGTTTGGGAGTAAGTTATATTCCTATGAGGGAAACCTCTGGTGTACCAATCTTATGGAAAACCAAAACTTCATTCCTGTCCAAAATGAGTTTGAATTTTGGATTACTCAGGAGGTGGGCATAGTAGTAATTGACTAGAGGAATCTGATTCTCAATTTCATTTTTTTGGATGATGATATAGTTAGCATTTTCATATCTGTTGACTGACTGCCTGATATCCTCTTCCGTTCTATTCATAGACTCGAAAGAAAAATCAAAAAGGAAGTTATAGAAGTGGGTTCTCCCAGAAAAAAAAGGAGCAAGATGGCCACTCGCTGAGATGGGAATTGAGGGGTCGCGAAGCCGTTGAGCGAGGTTTTTTATCATTGCTGTACGCGCTCGATCCATATATGAAGACTGCATCAGTACTCCAGAAGATATTGTTGTGCAGCTATTAAAGATTAGTAAAACAACGCATAGCGCCCAAAAGGTATAGTTTTTATTTATATTTTTCCATCGGCTCAATATATATAAATATATTTTCTTAAAGCTATATATGCTAGCAACGATAATAAAAGGTGTCAACAAAGCCGTGTAATGATACTGGAGATCTCTCATATTCACACTTTTGGAAAGCAGGTTAATCATCCATTCGGGTAGAGCTAGGAGTAAGTAGAGCGGAGAAAGTATTGGAAGAAATCCCATTGGTCGAAAAAGCTTATAGAGATATGAGAGGCTATCCATTGAAAAAAACCTTTGAATATTTACAAGAACATCTCTTGTATAGTATGACTCAGCAAAGTGTAAATTTTGCCTCTGAGATGGTATTAAAAAACCAACTATAAAAATAAACATGATAGTACTTAATATGCTAATCGACGCTCCGAGGAGGCGTTGTTTTTTTATAACGTATAAGTAAAACCCAATCATACAAATAATGAGGGCTACGTTTTCCTTTCCCAGAAGGCTTATGGCTAAGAAAGGTAAGCTATAAGAATATTTACCTCTTTCAATAAAGTACATCGCCCATAATAACAAGGGAATTACGAGTGCTACTGCATGAAAATCAAAGAGATTTATTTTTTGCATCGGGTAAAAGTCAAGATAAAGAAAAACGAAAATGATAGCTACGATTTGTAAGGGAATTTGTTTTACCTTTTTAAATATTTCTTTCGTGAGGAGATATACTGGAATGGCACCACTGGCAAGAAATACTGTCTGACCTATTAACAGGACTTCTGCATACGGAAATAGCCAATAAAATGGTACGAAAACTAGCATAAGTGGATCAAAATGAATAGAGAAACGGGAAATTTGTTGGGCTGTATTAGGGTCTGTCATTTGAAGTATATGACCTCGAGAAGTGTTAAAAAGTACTTGATGCATAATTCCTAAATCATAATAATACGTACCCAATGACCAGTGTCTCAAGCAAGAATAGTACCCAAAGAAAACCAGATATGCAAGCATCATAATAATGAGTATAAATTTCCATTTATTTTGAGCTAAATGAGTCTTTAAAGTAGTTATGGATGAGTTTTTCTTCATTAAGGCTGATAGAACTGTATAATATATCTATAGAAATGAGAATAAAAAAAATTCAATTAGCTTCTACGTTTTTAAGATCACACGCGGTTCTCTTTTTATTTTTTTTCATCTTTATTATACTACGTCTTCCCTCCTTATTCGAGCCCCATTGGTACGGCGACGAAGGCATATATGCCTCAGTCGCTTATGCTTTAGAACATGGAAGAAAGCTTTATGTAAATGTCTTTGATAATCGGCTTCCGGGAATATACTATCTATATTCTTTGGCTTCAAGTGAAAATAGATTGATCTCAATAAGGATATTCAATCTAGTGGCGGGGTTAATATCTCTAGCAGGAATTTATGCGCTGACTCTAAGACTTAAGTTTAAAAGAGTGGTAGTTTTACCGTTGATTATTGCTACATGGATGTTAGGAACTCCATTAATTGAGGCAAATATTGCAAATACTGAGAATTTTTTCTTACCCTTTACTATCTGGGGAACCTGGTATGCTCTTGCTAATATACCAAAAAAACTTTTTATTGCAGGAATACTTTTTGGATGTTCCTTTCTTGTTAAATTTCCACCAGTATTCACATTTGTCGCAGTTGGCGTATATCTTTTAAATAACAATACGCCTCTAAGAAAAAAGATACATATGATTCTAACGTATGGGTTTGGCTTTATGCTCCCAATATTTGTCGTATTTATACTCTTATTCTTTGTAGGTAATCTAAAGGAAGCGGTCCAGTTTGGGCTCATGAATAACACGAGCTATATCACATATTATAGTCAACAGGTCCTTAGCCCTCAGATAAAAACTCTTGTGTTATGTATAACACTTTTTATGATAGTCATCTTGTATATGAAAGAATACATATCAGATCATATATTAATCCTTTGCATCTTGCTCACATTTGACTATTATGCGGCAATTTTCTCTGGTAGAAGATATGAACATTATCTTCAGCAGATCGTTCCATCACTATCACTTTGGTCAGGCTATATAGCTCTTAGTTTACTACAGAAACAAGACGTTTTAAAAAAAGTTGCTTTAGTATGCCTCTTCTTTCTAGTAATCTTTGCTGGAAAATTTCTATTCTATCAAGGCACAGGAGTGATTGTTGCTATGAATGTACCCGAATATTATAAAGAGTTTCTTTTGGGAGTTAGTAGTAAAAGTTATACCAGTTTTCTCCCTTTCAAATTTTTCAATGAAAGTGCTAAGTTAAAGATTGCGAAGTCTCTTACAAGAAAATATAACACAAGTAATATATTTTTTTATACAGATGAATCTTGGATTTATGACTATACTCAAACTATTCCTCCTACCTTTTATGTTGCTTCTTATCATCAATTTCTCGTTCCAAACGGGTTAAATAGGCTAGTGAATGAATTAAGAGCTTCAAATACTGATCATGTAGTAATCGATAGGCAGGCTACTCTTACAAAACAACTTTCTGACTATCTTAACTCTGACTACAACCTTACAAATGAAGATGATTTTTTTCAGTATTTCCAACGCAAATAAATGGAATAAACATCTACTATTTATCTCTTTTTAAACTATATTCAGCAAGATCAGAGAGAAGTGACTTATAGGCAGTAGTAATAGATATTTCAGAGATTAAAAGGTCGATTTTAGATTTTCTTAGTCTTAAAATGTCCTTAATTTTACTGTCAATTTTATAGTTTTTAATGAGGTTATTGATATATCTTATATCTTGTAAACTGGGAGGCTTTTGGCCGAAGACTTTATTAAGTTTTTTTATTTCCATTTTTGAAGCAAGTTTATACAGATAGTATCTATATAAAGTTTTTTTATTTTCTTTGATATCTGATCCTAGTTGCTTACCTGTAACCTTTTCATCGCCAGTTAAGCCAAGGTCATCGTCTTTGAGCTGGAAAATTATACCTAGTTCTTCACCAAGTTTTTCTAATTTTTGTGTATTATTTACTCCTGCTAGAACAGCACCAATGAGGAAAGGTAATACAAATGAGTATCTTGCAGTTTTATATTTGTATACTTGAATAATTTCATTAAATGTAGGCTCATAGTTTATCTGCCCAAATCGTACATCTATCATCTGCGCCTGACCAACCAACTGTAGCTCTCTACTCAATATCTTCATTATTGCTAAAGCTTTTTTTTGATTTTTTACGTGACTAATAATAATTTCTTATGCTAAGAAGAAAGAGATATCTCCGACTGAAATTCCCATTGATTGTCCGTAGAGGGTAGGTGACATCGCCTTTAGTGTGCGTCCTTCCTTAATGTACTGATAGAAGACAGTTTCATTATTTCTTCTGAGATAATCGTTATCCATAATGTCATCATGGATTAACAGAGCTGTATGGAGAATCTCAAGAGCAGCTGAAACAGCGAGTACAGTCTCATCAAATTTCTTTGAAAATCCTTCATAACTTAAAATGACAAGAACACCCCTAAGTAGCTTTCCTTTATTTACAAACTGGAGAATCTTCTGAATTGAATCTGGATACAAGCTTATTTTTTTAGAAAGTTTACTTTTGAGAATCCCTGTAATCTTTTTTTCTAGTAGTGGTCTTTTTATTCCGACATATTCATTAAAGTCCATAGTAGAGTGATATATTAGTTCTCACTATTATATACCACTAATAGATGATTTTGCGAATTCTTGGTAATAATCAATGTAGAGAACTAAAGTCTTAGAATCTTGTTGCTTCGGAAATCATTTTTTGTCTTACTGAAACACCATATGGGTTACTAGGAGTTATTGGTGAGCGGCTAGAAAGCAGAGTAGGTGGTCCAATATTATCAAATGTCCATGCTGTCCAGCTGATATGTCTTCCACCGCTATTGAGTGTTGTCATAAGTGTATCTACATCCGATTGCGACATCTGTCCACCAGTCCCAAACTCTGTCACAAGTACTGGATATCCTCCATCATAAACAGGGAGGAAGTATCCCCACTCACTTGGTGGGTCATATGGATGTGAAGAGTAGACAATATTCCTGCCGTTATCTGCCGTGATGGGGTCTACATGTCCAACTCCATACTCGTCTGTTACAACTGGGCTAATGTCTCGGCCATATCCATCTCCTGAGGCAAGTATTAAGTGCTTATTAGGGTCGACAGCTCTTATCGCAGAGATCATAGTGTCGTATATTGGCCGTAGTGTATTCCAGGTAACTCTAGCGTTACCACTGTGTGGCTCAGCCTGGAGCATGAAAAGCACATTCGACTTTGTTGAATATCTCTGGGCTAACCTCACTAATGCGGTCTGGGCATTTGGATCGTCATTTGGCTTTTCAGGTTGATCCCCGTCAATCTGCTGATAGTAGTAACAGAAGATTATATACATATGGTTTTGTTCCGCTAATCTTTGATATTCATCGAGATTACTGAGGTAAGTAGCATCATTATTCACGACAGGTGTTGAAGCAAATCCGTGAGTAACTAAATTGGCATGCCAGTCCGAAGCCATAAATGGTATAGCTTGTCTTACAAAAGTCATATCGCCACCTGCCCATTCATCGCTTAATAAATTTCCTCCCCTTAACTCAACTCTCTGATTAGTATCAGCTCGTTGTATCTGGTTACCAGAAGTTTTAAGCCAGGGTAGTGCTCCAGCTGATGGAGGTGTTGTCGGTGTAACTCCATTTGTGGGTATTCGAGTAGGAGTTGGTTGTATAGTCGGAGGTATTGTTGGTGCAGGTGTACCTGAAACGGAGCATGATCCAGTTCTAATATACGAGAGTCTTGCAACAGCTTCCTCTGTAAGGTCTTTGAAATCTGCTCTTAAGTTATGTGTTCCTGCAGTCATACACTTTGTATAAGTTTGTTGGTTGGCACTATATGCGAATCTTTTCACTCTGATGCTATCTATGAATAAGTCTAAAGTATCGTCGACTGTTGCAGAAAAAAGATAGTTGCCCGCTTGGAAAACATCGGCTTTTGTCCATCTCACTGAGAAATTATCGGCTTGTACACCTGGTCCAGGTGAGTTAAACCCCCAGTCGTAAGCTAAAGTGTTGGAGTCTGAACGTATCAAAATTGGAGTTCCTGACCATGTTGTGTTGTTATAGTAATTTCCCATCCAAACATTTGTTAATGATCCTGTTGGAGTTGGGAAAGGTGTTGATGTTGGAAATCTTGACGGGGTTGGTGGAATTGGTGTAATTGAAGGCGAAATACTTATAATTGGCGTTGGGGTTGATGTCCCCCCAGCACCATGGTATCCTGGTATTGCATTTTTATTAAAGGTTGTTGTATTGGCTGTAAATGCATATTCAAATTTAGGGGGATATTGAGTTACATCAGGACCGGGAGTCGATGTTGGGACTGGAACATAGTGGTCATTTATAACAAGAAATGTAATCATTTGGGCCATACCAGCACCTTGGACTTTAACTGTTCCAAGGACACCTTCATCGTTAGTAGTTACATTGGCTAGATTAAGATTCACATTTATCGGTACGAGTGACCCTCCACTTGGAAGCGGGATCGCTGATATTGTACCGGAAGCCGGGCTTACAGTTAACCAGGGTGTTTCAGTTGAGTTCACAGTAGCGGTCCAGTTTACAGGACCACTACCATTAGTTAAGTAAATATAGGTAGTACGAGTTTGCAGTTGTGGATCACCTGGTTTCGGATGAACAATAAAATTGTTTGAGGTGACAGCCAAAGCATTCGGATAAGTTAGTGCTGGATTTCCAATCTGCCTTACATCAGTAGTATCGGTCTCAATTTCTACTTGAGATATATCTCTATTTGCAGAACCACTTGTACTTACATTAAATATAATTTGATTATCTCCAGTCTGTAATGTGCCAGTTGGTATATCAAACATGGTTAAATTAGCCTGATAATCATCATCTTCTTGAATTTTTTCATCAACATTAAAAGAATGTCCGTTTATAGAGAAGGTTCTAGTTGAAGGATGAGCCCCAGTAAAGTTATAAAGTAGTCTGGCTTTTGCAATATGAGTAATAGGATCTGGAATATTGATGGTCGTATTTGCAGTGTTCCCTGATACGGGAATAATCGGACAATGCCTAATTCCTGTACTAAGTCCATTTCCATAGTTAACTAATCCAGAACAACTCTGTCCATTGACGTCTTGCTGATAGTAAGTTTTGATTACGGGATTGTAACTGGTTCCTGGAGGACCGTCAAACTGTATTGTCTCCCAGTGAATAAGTTGTTGAGCAACTTGTGTATATTCATTTCTTACAGTATAAAAACCTCGGTGATTAAACAAAACATGCCCTCGCGTAAAAGGTAAGTTAATTCCTGTTGCGCGAACAACGCTAACACCATTAACAAACATTTCCGCGTCAGTTTGGCTTAGTCTTATAACGACAGGTACTCTGACATTTGTAGGTGTTAATATTTTTATATTTCCTGTTACATCTTTCACGACATGATTTTGTGAACCGTCTGTAACTGTAATATGACCGAAGTTGACAGTGTTATTATCGATACAATGAGTGTCATAAGGACAAGATTCAGGACTACTCATAGAAAAAGAAATATTATTGGGGTAAAAATTTCCATTTCCGGCTCCTAATGCCCTCCCGCTTCCAGGAACATCTTGAACAACATGTACTTCTAACCATTTCCCATTTGACTGAGTATGAACTGCAGAAAAATCTACTTCAAACTCGATTGTTCCAGTTCTATTTGTGAAATCAAACATTTGCCTAGGTCTAATTTGTATTTCTGTACGTCCTAATCCACCTATGAGTTGAGTGTGGAAGTGTCTTTCAGAATTAAAGACCATTAATCTGTCATCAGCAATGCTATCTGGTTGAGCATTATCATTAGCTTTAGTACGGACATCAAAAACATTTGCGTTAAGGTCACCGCGCCCCGTATCATTAAAGTTCTCAAAAAATGCCGCATTCGCCATTGGTGACTGTGTATCTGTAGCTCCAACTGCTGAAACAGGATTTGAGAGAGCGCCATTAGCGTCCATTGTCTGTATTTTGATTGTGTAGTTATGATTTTGTTCAAGCCCATTTCCATCTGCTGCGTTTGCAGTTTTAGAAAGGACTTTTGTTCCGACTAAAGTATTACCGTCCCAGATTGAGAAAATCTGCCATGCAATTGCAGGATCGGTTGCAGGAGCCCAATTCGCGCGAATACTTGAGTCTAATCCGGTTAATGTAATACTTAGCGGTACGGGTAAGTTAGCATTAATTTCTGAGGCTTTTGTTTTGTCTACGGATACATTTAGAACTCTATTTGCAACAAATATTGTTCCTAAAGATAGAAGAAGTATAATCCCTACGGAAACAACAGATAAAAAAGTATATTTATGTAAAAATTTTTTAGACATTTTTTTAGGAAATTTTGGAATTTAAGATAATACTATGAATATTTGTTAAATTTGTCAAGAGGATTTAGTTATTTATAATGGAAAAAAAGATAATATATGATGAAAAAAATACATCAATATTATGAGAATTATGAAGTACTGAGTTGACAATGACTACATATACTGTTAAGGTAAGGCATTACAACTTATTACTCTTAAAATGACTAAAAGACAAAAAGGTTCTTCAAAGAAAAAACACAGATTGGTAAAAGAAAAGATGCATGGGGCAGTAAAAAGAATCATCAAGAATAAACAGAACTAAAATTGATTGTAAAACTTATTTTATGTAGTTTGTTTGCTGGAAGTCTGAAGCAGTTATTTTATTTATTGACAAAATAAAACACTCAAAACATCCATTAATCCACTGACTTCTATAAAAAACTTCGGTTTTTTTAGATGCTTGGATGTCGTTTTTGCAAAAGGGGCAGGTAAACCTTATTTGAGTATTTTTTTTAGAACGTATATTCATCTCTAAAGTAAGTATAGTGGTTTATTTACGATATGCAAATGATTAGATAAATAAAGTTAATTTTATATCTATATTAATAAGCCAAAAATGGTATAAATAATCTATGAATTTATCTTCTAGTATCAGTGAATTTTCACAACTAAAATCTGAAGAGGTTCTGAAAAAACTTGAAACAAGATTAGATGGGCTAAATGCTAGAGAAATTAACTCTAGGCAGAAAATCTATGGTTTGAATATTATTCACCAACGTTCTGTGAGTTTTATAACAATACTTCTGCGGCAGTTTACTGGTAATCCACTCATTATTATTCTTTCAATAGCAACTGGTATTTCATACTCATTAGGTCAACATATTAGTTCTTACTACATTTTCTTTATTGTTCTAGTAAGTGTTTTTTTAGGGTTTTGGAATGAATATAGTGCGGAGAAGACGATCACCAATTTGTTAAAGAAGATTTCACCAACAACTCTTGTGGTAAGGCATGGAGAAAAAATAGAGTCACAGGTTTCTCAACTCACTATTGGTGATATAGTTTTTCTATCTCAAGGGAGCATAATTCCAGCTGACCTACGGCTCATCGACGCAAACGACTTAGAGGTTAACCAGTCAGTACTTACTGGAGAGTCTGAAACCATCTATAAAAATAAAGAATCTCTAAGAATCCATACTAACGATTTTGCAAAATTACTTAATATCGTTTTTATGGGTACAAGTGTAGAAAGTGGATCAGGAAAGGGAGTCGTTATTAGAATCGGGAAGGAAACAGAGTTTGGAAAGATTGCAAAAAGTCTGACTTTTATTAAACCTGAAACAGAGTTTCAGAAAGGATTAAGTAGTTTCGGAAGACTTCTTGTGAAAGTAATCCTTATTTTATCAGTAGGAATTTTTATTATTAATACTCTAGTCGGACATCCGTTTTTGGATTCACTACTATTTGCACTGGCAATTGCGGTCGGGTTAACACCGGAATTACTCCCAGTCATCGTGACGATTAGTCTCTCACATGGTGCAGGAAAATTAGCCAAAAAACATGTTGTTGCCAAACAACTTATCTCAATCGAAAACCTTGGGAACATGGATATCCTTTGCACGGATAAAACCGGCACGCTTACAGAAGGTGCGATACAAGTCATAAACTATATGAATGATGACGGTAAAGAAGATGTTACAGTTATGGAACTCGCGCTTACCTGTAATAGTGCTATAGTACATCATAAAATAATTGGTAACTCAATTGATGTATCTTTGTGGAACTTTGCACACAGAAATAGTCTAACGGTGAAAAAAGTCGAAAAAATTGTTGAAGAGCCATTTGACTACAACAGAAAATGCATGTTTACAGTCATTGATAAAGGACAAAGAGTTCTTATTATTGCTAAAGGTGCTCCAGACACAATTCTAGCTTTATCCGAACCAAGTGATACTACTCATACGATTACTAAGGAGTTTGTTGAGCTGAATAAAGATGGATATAGAGTTATTGCAGTCGCTACAAAGGTGATGGATAAAAAAGAAACTTACTCGTGGGCAGACGTTACTGACTTAAATTATAAAGGTTATATAACTTTCTTGGATACTCCAAAACTTAGCACTAAAGAAGCGCTCCATAAACTTCATAGTCTTCACGTTAACGTAAAAGTAATCACAGGGGATAATGAGGTTATCACTCAGAAAATATGCCACGAAGTTGGAATGAATATAGAAGGTATTCTTTTAGGGAGTGAACTCGATAAATTAGATGAGACCCAACTTTCAAATACCATCGAGAAAATTACGATATTTGCCAGAGTTAGTCCTCAACAGAAGCTAAGGATCATTAAGTCATTACAAAAATTAGGACATACAGTCGGTTTTCTAGGTGATGGTGTGAATGATATTCCATCACTTCATGGAGCTGATGTTGGTATTTCTGTAAACAGTGCTGTCGATGTTGCCAAAGACGCAGCCTCTGTTGTCTTATTAAGAAAAAGTTTAAATGTTCTCGCTGATGGTATAACTGAAGGAAGGAGAACCTTCAATAATACCATTAAGTATATATTAATGAGTACAAGTTCTAATTTTGGAAATATGTTTTCTGCGTCGGGAGCATCTTTTTTTCTTCCATTTCTGCCGATGACACCACTACAAGTTCTCCTAACTAATGGACTCTACGATGTTTCTCAGATTAGCATTCCTTCAGATAATGTTGATGAACAATCCTTACTAAAACCACGCCATTGGAATATTGATTTCATAAAAAATTATATGATTTTTTTTGGCCCGATTAGTTCTCTATTTGACTTTGCAACATTTGGTATCATGATCTATATATTCCATGCACATGGTGCACTCTTTCAAACAGGCTGGTTCATTGAGTCTGTAGCAACTGAGATACTCGTTGTATTTGTTATAAGGACTGTAAGGACTCCATTTTATTTAAGTAGACCGAGTAAATGGCTTTTTATTACTGCTTTATCAATGGTTACGATAGGAGTGATACTTCCATATACGCCACTTGCAACTACATTAGGATTTATTGCTCCTCCATTTCTTTATTTTATGATTATTGGAGTCCTAGTATTAGTTTATCTATTCTTAATCGAGATAGTGAAGAATAAATTCTTGAAAAAGTATTCGTTATAAAACTGGACCATTTATTTACTATAATGAGTGAATTATTATTAATAACATATTCTAATTTAGAATGAAGATTAAGCCACACTTAAGAACTATAGTTAAATGGATTTGTATTTTTGCTATATTTACCATCATGTATATATTTCTGGTAAAACCAGTATTGTTTCCTACGCTACACCTCAACTCAGTGATAACTATTCGTAATTCTGGTTCAACAAATCAGCCGGGGTGGAGGCTCGATATTTTTTCAAATGGCAGCGGCAATCTTCTAATATCACCTCATAAAGAACAAAGAAAAAGATCAGTTTCTAAAGTCTACCAACCAAATACCTTTCACGAAATCAAGAAAACATTAGATCAGATAAATGATGTTGCCGCAATCCATACAGTAAGTTCGTGCATTAAATCCGTGTCATTTGGATCAAAGACCACAGTCTCATATAAAGGCAAAACGAGTGGTGATGTGTCATGTATCAGAAGTGATGCCCCGAAACCTGAGAAAGAGTTATCAAAGGAACTCTATTCTTTGTCAACCATACTCATAAACTAAAAAATCATCTAGTATTACCATAAATTGGTATTGTATTTCCTCTCTACATTTATGTAGACTGTAAACAAACAAGTAGGACTAGTTCAAACTGTTGTCCTTCAGAGCATCTTATATTGATTTATATTTATAGTGGATAATCAAAAAAAAACTCAAAAAAATTTATTAACGAAACTAAAGTCGAAAATTATTAAAGAAAGTAATGGGTTTCGGCCTTTAGGAGTAGGAGAGTATAATGGCAAAGTTATATTATTTTATCAATCTAAAAATAACTACGAAGATGGATTTAACACGGCCACTAGCACGGATGGGTTTAACTTTCAGCTTCAGAAGAAAGACGTCAGTATACGAAATGCTAAGCAAAAAAAAGAGATTATTAGGAGATGTCAAGATTTTCACATTGTTAAGACGAAGAAGAACTACTTTCTCATCTACTCATTTCTAAAAGATAATACTTCTAAAGTACATTATGCTTATTCTTCCGACTTTTCTAACTTCTTCTATGATTGCTCTTTTGAGTCACACCATAAAGGAGCAGTTATTCCTGAGATTTTGTATAAAAAACAGCACATTATATATACTGGTAAGCACTCAATTTACCTTGCACTATCAAAAGACTTATATGACTGGGATATACAACCATTAGCAGCACTGGCTCCTCGCCATACAGGATTTGATAAAGGAGGTTTGGAGCCAGCTTATGCGGACGTTGTAAGCCAGGGTGTCCTTTTATTTTACTACTCTAAAGTTCATGAAGAAAATCACTCAACATTTCGCATTGGTGCTGCTCTTTTTGATAAAAAAGATCCAGAGAAATTAATTTGGCGGTCTGATGAAGCTTTGTGGGAGCCCCCTCAAGAGTGGGAAAATGCTAAAGTACAGAGATTAGGTGTAGCTAAGATAAATGGAGAAATAATTGCCTACTTCCATATAGAAGGTGAAGGAATATACGGAGTAGTACTTTCCTACTTTGATCTAGATGAAGAAATCTTAAAACAAAAGACACCCTTAAAACTTAAAAAGGGAGATCATAACCCTATATTAGTTCCAAATAATGAAAATCATTGGGAGGCATTTAACACATTTAATCCTGCTGCATTTTATGATAATGGAAAGATACATTTAATTTACCGTGCTCAGGGCTTCAACTATGTTTCTGTTCTTGGATATGCCACTACTCAAGATGGTTTTACGATTAATGAAAGACTGAATGATCCAATATATACACCTTCAGCAGATTTTGAGGGAAGAATGGACTCAACTGATGTTCAGTCTTCTTTATTTTATGGCTCTGGAGGAGGGTTTGGTGGGTGTGAAGATCCGAGAATTACTAAAATTGGTGAGCGAATTTACATGACTTATGTTGCATATGATGGCTATAGCCCGCCTCGGATCGCTTTGACTTCAATTGCTGCAAATGATTTTTTGAATCGTCGATGGTTATGGGAAAAACCAGTTCTGATCACACCACCTGGAGTTGTCGATAAAAGTGCTGTAATTTTCCCAGAAAAGATACGCGGTAAATACGTTATAATGCATAGGGTCTATCCAGATATATTAATCGATTTTGTTGATAACCTTCATTTTGACGGGAGTACATGGCTAAAAGGTGAGAGCAAAATTGGGCCACGAGTTGGTATGTGGGATAGCCGAAAAATCGGTGCTGGAGCACCACCATTAAGAACCAAAGATGGATGGTTATTAATCTATCAATCTGTTGGAAATCAAGACTCGAGTAGGTATAAAATTGGGGCTATGCTTCTAGATTTAGACGACCCTACCAAAGTATTATACCGTTGTAATGCTCCAATACTTGAACCAACAGAAACCTATGAAAACGACGGTTTCAAAGCTGGAGTTGTCTATCCCTGTGGGGCAGTAATTTTTGATAAATTGCTTTTTGTATATTACGGAGGTGCAGATTCATATGTCTGTGTTGCTCATGAAAACTTAGATGAGTTTCTCTCAAAGTTAAAAACAACAGGAAAACCTAAACTAGAAAATATGTCTCCAAAAAAGATAAATCACAAACTATGATTACTGTCAAAAGAGATTCTCACAATCCTTTAATAACACCGAATCCAAACAATATTTGGGAGTCTTTAGCAGCATTTAATGGCTGTCCTATCAGAGATGATAACAGATATATTATTGTTTATCGCGCGCTTTCAAAAAAAACTCAGTATAAAGATAAAGAAATAGAGCTTTCGACAATAGGCGTAGCTACAAGCCAGGATGGTGTAATATTCACAGACAGATATCAATTAATAAAACCTGAGTATGATTGGGAAAAGTACGGGTGCGAAGATCCTCGGATTTCCAAAATTGATGATGATTTCTTCATTTTTTATACAGCGCTCTCAGATTCGCCACCAGGTCCAAACTCTATAAAAGTAGCTGTTGCTCTGTCAAAGGACTGCAAAACTATTCAAGAGAAACATTTAGTCACACCTTTTAACGCTAAGGCTATGGCATTTTTTCCTGAAAAAATTAATGGACAGTATGTTGCTCTTCTAACACCAAATACAGATATACCTCCCTCAAAAATAGCTGTTGCAAAATTTAATACTAGGGAAGAAATCTGGTCCGAACGATACTGGAATGAGTGGTATAAAAATATTAATACCTATACTCTCCCTCTGCAGAGATATGCCGCGGATCAAGTCGAGGTCGGAGCTCCTCCTATAAAAACCCAGTATGGATGGTTATTAATTTACTCATATATAAAAAACTACCTCTCCGGTAATGAGAAAGTGTTCAACATAGAAGTTGTTCTATTGGACAGTAATAATCCTGAGAAAATAATTGGACGTGTGCATGGGTCTTTGCTTAAACCAGAGGAAGAATATGAATTAAAAGGAATTGTCGCTAATATTGCTTTTCCATCTGGAGCGTTTGTTGAGAACGACAATCTTTACATATATTACGGAGGTGCAGATACTGTTGTATGTAGAGCATCACTATCGTTAAAAGAACTCTTCTCTCAAACTCAGATAAACTCAATCTTCCCGCCAAAACTAAAAAAATATATTAATAACCCCATTCTTTCTCCTAAGCAGGAACATGCCTGGGAAGCGACCGGGGTCTTAAATCCCGCCGCAATTTATCTTGATAATACGGTGCATCTTTTGTATAGGGCTATATCATCAGATAATACTTCAACAGTCGGCTATGCTAAAAGTAAGGATGGTATCACATTTGAGGAAAGGCATATTGAGCCGATTTATGTCCCAAGAAGTTCTTTTGAAGACAAGAAGAGAGTTAATAATAACTCGGGATGTGAAGATCCACGGATTACTCTCATAGATGACAAAATTTATATGTGTTATACAGCTTTTGATAGTATAGGACCGCCAAGAGTTGCACTCACCTACATTAATGTTAATGACTTTTTAGAAAAACGTTATATTTGGTCTGAACCAGTTTTAATTTCTCCTCCTGGAGTGGACGATAAAGATGCCTGTATTCTTCCTGAAAAAATTAATGGAAAGTATATGATTTTTCATAGAATTGAGAGTGACATCGTTGTAGATCTGGTTGACTCTCTTGATTTTAACGGAAATCGATGGTTGAGAAGTCTTGAGTATATACCCTTGAGAGAGGACTTCTGGGATAACGATAAAGTCGGCATTTCTGCGCCGCCAATAAAGTCTGAGTATGGATGGTTACTTCTATACCATGGGATCAGTGCTACTGATCATGTTTATCGGGTAGGAGCAATGCTTTTAGATCTGGAAAATCCGTCTTACGTACTTGCTCGTTCACATTATCCGATCTTGGAGCCTGAACTGCCTTTTGAAAAAGATGGTAACGTAAATAACGTTGTCTTTCCTTGCGGAGCAGTGGTAATTGATAAAAAACTTTTTGTGTATTATGGTGGCGCTGACAAATATATTGGTGTAGCTACAATTGGCTTTCATGATTTACTTGCATATCTAAATGACTCGCGTGAGAAAAAATTTCTTATATAGTTTTAAGTAATTTCTTTGCAAAAGAAAGTAAAATCAGGTAAAATAAAAGTATTACTATTTATAAGAATTAAACATGGAAGAAAATAACTCACAGTCTACAGCATTTAAGTCCAATACAGGGTTAATAGCTGCCATCATTGCTTTGATTGTCCTCTTGGGGCTTGGATTTATGTATTTCAAAGGTGCAAAAAATAAATCAACATCTTCTGATGACAATATGATGAAAAAAGAAGGCACTGCTAAGTCAACTGCAGAAATGTCTCCTACAGAAACAGCAAATGCAATGAAAAGTGACTCCGATAAAGGTGAGCAGGTAATTGAGATGGAAGCAGGATCATTCTACTTTAAGCCAAATGTTATAAAAGTAAAAAAAGGTGATAAAGTAAAAGTAGTCTTACATAGTGTGAGCATGGTACACAATTTTAATATTGATGAGCTCGGAGTTAAGGGTGAAATGACAAAGAATGGTGACACATCGACAACTGAGTTCACAGCTGATAAAGTTGGTGAATTTGAGTTCTACTGTGCAATTGGTCAGCATAGAAAAATGGGTCAAGTAGGAAAAATTACTGTTGAGTAAGCTATTAATTTTAAATCAGGGAGAAATCTTTTTTCCCTTTTTTATGTATTATTCTTCTAGAGAAATCAAAAAATGCTTGAAAAATCCGAACCTTTATGTTAGGATTAGCGCATGGAAGAGCGACAAAGACCCACAGTTGGTTTTTACATACATGAACCCGTTCAGACTCACTCTTCAAAGAAAACGACCTATCTTTTCTTAGGGGTAACTATTACAGTTATTTTACTCGGTATATGTTTTTATTCAGCGCTAGTTTTTATGCATTTTAATCCCCTTACACAATTCTTACATATAATCAGATATAATTAGGGTGATCTCATATGCAGACATCCAGTTCAGTTAAAAAAACTTGCTCTCGATCCATTAAAACTCACAAGTAAAATAAATTAAGTCAGTCTCTGTATTAATAACGGTCTACAATATATCATACCTGTATGAAGAAATACTCTGTTCTGATAACCGGCGGTGGAGGAAGAGAAGCTGCCCTGGTTAAAGCCTATGCGCGAAGTCCTAAAGTTAAATCTATCTTCATAGTTCCGGGAAATGAACTTATGCAGACTTTATCCTCAAAAAAAATAATAATTTTTCCTCATCTATTGACCACAGATATTAAGAAGATACTTACTATTATTCAAGAAAATGGAATAGACTTTGTTGATATCTGTCAGGATAACGCAGTAGAAGCAGGTTTAGGAGACATTCTCAGTAAAAATAACATATCACACATCGGGCCCTCAAGAAGAGCCGGAAGGATAGAGTGGGACAAGGCTTGGTCCAGGGAGTTTATGTCTAAAAACAATATACCTCATCCATTGTTTAAAGTCTGTCATAGTTATGAAGATGGAATGGAATTTCTTAATAAAAATAAAGACCAACCATGGGTTGTCAAAGCCAGTGGCTTAGCAGAGGGTAAGGGAGTTATAGTTGCAAAAAATAGAAAGGAGTCAGTGGATGCAATAGAGAAAATACAAAGTTTTGGCGCTGCTGGCAGTGTTTATTTATTAGAACAGATGTTAATCGGTGAAGAGTTCTCTGTCTTTGCTCTTTCAGACGGTAAAACATATCAGATCATCGGCAGTGCGCAGGATCATAAGCGAGTAAACGATAAAGATGAAGGTCTCAATACAGGTGGAATGGGGTGTATCAGTTCTCCGTTGGTGCTTACACGTCAAAAAATCAGAGATATTAAGCTAAAGATCTTAGACAAAACATTTTTAGGTTTGAAAAATCTTAACGCTCCTTATAAAGGCATCTTGTATTTAGGAGGTATTATCACAAAACAAAATGGGATTGATAAAATCTACGTTATTGAGTTTAATGCTCGGTGGGGTGATCCTGAGTGTCAGGCCATATTGCCAGGTATAAAAAGTGATTTCTTTGATTTGAGCCGAGCCGTTGCAGACCAGAGGTTAAAGAATCTCCGTTTTCAGACAGATAAAAAAGTGAGAGTCGTTGTTGCAGGTACTTCTAGAGGGTATCCTGCTGATTACTCTTCAGTCAAAGGGAAAGAAGTATATGGACTAGAGTCTGCGAAAAAGATTAAAGGGGTTGAGGTTTTCTGCTCGGGAATAAAAAGAGTTAAGGGAAGAGACTATGCGCAGGCAGGAAGGCTTTTTTATATTGTTGGGGAAGGGCGCACCGTCATTGACGCTCGTAAAAAAGCTTATGAAGCTATGACAGTTATGAGCGTTGAAGGGAATAACCTGCATTTTAGAACTGATATCGGATGGAGAGACGTACAGAGGATTTATGATAAAGTCTAAAAGTTTTTATCTGAGTTTCTATTTCACCATTGACAAAAGTCTTAGATTTATCTAAGCTAAACATAGACATGAAAAAATATTTGCTATTATTTCTATTACTTTTAGTATTCCCTGGATTTACATTTGCTGTTAATGAGGATTCTACTACTAATCCATCGGTTGAACCCTCTATAACTTCATTTGAACATAAAAGTGGACTAAAAACTCCACCTCTCCCAGTTAGGAAAATAACAGTTACAACAGGAATGATGAAAGGTAGAGAAAATACAATACAGATGAGACAGGATTTAATGCAAAAAAGGGATGATTTAATTCAGGAGTATAAGCTCAAGAAGGCGGATTTCCAAACAAAGTTAGAAGGGATTCGAGATAATAAGAAGAAGCTCCTTCTACTAAAAGTTAATAATCATCTGGCTGAGATGAATAAAAACCGTACTAAAAAGATGTTAGAAGCTCTAACAAAACTGAGTAGTATTTTAAATAAGTTCACTGAAAAAGTGAGTATTGCAAAAAAAGGTGGACAGGATACGACAGCGGCCAGTGATGCAATATCGAAAGCTGAAACTGCAATAGCTACTACAAACTCGGCTGTGACATTACAGGCAGGTAAAGAATATACTCCTTCGATTACTGTTGAAGCTAGCCTAAGAACAGATGTAGAGGCGGCTCATACTCAACTTCAAAAAGATTTAGAAGAAACTCATGTAAAGGTTAAAGAAGCAAAGTTATTAGTACTTGATGCTGCAAAAGAAGTGATGAAACTCAAGTTTACAAAAATATCTCCTACACAGGAAAATAAAGTTGATAATTCAACACCATAAGCTATGAATCCAGATCAAAATACAGCACAACCACCACAACCACCTCAGACAGTGCAACCATCACCAACTATTGTAGTGCCAGAATTAAATGCGACTCCACCAGTTTCTGTCCCATCACCGGTGGCTCCGTCTCGATCTAGTTTTACTACTCCTCAAACGCAGTCCTCAAATAAAAGTGCAGTTCTACCAATGGTGTTAATTATTTTTGTAGGATTAATGGTCGCAGGAGGGCTTGGATTTTATTTTATGAGCATTAAAAACTCATCTACTCCCACGACTGCAAATGCACCTGTAACTTATCAACAGCCAACAAAGGCCATTGTAACTACTGCTCCTACACCTACTCTCTCATCCGAAGAGCAAGATATAAGTTCAGTTGATACAGGTGATCCCAATACCACCGATTCACAGAGTCTTACACGTGAAATACAAGGACTATAGTCGACTTTGCTCCTAAGCCTCGTGTATATATCTTCTTCAAAAAAATATAAGGTAAATAATATTGATATCCGGTTCTCCTCATGATATACTCAATCATTAAAAAAATACTAAATATTGTATGATAAAAAGTAAGAGTATTGCGGTCGTGGGGCTTGGCTATGTGGGGCTCCCATTGGCTATTTTAGCCGCTAAAAAGGGATATGATGTAGTCGGAATTGTGAAGAATCCTCAAAAGGCAGAGTTAATAAATAAACGAATTTCTCCTATTAAAGATGAGAAGTTACAGTCAAATTTAGAAAGAACTAATCTTCTAGCAACAACAAACTTTGATGTTATAAGAGATGCCTCTATAATTATTATCTGTGTACCAACTCCGGTTTTTGATAATCATATGCCAGATCTAGAACCTGTCATATCATCAAGTACAAATATCGCAAAGAATTTACAGGCTGGACAAACTATTATCTTAGAGTCGACAGTCAATCCAGGTGTATGTGAAGACATAGTCTTACCACTACTAGAAAAAAAATCTGGTTTAAAAGGCGGCAGAGACTTTCATTTAATTCACTGTCCAGAGAGGATTAATCCCGGAGATCCAAAATGGAATGTTGAAAATATTAATCGTGTAATCGGAAGCTTAGATAAAGAGGGACTGGAAATAGCAACAGAGTTTTACAAATCAATTTTAACCTCTGAGATAAAGCAAATGGGTTCATTGAAAGAGGCAGAAGCTTGTAAAGTTGTTGAAAACTCTTTTAGAGATATAAATATAGCTTTTGTAAATGAACTAGCTTTATCCTTCGATAAATTAGGAATAGATGTCCGAAATGTTATAGATGGAGCAGCCACTAAACCTTTTGCATTCATGGCACACTATCCAAGTTGCGGAGTAGGAGGCCACTGTATACCTGTTGATCCTTATTACCTAATTGAGTATGCGAAGAATAAAGGTTTTCATCATGATTTTCTCTCTCTCGCAAGAAGAATTAATAGTGCGATGCCAGAACATACTGCTCAGTTGGTTGTAAAAGGATTAAATGATGTAAAAAAATCAATTAATGGTAGCAAGGTAGCAGTATTAGGTCTTACATATAAAGCTAATATCGATGATGATAGAGAAAGTCCTTCATATGAAATTATTAAACACTTAGAAGAATATGGCGCTGAAGTTGTGACTTTTGATCCTTATTTATTGAAAAAATCCACGCAGAGTTCTTTAGATGATAGTTTAAAAGGTGTTGATGCGGTTGTAATCGCTACTAACCATAGAGAATTTATTGGCATGTCTGCCAACGATTTCTCTAAGCGCGGTATAAAGGTAATTATTGATGGGAAAAATTGTCTAAATAAAAGTGATTATTCTAAAAGTAATATAGTATATAAAGGTATTGGTAGATAATAATAAATTGCTTGTACTTCTAATAATATACTGGCCTTCTCAGTATGAATGAGTATAAAAGAAGAAAGTTGAAAATATATGCAAGAACGTGGAAAAATTCATAAAATTATTATCAACTTTATTGTTATCTCCTTATTCTTAGTCTTACTCGGAAAATTTGTATTTACATTAAATCAGAGCATTCTTTCACTTTATTTATATGGAATACTAGTTACTTTAATGATTTTAATCTCCTTTTTTATATCTGTTTTTAAGTATAAAGATCCATATCTAATAGCTAAAAGGAATAAAGGACTTACTCCACAAATTAATTATTTTGTAAGTATTATTGTTGCAGTGAGAGATGAAGAGAAAATAATTGAACTGTGCATTGACTCACTCATCAGTCAAGACTATAAACATAAAGAGATCATCATTATTAATGATAAAAGCACTGATGGAACAGAGAAAATACTGAATGAGTATGCGAAGAATAGATTAATCCGTGTCATTCACCTGGAAAATAATATCGGCAAAAAAAGGGCTCTTGGAAAAGGTATGTTGAAAGCAAGAGGTGAGATATTTGTTTTTACTGATAGCGATTCTGTTGTAGAAAAAACGGCAGTTTCAAAATTAGTTGATATCTTTAACTTTGACCCGCTTATTGGTGCAGTCAGTGGCCATTGTAGAGCATTAAATGGGGATGAGAATTTTTTAACAAAAGTTCAAGATTCCTGGTATGAAGGACAATTCTCAATAAGAAAAGCTTTTGAAAGTGTATACAACTCTGTCTCGTGTGTCTCGGGACCTCTTGCTGCATTTCGGAAGGAGTCAATTTTTAACTTTATACCTGCTTGGGAAAATGACATGTTTTTAGGTCAGGAGTTTAGATTTGCTACAGACAGGACTTTAACGGGTTTTGTTTTAGGAAGCATTTATATTGGAGAGAAGCTTAAAGAAAAATATAAGTCATCACTATTCATGACAACTAAGAATTATCCATTGAAAAATTGGAAAGTTGTTTATAGTAAATCTGCGAGAGCATTAACTAATGTACCAAATACATTTATAAAAGTTATTCATCAGCAAATTAGGTGGAAAAAAAGTTTTATCAGAAACATTTTCTTTACGGGAAAGTTCTATTGGCATAAACCCTTGCTGGTCTCATTAGCATATTATTTACATATAGTTTTTGTTTGTTTTGGTCCTTTCATAGCTTTGAAACACTTAATCTATCTACCATTAAGAGGAAATCTAACATCAGGCTATCTATATTTAGCCGGTATAATATTTGTGGGATTTATTTTTGGTTTAGCCTATAGATTAGAAAATAACGATAGTCATAAATGGATGTACAGACCGTTTATGAGTTTATTATCTACTACAATCTTTTCCTGGTTGATATTCTACTCCGCATTAACGATTAAGCAAAAAATATGGCGAAGATAAAGAGATATTTACTTCATTCTTTAGGAATGCTAATAGTACTCTCTGTGAGTTCTTTTGTCGCAGGAAAATATTTTTATAGACCAAGTCTGGATCAATACGAAAAGTTTAAAGACTTTACTTTTAGACAGAAAGTAGCAAAAGAAAGAAGAGAGTATAAGTGTCCAAATGGTCTAGGAACACTAAATGTTAAAGGTGGAATAGTTTGTAGGAGAAATATTCCGAGCTCTGTCTACAGAAAAATATTTGATACGTATCCTATAAGTAGTGGAGGTAAAGAGCAATTATATAGATTTCTATCTGAAGGTGATTTGAAAGATGCAAATTTGATGGTGAAAAATAAAATTCCAATTGAAAGATATGGAAGTGTAGACTTTGGAAATACAACTTCCTGGAATGAAAATCCAGCTAATGAAAGATACTGGAGATTTTTATACTACGGATTTAGGCCGATGAAAAACCTTTTTTACGCAACTGACAAAACTAATAATAAAGTTTATTTAAGAAAAGCAGAGGAAATTGCAAATAGCTTTTTGGATAAAGGAGTAGATAAACCACATTCTTGGGATGACTACCATGCCGTTTCCTTCAGGACAATGTTTTTAGTAAAACTCTGGTGGGAGTTACGAGTAAATAATATGTTGAGTTATGAAACCAATGAAAAAATATTGAAAGCTTTAGAAAAACATGCAGAGTTTCTAGCCGATCCTAATCATTATGATAAAGGATATAATCATGGTTTAAATGAAGCAGCGGCTTTATATCTTCTTCCTAATAGCTTTCCCGAATTTAAACACTCCCCAGTTTGGTTAAAATTGGCGAAAGAAAGAATGAATGATGGCTTACTAAATGTTGTAGATAAGGATGGAGTTCTAATAGAGAATTCTCCATACTATCATTTTTATACTCTTGAAAAATACTGGGAAATATATAAATTTTCTTTAGATCATAACTCTAAAATTAGTGACATTTTTAATACTAGACTGAAACAAATGATCTCCTATGGAGAGTATATTTTACAACCAGATCTAAGGATACCTTTACTAGGTGCATCCTTAGATCGCAAGATTTTTTATAATGGAATTTATAAAGAAATTTCTGAAATATTTCCTGAGTTTAAATATGTCCTTACAAAGGGTCAAGAAGGCAATGTTCCTAAAAAATTAAATATAGTCTATCCAGAATCAGGTGAAATACTAATGCGTTCTGGGTGGGAAAAAAATAAAAACTATGATGACCAAACACAGTTAATATTTGATGCTGGACCATATAGGACACTTCACAGTGATTTCGATGCTCTATCATTTAGTTTATATGGAGAAGATATTAATCTTCTTCCGGATGCTGGCTTATATACATACGAAAGGAATAAATTAAAAGAATACTTTCACGGTACATCTTCTCATAATACTGTAACGGTTGATAATAAAGATCAAATAGAGGGAACAGCTAAGATTGGGCAGTATATTGAAACTAATTCTTACGTTTCCCAGTCGGCAGAACATGAATTATATAAGGGGTAGTCCATAAAAGAACAATTACAATGGTCGGGAAAAAATATATCTTAATTATTGATAAATTAAGTTCTAATGATAATCACTTATATAAGCAGTTATTTCATCTTTTTCCGGGTGCTAAAATAAATGTAGAAGGTGGAATAGTCCATGTCTCAAAAAAGATTAAATCAAAAGATCAAGAAGTTATGAATATATTTCAACTAAATTCAGAAAAAATAACATTAAACACGATTATAAATCAACTAAATCCACCTAAAGGACTATGTTCTCGTAAATATGGCAAGATTCTACCATGTTATTCTATTGAGTATAATAATAAGTCCGCTAATTCAACATTTATTACTTTAATAGAAATAGGAAAACATGATAAACACTTAAACTATAGTATTAATAATAATAAAATTAATATCTATACTTCAGAACAAGTAATCCAGGTAAATTATTCTGAAAAAAATGGTAGGAATGGCGAAATCAAGATTGATGATCATAATCAATTTACTATTAATGAAAATAAAAAACTTACCTTAAATCGAAATTTTTGGGAAATTGATCAAAAAAAAAGCGGCAAAGGTGGTTTTATGAGAAATACCCAAAACTCATTACTGATTTCTCCTCCTCTCGATGGAAATTCATTTTTTACATTTCTTCCTACATATATTAACCTTTCTCAATCGAATCTTTTTTTAAGGTTAAAAGTTACTGGTAGACAAGATGTAAAAGACATGGAGATTTCTCTGTCTAATCAAAACTGGAAGAGTTATGCGACTTTGCGGCTTACTAATGCTTATCGAGAGGGATATGATCAAACGTGGTTAAATATGAGTTTAGGAAAAAGCCTTAAGAGAGATAAAAGCGGAGGTTGGAAACTTACTGGATCCAGTTTCAGTTGGTCAAATATAGATAATATCCGAATTAGATTTGCAGGAAAAAATGGTAAAGTTCCTAAATTAGAAATATCTTCTTTGGGAACGGTGAAAAGTCCAAAAGAAGGCGAAGTGATACTTATATTTGATGATGGGTATGAATCTATTATTCCTGCGATTGAAGAAATGACTAAATATAATTTTAAAGGTAATATAGCTGTAATTGCAGATCGTGTTAAAAATAACGAAAGAGGTTATTTGTCTTTAAAACAGTTAACAAATATTAAAGATAGTTATGGATGGAGTTTGTTAAACCACTCCGAACATCATGTTGATGCAGTAGATGCCTATTTTAATAAGAAAAAATTAGATGAGTTTGAAGATGATTTATTCAATGGAGAAAAGTTTTTGATATCAAATGGATTAAATACCACTCCGAATTGGTATATTTACCCACATGGTTCGACTAATAGTGATATAAAAGGTATAGTAAGTAAGTACTATATTTTTGCTCGAACTACAATAAATCAACCAGAAAATTATCCATTCGGTGATCCTTTTGGAGTAACTACAATGTCTGCAGATAGTACTGAAACGTCTGGTATCAAAAAATTTGTTCCAATATCAGATATTGAAAGTGCAGTTGATGATACTCAACTGTATAATCAACCCTTATTTATTACTTTCCACCGAATACACTCTTCTAATACTGATAAACCGGGGTTTGAAATAGAGGAATTCAAGAAATTAATAAAATATTTATCAGACAAAAAGACTCATGTAGTTACATTAAACGAGTTTGATATCGAAAATGATATACATCAGGAAACTGTCCATTATGTTGAAAAAGAACCTACTCAATTGAAACTAAATGTAGATATTCATAGTATATCTATATTCCAAAAAGCATATTATTTTTGGTCGGATAGGTTAAATGATTTGAAGAAATTTAATCAAGGCAAAAAAATGTATAATTAACTATGTGGAAGTTAATTCTAGTATTTACAGTTATTTTAGTAGTTACATTAGTAATCATGTCGATGAGTAAAATCATCTTTTCTCAAAATAACATTGATAACTATAAAGAATTGATAATAGAAACACCCGTAGTAACTTCATCTACTCTGGCTGTTACGCCTTCTGCCTTACCAACTTTTACAGTTTTTCCGACACTCATTAGTATGTCCAATAATAAGAGTAGCTCTGAGCTATATCCCACTCTGGTAGGAGGCCGAATCTGGATTGATAACTGGTCCATTGGGAATTTTCGTATTTTACAAACTAGCCAACGAGATCCTTTTGACAATGAATTCATCGTGAGGGGAAATGGGACAGTTACACTTGATGGTAGTGGAGTTGCTACGATGAAAGGCGATTCGCCGAGGATGTATGTGTATGACGTTAAAAAAGAAAAAAAATGGAACAATGTCGAAGTTACAGTGTATGGCATGAGAGTCTATGAGTCAGGGAAAAAAAGTTCACAAGGAATCGTTATAGGAGCTAGAAGCGAACATCAAGATGCCACACTTAAAGATCCTTGTTTTGGGAGAACATATTATGGAAGGCTTTTATACGACGGAAGAGCTGTTTTCCAGAAAGAAGTTATTCATGAAGGAGCATATAGTATTAATAAGCCAGGAGAAAATCATAGAGTAAAATGGGCTTCTTCAGATGGAACTATGCCCAGAAATATCTGGATTGGTGTAAAGTTTATTGTAAAGACAAATACAGATGGAAAATCTGTCAATCTTCAATTATACCGAGATTTGACTGATGGTAACAATGGCGGTAACTGGGAAAAAGTTGCTGAATATAACGATGATGGAAGTTGGTCACAGACAGATAGTGGCGCAGATGTGAATGCTAAATGTGGTTACTCAGCAGGTAAAGTTTTATTGACTCCTGGGACATCAGTTTT
>JBBRMU010000007.1:0-53758 GCA_038230655.1 Patescibacteria group bacterium | reverse complement strand
GGAGTAAGGAAAGATAAATTCTTGTTATACTTAAAAGAGTCAGAATGGCGATTTAACAATAGAAAAGATTTGTTTAAGTCGTTATTAAAACTGATCGAAAAGAATACCTATAGTTATTAGTTTCCTAGACTAGACCCTAATTAATTCTACCTGTTGAGGTGATGAATCAATAACAAACTCATTAATAAGAATGGAGCTATCAGCCAAGACAAGTCGAATGAAGGTAGTTACTATAATAATAAAGATGACATTAAAAAACTTAAAAAACTATCTTATATTGGAGCCACAAGAGGAACAATGGAGGATAACCAACAATTTAGCTTACTGGGCAACCACTTTACGTATCTCAAAAATACTTCCTACTGTGTAGTGGTCATTAAAGGAAATCTTATGCCCATTGGCCACATAAGGATCGTTCATGATGTAGTTGCCTCCAGAGCCGCTTACAAGCACCACGAAATGAGTCCCACCGTACGCATTTACACCGACAACTACAGGATCGCCGTTAGATAAAGTGGAATCAATTGTTGCACCTACCCGAGAAGTGGTCAATCCATCGGCGGAAATTCGATATAACAAGAGCGGGGCATAAGAGGCAAAGTTATCTGAGTTCGAGTTGATAGAAACTGGATTTACGTTGCGGTGTCCCATGTGTGTATAAACCATAGCCATCGATGTCATTAGGCATCCATCACTTGCAATTGTATATCCGGACCCATTCAAGGGAATATTACCCCACTGTGTATCACGTTGACTATAGTAGCATCCCCAGTCATCACAAACTGTCTGATTGCTCAGAAGCCCTGCGCCACCTTGGCTGGCAACAAATCTTCCGAACGAAGCTAACTGAGCCTGAGCTTGTGAAAGAAGCCTTTGATAGGTTGACTCGTCGTTGTCTGTTTCAGTTAATAGTTTTTGTTTCTTAGCTTTTTGACTATCCAGAGCCACCTTTTGATTATTTAGCAATATGCTTAATTGATCTAGCTGAACCTTTTTATCCTCTCTTACTTTTTTCTGATCCTCAAAGTTTAACTTAGTTTCCTGAACCTGCATAAGAAGCTTTTCATTGTTATCTTGTGCTGCTTTAAAGTACTTTAGCTTATTTATTAGGTCGTTTGCTCCACTACTATCCAGAAGTAAATCAAAAACGGTCACACTCTTATTTTTATATCCTGCAACTACTCTGTCTAGAAGGAGCTTGGAAAGGTAGTTTAATGAGGAGTCGAGGCCACCAATTCTATTGGTGAGTATTTCTATCTCTTTCTGAGTGTCAACAATTTTCTGTTCAGTTGCGGTAATTTTTAATCCTGTTAAGTAAATCTGGGTGTCCATGAACTGAATTTCTGAACCTAGGGAGTTTTTTTGCTGCCGGAGGCCATCCAGCTTTGTTTGGTATTCTTGAATTTTTTTCTCGATTTCCTGTTTTTGAGGGTTATCTTCAGCTAAAACCTTCGTGTGTGCTGCAAACAGTATAGTTAAAGTCAGAACAGCTATGAGTAATGCTGAAATTCGGCGCATATAAATCATTATACTCACATATTATAAGTTTTATCTACCGAGATATTTTGAAGTAGCAATAAAGCTAGCAATAAACGCAATAATCATGCCAAAAGCACATGCAAGTGCTAATGTGAGGAGCATAAAGTCAGGACTAATTGGCCAGATCTGGAACATGTATGAGGCAATAGTAAATGTTAAACGTGAAGTTCCTTTTAAGTAGTGTGTTATAGCTGAACTAAAGTATAAAAGCGTAGCTATGATCACCAGAAAAGAGAGAACAGCAGTTGCAAATCCGAAGAAAATTCCCTCTTTTAAGAATGGTTTTCTGACGTAAAAATTACTGGCCCCTAAAAGCCTTAAAACTTCTATTTCCTCTTTCTTTAGGGCAATTTTGAAGAGAATAATTGTGGCGAATACCATTATTGACATAAATATCAGATATCCAAAGAGAACAAAGGAAATTTTACGAATTGCTGAAGTTAAGGATAGTAACTTTTCAAATATGTCTTTATTGAACTGAACTTCATCTACGCCTGCTTTATTTTTTATGTGATCTGCTATCTCAGGAAGGTAAGAAGGTTGTTTAGCATTTAGTTCTAGCGATGCTGGAAGTAAATCTTGTGGGGTCATCTCCATTAAAAGTGGCGTGTTTTTATTTGACTGCTTATAGATATTAAAAGCATCTTTTTTCGAAATATACTTTATCGACGATAGTTTACCTGTGCTCATCAACTCATCCTTGAGCTTAAAAATATCGTTTTCAGAAGTTTTGGATTGGAAAAAGATGACAACCTGAGGTCTTGTCTCTACCTGGGAAAGAAAACCAAACAGAAAACTAAGTGACATAAATAGTGCTGTTGAGAGAAGAATTGTGAAAAATAGGACTAAAAAGGCTGCAATTGATTGATATGGGGTTCTTTTAATAGATGCTAGTATGTCTCTCATATTTCGTAGCCTCCTTTTTTAAGGTCTTTCACCAATTTGCCGTTCTTCATTACCAATACCCTTTTTTTAAGACTGTTGACGATGTCGGTATTATGAGTAGCTATGAGGAATGTTTTTTTCCCTTCTAATTTTTTAAGAATTCTCATAATTTCCCAGGTGGTTTTTGGATCAAGATTACCTGTGGGCTCGTCTGCTAGTATAATTTTACGGTCACCAATGATCGCTCTTGCGATGGCAACTCTTTGGAGCTCTCCAGCTGATAGTTGTGCCGGATATAAAAACTCTTTTTCTGGGAGCCCCACTAGCTCCAAAGTTTCCATTACCATCTGTTTTATTTGATTCGTAGGCATTCCAATTACTTTTAAACTAAGTGCAATATTATCAAAAACATTTCTGTCAGAAAGAGTCTTAAAGTCTTGGAATACCATGCCGATTTTTCTCCTTAGTAACTCAACATGGGGAATTTTTTTTGGAGAAATCTGTAGATCGTTTACAGTTATATCTCCACTTGTTGGATAGTACTCATGAAGAAGAAGTTTTAGAATGGTTGTTTTTCCTGCACCAGATGGGCCTACTAAAAAAACAAACTCATTATCCTCGATTGTAAATGAAACGTCATCTAATGCTGTATTTCCTAGTGCGAATATTTTTGATACGTTTTGAAATTGGATCATGTAAGTAAATGTTTGATACTCTCCTGAAGTAACTTTAGGGTAACTCTACGTAACCGACATCCATCAACCAGCCTGCTTTTTGACCGGCCATAGTGACGCCGTGAACTTTAACTTTTTTACCTACGAATTTAGATAAATCTACAGTACTTGAGGTAAGGTAGACATATTGAGATGTTCCCCCGGGTCTAACAAGATGAAAGCTTCCTTCCCCTTCAATACCGCCTTCTTTCAAATCTCCCTCTGCTTCATCCTTAAATGTTTTTTTGTCTGCGATTCCCGCTGAATTTGCTACTCCATTATTTGAGTTCCCCATCACCGATTTTGAGGCGTCAGTTTTTGCTGACCCTTTTACATGTCCTAGAACAAATCCACCTAATACTCCAAGTATTAATGCTGCAGCAAGCATCATCACGAACTTAGAAATTGGAATGATATCTGAGCTATCTATTGCTGTAATAGGTTGTTGGGTATCGAGACTTCTAACCAGTGTCATATGTATTTAGGATAGCAGTGTTTCAACAAAAAAACAAGAAGAAAAGTGGCGACTGTTATTGGGGTGAACCCATTTCTATCCCAAAACATCCACCACCTGCAAGATGATCAAGTTTACATGACTTTATTTGAGTCGTACAAGCATAAGGAATGCCCATGCACTTACTTTCTGATGAGAAACTTCTTTCAATCTGAAACCCAAAACAAGAACAATAAGTTGTAATTAGAGATGATGAGCTATATCTTCTTTCATAGCTGGTTTTCGGGAATAAGAAAGCTATTATAAGTATCGCCAGAGTTAAAATTATAAGATTTAGAGGGAACTTTAGCCGAAAAATTAGATCCAGTAACTCAAGAAGCAAGAAAATTATTAGAGTTGTGCAAAGTAAGAAAATTGTTAAGACAAGAGATGGTTGAATTATCGTCATAAAGTCGGAAGATGAGTGACGCAGCTGGACCAAGATATACATTATTGATAATGTGATAAAGCCAAAAGGAGGAATAAAGGCTAAGATTAGATTTTTCAGATTTGACTTAAGTTTTGAATGAGAGCGTCTTGAGATGAGTTTCAGGACTAGTGAAACTACTAATGCGATCGGAATAATCCAAGTCAAGTAAACAACCACTATATCGATTAATGCTGGTATTCTAAACCCTATCGGGTCAGGCGACATAATTGAAGGCATATGTAATTTATAGGAGATAAAAGGGAATTTGTCAACAAATAATCAGATACGGCTAATTTAGGAATATGTGAATTAAAGAATTTAATGAATAAAGAATGTCTTCCTAATCATGTATTTCATAATATCATGATAAATACAAAAGATTTAGATCGTGCAATTTTTATTAGGGCTCTATGAAGATCTAAAAATTAACTTATACAAGATAGGTATCACTGCTTTTTTAGGAACGCCTCGATGAAAGCATCAAGATCTCCATCAAGGACCCGATCTGTCTGAGAGTCTTCGTAATCCGTCCGGAGGTCTTTAATAAGTTTATATGGATGTAATACGTATGATCTAATCTGTCTTCCCCATGAAGCAAATTTTTCAGTTTTAAATGAAGCTATCTCGCTTTGCTTTCTTTCTTCTTCAATCTGCCAGAGTTTACCTCTCAAGAGTTTAAGAGCATTTTCTCGGTTCTGTTTTTGATTGCGCTCAGTTTGGGCAGTAACGACGATACCCGTGGGTTTATGAATTAATCTGACTGCTGTAGAAACTTTGTTTACATTCTGTCCTCCGTGACCGCCGGCTCGAAAAAAATCCCACTCGATATCTTCATCCTTAACGACAATATCTTTAGCCTCGATTACTGGCAGAACTTCAACCATTGCAAATGAGGTTTGTCGCAGTTTATCAGCGTTAAAAGGGGACTGTCTTACTAGGCGGTGTGTTCCCAGCTCTGCTTTTAAATACCCGTATGCAAACTGACCGCGAACATTCAAGATAGTACTTTTGATACCAGCTTCTTCACCGTCAACACGGTCTATTTCTTGCCACTTCCAGCCTTTTCTTTCAAAGTATCGTGTATACATTCTAAACAACATACTTGTCCAGTCCATCGCTTCCGTACCACCTTGCCCAGCGTGAATCGAAAATATAGCGTCACCTTTATCGTACTGACCAGATAAGAAAAGAAAAATTTCATATAATTTAACCAATTTCTCTGCTTCAGCATATTCACCTTCTTCAAAAAGTAGCTGCATCATCTCGACTTCATCAACATCTTTTTTGAGCTGAGTAATTTTTTTCATTACTTCTGTGGAGTGTTCAGTGTCTGCCCAAAAGGAAGCATCATAAGTGAGCTTTTCTAGCTCTGCGAGTTCTGTTTTTTTAGAAGGAAGATCGACTTTGAGTAATATACTGTCGAGATTTGCTTTCAATGCTGTCTTCTGATGATCGTCCATAAGCACAAATTATACCTGATAGGACGGGGGAAAGCAAAAACCAGCTCTATTGTGGACATTGAACATCTTTTATAAACCAGTCAGTTTGTGATTTTTCTAAATTAACAGTTAGAGTCGTCTGATTAACATATTTTTCAAGTACGAAAACCGTAGCTGTATTGCCTATCACAGTCCCAGGACGAACCACGAGTGATACCGGAGGAGCTTGGGCACAAAGTATCGGATCGTACGGATGAGTATAAGCTTCTTTTACTTTTGAATAAAAAGCTGCGCTGAAATACTGAGCATGTCGTTGACCGCAAACCTGTATTCTGTTTTTCCCTGGAGCGTTGGCTTCATCACTGTTCACACAGTCAAAATATGAGTTGTAAAATCCTCTTACGATTGTGACAGGACTAATTGTTGTTCCACTAGATGGAGCGTTAGTCGGTTCAATTGTTGCGACTTCTGTTGGATTCTGAAAAACTCGTTGCGTAGGAGGAGGCACATAGAGTGTGGGAACTTCGATAGCTGGAGTTGGAACTGATGTTGGATTTGAGGTTGTTTTGCCAAGAAAGTATCCTAAGCCAACAGCAAGAAAGATAAATACGACTGCAATAATAATAATTTTATTCATCTGGATATTATACTTAATTTCATTTGAAGTCTTCTCCAAAAATTATGACAATGTCAGCTGGGGAGTCTTTATCCAGCTTTGTCATTTTTGGAGCAGAAACATTATCTTTCAGATCTCCTTTAATAAGGGAGTCTAAAGCTCTATTGTCCGACTTTACTTGTAGCTCCGTTTTTTTATAGTCAAAGTTATCTGCATTCCCGGTTAAGACATCGACGTAACCTTTTTCCTTGAGAAGATCTTTAATTTCAGAAGCCTTGCCTTTGGCGCCAGATCCATTTAACAATTTAATTTTGATATCTTTACGATTGACTGAGGGTGTAGGAGTTGAGGTAGGTGGGACCTCTGTTGGTTTGACAATGGCAGTTGGTTTATTCGTTTCCTGGAGGATACTTTTCTGTCCATTAAACTTCATAAAGAACATCAGAAGGATAAACGACAGGCCGAATGAGCCCACAAAAAGTGCTATTTCTTTAATAGGAAATCTGAATTTAGCTGTAGGTCTCGGTCGAGAGGATGATGTAGAACTACCCTTATTTGAGCCTTTTCTAAGGAGTGAAAATTGTTTATTCTCGAGAGAAAAAATAAATGCGCCAATACAGACATCATATAGGAGGAAAGGTAAAGAAGTATTTGGTGAAGTAACAAGTATTTTTAAGTAGTCTTCATAAAATTGGGGTATTATTCTTTTAAGTGGATTTGTCCAAACGCCAACATCTTTGGTGAAAGTATCCTGTCTAATAGTCTCAGAACTTTGTCCAGATAAAATAAGCCTATTAAGTTTTTTGCCTGAAACTTCAAGTTCATCAGCAACTTTTTTTACAAGATGTTCAACAGAGGTAGTTGAAGTTACTTTATGGTCAATTTTCTTTTCCTCAAGGGGGCCATAGGTGTCATATAAATACCCCTTAATTCTTTCATTTTCATAAGAAGCATACATAATGTACTCTTTTTTGTCTTTTCTAAGTGTTTTTTCAAATAATTTAAAGTATGCTAAAGGTTCTGGAATTATATTTACGATCTGTAGCCCGAGGAGGTTGAATGCATCTTGATATTTCTTGACAGTTTCATTGCTGATTGCATAAAAAAGAACCTGTTTACCTTTCTCATTTTCATGTATTGTAAAGTCTGAAAACCCCGTTTCTGTATCAACCGCTAGATGAGCTCGCGCTTTATCTTTTATAAATGCGGTAATAGCGGAGTTTGCGATGTCTGCTGGTACCTCCGCTCTTAAGTAGGCGAAGGCTTCCTGGGGAAGAATAAGATTAATTTCTTTCTCTTTGACAGCTGCAGGACTCACTACAGTTAGGGCTTCTCGAATGGCTGAAGCAAAAAAATCCATACTGGTAATCTCGCCTTTATCTGTTAAATTAAGTTGATGAGTCTTTTCATAGAATGCGCTTTCGTACTGCCCTAGCATCGTCTTTTTCTGGAAGAGAAGTTTTACCTGATTTTTATCCGTGAATAAATAAAGCATTAGTTCTATGATAACAAAGTTTTTCGAGAGAAAACAAGTGGAAATTGTAGAAATTATAGTATGAGAGTAGCCTAGAATACTAATAAAAATCTCTAAGCTCCAGAATGACTATGACGAACTAATGCATTAGTAATTTGATCCAGGGCCGTGATCTGGTTTTAGATTTAGAGAAGGAGGCATGTTGTCGCTTAGTGATATTATAGTATTGGAACCACAAGATATACCATCTTGTTCTGTACTACCTTCGCGGTTTGTGTCGCCCCAAAAATAGGCAAGTGAAATCTGCACAGTCTCTCCAGGAGTACATGGAACAGGATATGTGACTGCGTGGCCACCTTGAACTAGTAGATTTCCTGTAAATAATGTGTTCCATGTAGAAACAGAAGCAGCATATCTATAGGATATACGTACAATATTTAAATGGAAGCTAAGCGAAGGATTAGTATACTGAGTAATTGCAACATTCGCAGCTTGTCCTCCATTACTATCTGTCTGTTTAACAGTATTAGTCGCTGGTGGTAGTTGTGGTCCAGTTGGTGAGATAGGATTAAATGAGCTTGGTAATGACCTTAAAGAGGAATTTGACGACCAATTAACTGCATGTTCTGCAGCTCTGGACCTTAAGTCTGCGTTTGAGTTATTCGACAATATACCTATCCCTACAATACTTGTAAATACTGCTATCATTCCGAGAAGAGAAAGTATATTTTTTATTTCAATTTTATGGGATTCTGTGTCTATCATAATCTACTAATCATAACATAAACTACTATAAACTAAAATAATTTAGTTTGTCAAGAGATATTCAGCTTTATTCAAAGAGACGATCAAGCTATTTGCTGGTAAAATAGAAGTAATGGAAGGCATTATTCAAGAAGTAAAAGATAAGGTTGATATAGTTGATTTAATCAGCTCATTTATTCCAGTAAAAAAAGCTGGCAGAAATTTTAAAGCCAACTGCCCATTTCATAATGAAAAAACTCCTTCATTTGTAATTTCTCCAGACCGGCAGATCTGGCACTGTTTTGGTTCTTGTAACGATGGAGGAGACTGTATTAAATTTTTCATGAAGTGGGAAAATATAACTTTTTATGAAGCACTTAAAGAATTAGCGGTAAAAGCAGGGATCTCCATAAAAACAATTTCAATCGAGGATAAAGAATGGCAGAAAAAAGAAAAAACCTATCAGATTAATACCATAGCTGCAGAGTATTTTGAGTATATATTGAATAAAACAGAATTTGGGAAAATTGCTTTAGAATATTTAGAAAAACGAGGAGTGACTCCTGCTATTGCTCACACTTTTCAGATAGGATATGCTCCAAATTCCTGGGACTCACTCCTTAAATTTCTTTACAAAAAGGGCTTTTCTCCAGATGAAATAATCCGATCTGGTATTACCGTTAAAAACGATTCTGGAAGGATGTATGACCGTTTCAGAGGTCGGTTAACTTTCCCTATAAAAGATATAAGAGGAAATATAATTGCTTTTTCTGGAAGAGTAATTGATAAAAAAGATAGCGAAGCCAAGTATATAAATACACCAGAAACAGAGGTTTACCATAAAAGAGAAAGTCTCTTTGGAATACATTTAGCAAAAGAGGCTATAAAAAAAGAAAATAATGTCTTAATAGTTGAAGGTGAGTTTGATATGATCTCACCATATCAGTTCAATATTGAGAATGTTGTAGCTGTCAAAGGTTCAGCCTTGACCAAAGAGCAACTTACTATCTTAAAAAGGTTGACTTCAAGACTCACTTTTGCGTTTGATGCAGATAAAGCGGGTGGGGAAGCGGTCAAAAAAGCTATTCAGGAGGCGGAAGCGATGGACTTCGAGATGTACGTCCTCGACTGGGGAGATGATGCAAAAGATCCAGATGAAATGGTGCGAAATCACCTAATCAATTTTAAACAAAAGCTCAAGTCCCCCATCTCAATTTACGACTTCGTTATTAATCTGGCCCAGAAAAAGTTTGGTGGTGAATCTGCCTTTGACAAAAAAAAATTCGGAGAAGAGGTTGGTAAGTTTATTGCAGAAATTAAAAACCCTATCATCCAATCTTATTACATTAAAAAAGTAGCAAAGTTGCTCGAGGTAAGTGACGACAGTATGATGGCTCTCCTTAAGCAGTTTCAGCATAGAAATGCAAAACCAGTCCAGTTTCTTCCAAAAGCCGTAACTCAACAAAAAATTAATAAAGATGAGCTCATGGAGAAGTATGTACTCAGTTACATGTTTCAAAATGAAGAAAGCTACTCTATTGCCGAGATAATCTCAAAAATCTTATCACCTGCAGAGTTTTCCACAGTGGCTTATCAAAAAGTTTTTCAGTTATTTCAGAAATATTTAGAAACACATCCTAAAGAAACAGTCAGTAAATTTAGTGATACCCTGCCTGCTGAGCTTCAGTCAATGTGTAATGAGTTGTTTTTATACAATATCGAAGACATTGAGGAGCTTGTGCCTAAAGGGGCTAATGAGAAGGTGCATATTGAGAAGATCGCCCTCGAAATAAAGAAAAATGCCCTTAAAAAAGCAATTCATCATCTTCTCTCTATTACTCAAGATGATGACCTAACCAAAGAAGAGGATTTGGTTAAAATGAATGCCTCTTTGAAAGAGGTGGAAAAAAGGATGAATTCATTGTATAATTATTAGGTGAAATAGTGCTAAGCAATTATCAGTGTCATGCTGAGCGAAGCGAAGTACCTTGTCAGGAGTGATTAATAACAGGATCTTCGGTCGCTGCGCTCCCTCAGAATGACTTCGTAATACGATATGAAACAAAAAATTCCTAAATCATATAAAGAGCTTTTGAAACAGGGTGAAGAAGATGGTTTTTTGGTGCAGGATGATATCCTAATGGTATATCCTGAGCCTGAGAAACATATCGACGAGATCGATGAGTTTTTTGACCTGGCTTTTAAAAACGGCGTAGACATCTTTGAAACAATTTCTACCAGAGAAGAGTCAGAAGCCAATAAGTCTGCTGAGGAGATGGAAAGAGAACTTGAGCAGCTTGTGAGTTTAAAGCATGGCGAGTCCTTAGATCCAATTAAAAAATACTTAAAGGAAATTGGTCGAACACCACTTCTAAGTTTTGAACAGGAAGTCCAGTTAGCAAAACAGTACGAAAAAGATGATGAACTGGCTAAAGAAAAGCTCATAAAAGCAAATCTTAGGTTAGTGGTATCTATTGCAAAGAAATATCTTGGAAGGCGTCTCTCATTTCTAGACCTGATCCAAGAGGGAAATAAAGGTTTAATTAGAGGTGTTGAAAAATATGACTGGAGAAGAGGATATAAATTTTCGACTTATGCCACTTGGTGGATTCGACAGGCGATTACAAGAGCGATTGCAGATCAGTCAAGAACTATTCGTATTCCTGTGCACATGGTAGATCAGATAAACAGATTTTATAAGATGCAGCGAAAGCTTGTTCAAAAGTTAGGAAGAGAACCTGCTGTTAAAGAGATTGCAAAAGAAATGGAGCTTACAACTGATGAAGTGGATAATTTAATCAAGATTTCACAACAGCCGAAATCTCTTTCTGCCCCAGTCGGTGATGATAAGGAAGCAACTCTCGAGCAATTTGTGGCAGATCAGTCTCAGCCAAGTCTATATGATAAAGTTTCCCGAGAGCTATTAAAAGATGCTCTTCAAAAGGTGCTTGAGACCCTTTCTCCTCGGGAGCGAAAAGTTTTGACTATGCGATTTGGACTTGAGGATGGTAAACCTAAAACACTTGAGGAAGTTGGTAAAGAGTTTAAGGTAACGCGAGAACGTATCCGTCAAATAGAAGCCAAAGCAATTCGTAAATTGAAACATCCTACAAGAGCCCGAAAACTTAAAGACTTCTTAGAGTAAGCTTTTACATACGCTGTATGTTATCTCGTATCTCACTTAACTAAAATTTAATTTTTTCGTTTATCATATGCCTCATTACCATTTCTATTTCCTACTATGAGAGGCAACTTTTTTTATAAACGTCTGGGTGAAAGAATTATAACTGAAAGAAAGAAAAGAAATTTATTTCAAGAAGCGCTGGCAGGTGAGTCTTGCGTTGACAGAACTTATCTAGCAAGAATTGAGGAAGGCAAAGCAAATCCAACAATAAAGGTTCTAAATAAGCTTGCTCGGCAGTTTAAAATAAAACTCTCAGAGTTGCTTGAAACTGTTTAGCTAAATCGAGAGATATAATATAATTTCTTGCTCTTGATAAACATAGTGAAATGGAGTAGATTGTAAATAATGAAAAACAAGTCACCTCAGTTTGACCTGATGCTAGAACATTGGGCAAAGCAGAATGACGTTGAAAGCCTACTTAAGAAAACAGGTGTTTTTGTGGTGGTTGATAAGTATAATAAACCGATTGAAAGTGATATTATTCCAAAGAGCGATATCAAGGATTTACCTCATACTGAAAGAAACAGGTTGAGTGTAATTAAAAAAAAGCTGCCCTATGAAAATACTTATTTCTCCATTGTATTCGATGAAATCAATCATCTATTCCTAGTCAGAAAAAAGACACCTATCCAGACGATGTTAAATGTATGGGCTCTTGTAATTATAATATGGGCGCTTTACCGGTGGTACTTCCGGACCTCCCTGCCAAATTGGTTTGACGAGTTTATTGCAAAACCGATAGTATTTATCGGACCTATATACTACTTTATTACTCATTTTGAGAAAAAAAGTTTTTTTGAAGGGGTAAACTTGGATAAAAAAATAACTAGTAAATCATTCTTGTCAGGGATTATACTAGGTCTGGTTTTTTTCTTATCCGGTTTGCTAAGTTACTTCTTTAAACACCATTCACTTTCTTTGCAAACGATTTTTTCGCATCTTCCATCTCCAATTTGGTTAATAGTACTAATTTCGTTTGCGACGAGTATCTCTGAAGAGATCTTATCGCGAGGTTTTGTTTTAAAAAGACTCTATGAAGACTCCAAGAATATTTATACTTCTTCTTTGTATACCAGTGTGCTATTTTTCTTTATGCATATCCCAATTTTATTTACGAACGATAAAATTATCGGAGTAGTTTTGTTTCAAGTGATGCTAACTGATCTTCTTTTTAGTTTCGCTGTTTCATTTTTATACTTAGAAACCCGAAGTCTTTATCTGCCAATTCTTATTCATGCTCTTTATAACATAAGTATCTATTTGTTTAGCAGCAGTTAGTAACTTCTCAAAAATCCATAAATAATCTCTATACTATTGGCTTTCATAAATCCAGAATATTTGTTCAGTGCCACTTCTAATAACTTTAATTTTGCTTTTATCAATTTTTTCTTCATTAAAGTCATCAGGGTATCCTATGGCTACAGATTTTTTATTCTTCTCAATTTTAAAGTTGAAGTTGAATTTATCAAAAGCTTCTACTTGTCCGAATCCATACTGATCAGGTTTCGTCAGAGAAGCCTGTTTTTGATATAGAGAAGGAGGATATTGAAGATAGAACAAAAGAAAAATATATGGTTCCCCATTCTTCTTAGTAATATAAAATGTGTCAAATTTACTGTAGTTTGTTTTAATATAGTCAGCAAGATCTTTATATCCACACTGCCATGTTCTTTGAACAAGGGCTTTTTTTGGGTAATGAAAGTAGTAGAAGTCCCAACTTTGGTAAAGCAGCACTAGCATACATATCGTGAGACCTACGAATAGATGTTTTTTATACCTAAACTTGTTATCGATATATAGGTGGTAAAACCCATAAGAGCTAATGATAATAGTTTCTACTACTAAGAAGAATGACCGCGTTAGAGATGTTCCATTCCATGACAATGAGGCAGTTATAGGTGTTATAAAGCACAGTGAGATTAGAAGAAACCGCCATTTTTCTTTATTTTTGAATAAATAATAGATACCAATAAATATAAATAGAAATGAGATAGGATCGATTAACGACATGCCTTCATATCCAAAACGAAGATTGCTATCGCCTACTTTTGTGAAAAATTGAGGGGAAAAATATGTTAGATGTTGAAGGAAAACATCTCTGACACCTTGTGTTACTTTATTATAGACAAATTTATTGCCTCCTTCTGTCCGAATTTCCATTAGCTTCAGAGCCAAACCCTTATCAGCGAAGTAGATAAGATTTGCTACTCTTGCTGGTTTATATATTAGGTCAGTAAAAGCGAATAACAAGATTCCTGCAAACAGAATAAAAATAAAAGGTTTTTTTAACTGCGTTCTTTTAACTGCTAGTAAAATACATGAGACAATAAAAAAGAAAACTGCAAAAACTCTATTTGATTGGTAACTAAAGAGAGATAAAAGCACTGCAAAAATAAAGAATAAGGTATTTTTATAGCTATATTTTTCAACTGCTTTAATAAATAAATAGAGCGAGAGCGTGACCATAAATCCAGCAAGGTAAGCTTCATGAGCTTGTCGTCCTATTAAATGCAAACCGAGACAGACTGATGTTAATGCTGCACTAATAACACCGGCATAGTCGTTTTTAAATAATTTTCTTGTGACTAAAAAAACAGCTAAAGGAAAAAGAATACTTAAGACAGAGTTTAACATTCTGGCCGATGTTTCATTTAAACCTGCAATAGCAATAAAGGGAACAGATAGATAAGAGTAAAGCGGCATTTTATAGTCGCCGAATGACTTTAGTCGAAGAGGTAGAATGTTTCCGTATTCGTCCCTTCCGGTATGAAGAAGGGAATATGCATTATAGCTGAATGCTGCCTCATCAGCATTAAAGCATGGTGGAGATATGCCACGATTAAAAGTGTTAAGGATAAAGGAAACAAACACGGTCACAATTAATAGAGTAATAACGCTTTTTTTCATAGCATTTCAAGAATTTTTTTATCAGTAATTATGTAGTCTTTCTTCTGCTGTCGTCTTCTAGTCAAGATTTTTTTAGTTCTTGTCAATGCTTTAATAAAACCGAGCAGCGCAACAGTATTTCTGTTGATCATAAATCTCAAAATATGGAGAGGTAGATATACTACATGTTCAAGAAGTAAGTCCGTGTCGCTTATATTCTTCCAGATAAAGATAAACTGATTACGGTATGCTATTTTCTGGATATCTTGTTTCGTAAAGTATTTGCTAATTGTTGTCTCATGGTGATGTTCAACAACTATATCAGGGTCAAAGATGACTTTGTAACCAGCTTTCCAAGCCCGATAGGATAGATCAATATCCTCCCAGTAAAAAGGAGTATACAGTTCATCAAATCCATTGAGATGATCAAACTTTTTTTTATTTAAAATACAACTGCCTCCCTCTGCCCATCCATTAAATCCAAACTGTAAGTTGTCGGCTTTACTATGGTAAAAAAACCCATCTCTCCAGATAAATTTATTTTTACCTACTAAGGAGTTATTTTTCTCTTTTTGTGCGAAGCTTATCGCAAATAACTGAGAGTTTTTTTTCATCTGATTAATAGCTCTTTGAAAAGAGGTGTCTATCAATAAAACATCACTATTTAACAGTAATATTAGCTCATTTTTTGCGTGATGAATGCCTTTATTTACTGTTTGACCAAATCCGAGATTCTCAGAGTTCTCGAGCAAGGTAATTAAGTAGAACTTTTTGAGATCATTTCTAATACTTTCCGTTGGATCATCATTAACAACTATCACTTCATAGTTTTTAAGAAAACGGATATTCTTTTCTAGATTATTGATAAGTTTCTCTTTATTTTTATAGGTGGGTATAACTACTGACAACATATTATTTATCTATAATTTTTTTTACGTTTTCTGCGAAGACTCTATAACTGAAAGTTTTCTTGATGTAAGCTTTTGCATTATTTTTCATCATCAACGTATCTTCTTCTGAACGAAAGTACTTTTCCATTTTGAGTTTAAGCTCATCATATGACTGAAAAAGATATCCGTTTTCACCATCATTGATAATTTCTTTTAGTCCCCCCGCTGAGTAACAGAATGTAATGCATCCAGCAGACTGGGCCTCAAGAGGAGTAATACCCAAATGTTCAGTGTACTCGGGATGCTCTTCTTCATCAATATCATAACCTGCAAAATGCCAGTAAATTTCCGATTTTTTATACAACTCTAGTAGCTCAGTATGAGAGACGTTTGGTTTTAAGATAATTGATTTATCATCACCTTTAAGTTGCTGTAACTCCCCAAAATAATCTTTATCCTCTTCTTTTAGACCTCCAGCTAAAATAAGCTTGTAGAATTTCATTTCTGGGATATCTTTTTTCATCCTTATAAAAGTTTCAATCATCTTATCCTGACGTTTTGCGTGAAGATGAGTGAAAAACCGACCTACAGATAACATGATTTTTTCCTTCCGTAAAGAAAGTATATTCAGATTAACCAGTTCATCTTCTATATATGGGTAAAGATAATCAGATTTTAGTCCCCATTTTGAAAGGTTTCTTTGGGTAAACTGGGAGTTAGAAATAAATCTAGAGTTAATTGTTTTTAAAGAATTAACAAAGTTCATACTATAAAGCTTTCTATCTGGAACCATTGAGAAAATAAAAGTTTTTTTTGCTGGTGAAAAAAAATAGCTGCCGTCCGTAACATAAAGCAATATATCATGCTGAGATAATGTTTTCATTTTTTGAATTAAGTTGTTAGTTGAAGAAGAAAAAATATTTTTATCAAAGACAAGTGGTTTAGTGAAGGCAAGATTTAGTTTACCGGAAATTTCTTTGGTGAAATCGCGCTCCCAAAAGATTGTAGGTTCATATCCCTCATCAGTCAGTACTTTTAAAATAGATAAGATATGTCTTTCACCACCACCTAGAACGTCAAGGTAAGGGTCATAAAGGGCGACTGTTTTGCTTTTCATAGAGATAGATATAAGTTATTGTTTTTGAGAATGCTTGATATATGCTTTCAATTATACCAATAGTTCCGTCTTTATAACCTTGCCATTTAAACATTCTTCGATAAAGCTCCCCGAAGAATTTTCTGAAAAAAGTAGGAGTTGCTACTCTTTTATTTGCCTTAAATAGTAGATCAGATTCAATATCCTCAAAGTTAATGGTTTTAGCCACAATCTGTTGATAATCATTTTTAGAGTAATGGAGAAGGGCACTCTTTAAGTAGCCTTCATTGCCATCGATCAAGGGTGAAGAGTGAATGTTTTTTGGCCATTGTTTAAAGGCGTTTTTTTTAAATAAACGGCCTGTTAAGTAGTTCGGCCACCAACCACCGTATTGTAACCATGTTTTGCGAGCAAAATACTCTTTCCGGGGAATCTTATAATGTGTAAATTCATCTGAAGTGATACTAGTTCGAATCTCATCAGCGAGTTCTTTTGTTATCCTTTCATCAGCATCAAGGATAGTAAGCCATTCAGTATTTCCTAGTTCAATTCCAAACTCTCGGACAGTCTCGACATATCTGGTAAACGGGTGAGAGACTACTTTGGCACCTTCTTTCTCTGCGAGTTCGATAGATTTATCTCTGCTTTCAAGATCAATGATCGTAATATTTGAAGTTAATTGATGTGCAGACTCAATGCATTCTGAGATATCTTCAGCCGAGTTATAGGTATAGATAATAACAGAGATGCCGGGTTGAAAATCCATCTCTTTTGTATTAATATGTGGCATAAGATTAGTCTGATTTTCATTATATCATATCCTATGACTCTCATTTGTTGCTATCTAATATTTCTTCTTTTGTTTGGTATTTATGGCTATGCTCTTATGGATCCAAATATTACTTTTCTAAATTCATCAGTGTGGCAAGTATTTAGAGAGAAAATTATTTATTTTGGCTATTATCAGCGAGAGCTATCGTCAGTTGTCTTTATCATCGGAATTATTGGTCTCTTCCTTTTTCACTATTTATTGCAAAAAAAAGAAATTAACATCTCTCCCTTAAAATTGTCATTTATTATTGGAGGAATTCTAACTTTTTCATATCCTTTTTTGTCACATGATCTGTTTAACTATATGTTCGATGCAAAAATTGTGACAAATTATCACCAAAATCCATATGTGAAAAAGGCATTGGACTTTCCTCACGATCAGTGGACGAGATTCATGCACTGGACTCATAGAACATATCCTTATGGCCCGGTTTTTTTACTTATTACTTTGATACCTTCATTCTTAAGTTTAGGTAAATTTCTTCTTACTTATTTACTATTTAAAATTCTTTTTGTAAGTTTCTACTGTTTGGCTGTATGGGCCCTTCAAAAGAAGGATAAAAAAGCAGCCATGATGTTTGCTACTCATCCATTGATCATAGTTGAGGGATTAATGAATTCACATAATGATTTAATTGGAATATCACTGGCTCTCGTTGGTTTGTATTATATCTCTGTGAATAAAAACATTATCGGAAAAATGCTAATATTGTTATCGATTGGAATAAAGTACGTTACTTTACCTTACATAGTTGCTAATCAGTCAAAAAAATTGAGATTGATCATGGGAGTTGCAGTTATAACTCTAATGACATATTGGGTATTAACAATGGAAGTTCAGCCATGGTACTTTATGTTGTTATTTGGACTGTTGCCATTGTACAAAGACTACTTTACTAAACTGTGGATTCTTTTTGCAGGACTGCTATTTGCCTACTATCCATATGTGCGTTTTGGAGGCTGGGACAAGCAGTATGAAGTAAATATGAAGCATCAAATTATTCTAGTTTTCTTCGGGATAAATGTAGTTTATTTATTAGTTTTGTTCTCTAGAAAAAGGTTTTTCAGCAAATGAATTTTAGTTTGGAATGGAGCATACTTCAAACCAAATATTATACGGTTCTTATCTTGATATTTCTGATGAAATTTTGAACCCGGCCCTTCCGTTATTTGCCCGTTTTTATGCCATATAACAATTTTAGGAATGTAGTACAGATTTATTCCTTTTTGAGCTGCTCGTACACAGTAGTCAGAGTCTTCATAATAGAGAAAGTAGCTTTTATCCCAGTAACCAACTTTATTTAAAACAGTCTTATCGAAACACATCAGACAGCCAGTAATAAACTCAACTTTTTTATCTTTGTCATACTGTCCGTCATCCACCTCATCTACGCCAATATGAGGAGTTACAACGTGATCCCAGTCGATACTTCCACCAGCAAACCAGATAACCTTCCCTAACTCTGCTTTTTGATATATCTCCTTATGATACTCAAAGCCAGGAGCATAGTAAATTTTTCCTCCAACTATCGAACCAGGGTGTGAAACTAGCCCATCTTTTACTGACTTTACGAAGTCTCTCTCAAAAAAAGTGTCATAGTTCATAATGCAAAACTGCTCAAATCCCTGTTTTTGAGCTTCTTTTAATCCATGATTAACACCATCGGCGTATCCTAGGTTCTTTGTACTGATGAGTGTATTTTCAATGTCCTTAATCGATAAGGGTTGTTTATTAATGGAGACGTCGAGAATGAACAGATGAAAGTTTTTGTCAGACTGTCTTTGCAAACTCTTTAAAAAATCAGTAAATACATTATAATTCTCATATATTACTGTGATTACTGCTAGTTTATGAGTCATGTTTTGAATTATATCAAAAAATACAGGTCATTATGGCCAGTGATTCTGCTGGGGTTTGTCCTACACATGGCGATGGTCCTGCCTAGTGGTACCAATTTCTGCTTTGAAACAAAGTGTGGCCTTTATTTTTTTGGCATTCACGGGACAGACACTGTCTGGCATTTAGCTTTATCTACAGTTTCCTTTAATACGATACCTTTCCAGTCTCCTGTTTTTACCGGTGCAACAGTTGGAGGCTATAACTACTTAATGGACCTTATAGTTTTTATTGTGTCCAAAATAGGAGTCTCTAGCATTTTTATTTACTTTAAAGTCTTACCAATTCTCTGGTTTATTCTATTTACAAATTCATTAATACGCTTTGGATTAACAATTAACAAATCACCAAAATTTATCGGACTTCTACTTGTACTTACTTACTTTTGTGGCTCATATGCTTATCTTCTTTCATTCTGGCATCATGGAACATTATGGGGCTCTTCTTCACTTGTAGCAATGCAGTCTTTACATGCAATGACAAATATGCAGTTTGCGTTTTCTCTTATAATTCTGTTAGAGATACTGATTATTTTAAAGCGTGATAAAGTAAATTTTAGGACCACGGCTATTTTATCTATACTACTTTTTGTTGTCTTAGGACTAAAGTTTTATGGAGGAATAATTATGTTGTGCATGGTTGGTCTATTTTTCTTATCACATATCGTTCCATTTAAAAAAATAGTTTAAAGGTTATCGTTTATGGGGCTGTAACTCTTTTCGCAGTTATATTAAGCATTGTTGTTTTTTATAATCCTTTCTCTGCATCCAAGACAGGTGCAGTTTTCACATTTGATCCTTTAGCGACGGTTCATCCGACTATAGAGAGTTCTGAGTTAGCAAATCTTCCTATACTGGCTAATGCCCGCTACACGTTACAGGGAAAAATGGGACCAAGGCTATTTCTAATTGAGCTTTTCACACTATTACTTTACATATTTTTAAACTTTGGTGTACGGATACTAGGGTTGGTGTATACATTAAAAAACTCATTAACAAGGAAAGCTCAAAAATGGGAAGTAATAACTTTCTGCGTCATCATTTTTTCAATTGTCTTAAATATTTTCTTTGTTCAGAAGGGCCAGTGGTGGAATACTGTTCAGTTTCTTTACTATGGAGTTTTTTTATCAACTATTTTGACTGTTCAATTTCTTTTTTCTCTGTTAGAGGAAAACAATAAGTTTTTGACAGCGCTAGTGATCTTGATTGTGATTACAACGTTGCCAATTGATATTGATTTACTGAGAGACTTCACAAGTTTTAAATCACTCTCGTATGTTCCTCAGAAAGAGTTAGCAGCATTAGGCTTTCTGAAAAAACAGCCAAACGGAACTGTATTTCAACCACTCTATAATCCTAAATTAAGTGAAAGTTATTCGTATCCTTTTCCACTTTTTGCAGATAATGACAGCTCTTATGTGGCAGCCTTATCGGAGAAACAGGTCCATCTTTCAACTCTAGGACAGTTGGACTTAGTAGGGGTGGACTATAAACAACGATTAAAGAATTTACAAAGAAATGATTGTGATGAAATGAAAAATGTAAAGTATGCATACATAGTCAAGGAGTATCATGATCATTATGTTATGAAGTGTATAAACTCAACTAATGGATTTAATAAAATATTTGAAAACGACAGTGTTTCTATATATCAACGATGATGGTCTTAATTGATTTAATCGAATGATTCTTCACTATAGTTGGCTAAAGTAAATTGACTCTATAATCTCTTCTTCTGGCAATAACATTCCGGATTAAAATAATACTTACATCCTCTTGATAATCTTCATCTTTATTTTTTCTGAAGAGGACCCTAATCCCTTTTTATCCTTCCAAAACTTTGTTTCATATAGACCTTGCTTGAAGTAGGTATCGACAGTTGAGGTAAGCTCAGTATGTGGAATATCTGGATATTTTTTAAGTTCCCAGTAATAAAAAAATACTAAAAAGTAGTAAAACATCTGTAAAAAGGAAAGTGCAAATCCATGAAGACCGTCTTTATAACCATCATGAGCAAAGAAGCGGCTAATAAACTCGGAAATTCCTAAGTTAATTGCTGAAGATATAGTAAAGTTACTTTTTTCGCTGATTCTTTCTAAAGCGTCACTTTTAGCATACCGTATCATCTTACTCATAAACTCATCGAGATTCTCATAGTTATAGTGAAGTATTGAGAACTTTTCTTCAGGAGGAAATTTATATACCTTGCCGTTTACAACTGGATCTGTGTGAATTTTTTTAGGCCAGCTAACTGTAGTTCTTCTAAAAAATCTAAGTTGGTAGTCTGGCCACCATCTCGAGTGCTCCATCCACTTTCCAAAAATAATGTTCTTTCTAGGAAAGTAAAAGCAATCAAATTCGTCTTTTTTTTCAGATAGTATATTCAGTACATGTGATGGGAAAATTTCATCTGAATCTAAATAAAGTATAAACTCATTTTTTGCGTGTAATTTTAGCTCTTCTCTTACGAGTTCAACATAGGAAGTTTCCGGATCTAAAGAGACAATACTATATTTAGAGTTAGTTTCAAGCTTTTTTTTAATGTTTGGATCAATTGATATATCCCCAATGATAATCTCTGATACAAACCCCTCAATTGAGTGAAGTGTCTCGAATAAATGTGGCGGACTATTCTTGACAACAATAATTGCTGAAATGTTCATTTTTTTAAGAATTTTGTATATATTTCTGTAACTACATTAATTCTAAAGAGTATTTTCAATATAAGCAAATAGGTCAGTGCACTTACTAAAACAGTTGTTGCTAGTACTATAACCGTGATAGGAAGAAAGTGGAGTAGTGAGAAAGTTACGCAGCCCATCAAAAATGCTGAGAATAAGAATGGATAGACTGTCGAGACAAAACGGAAAGGGACTTCTTTCTTAGCAGTATAGATAACGAAAACAAAGAATAATGAAAGTATCAGTAGAGTTATTGGAAAAGCCAGGAGGGAGAGTTTGTATGGCATTAAACTGAATGTTAGTAATGGTGTTAACAACCAAGTTCCTGCTGTCCAGAACACCATAAACTTAAATGAAGTTTTTATCTTACCTAGTGCATTTAGGAGATTAATAAAAGGAGTGGAATATGAAGAAAAAAGGGTGGATGCGCAAAAAATATAAAAGAGAGGTAACGCCGCTTCCCATTTACTGTACTTTGGAATAATCTCTATTAATGGTTTCATCAGTAACGCAAGACCTACAATTGAGGGTGCCAAAATCATTGTCTGATATCGCAAAATAGTTTCGATAAGATGAGAGACTTTAGTTTTGTCATCTTGTATACGGGAAAAGACAGGGAAGAGTACTCTTGTGATATTGTCCATAATGATACGTATCGGAGCCTCTGCCCATTTTTTCGCCCATTGAATGTATCCAACTCCTGCAAGTCCAATAACTCTACCAAGGAATAAGGGAAAGATGAGTTCGTCTTTGACTAATGCTAAAAGTGAACTTGCCTGAAAAGGAGCGCCAAAAGAAACGAGTTCGTTAAAGTGAAGGCGCGAGAAACCCAAATTAGGTCTCCAAGGAGAAAGAATATACATGAAAACTAATCCACTGACAGCTCTTAATAGAACAGCAACCGTAAAGCTTTGGATCTTGAATCCTAGAACGGCAAATAGTATTACAGACGAATAAAAAATAGTATTTTCGAGAATTTGTACATATACAATTTTCTGAAACTGAACCTTTCTTTCCAGGAATATGGATGGAATAGTTTTTAGTGACGAGATAAAAAAGGATAGAAGTAATGCCCAGAAAAGATATTTAGCGTCATCTGGTAATCTGAGATAACTCATAACAAAAGGGGTACTTAAGAAAGCCAAAGTAACAATACAGATAATCATCGACTGTTGAACAGTAAATGTCGTAGTAATATCTTCTTTAGTAATATCTTTTTTTTGAATTAACGATCCTGCAAGACCAATATCTGAAAAGTAGTTTAAGATAGCGATGATTGAGAGTGTAATGCCATAAATTCCAAAAATTGTTGGTGTGAGTAAGTAGGTAACAGTAAAGTTAGCGACGAGACCGAGCAGTGCGGAATATCCACTTTGTGCGAATAGACTTAAGATGCTTGTGATGCTGCTTTTCCTTAGCTGTTGGTGATCTGACATACTTTAATCTTTATGACTGTGATTTTTTTTAATGATAAATGAATATGCTACTGTAACAATCATACCAATTACTGTGACAAGATTTGCAGCTTTCTCAATGGGAGTTTGTTCAAAATAGAGATCAACAGTTTTAGAGTCTGTTCCATTTAACTTAACAACAGGTCTTGCAAGCTGATCAAATTGATTTGGAATATATTCTATATTATTTATCTTAATTCTCCAAAAAGGAAGATAATGTACATTAATAACAAATTCACTCGAGTTTACTAAAGCTTCTTTATAGAAACTATCCGATTTGATTGTTCTATAACTACCTTTATCGAGGACATAGATAAATTTTTTTGTTTGTTCTACAACCGCGGCACTCATTGCTGGTGAAAACTCGATACTCTTCCAGAACGTATAGTCGCCTGTCTTAGGTAGGTACTCTGCAACTCTGTATGCAATGTGTTCTCTAAGACCTGACTCGGAAAGATATAGTTTATTAAACTGTATTTTCGTCATAGGCGGTTTATAGAAATACTTAGACTGGAAGATAATAATAAAGGAGAGAAATAGCGGTATAAGAATTTGTAGAAACTTAGGTTTAATCGTTGTAAATAAATAAGCAGAAAAAAATGCAAGACCAAAAACTGTAAAAATTAAAAATCTCCATGGAAACTGGAATACCGTCATAAATTTAAGAACTTCCCATATGGTAGAAGAAGAGTAAGTGGTCAAAAAAGTGGAAACTATAAGGGTAATTGCGAATACTGTAAACAGAGCACTAAATTTTAGTTTACTTCGCTTAGATAAATGATAAAGCAACACCAGTAATCCTACTATTCCAGTTACAATCTGTACCTTACCTACCATAAATGAAATGCCATCTTTTAGACATCCTGGATTTGAGGCTCCATAGCCCCATGCGTTTGTTGTCCAGATCTGCCACCAACATAAAAAGTGATCTTGATACTGCGTTATTTCAGCAATTTTTGAGGCATTTGTAAGATTAGACTCAACCAAAGCTGGGATTAGAAAGTATCCAGCTAGCATTACTCCACAAAATAAGGCAAAAAAGTTTCTTTTAGGTTTTTGAAGCGCGAGTATATACATTATTACCAGAGGTAAGAAGAGGAGTGAGAGGACATTATGTACGGTTAAAGTAAAGGAAGTTACTAGTGCTGTCACAGTAAAAATATAAGGTGATGATAATTGAGCGTTTTTATAAATTAGGTAAAGGGCAAGAGGTAAAAGAGCTAAAAACCAGACTTCTCCAATATTTCCTCTGGCAAATATCTCCACGGCGACATACGGAGATGAAGCGTATAAAAAGGCTCCAAATAAAGAAGGATGGGGCTTGAAAAAAGACTTCAAAAAAAGGTTCATGCTGATAAAAGAGAGGAGAAGTGCAAAGAGGAATGATAGCTTAATACTATCTGCAATATCAAATCCAGACATATGTATGATTGAAGTAACCCAGTAGGAAAAAGGTGCGTAAAAATTTAATACAGGATATCCTAGACCAAACGAAAGATGAGGAGCAACTCTTGGTGGGATCTGTGAGTGCATTAGATCATAAGTAAATTCAGCAACTCTTGCTGGCTGTGAAACGTCATGAAAGTCAAACATCTTATCACCTGGAAATAAACTCTTTCCAAAAAAAATAACAAGGATAAATAAAAGGAATAGAAAGGGTAGTTTTTTCATCATGGTAATAACTCTAAGAAATATACAGTAGATCTATGACCTGGTTTTTCAAACTGTTCAATAAGACGAGTATGCCAGCTTGACGGAACTGACTTTGTTTGTGAAAGTACTATATAGACATGTGCGTGTTCCAACTGTTTTGTTGCGTCTGCAATATCTTTCTCAGTGATTGGCCATCTCCCCCAGATAGATATTCTTCCTTCATCACTTTTTCTGAGCATACTATCTAATGAGTCGCTGGCCATTCCGAAATTGCCTTCTGCCACTAAAATAACAGGTTTGTCTACAGATGTCTGTCGGGAATAAGCCATAATCTCTTTCACTCCCCAACCTGCTGGCCAGTCCTCTAAATACTGAGATCGATCTATAGGTACTAGTGGGATAGACTTAACATCAAAAAGGATAGTATAGTCAAAGTATATAACCGAAATAAAAAATAGCCCTAGCACCATAAACATAACTTTTTTATTTTTTTGGATAGAAATAAGATACGCAGCACTAATAAGAAGAAGAGTCGGCATGAAGATAATATATCTGGGATAAAGGACGATCGATAAAAAACATACAACAAAAAATGGCGTAATAATCCAGAATAAAAGGTAAGTACCAAGCCGTCGATTATTTTTTAGCAGAATAACAATTCCTATAACACCAAGAATTGGAAGTACAATAGCAGACTCCTGTAATACATACCATGGAATTAAAGTTAGATTTCTAAAAAAATACATAAAAGGTGTCTGAAAGAAATCTGTAGTGGTCATAACAAAAATTTTATTTTTTTCTGTGACCATATGCATATAAGGGGAAAGTCTTTGGATGTTATACATTAATAAAGCAATGGTTCCTGAAAGAGCAAAAAGTGAGAGATAGTTTGCTATGTTCCTATAGAACTTTTTGAAACTTTTGTCATAGAAAAGAATGGGTGCAAGAGCCGCAAGTCCAAGAAATATTCTAACTGAAGACTTTGCTAGCAATCCAAACCCAGCTACAGCTCCAAACAAAAGTGAGATGTCTAGTCTTCGCTTATCTGCTAACCAGATTGAAAAAAATAATATCCAGACGGCAGCAGCGTTGACTCCTGAGTCCACCAATGCTAGCCGGTCATAAAAAATAAAGTAGGGAGTAAAAATATAGAGGATCATTCCCCAGAAGGCTGCCTTTTTTCCGAAAAGATATGTTAACAGAGTCCCTATTCCAGTTAAACATAAAAAGCCGTTAAAAACGGCATAAAGTCTCCCTCCGATAAGGAGATTATTAGGAAATAGTTTGAGGAAAGGTATTGTCCCCCAGGTTTGAAGAGGTTGTTTACCATCAGTCAGTGATATAAACCGTAAGGATGCGTCATGCCAGGCTTCTTTTGCCCAATGAATGTAGATTCCTTCATCAGAAAAAATAGGAAATCTGTCAAGATTAATGAGTCTGGTTATAATGAAAGCAGCTAGAATAACAAATAGGCCTAAAAGCTCTTTTTTAGCTAGATGTCTACGAAGAATACCAGGTATAGTAAAGACGTCAAACATATGGATATTATACTCTTTTATATAGGTAAAACGTTCCAAATTTACCAATCTTCATAAGAGGAGTTGTAGCTGTATTATTCATAGATTCTGTTGGGAGGAAGTGTAAATCTTTTTCATCTAAAGCAGTACACTCATTCGTCGAAAGATGGTTGAGATGTTCAACAAAAATTTGTTCAGAGTAAACTGGAAGCACCTTTTTACCATAATAGTAAATGACTGCTGGGTGGCTCCCATATATATCAGAGGTTGAAATTAGCAAATTAAGTCCTTGTAAAACATCATGTGTTTTGCGATCATTTTTGTCGACTAGCAAAGTTAGTGATCCACAACTATCCTTAGCAGCTACTGCAAGTTTATAATTTTCATCATATGAAGAGTAAGAAGCATTGTAAAGAGTAGGAAATGAATAAATCAAATAAATCACGACTAAAAGAGCTGAAACTAAGTAAAATAAAAGTTTACTATTCTTTAATAGAGTCAAAGGATAAAGTAAAAGAAAAGCTAATCCCGGAATAAAAGGATAAATATACCACTCAATTTTTGTTTTCGTTAGATTGAGAAATATAAACCAAGGTATAATGCTTAATCCGAGGAAGTACTCGAATGATTTTAGCCGTTGTTTAAGGAACTGGATAGTTAATAAGCCAACACTGAAAAAAGTAACAAAGCTAAACCAGCCATATTCCTTAAAGACTGCATCGAGATAGAATGTTCTCTGTCCGAAGTGTGACTCTATAGATTTAGTTACTCTTTTTATAAGATGCTCTGAAAAATGGACCTGAATAAAAGTTTTTTTAAATATCAGTATCATAAATAAATACCAAGTAAGAAGTATCAGGATTTGAGTCATTATTTTTTGTAGATTTTTGATAAATCGTTGACTATCCTTTTTAACTATAAACTGATAAGTTTCATAAATTACCATCAGAATAGCAGGGTAAAATCCAAGTAGGGACTTGCTCATCACACCAATAAACAGAAATAAGAAACTTATCCAGAATTTCTCAAAATAGAGGAGGTATCCCAGCCATCCGATAATCAGGAACACATCGGTATTTACAATTTGAGAGCGTTGAAAAAAAACTGGATTAAATGCTGTGAAAATGGTAACTACTAAAGCGAACAGAAGATTCTTCTTAACTTTTATACCCCACCTATATATTAATAGAAGAGCACAAAGAGAGAGTTGGATACTAGCAAGACGTGTAGAGATATCGGGATTCATAGGTAAGAGTTGGATAAGTCCATAAAATACTGGGGCCAGAGGTGGCTTTTCCAACCAAGGCTCTCCTTGATACAATGGGATGATTGATTTTTGTTGGATCATTTCTTTACCCACTTGAGCATAAATTGACTCGTCCCAGTCGTAAAAAGGAGTGGGATGTGAAATTACTTTAAAAGATAAAATTCCAAAATATAGTGTTAGAAACAGTATGATACCGTAGTGTTTTTTAAAAAGTTTCAGGAAGTCTTCCATATTATTTATGAATGAACAAGATGCAAACGACTACTATTCCTTCGAGTATTTAATAGATAAAAAGTTACTATTTTTTAGAACTACTAAAGTCATATTTATTTGTTAAATCGTTGTACTTAATTGTTAAGATATCTTTTAGAGCTTCTTTAGCATCTTTAATGAAAGAGACATTGCGGCTTTCCATGTGTCTCCATGTTACAGGAACCTCCTTAATTTTATAGCCGAGTTTATTGCTGATAAACAAAAACTCCATATCGAAACCAGCCGTTACAGAAGCTCCATCTGCATTGCGCATTTTTTTAAATACCAGTGATCTGCTAATAACGTCTCTTGCTGTGTTAGTCTCAAATAACTTAAATCCACACTGCGTATCCTGTATTCCTTTTAGTCCAATAAAGTTATTTCTAAATAATATTGCTCCTAAAGATAGCAGTTTGCGTGTAAAAGGAGCACCTTGACGGTTTAACTTTCTCGAACCAATTACAACCTTGTACCCATGTTCTTTTTGTTCAATAAGTTTATCGACTTCTTCGATAGGTGTGGCCAGATCAATATCTGCGAATATGGAGAACTCACCTTTTGCAAGCTCTATTCCTTTCATAATTGCAAAAGCTTTCCCTTGATGTTCGTTTTTAACTAGTTTAAATTTAGAAAACTGATTCAAATACCTTTTTTCGATGATTTCTATTGTTGAGTCGTTTGATCCATCATCAACAATTAGGACTTCCACAAATTGGTTGTCAGCTTTTGTATAGTTTCCAATTCTATCAAGGACACCTTTTTGGATATTAGCCTCTTCGTTATAGCAAGGAACAATCAATGTAATGGTAGCTTTATTATTTTGCATGCACAAGTTTGTAAATAGTAACATGCGATGATTTCCACATTGTATCAACTTTTTGATTTTTGAAGGCAGCAATTTGCCACTGGGGATTGCCAAAAATTTTACAGGGGTCATCATTAAAACACATAACGTAAAGTTCTTCTCCTTCAACGGGTGAGTCGACGTCCAAAGGTCGATGGTTTTTTATTTCCAAAAAGTATCGAACATTTCCATCAGTTACTGTAATAGGGAGCGGAACTAGTTGAAACGGAGTTTTTTTAATGTGAGGAATTATGCTATTGGCGATAGTCTCTGCGTCTCTCATCTGGTTATTAGGTTCTCGATAGAAGTAGTAGTAACTGACTGCATTCAGCGCAATATATGAGACCAAAACAGTGTATACAATTAACTTACCGAGAATTTTTCCTTTAAGGAGAAAGGAAAGCATATATGCTACAACTAAAAATATACTGTAGTACATTGTTGCGTAGTAGTGGGGGAATCGGCCACTATTTAGTAGACCAAATGCAAGCGGAAAGGCGATTGAATTAAGAATACATATACGTATAAATTCATTCTTAATTTTTTTATAAAAAAAGATGCTTCCGATTGAAAATAAAAGAAATAGTAGTACTGCAGCTGGAGATGGAATACTGAAATTTAAGATATGTCGTGAAAGTGCAGTAACTGTCTCAAGTAAGCGATTTATTATCGATGTATGTCCGGTAGAGTCAGTGATAATACCTCCTTGTGTAAATGTTTTTATGAGGTTCAAAGTATTTAGAAAGTGATTTTTAAGATCAAAAAGTATAAGAGGTGCGGAAAAAAGTCCAAATCCTATAACAGAAATACCAATATCTTCAGCAACTTTTCTACTGAATTTATTCCTTTTTAGATGTATAACAATAGATATGCAAATAGGTATGGCGAGTAGAAGAGCTAAATGATGGAGCTGGAATGAACAACTGAAAAGTATGCCGAATAGGAGTGGGTAATACCATCTCGATAGTGTTAAAGTTTTATACCAAAAATAAAGAGTAAAAAAAGCGAATACTGGAAGTAGGTTGGGGTTCCACGAATAACGAGCGAGGTCAATATTTACTGAAGAAAAAGTTAATAAAGTTGAAAACAGAATCGCAGTTACTGAGTTAACCTCTTTTTTGATAATTATAAAAGAGAGTATTATGCCAAAAAGTGAGTAAAAAGCGACTGCAAAAGTCAAACCAACTGGGTGATAGTGAAAAAGAGGCAGGAATGGCGCAACGAGATAGTAGTAGAACGGACCGAGAAACACCTGTCCTATGGAAGAAGGCGCCCCGATGGCTGTTAAATGCTCAAAAGTAGCAATTCTCTTAATAATAATTGCATCTCTTCCTTGATCACCTAGAAAAATTGCAAACTCCTGCAGTTTATATAAACGGAGCACAGCACTTACAATAAAAATTAGAGTGAAGATAACCCAGGTTGGTGTTAATGAATGTTTGATGATTTTCACTGTTGATAGTTAATTGGAAAGTTATCTTAAAAAATGGTTCCAGTCAGCGACTCCCGCCTGGTTAGTCATAATAAAGTTTAGGGTGTAAAAGTAGAGTGCTGGAAGGCTAAGTATTAAACCATATTTAAAAGGTTTTGAGGTTAAAAATTGTTCAAAAGTTAAAAGAAAAATCGGGAGGAGCTGGAATGAATATCTTGAAATATCGCGGTGAGGCAACAGAATAAGAAATAGAGTATAGAAAAGTGAAAAGTAAAACCAGACTCGTTCCTTTCTATAATAGAGGGTTATGGTCAAAGTTATAAGTGCTACAAGGTAAAATACCACATCTTCTAACCAACCTGTACCAATCCAGGAGTTGTTAGAGTTAAACTGTGAAAAAGGGAAGTAAATATAAAGATTATTATGACTTTCTGCGTGAAAAAATGCGTTAAAGTCATTAAACTTTATGAGAAAGAGGACCGAAAGAAGGATATAGCTGAAGGGGATAAGTAAAACAGACATCATGATCGGTTTTGGAATTTTTTTATCCTTATACCAGCTTTCAATTATGGTTGCACAGTAGGCAGGAAAAAGGAATAGTGACTGGAACTTAGTAAGGACTGCCAATGCTCCACTTACTGAGCTGTTTAGATACTGTTTTTTGTCCCAAAACCAAAAAGATAACATTATAAAAAAAATCATCATTGTCTCTGGAGAAATGATACTCCTTATTATCCAAAATCTCGCTGGAAAGACGGTGAAAAGAAAAGTGAGAAAAAAGGGTGATTTTGTGTATTTTTTAGCAAGATGGAAGAACATTAAGTTAGCTAGGAATCCAAAAAAAAGATTCACTACTAGTCCACTATAAAACCAACCGAAAAATGGGGTGACAGATCTTATAAATAGCGGAAATAAAGGGAAATGAGCGGCATAGTACTTGTCATCTACTGCATTAAACAAAAGTTTAACAATGATATTTTTATCATAAAACGACTTCGCAACAACCAAAAACTGAGGACCATCAAAGTTGCGGACAAGCTGAAGAACTCCTGATTCATGGAGGTCAAGAAAATAGAAATGTTTTATTTTGAGAATAAAAGGAAGGTAGACTATAAATATAGGTAGTATAGAAATAGCCAGGATGAGCCCGAGTTCTTTAGTAAAATACTTTTTCATAGATCTGAGTAATGCAATTATATACCCCCAATAGGCTGGATTGCAATAAAAAAAACTGTTATGTAACATAGACTTATCATATATTTATATTCTCTGACGAGTCGATACGTATTTTTGCTCAATCTGTCTCAGCATCATGCCGTATGTGAGTTTTAGATCTTTTGAAGGAGAATGGAATAGATTTTCGTACTGATCTTGATGAGCTCTAAGATATGCAGAGATAGAAGCAAACATACTGTCATACTCAGGCGCACCAGTTGGTTGACCTTTTAAGCCATAGTGCAGGAGATGGCTTAGATATCTATCTTTAGAAGTTACATTTGTGTCTGGATAAATTCTGTCTCTTCCGTCCTGAGCACATAGGAACATGAAATCGGCATCGATCACTCCTTCCAAAATTTGTTTAGTTGGATCATAATGAGATTTTGAGTTATATGCTCTTTTCATCTTATTAATTTGAGTATTGATTTCACTCTCAATTTTATGCTCAGGTTGATAGCTGTGATACTGAGACTCTAAGTCATGATTACGAGATGGCTGGTGTAAAAAAGATACAATGGTTGGTTTAACTACTGCACGGAAATCTCTTTTAAAGTTCTCATCCAATTTCCAGGTGGGATGTAGGTAATGATGCCAATCAAATATATTTTCTTGCAATGATGTACTTCCTTGAGAATACTTAAAAGAGAGAAAAAATAGAGTTTTAAGTCTATCAGTGCTCATTGGGTCGGAGTCAATAGTAGTAATTTCTAGTTCTTTTGAGCTCATAGCATAATAAATGTGAGAAATGTTATTTCTGGCAGGTCGGACAAAAAAAAGTACCTCTTCCGTTCTGGTTTAAACGTTCCATGATCGTTCCATCACGTATGCAAGGTTTTCCGTTTTGATGGTATGTTTTGAAGTGGTTTTGGTAACTTCCTTTAGAAGAGTCAGGGAGGATATACATCTCGTCTTTTGCAGATGATCCTTTACACTCAATTCCTTCATTTATAATTTTTTTTATTCCGTTGTAAAGGGACTCGATTTCATCATCAGTTAGAGTATTAGCTTTTCTCGTAGGATGAATTTTTGCCTCCCAAAGAGCATCATTATCATAAATATTGCCTATTCCCGTGATCTTATTCTGTTCAAGAAGAAGTGGCTTAATAGGCTTTCGTGAAGGCCCAATCGACTGCTTTAAGTACTCAAGAGTAAAGTCCTTAGAGAGAACATCAACTGCTGAAGTTTCTTCCATCGTCTTGGTTAACTTCATCCACCCAAACTTCCTTAAATCATTAAAAAATAGGGCTGAGTTATCTTTAAAGTAAAGTATTACTCGGGTTGCGTTTACCGGCATTTTATTTGAACCGGTTCGAGGAATTTCATTTTTAAAAATAGCATTGCTGGCATTTTCAGAATAAAGAAGCTGACCTGTTAACTTAAGATGGATGCTCAGAAATAAGCTATCTTCTAATGAAATTGTGAGGATTTTACCTTTACGTTGCAGTCCAGTGACTTTTTTACCGATTATTTTTTCCGGGTCACCTATGAACTGTTTTTTTTCACGTATATCAACAGAACTAACGACTTTACTTATTAAACTTTCCTGTAATGATCTTTTAATTGTTTCAACTTCTGGGAGTTCTGGCATATTATTTCGTAGCTTTTTCAACGAACTTCAATACTGTTTTTTTAAACTCCTCTTCGGAAAATACAAGCGCTCTTGAGTGGGCACTTCTCTTCATTTCTTGATATTTTTCCTTTGTTAAGTCTTCAAATTTTCGGATGGATTCATTGAGCGAGTTTGAGGATAATTCGTCAAATAAGTAACCACTTTTTTCATTTTCGATGATTTCAGGTACTCCGCCACTCTTAAAAGCGATTACTGGTAGTCCTTGACCAAGGGCTTCTACGACTGCAATGCCGAACTCTTCATCGACACTTGCAAAGAGAAAGGCTTTTGCGTTTTGATAAAGACCTTTAAGTTCCTCATCAGGTAATGGTCCCAGAAACTCTACTGTGGGACCGGCTAAAGACCTTAAGTATGTTTCATCTCTGCCTGTACCAACTATTTTAAGATGAAATTTTAGCTCATTAGCTGACTTTATCAGTAAGTCGATATGCTTAGCTCTCGCTAATCGAGAAATCGTTAAGTAATAATCTTTAGTGTTGTTATTATGGACTGTCTCTCTGGGAACGGAAACTGGAGGGTAAATAACCTCAGACTCTCTTCTGTAAAACTTTGAAATTCTCTTTTGTGTCTCTTTTGAGTTAGCAATAAAGTAGTCAGGTCTCTGTGAAGATAGATAGTCCCATATTCGTAAACCATGGTTGATCAGAGTCCCATAAATCTTAAACATTGGATATTTCTGCCACTCGATCGCTGTTTCATAGTAGTAAAATGAGCGTGGAGGATGATGTAAGTAGCATATATGCGTCGTTTGGGGTTTTGTGATAATTCCCTTACTCATAAACCATCCGGAAGAAGAGATAACCAGATCGTAATTATTAAAATTAAAACTTTCCCAGATCCAAGGAAGTATAAAACGAAGAGGTGAGTAGAACTTCTTGAGAAAAGGGACCTTGTCTGCCCAGGAGGCTGTAATACTCCAATTTTCAAACTTTTTTGCGTGATTTCCAAGCCCTTCAGGCGTATAGAAAGCGGTATAAACGTCAGCATCCGGGAAAATGTCCTTCAGAGCAACGAGCACCCTTTCAGCTCCTCCAAACTCCTGAATATGATCATGAACCAACGCTGTTTTCATAGACTATATTATACTACTATATTGCCTTATTGAAGAGAGTTTGTCTATGTTATAATTTAAGTCAGGTCGATTAAAATCTCTATTTTAGACTTAAATGAATATACTTCACTCAATAATTCTCGGCATAGTGGAAGGTGTTACAGAGTTTTTACCTATTTCTTCAACTTTTCATCAGATATTCATTGCTAAACTCTTAGGTATACAGCAAAATGAATTTACAAAACTCTTTGAAGTTGTTATTCAAGGTGGAGCAATTTTATCAGTTGTAATTCTATATTCACAAGAGTTACTAGCAGACAGAGACCTTTTAAAAAAGGTTTTAATCTCATTTTTACCAACTGCAGTCATCGGCTTTGTTCTCTATAAAGTTATAAAGACTATTTTTTTTTCAAACAGTTGGTTAATGATCACCGTTTTTGCTTTAGTTGGAATACTGTATATACTAGTTGAAAGATATCTGGTGAGAGGAAAGGCGAAACTTGAGAAAGATATTGCAAAGTTAACATTAAAAGATGCTTTAATAATCGGATTAGTTCAATCTTTTGCAGTTATACCTGGTATATCGCGTGCGGGTTCTGTCATCCTAGCAATGATTTTTTTAAGATATAACCGCGCCCAGTCTGCCAGATACTCATTTATGTTATCTATCCCGACAATCCTGGCCGCTTCCGGATATGATCTCTTAAAAATGAGACATGTTTTAACCAGTAATACAGCGAACATGCTACCACTGGTTATTGGTTTAGTAACTGCATTCGTCAGTTCTTATATTGTTATCAAGTGGTTTATTGACTACCTTAAAAAAAATTCTCTAGAAGTGTTTGGCTGGTACCGTCTTGCTGTCGTAATTTTAATTCTTCTTTTGGGTTTGGTGAATAAGTAACTTCGTATAAGTTCCCGTAGTTCAACGGATAGAATGAAGGATTCCGAATCCTTTGATGGGAGTTCAATTCTCCCCGGGAACACAGGGTAGCAAAAAAATACTGTAAATTGATGAATATTTAATACTTTTTTCTGGTTCGTAATATTTTAACGTGAAATGATCTGTATCGAGGCTGTAGTATAATATTAAGATAGACTGATTTCATAACTTGGGCCTATGGTTTAACGGTAGAATTCAGCATTCGCATTGCTGAGATCGGGGTTCAATTCCCCGTAGGTCCACAACTGCCTCTTTCCTCACAATAGAACCAAACTGCGTTTTTGCTGCAAATTTTGTATAATAATCCCATTGATCTGCGTCAGTAGCTCAGCGGTAGAGCGCTACTCTTATAAAGTAGATGTCGATGGTCCGACTCCATCCTGACGCACAACTTTCCTTATCCTATAGCACTTGCTTTTAGGCTCACTTTAAGGTAAAATACTGTGATATAGATATTTTTTGACAATTGCTGTCTTTAAAATATCTCATTACGTGACAGGCACTTTGGCATTACTGCTAATACTGAATACTTTCTGTTACATAATCGTATGTAAAGAAAATTTCAGTATTACCTTTAGTAAAGGAGAAATAAAATGGACGACAAAATCCGCTGCGAATTTTGTAACAAATCATACGACAGCGAGGATGCACTGTTGAGCCATATGGACATCGCCGGGACTCCGAAAAATGCTTATTCAGAAGGAACTATTATTTACAACTACGAAGTTGTGAAAGTATCATTCCGAGTAAGTAAAACAGAAAAGCACCTGCCAGTTTACATGGTTGCAAGTATTGATCCGAGAACTGGTTTAAAATCTTCCAAGTTGAAGATTCGATTCGAGTCATCGCTGGATGAACTTGCAGTCAGACTGGATACAAATACTGAAGTCAGGAGAGTAGCTAAGCTGCAGGACTGGGAGATTCAGTTTCACTTTACCCGCTGTAGCCTCTTGAAGAATAATTATGAAAGTTTCCTCAGCATCAAGCTCTATTTTCGGTACAAGAGGAAGTATCACTTAGCTTGGACGAAAAATGTAAAGTCTATTCCCTTCACCTGGAAGCGAAGTACACTGACTGAGCAAATCATTCTTGAGATTTTTCAGGTTGAGAAAGCAGATGAGATCGCGGGGATAATACTCGACAAACTTTATGATTTGAGTGAGGATGAGGTTAAATCTGGTCGCCCTCCTATAATCCGCAGACTAGAGGCAAGATAGTTCATCTTCCTCATACATTTTTTTTGTAAGCAGTAATGAACCTTAGTTATTTAAGGGCACCTATTTTAGAATTGATTGCCACTTTTGTGGTGATCCAACGATCTAGTGATAGATCAATCTAAAACAAGGGCCCTTTTTACTTTATAACAACGTGAATGTAATATAACGGTATTGGGTGATATAATAAATATCAGAAGAATTTGCCGAGATAGCCAAGGTGGTCACGGCGGGGGTCTGAAAAACCTCAGATGTCAGTTCGACTCTGACTCTCGGCACCCAGAGTGACAGGACACTTTTCGACATACGTACAGACTGATATAAAGGTCCAATGTCGTAGTTCGAAATACGGATAGCTCCAAACAAACCCTGAGGGAAAAATCGAACTGATCAGGACTTTCTTTTGACCTAGTTCAGACTTTAGATAAAATCCATCTAAATCAGTAAGTATTGTCTTATATATAGTTTGTGACTTCAGTGATAGTGTGTTTCTTAAAAATATCATCGAACTTTAATACTTATGCTGTCAAAATTATATTTTCAGTTATCGCGTTCTCCTCCTTAAAATTATCGTCAAAATAAACTCCATTATTTGAAAAACTGCGTAATATTACCAAAATTTTAGGAACAATTATTCAACTATCATTGTCCCAGCTGATGGGACAATTAAATCTATACATTAGATTGTCACAATAAGATAATCAAATTAAAAAATAATCCTCTTTTCCTTAAAAAGAATAAGGGAAAAAAAGTGTCAGCTCTTAGTCACTCCAAAGTATTGTTTTTGTATTTAATTAATAAAAAATCCTCAACTCTATCACTTCTTATTGATTTATTAAGCGAATTGTTTGATGTGCATCTTTCAAATCTTGAAAATCATTTGACAATTATTATATAGTTCTATACATTTTAAATATGGCAAAGTTTATTTCTGACAACTCAAATTGGCATAAATACTTTTTTAAAGATTTGTCTAAGGTGAGTGTAAAGAATGTGTTTGCGATTGGGGGAATTGTAGCGATAGTTGGAACATTAATAGGCATTAATATTCTCTCATTAAATTCCCGGTTAAATTACGGTTCAAAAGCAAGTGAGATAACAAATGTAAATACTGGAGGAATTTCAGGTGACAGTTTAACACCCACAGGATATCAATTACCTCCCTGTGGTGATGGACAGACATACTCTATATCAGGAACAGTTTTAAAAACAGATAATGCTCCTCAACCTGCACCAGCATGTCCTCCTCAAGGAGCATATCTTTTACCAGTATCTCAACCGGTAACTGTTAGGATTTTAGGAATCAATCAGGAAGGAAACTGTACAGTCGATAGAACAATTACAACAGGCAATACGGGGGACTCAATTGGAACACAACAAGGTTCGTTTGCATTTTCCAATATTCCCAGTGGAAATTTTGATGTATGTGTGTCTAACTCTGGAAGTAATAATACAAACTACTGTGTTACGCAACCCGATGATCCTTCGCGGAGTATTACCTCAAACTGTAGTCGCATTATTGTTGACACTTCTTCACGAGACAATGTGCAGCTGGTGGTCCGTCAGGCTGTTGCTCCATTACCTCCTCAACAAATGGGGAAATTAACATTTCTCTTTTCTAACCACTGGCCATTCCGTTCAATACATTCGATAACCGTTACTGGTATACAGGCACTTGGGAGTAGCAAACTTTCTTCACAGTTTACCGATGTATTAAGAGCTCATCAACTAAATGTCATGGAACAAATAGACTGTATACCAGGTAGTCAATATCAAGTAAGTTGGTCTGCTTCAGAAAGTTCAGACTCAACCGATTCATCATTTCATACTTGTGTAGAAGGGGGTTCTTTTACAAACTCAGCCATCCATGTAGATTTTTCTCCTCTAAGTGGAAGTCCAACAAGTGCTGCCTTCACCTTCACACCGACAAAAACTAAAACCCCCATTTTAGAAAATACTGGCGAAATTTATAATTATGTAATATTAAATCATATGCTAGGTGGGTACTTTGCAGATAGTGTCGATATAAATGGTACAAACCTACTAGATCATTCAGTTTCGATCGATCAAGATGTGACAGTTCAATATGTTTGTGCAGAAGATAGTACGAATAATACAATTGAAGTAGGTTATCATAATGGTACTGGAAGTAATACAGCTTCATATACGAATGTACAATGTAATCGCAATCAACGTTATCACAGGATATCGCTCCCATGTATTGGTGGTCCATGTGTAACGCCAACTCCAACGCCTGTTCCAAATTATACGACTATACCAACAGCTATACCGACGTTATCACCAACACCTACGAGAACACCGACACCAACACCTACGAGAACACCGACACAGACTCCAACACCTACTCCCTTCCCTCAAGTACGAGCTTTAACAATCCTCTCTACAAATGTTGATCCTAATTATTATTCTTTTGTTTTGTTATACCACCTTTTATTGACTGATGTAACTGCTAATTTACTCGTTTATGATTCAGGCAATATTTCTCCAAGTGTAACTCTCAATCCTGGAGCACCTGGTTATTATTCTGACTTTATAGACTGTAATCCTGGACATGTATATGAGGCGAGAGCTCATGCTACAGGTCCTTACAATTATTCAGGCAGTGCTACAGGCAGAGTAACCTGTTCAATAGGTGTCGTTGGTTATGCTGTAGCTGAATTTAATCCTCCAAATCCTACGAATACTCCACCTCCTACACCTCGTCCTAGTAGTGTAGCTACCTGCCCCTCTGATCCTACTAACTGTGATGATCTGGGACGAGGAAACTGTCGTATTACTGGTTCTAATCCGAGCTGTACCGGAGATACTCCCTCTTGTACCTATGATCGAGGTTGTGGATATTCGGTATGTTGTCATGGTGGGAGTCCCAATCCAGGAGGTCCAAATAACGGAAAACCAAATTCTCAAGGAGGTCAAACCGCAACTCAAAACTTAGGTGACATTCCTATCATAAGCGGTATTCTCGACTTTTTCAAAAACCTATTTAAATAAGAATGAAATAAAGTTCTAGATATAAATTTTTATTTCTTTACTTTATTCATTTATAATATCCAGTATGAACTGGATTGCAACGACTTTTATTTGGTATACGTTTTTACTTGCTTTAGGCTTAATATTTTACCCCTTAACGAGACGACTTTTTGCCTTTTTTTTTGATCACGGGTATCCTTTCAGTAAAACTATTGGCATTCTTTTAATAAGTTACACTTCTTATTTACTTGGGACACTCAATATCATCAGATTTAATCAATTTACTATATATATTATTCTTGCTGGATTGATTCTGGTGAATATGTACTTTCTGTGGAAAGATAAACTACGTAAAACTATATTTCTTATTCCAAAGTCAAAAGCACTTTACTTTATAATTGAGGAGCTTTTATTTTTAGTAGCTTTATTCTTTTTGACATATATCCGAGGTCAGGAACCGTCAATTCATGACTTGGAAAAATTTATGGATTTCGGATTTATCAACTCAATCTTGCACTCTGTTCACTTTCCACCCCTAGATATGTGGTATTCGGCGGGTCCAAATGTACATGGAGTGCAACATCCTCAAGGTTTTCCGATAAATTACTATTACTTTGGTCATCTAACAGGAGCAGTGCTCATTAAACTAACGGGTGTCTCTCCATATATTGGATATAACTTAATTCTGGCAACCATATTTGCTCAAGGAGTAACTTTAACATTCTCACTAGTCGCGAATATAGTTATGATTGCTGAAGGAAAAATCAAAAAACATACTCCTTTTTTGAAAATAATCTGTTATGGTTTATTAGGTAGTATTCTTCTAAATTTAGCCGGAAACTTTCATACAATTTATCTTTTTACAAAGGGTTATCCGAATGAATCAGCGATTCCTTTTTGGAAAATACTCGGCCACTTTAATCCAGCTGCTTATTGGTATCCCAATGCAACCCGTTTTATTCCATTTACCATTCATGAATTTCCATCGTATTCATATGTTGTTGCGGATCTCCATGGACATGTTTTGGATATACCTTTTGTTCTCTTAACGTTAGCAGTGCTTCTTCATTTATTTTACACAAAACATATATTTATAAAAGAAGTTTTAGAAAAAAAAGGAACAAAAAAGTTAAAGAAAAATTGGCTATTACCATCAATACTTCTCTCAAACATTTTAAGTAATAAATATCTGCTTTTTTCAAATGACTCAGTAGTATCTGTATTTTTAGGTTTCATGTTAGCAGTCCATTATATGACAAATGCTTTTGATGGAGGAATTTATCTACTATTAAGTTTAATAGTTTTCCTCATTGTATATAAACTAACCAGTAAGTTTATTATTCAGATAGTTTTATTAATAGTATTTTTTCTAATTTTTTCTTTTCCGTTTACCTCTCATTTTTCCCTCTTTGTGAGTGGTATTGGCGTTAACTGTGTACCAAAATCATTTTTTGATCATACACCAAAAGTAAATGGTGTTGTTAAAACTAAATTAGGACCATTTCTATTTGAAAAGGGAAACTGCCAAAAATCACCCTTTTGGATGCTTTTCATTTTATGGGGATTTTTTTGGACAAATATGATTTTTCTAATGATGTTTCAGATTAGAAAGTTTAAAAACATCAGCTGTTTTCAGCGTATTTTGAGATATGCACATATTGTTAAATTAAAAAAAAATCAATCTCAGAAACGAGAAAAAAAACAGATAGATTTCAGTAGCAAAATAATTATGGATAAGTTCATGCTACTCCTTTTTATTTTTGGAACAGCTCTCATAATTATTCCCGAGTTTTTTTATGTTAAAGATATCTATGATCATGATTTTAGAGCCAATACCATGTTTAAACTCGGATATCAGGCATATATTATAATGAGTCTTGCTTCTATATATGTAATTTACAGATTAAAACAAATGACATACTCACAGCAAAGTTATGTTAATTTTTTTATAGGAGAGATTGTACTACAGTATATTACTGTTGTTTTGTTCCCTGTAACTTTGAGGCATACCCATATTGGGTTTTTTATAGAATGGCTATTTTTAATTCCTTTTTTAACACTTATTTACTTTTTAATCATTTTCTATAAGCAATGGATAATAATTGTGGGTTTTATTGGTATATATCTGGTGACGAATGCAGTTTCACTCATCTTGCTTTATCCCCTTATGGCATTCCCATTTTATTACCATAACATTACCCTCTCAAGCCATATAAAACAGATTAGAAACATTCACACTGATATTGATGGCTCATCATGGTTAAAGATCCAAAACAATGAAGCCTTTGAAATAATTAATTTTATAAATCTACATATTAAAAATCAGTCCGTAATTTTGGAAGCTCAAGGCGATTCTTATACCGATTTAAATGTGATTTCAGCTTATACGGGTAACCCAACTTTAGCCGGTTGGTGGGTTCATGAGTGGCTCTGGAGAGGGAGCGCTGATGTTGTTGGTAAACGAATCACCGATATTAATGCTATTTATCAGTCGTCAGATCTAAAGCTTACTAAGTCATTAATAAAAAAATATCATATACAGTATGTAGTGGTATCACCGGTAGAAAGGAAAAAATATTCTGAGATCGATGAAAGTAAATTCAATAAGTTAGGAAAAAAAATGTTTGAAACAAAAAGTAAATTTGGAGCTTTATATCAAATAAAATAAATGCACCGATTATGTGATCTTGAGATCAATCATGTTGTTTGATATACTTAAACTCAAAGCGGTGGTAGTTCAACGGTAGAATACTTCCTTGCCAAGGAAGGGGTTGCCGGTTCAAATCCGGTCCACCGCTCCTAACGGGATAGCATCGGGTTTTGTACCTAGTATAGCGCCGTACAAAGGGCTAATCTTGCAATTTATTAATCTTTATCTACTTGGCCAAAGATCATCAAATGGTTCAGGATTAAGTTGAGGAGTAACTTCTATGCTATTGTCATTATTTGAGTCCTGCTCTTGTGCTGTGCCAATATCAATTGGTACATTAAATCTTTTTTCTATTGAAGTTATCGATCCTTCATGAAAAACAATACTCCAGTTTTGCGATATCGGAACAGTATTAGGATGATTCTGAGATGGTTGCATATAATCTATTTTTAATCTTTTAAAAATTTCTCCAGGTTTCGGAATCACTGAATATGTGTACTCAGAATCATAATGTATATTAATTCTATAATCCCAACTCCATTGAGGTGTATCAGTCTCTTTAGCATGGTCTATAACTAACCTTACCTCATCACCATCTCTTTTTAAAGACATGTGACTAGAAATATCTTTAGTCCTGAAATGTGCATTGTCGTATCCAAGATTATCAGAAAATACTTGATTGGTACGGTAACCTTCAAGAATAACTCCTCTGGTAAAACTATCTAAAACAGCAAGAACTCTTATTGAATGAAAGCTTCGAGCTTCAGCATACTGCTCAGGACTCATTTTAGAAACATTATGCAAGCCTAGAAAGGCATCATCAAATGCTTCAGTAAGTGAAATTTCAGCATATGGATCATTTTCAACTGGCTTAAGACTTAACATGTGCTGTAATTCTTGAGGAATTCTTTGTTCAATCATGCTCATAACATGATTATTATATCAAAGTATTCTTGATTCATTCTCTTATTTAACTGACGTTACTTTTATTTACTTTCAACTATATACATCTCCATCAAAGTATAAAACATTGCTACAACCGGTTCAAAAGAAGTTGCAATGAGCGCTCCAGACGTGATAGCATTATAGGTTGTCATGACAATCTAAATAATATTTTTAAACTTACCTGAATTAAAGTTTTATTGACAATACTCCGTATGTAGGAAATAATAATGTGTGATGGACAATACTCAACAACCTTCAAATCAACCATTAAATTCAGTTCCAACAGTGGAACCTCCTCAAAAATCATCTACCTCTTTTATTATTGGAGGAATAATAGTCATTAGTGTTATCATAGTTGCTATTATAGTCTACTTCTTTATCACTCTTCATTATGCGGCGATGCCTTCTTTGATTGCTTATCCTCTAGCCACTTTAAAACCTACTATTAGTGATGCTGCAAAAGGAAAGCTATATACAGAGGATGTTTCTCCAACAACTAAACTTAGTTATATTCTTCCAGCTGGATGGCAAAAAGTACAAGATAATTCAAAAACTTTTGAGTTAGGCTATGACCCCAAGATATATAAAGTGTTTACCACCAATAATGCAAATATTACTTTGTCAATGAAAGGAACTAGCATTAGTCTGAGCTTATTACCTTATAACGGTCAATCTAAACTTCTATTTATTTATGAACGACTTGGGATTACTGATCCACCCATGTACGATCAAAGTAACTATCTTGAAAAAAGTTATTCGTATAATGGATGGTCATGTTTGATGATTAGGACCCCAATCTCAGCAGGTGGGGAAAGCCATGTAATGTGCGGAGTTGACCCAAAGCATGCCCTTTTTCTCACGGGACAACAAACTGATCACACTGAAAAAATATTACAAACGATCAAAGTTCTTAAAGCACCATAGAAATACTTATTTCGCAGCCGATTTAGATAAACTTCCCTCCCAAAGCGTTCTTTTATCCAAAATAGCTAGTTTTTGGTGATGTTTCCCAACAAAGAGCAAAATTAAATACCATAATGTATTGACATCTTCATAAATCTACTGTAGCGCTATACTAGAGTTACTTTTTATAGTTCTTAAATTGGTATGAAATCTGAAAAAAACTTTTCCAAAGTATCCACATATCTCATTTTATTTGTTCTTGGAGTAGCCTCTATTTCAATTCTTTCTCTTTCGACTAAGGTCGACCAAACATCGATCAACCAAAAAACTAATGCCCAGGTCAATACTGTCTCACCAACACCTGGTTTAGCACATCTACCTTCAGAACTACCAAACACGTTTGGCTTTGGACTTTTTAATGGTACATTTTCTGACGTACATGCAAGTGTTCCCTACACTTACAGATATCAGTATCTTGCAGGGGGAGTACATAATGGTGATGGAGGTTGGTGGAATTGGGGAAACGGAAATGGCTCTTATATTACGAGCTATATAGCTGACTCACGGTCAAGAAATATGAAGACTCCGTTTGTTTACTATCAGATTTTACAGTCCGGGACCTCAAATGACGAATATAGAAATCTGAATAATGCCTCGTTAATGTATGATTACTATCAGGATTTTAAAAGATTAATGCAGAAAATAAATGAAACTGGTGATAGAGGCAATATTGTTATCTTTGAGCCGGATCTAGAAGGAGTCATGCAACAAGAAGCTCACAATATAAATGATAATGCCGGTAATCAACCGACCAAAGTTCGTTCTAGCCTTTTTCCAGATGTCGCCAACTATCCAGATGACTATGCAGCATTTCATAGAGCAATAGCTCATATACGAGATTTGTATGCACCACATGTACTATTAGCATTAGATATTAGTCTCTGGGGACCTAATGATGACTTAATCACGTCTCTTCGGGATCAGCCAACATACAACTGGCAGAATCATGCAAATAGGATTGCGAACTACTTTAATAGTTTTGGCAACGGGTTTGATATGGTTTCCTTTAGTCCAATTGATCGCGATGCGGCTTGTTACTCTTTTGCTAACTGTCCGTATGATACTTATTCTCCAAACCCTCCAACTCCGACTCCTCAAGGTTATAATCGTTGGTGGTGGGATGATGATAGCCGTGAACCAAAGTTTTCAACAGTCGCTACATGGTTGAGCTCAATTAGTAGCCAGACAAATAAGCGTGTCATAATGTGGCAAGTACCGAACGGTAACCGGCTTTATAGAACAGAGAACAATACTGCTGGTCACTATCAAGATAACAAAACCGAATATTTTCTTAACCCAACGACTGGTAGATCACATATTCAAACATGGATTGATGCTGGAGTTGTGGGGTTAATGTGGGGAGCTGGAGTTGGATCACAGTCTCACTACTTTGACTCAAACGGAGATGGAGTTACAAACCCATCTGCACTATCGCCTCCAGGGAACCCTCAGGGGATACCAAACACTCTTACTTCAACAGTTTCAGATGATGATGGAGGATATATCGCAGACCGTGTTGCAAGTTACTATACAACGGGAACTATCTCGCTTCCCCCTGGTAGACCTGCAGTTCTGCCTCCAGAAACTTTATGTGCTGCAGATGTTTGTGGAGGCCCAACGACAACACCTGGGCCAGGTGGAAACCCACCATCCCACGGCACTCCTAACGGAGTTGTCGATGTATCAGACTTTAACTGTGTCCGTGCAGAGTTTGGAAAAGTATGCACCCAGTCTACACCGTGTTTTTATAATATAGTTAGCTCAACACCAGAAAGAGTCGATATTCTAGACTTTAACCTACTTAGACAGGCGACAGGTAGATCGTGTCAACCGACACCTACTTTATTCCCAATTCCAACTAGTACACCGACACCAATTCCACCAACAGGCTACTGGTTGGGTACGTACTATAACGACACAGAGCTAACTGATCCACCAGTGCTTACGAGAAATGATACAAATCTAACATTCAACTGGGGTCTTGGGTCACCTGCACCAGGTATAAATACAGATCAATTCTCCGTCAGATGGATTAAACAGGTGAATTTTACCGCAGGAACTTACAGATTCACCACTGCACATGATGATGGTGTAAGAGTTTATGTCGATGATCAACCTGTAACTGACTACTGGTATTGGGGAAGTCGGACAGATAATGATAGTACACATATAACCGGAGGAAATCATGTTGTTAAAGTAGAGTTTTTCGACGGTAATCAAGAGGCATCTATTAATGTGTCCTGGACTCGAACCGGAAACTAAGTAAGGTGTTAGCGATTTTAGAAGCTTTATCCTCAATTTTAACTGCATGTATAGATCGACTCTCTAATTTCTCAAATGCTTTCCAAGCATTAGTACGCCATCTTTTAATAATGATGAATAAAAGTTGTCTATAGAATGGTAATAGTAGCATCTTTAGTTTATTTAGAAAAGGAGGTTTTTCGATTATATGGCTTATAACTTCTTCAACACAACTATTAATGATGGAGTTAACCTTATTGTAGTCATTTCTATAAATCTCTTTAGCTTTAATTGTATCTAGCAGCGTAAACGCCAGATCATTATTGACATGAGCATTTACGCCCAGCCCCATGTAGATCATCTGAAAAGAGTTATTTTTCTTACAGTTATCGAACAGAACTTTCCAAGCTGGTGGACAGGGACGCTTATCAACATAATTTTTGAGTGCATTAAAGTAATATCTAGTGAAATTGATATCAAATAAAATCATTAACTTGTCATTATCGAAGTAATTTTTACCTAGTCTACTTCTAACTGCTTCTGTGATTAGCAAATACGTATGATTAAACGAAATCAAATTACATAGCTCGGTCTCAGACAGCTCTTTTTCTAGTTTGTTCATCGCAAGAACTACTGTGTCTATATTGGTCATTTTTTCTGTATACGAAGAGTATCTAAATTTTTTCATAACTAGATTATAAACTAGTATCATCCCTCTTCCATCATTAATTACTCTTTCACTAATAACTTATTGCATTTTCCTTATCTTGAAGTCATATAGTAGATATTACTATATCAGTTACTATTGAATTGCCTAAATCACTTTGAATTGGAATAACTTCTGATATGAACTTTCACCTTTCTATAAATGTCTTGTGATCCAGTATAATTGGATAATAATTTTACTCTTATGAATGATACAATAAAAATTCTTACGCCAGAGGATTGGGCAGAGTATGAACTTATTGACTCAGGTGACGAAGAGAAACTTGAAAGGTTTGGGTACTATACTTTTGTAAGGCCAGAGCCGAAGGCTTTGTGGCATAAAAATCCAGATAGAACGATCTGGGAAAAAGCGGATGCAGTATATAAACGAAGCTCATCCGGTGGTGGAACATGGAATTACCCTAAAGAGATAAGTCGTCAGTGGATAATGCACCGGAAAAATCTTAGCTTTCTAGTCAAACCAACGGGATTTAAACATATGGGGTTCTTTCCTGAACAAGCAGTATTTTGGGATTTGATTACACAGAAAATTTCATCTCAAAAAAAGAGTGTTTCTCTATTAAATCTTTTTGCCTATACTGGTGGAAGCACCCTCGCAGCTGCAGCAGCTGGAGCTTCAGTCACTCATATCGATTCATCGAAAGAAGTTGTAAGTTGGGCCAGGGAAAATGCAAAACTCTCGAAGCTTGAAGATAAACCAATACGCTGGATCCCGGAAGATGTGATGACTTTTGTCAAAAGAGAGATTAAGCGCAGTAACTCTTATGACGCGATAATCTTGGATCCGCCAAAGTTCGGTAGAGGAGTTAATAATGAAGTCTGGAAAATCGAAGAGGATTTGCCGAAGTTACTAGATATGTGTATGGAGATTCTCTCTAGTGATCCGTTATTTATTATTATCAATGCTTATGCGGTGTCCTATTCCTCATTGACGCTGGGAAATATGTTGATTCAGTTGGTGCAAAAATATAAAGGTAGAGTATATACTGGGGAGCTAGGAACGAAACATAGCTCTAATCAAACAATTCTCCCAAACAGTATTTTTGGAGTTTGGGAGAAACAGTAATCACTGTGTTACAACAACAATTTCTCCTTCTGAGAACGGCGCAGAAATAACAATATGATCTCCATTTTTCTTAATAAGGTAACCAGTATCATAATCACTATCACAGTCTTTTATACTACTACTCAGAATCTGTGTCTGATCTGGCGTGGCCTTAATACGTGGGTCTCTTGGAACCTCCGGTAGGTACTTCGGAATCAGTATTTTGCATAAATCAACCCGACTCTTTGCAATCTTCATCTCAGTTTCAGTAATTTCTGGGGGTAGTGAGCCTGTCTGACTTCTATATGTCCCAAGAGCATTGAGTATTTGCGTCATTCCACTTCTACGGGTAACATTCTCAGCGGCTTTAAATGCCTCAATTCTCTCTGGTGGTAAAACATTTTCAGCAGCAGTTGAAGTAGTATTATTGCCAACCTGGAGATTAATCATTTTTCTGACGTTTATACCCTTTAGTATGTCTGGATTTGAGAGATAGTAGCTAATTATTAAAATTACTACTCCCAAAATAACAAATAGAACAATGTTCCTCACACCCTCATTATTTCAACTTTACTCTCCTGTGTCAAATCATTTATTTCCAGTCAATCGGTTGGAGGTCATTCTTCTTAAGATACTCATTACATTGACTAAAGTGATGATTACCAAAAAAAAGATAGGAAGAGAATGGAGACGGATGTCCGGAAGTGAGAACCAGATTATTTTTGCGGTTTATAACTGAGCCTTTTGTCTGTGCATATTTTCCCCACAACAGATAGACGAGATGAGTTCTTTTACTATTTAGTGACTTAATGACTGCATCAGTAAAAAACTCCCAGCCCTTGCCGGCATGAGAAGCAGGAGCTCCGGCCATAACAGTTAAGACACTATTAAGCATAAGTACACCTTGTTTTGCCCATCGGGAAAGATCTCCAGATTGGAATGGGGTGATACTCAAATCTTTATGGATTTCCTGATAGATATTTTTGAGTGACGGAGGTACAGGTATGCCATCATTTACTGCAAATGATAGACCGTTTGCCTGTTTAGGACCATGGTATGGATCCTGCCCTACAATGACTACTTTTACTGAGTCAAATGGACAAAGATCAAATGCCCTAAATACATTTTTTGGGGGAGGATATATAGTTTTTGCTGTGTATTGATCTCGGACAAAATCAGTTAGGGATATCCAGTAAGGCTTACTGAACTCCTCGTTTAATGCCTTTTTCCATGACTCATCTATTTGTACAGTTTTCATATTTATTTGTTCCAAATTAACCATTTTTCTTTGATTGCTTTTTCTAGATCTACTTTATGAAACTTGGAGAGGAGAAGGAGATGACAAAAAACATCCGCGACTTCATTTTCAAAATCCTTCTTTATTTCTCTCTGCGTTTTCCCCTTACTGCGTGCCTTCTTCTTTAACATGAGATAGGACTGTATGAGTTCACCTATTTCTTCTTGCAGTTTTAGCACATACCAATCGCCATTTCTTTTTATTTTATAGTGTGAAGTATATTTTTTTGATATTTTTTCAACTTCTTCTGAGAGCAAGCTTATGTCCATGTGCAAATTATATCAGCATTAAATTACTTCAGGATAGTATAATATTTTCATGAAAATAACCCCTCAAAAAAACCGGCAGTGTGTTCAAATAGCTTTCATATTGGAGCCGATATTAGATAAAAACGGCTGTAGTACACGATTTCATGATTTACCAGGTAAACCTATCTCAGATTTTCTCATATCAGCAATAAATATAGGGCAAATTATTGAAGGATATGCTGATACTGTAATTAACAAGAAAAGTCGACAGCTTTTTTCACACTTTCATAATGCCATTCAGATAAGTAACGAATATAAAAGTAAGAAATATATGAATGTTGGTCTGCTTGAAGCCATGTTTGTATCTATAAAAACGAGATTAGATAGTAATTCTCTTGAAGAAGCACTTAATAACTATAAAAATACTCAAAAAAACACTAACAATCAAGATATTGTAGACTATATTAAGGCCTTCAAATTGGCATGGTCCACAGCAAGAAATGGTTATAAAAGAGACATAATCGAAACTATGGAGAAAGAGGTATCAAAATACTCGAACTTTTATGATTGGTATGAGTTAAAGTTAATGATGAGTAAAGATCCAAGCACCTCAACTTTTCAATGGATTCGGGAATCTCGTGAAGGATATCCGCTTATAAAAAGGTTCGTTGAAGAGATTGATGAATCTAATGGACTAATAAAGAGCATTGAGAATTCTTATAATAAAATCCATGCAGAGAATCCTCTCTTGAAAGTAGGTATTTTGGCAGATTTAAGTGCGGCTGCGTTGTTTCTCTATCTAAGTTATCAGGATCCAGAAACATACATGGTTAAATAAATTCTAGATATAAAGGAGAGTGGTCGGATACTTCATTTTTGAGTACTTTAAATTCTTTAATCGTAATGTCTGGTGTATTTAGAATATAATCTGCAAATTTATCCGGTTTTATGTAAAGTTTAGTTCTTGTTGAAGTGATATTGTATACTTTAATCAGATTTATCATTTTACTTTCTAAGATAGTTAGACTTTTGGTATCAGGTAACAAATTAAAGTCACCGCATACTATTTGACTACCCTTTACATGATCAAGAAAAGAATTTATTTTATTTGACTGTTCTATTCGATCTTGCGTATCTGTTTTGCCTTTACCATTCCAAATTCCATGTAAATTACCGATAGTATATACTTTGTCCTTAAATGTAATTTTGATATATTGTAAGTTCCTTCCCAATGATGTATTATCACCTTCAACTTTCGCATTCTTCCATCTATGCACAAATATATCTCCTTCTTCACTAACACGAATACTTTTTCTTACAAATGTAGCTAAACCAAAGTCTAGCTCTGACGGAGCGAAGAAACCCTGATGATCAGAAAGAACATTTTCAATCTGAGAGTAAATATCATATCTCCATTTACTATTTACTGAATCACTAATAAGTTCTTTTCTATTAAAAACTTCTTGGAAGCAAAAAATATCTATAGTTTTAGATTCTTCCTTAATGAAATTGATTAAAGGAGTATAAACTTTTCCTCCCCAAATATTTAAAGTGATAAGTTTCATAGGTGATCTTTAGTATAGTACAAGAAATTACAGAACTCCATCTCTTATAAATTAACAGAATTACTCGCAGGATGTTCGATAAAATCAGGAGCTTCATTTTTTCCAATACTATTGATATTCGCCGCGTTAAGCGGTAGTTGTTAAGGGATTGAGTAGCCAAAAATTTGTAGTTACTTTTCTAAATCGAGTATTTCATCTATTCGGACCTGAGAAACAAATTCGTTAGCATGGGAAATAAGGATCATTAACCCTTTATAGTTACTTAGAGCCTCAGCAATCACTGGTAAATGGCGAAAGTTAATGTGGTTAGTTGGTTCATCCAGAATAAGTAGTCCTGGTTTTTGCAAAACTAGGCAGGCGAAACAGAGTAATCCTTTCTGACCTTCAGAAAGATCACCAATTTTTGATTTTATTAAATCGGAATTAATTAAAAACCCAGAAGCTACAGAACGCAGGTATCCTTCATTTACATTTTCTCCAGATTCCTGGAGTGCTTTAAAGAGTGAGTCATAGACAGTACTCTCACTTTCTAAGTTAGAGAAGTCCTGTCGATAATAACCTACTCGGATTCCCCTTGGAATCTTAAAACCTTCGACAGTTCCATCAACCATAGACTTTATTAGTGTACTCTTCCCGACTCCGTTAGGACCAATAATCAATAAATGGTTATCATTCGTAAGAAAAATATGAGAAGTTTTTGTCGTTAATTTATAATTCTGCATAACGGTAAAACTATTTATTATTAGCGGTTCATTAGACTCATTTTTTTGTGCTGGTATAACAAAGTGTCTGATTGTTTTGTCTTCCTTTCGGACATCAACAATATCATCTTCAAGGTCTTCTATTTTCTCGCGCATTTTCTTTGCAACATTCCTCATTTTTCCTCCTTTATTCGCAAAAAAATTGGCTTTTTCCTTATTCTCCTGAATTACGCGCTCTCTCTGAGCGTTTAATCTATTTTCCTTCTCTATCCGGTCAGCAATGTCGCGGACTACATCAAGATAATTACCTGCATAATTGTCTACTTTTTTTGTGTAACTATCCAGGTATAGGACTCCTTGCGTAAATGCATTTAGGAACTCCGCATCATGAGAAATCACAATACAACTTTTTTTGTAATCAATCAGAAAATCCGTAAGATGTTGGATGCCGGCATAGTCGAGATTATTGGTGGGCTCGTCCAGAAGAAGTAAATCAGGACTTTGGATTAAAGCAGAAGCAAGTAGGAGACGAGCCTGTTGTCCTCCAGAGAAAGATTGGATTGGTTTATCATGGGGTACACTGAGATTAACGACTTCGAGAATGGCACTAATTTTGCTTCGTAGCTCATAGATCTCGCCAACCCAGTCTTTTTTAAAATACTCTTCTATGTTTAGCTTTTTATCCTTTTCAGGGATGACTTGTTGAGCAGTAGCAACTGTTAGTCGTTTATCCATAGAGATTGTCCCAGATTCTGGTTTCAGACTCTGTGTCATTAGTTTGAAGATTGTGCTTTTACCTGCTCCATTTTGGCCCATCAAAGCAATCTTCATTCCTTTTCGGACAGAAAAGCTCACATCATCTAAAAGTGCTTTTAGGTCATCAAAGGTAAAACTTACCTTATCAAACCTGATTATTGTTTCCATATCTATATTCGGAGTTTACTTGCAAGAAGTATCACCCAGAGCATATTAATTATACATCAAGACTGGGTGAGGAAGATGTGATCTTAATTGAGGATTGATCAGTATGTTTTAACTGAGGAGCTTTTTCAAAGCTTACTCACATGTTGGATTGTGTCTGCTACACCATCGCACCACTCATAAAGTTTTTCTAAAATTGAAGGCAGTTCTATTTATCTTACAAGACAAATTGTCTTAGTTGATGTAAATATTTCTCTTTAATGAATAATCATTGAAGTTGAAAGCACTCTATCAAAAATTATTTTATTTGTAGGATAATCTTTTGTATCTGTGGTGAGTGAAAGGCTATAGGTATACTGACCTTGTGGAACCTCAACAGAATCTAGAGTAGATCCATAGGTATCTTGTTCCAATGTTCTAAAAGCTGATAGGTTTACTAAAATAAATTTTTCTGAAACCTTTTGCTTTTCTATTCGCACCAATTGTTTCGCATTTGTATAGTTTAATGCAGTTTTATCTATAAAAATTAACCAATTAATATGTGGGAACTTTTATTCTTCAATCTTTCCTGTTCCAAGTTTAATGTAATTATTTACTATCATTGGATATTTCTGTGCGAATACTTTTGTAAATAAGCATGGGCCACCTACTCCACATTCTGGAGCATACCAATCTAAAACACCATTTGTTTTTTTTGCTAAAAATCCTCCTGTTCCTCCATTTTTATCTATCTCTAGGATAGAGTAATCATATGATGAGGATTTATCAGTAATTTTTTTCACTTCAATTGCAACTACGTATTTTTTTCGATGTTCTGCAAGTGGTTGAATAATTTTTTCTTCAATCTCTTTCTTTTCTTGTTCGATTGGAGAGAATAAGTAAGCTACAGTTGGCGAGTTTGCAATTGGCGGAATAGAAATAACTGCAACTTTCATTTCCTTAGGTTTTACAGTTGGAGATATTTCAATTATATTAGTTGGTAATATTTTCACCATTTCTTTCTGTTTATTCTGTTGAGATCTTACACCTAAGAAGTAACTTCCCGAACCTACGACTAAAAGTAACGCGACCCCAATAACAATGAGTTTTTTATTATTATTTGAAGAAAGTTGTACATTAGAATTCAATGTTTGACTAGAGGGGATATTTTGTTGTTCCATATTATTTTGATTATACATTAATCTTAATGTATG
>JBBRMU010000006.1:0-54004 GCA_038230655.1 Patescibacteria group bacterium | reverse complement strand
GAGTCTTTACGCTCAAACCATTTTTATATGATGGAGCATCAAGTTATTTTTGACTCAATGATCTCATTATTTGAGAAACAACAGCCAATTGATCTTGTAACGCTCAAAAATGAACTTCAAAAAGAAGGAAAGTTGAAGAAAATTGGTGGGGGATCATATCTGTCAGATTTAATAAATACTGTTCCAACCTCAGCTTATATTGAACACTATGCCAACATTGTCAAAGCTCACTATAGTAAAAGAAAGTTAATTGAAATTTCCTCCAGAATGGTTGAGAAAGCATTTTCTGATACTGGAGATGCCAAAATGCTGCTTGATGAGGCAGAAAGTGAAATTTTTGCATTGAGTCAGGAAAACGTCCATAGAGACTTTATAGATTTAAAAAGCATACTTTCCGAGAGTTTTGAAAGATTGGAAGAGTTTGCGAAGAATGGGAATCAACTCAGAGGAATACCAACCGGTTTTAGAGATCTTGATGCAAAGTTAGCTGGTATGCAAAAAGCGAATCTCTTAATATTAGCCGCTCGGCCGGGAGTTGGTAAAACTACCTTTGCTTTGAATATGGCACTTCATATTGCAACTAAAGAAAAAATGCCAGTTGGTTTCTTCTCGTTGGAGATGAGTAAAGAGGAGCTTGTTGATCGTTTATTGGTAGGTCAGGCTGATATCGATGCATGGAGATTGAAAACAGGAAAGTTATCTGAAGATGATTATCGGCGGCTTACCGAGGCGATGGGGGTGTTATCCGAAGCACCTATTTATATCGACGACACACCAGGGATATCTATTTTGGAGATGAGGACAAAGGCTCGTAAACTAAAAGCTGAAAAAAATCTTCAGTTGTTGATTGTAGATTATTTGCAACTAGCTGATGCCGGTAGAAGATTTGATTCACGTGTTCAAGAAGTTTCGTTTGTTTCGCAGGGATTAAAGAATCTTGCGCGCGAACTTCGTATTCCAGTACTATCGTTATCCCAGCTTTCGCGCGCAGTTGAACAAAGAGGCATTAAGAGACCACAATTAGCTGATCTGCGTGAGTCTGGAGCTATTGAACAAGATGCAGACGTTGTCATGTTTATATATCAGGAAGATGAGAGTGACGGTTTAATGGAAACAAATCAAAAAATGATGAAGCTTAGTATTGCAAAACACAGAAATGGCCCAGTAGGGGATATTGACCTCATGTTCCGTGGGGATAGAGTAAAGTTTTTTTCAGTAGAAAAAAATAATCTCTCACTTTAACTTACTTACTTCTTACATGACACATATTGATTACATACACTCAACAAGTAATGTTATTGAATGATACAAAAGATTCAAACTAATGGTAAAGTGTGGAATAAAAATAATCCTTATCAACTACCTAAAAATGACAAGGATAACTATCGCTGGTATTTAAAAAAAATCATTCAGGTAGTCGGGTTTTAAAGAAATATTTACCGGGTAGGTACAAAATAAGCCGGCTGATACCTGAGCCTATGATGCCGCCGGCGATAACATCCAATAAATAGTGACACTCGAGATAAATTCGCGAAAGTGAAATAAGAGCAGCAATTAAATAGTAAAAGGTTCTTCTTTTTTTGTCATAAGCTGAAAGAATTAAAGCTGCTGAAAAGGCTGTTGCTGCATGTGACGATGGGAAAGAGTAGTCTGCTGGACAAGTGAAATAGGTTTTAGAATGTATTACTGGTCTCTGTCGGTGAAAGACATTTTTTATGACAAATGTCACAAGTAACCCAGAAATTAAAAAGGCTACGACAAAGTAAATGATAAAGTGCTTTTTTTTATCTCTTTTTTCTTCTATAAAAAGTAAGACTACAATAATAACTATCCAGATAAAAACAGAGTAACCTTTCATTGAGAGGAAAGAAAAAAAATAGTTGAAAAAGCTATTATGGGGAATAAAGGAAGCTATAAATTGAGAGACAGAGATATCAAAATTGATGAGTTGAGTAAACATTTAGCTTTTACTTTTATAGTAAAAAATTTTATTTCTTCCTTTTTGTTGTGAAAGTTCCTTCAGAATTGGAACTGGATAAAAATAGGATACAACATCAAAGTTTGTGACTGTTTTTTGAACCTGTTCTACAGCGGACTTAATTAACCATGGGGAGATATAGAGGTAAAAGGTGGGATGATATTTCTTCTCGTTAATCTGTTTGGAAATGAGACTACTATAGTGAGCTTTAAATAGATCCTTGGTAACTATATGAATATTACGACGGTTTTTATGGAGCAATCGTCGTATCAAAAGTATAGTCACGAGAACAGGGTTAGTTTCTATCGCGATATATTCAGTATTCAGTGACATTTCTAGGGATTGAGTAGCCGCCTTAAAGATGATTATTCCATCACCAGCTCCTAGATCAACGACAACTTGATTATTTCTTAAATTGAGAAACTTTAGAATCATTTTGAGATCTTTGGGATTTGAAGGGAAGTAGGGAATTGGAGAAAGTTGAGGAAAAGCAAAAAGGGTAACTACCCCAAACAGCAATAAGATGATCACAATAACAATAAAAACCATGTGTATATTATAATGGATGATACACAATTGAAAATGGATAAACTATGAATATAATGTCGCTCATTCTTATCACCATTGGACTCTCGGTCTTTGAAATTATCAACAGCATTGATAACGCCGTTATTAACGCCGAAGTTCTCTCAACGATGAAGCCAAAGTATAGAAAGTTTTTTTTAACATGGGGGTTATTTTTTGCAGTTTTTGTGCTTAGAGGGGCTCTTCCATGGCTCATTATCTGGGCAACCACACCAGCTTTAGGCCCTATTGGAGCCTTCTTTGCGGCTTTTAGTAACGATCCTTCTGTCAAGAGTTCAATTGAAGCCTCATCAGCACTCCTACTTATAGCTGGTGGGACTTTTTTATCATTCTTATTTTTTCATTGGCTTTTCATGGAGCCCAAAAACTACGGTTTACGTACGGAACCTTTTTTTCAAAAGCAAGGTGTGTGGTTTTATGCCGTAGTATCAATCTTCCTGGCTGTTCTAGTGTGGTTTGGCCTTAAGGAAAATCCGATTATGGCTTTTGGGGCAGTTATAGGCTCGACAGGATTTTTTTTGATTGATGGGTTTAAACAGAATGCTCAAGAAGCTGAACGAATGTTACTCCAGGGTAAATCGGGTCACTCAGATATCTCAAAAATTTTATATTTAGAAATGGTCGATGCAGCGTTCTCAATTGATGGAGTTTTAGGATCTTTTGCTTTTACTTTATTTGTACCACTTATTCTGGTAGGAAATGGACTTGGGGCAATTGTTCTCCGGCAGTTAACGGTCAGTAATATAGAGAAAATAAAACAGTATCGGTATTTGAAGAACGGCGCAATGTACTCAATTTTATTTTTAGGAATGATTATGATAATGAACAGTTTTGGATATCATATTCCTGAGTGGATCTCACCGGTAATTACTTTTATCGTTGTTGGATATTTCTTCTTTAAGTCAAAGGCAGCGATGTAGATAATTGATGTGCGGGCAGAGGTCATCTGTTAGGACTCACTCTCAAAGTATTCCGTGAGCTTATGAAATATTGTATTATTTTTTATTTAAATAGGTTCGAGTCGGTCCAGTCACCCCAAACGGGTTTTAGAACTTCAGGACAATCTAAAAAAATAATTTTCTAAGATTATTTCTGAAGTCATTTCTTTTTACCTTGGGAATTATTTCTTAAGGCCATTAATCCAAATGCTATAAAAAAACACTTGTTCCTAAAGAACTGAAATTCTGCATATTCGAAGAAAAATAATACATTACACCAGCCCCTGCGCAGAAAAAAAGGAGTGCTGACAAAAGAAATTGTAATTTAGATACTGTTATCATATTAATTTATTGAATTAGTAATTAAGGCTTTAATAACTTATCTATTACAAATAGACCTACTAATAAAATTAGTAATCCGACAACAAAAAGAATACTATAGAACCGTTGTCTTCCAGGAATAAGATCTCGGAGTGCTTTTTCATCTGTTTTAACGCCTAACCGTGCATTCTGCACTCTTGTCATCTTCTCAATTTGAGAAGGATTCCGATTAATTCCCCCGATTATCATTAATAGTATACCGACTATAATTAATGGAACTGAATTTTCTGACATATCGAAAGAATAAAATAAATTGTATCTGTTGTCAATCAATTCCTACAAAGTGTATTTGTGCTCTCCCAAATGGACTAAATTTCCCGGCAGGTTAGGATTGGAACTAAAATCGGATTATTTGGGTTCGAACCTCGTCCGCCCAGTCACAAAAATGATAGGCTCGACTTTCTTCGCAGTTCATGTGTGCAGCTATTCTTGGAGAAGAATTAAATTGCCTAATTCAGGTTGTTATAAGGCTTTAAATGGACATTTTTCTCAACTGTCCTGACGGGTGCCGGGAGAGGGAGTCGAACCCTCACGGGGTTGCCCCCATTAGTTTTTGAGACTAACTTGTCTGCCATTCCAACATCCCGGCTTATAGACTTCAGCCTTTTCCTTTATCTTGAATTATATCAAACTTCATCAGTCTCTATGTGCCTCTTTCCCGGAGTGACAAGGTAGTTTTTTTTAATAATATTAGAAATTTATGCCAGTTTTAATTGAGAATATGATGTGGGCAATTAGACTACAATCAACAATAGATAGTTGAAACGGTCTAACTTAAATTGGAGTTGACATATAAATATCAAAAGGTCTAAAATCTAATTTTAGAGTGAAAAATTTTATTCTAAAGAAACAAACCGTAAATAACCCAGAGGGCACCAGCCCTCTTTTTTTTTGGACTAAAATCGCTATGTCGTCTCAAAATTATAAATATTACTTTCAAGGAGGAAAACTGTATGAAAAAAATCAATCTGAGTATTGAAGGTCAACCGGTTTCAGTAGATTATAACGAACATTTCGCCAATCTTGTGAAAGTTAATCAGAGTTTAAATCAGGGAGTCCACCGTAGTTATCAAAAAAGAAAGAGAGTTTATGTAGACGTCCCACAAATAGTTGGAATAACTGGGGCATGTGAGAATGTTGATACACTTTTTAAAGTAGGTTGCCATCAGGGTTTATCGTTGTTCTTTACCCAGACTGGACAATTGGCTCTGGAACAAGCTCTTCAGTCATTTCCGGCAGTTTATACGATTATTCACTCAGGAAGAGATGAAGAGTTTGAAGATGAACGACACTTAAGGCAGTTCCGCTTAACGGAAGAAGAATTTGATTGTACTACTTTGGGAATGACTCTTGAAAACTATGATGAAGATAGTATGTATGAGGCACTACTCAAAAATATTCAGATTACTGCTCAGTCAATGATAAAAAAAGTACTAGAAGATAACAGAGTAATGTTGAAAAAAATATATAAAATAAATGTCGATAGACTACAGCAAGTTGCAACTAAAAAGTTTCTGAGAATAAGTTATGAAGATGCTGTCAAACTTCTTAATCAAAATGGATATCCGGATGTCCGTTTTGGAGATGATTTGAAAGCTGATCACGAAGCAGGTGTAGTTAAGTTGGTAAACAAAAAAAATGAGTTTCTTCCAGTATTTATCATGAAGTATCCAAAAGAAATAAAGTTTTTCAATATGAAAACGTATTTAAAAGATAAGAGGGTGGCACTTTCTGCTGATCTAGTTTTTCCTTATTCAGGAGAAAGTACAGGATCCGCTGTCAGGGAGCATAACTTCAAAAAATTAAATGAACGACTAGTAACTTCTACAATGTATAAATTACATTTGGAAAGAGGAGGAACTTATGAAGACTTTCTATGGTACTTGAATATCATGAAGAAAAAAGGCACCATGCCCCACGCCGGATATGGAATGGGAAACGAAAGAGTTATGCAGTTTATTTTCGGGGAGTTGGATATCAGGAATACTTCAATCTTCGCCCAGCTGAACAAGCAAACAGGGGATTGGAATAAGAAACAGAAAAAGGTTGAATCGAGAGGAGATTGGCTAACATCATCTGGGCAAGCAGTAAACTTGTTGTGAGGCTTGACAGTTAAACATACACACAATACTATCATGAGTAGATGAGGAAAAAAGATGCTTATATCAAAATGTTGATTGGTTTTTGCATGTTAGTCATCAGACAAGAAAGAGAAGCTTATAGGTTGAGTTTGAATGCGTCTTGACTAAATGACAGCTTAGGAGTAGTATAGTCTTGAAAATGAATATTAAGGGTATAATATATACAGATCATATTTTGGAGGCATCTGAAAGGGATTCGTTATCTAAGGCGTTATCAAAGTTGCCAAGCTCTCACTCAGCCGCTTTTATCTTTTCAAAAGATAAAAAGAAAGTTGGGCTTGTTAACCCTTATCACTGTATAATCAAAAGCTCACTACCGGGGAATGCAAAAGTAGATGCTTGCATCTTCCATCCACCCAGGCTATATATTAACTCACCAGTAGAAAAGGTAATTGAGGCTTTTATTTCTTCAAAAATTCACTACCTTCCTATCTTCAACCGTAATGAAGGCTTTGCCGGGATCGTATCAGCACGCAGAGTATTAGATATGTATAAAAATTCACCGTATTTTAATTTACCTATCATTGATATCTTAAAATCGAGGGCAAAACCCGTTGTTACCGTCAAGGAATTAGATACGGTTTCTACTGCCATTCATCTTTTTAAGAGGCATAAGATTTCTAAACTGATTGTCGTTAATAAGGATAAAAAGCTGAAAGGCGTATTAAGTTACTATGACATTGTTCACTTTCTTACTCTTCCAAAACATAAGCTTACTGAAGGGGATAAAGAAGGCAAGAAAGAGAGTGTTTATAATCAGAAAGTATCTAAATTTTCAAAAAACTTTGTTCTTGCACTTAGACCTGAAGACCTAGTTACACATGCGTTAAAGATGGTGCTTGATGAAAAGATTGGTAGCGTAGTTGTTGTAGATGCTCAAAGACATCCTGTAGGAATTGTGACTACCCGTGATTTTTTTTCACTTATCCTGCAGCCAGCGATGGGTCTGCAGTTATATCTTTTGACCAAAAATTTATCGAATTCAAGTAACGAAGCTGTGCAGGCTTTCTTAGCTCGGTTTAGGGCTTTCTTGAACAAACAGAAAGATCTGAGTAAAGCAAGGTTAGTTGTTAAGGAAGAGAAGAAAGGTGGAGTTTTTACGGTCTTACTTTCAATGTTGCCAAAGCAAGGAAAACTGAAAGTAATCAAAAAAGAAGGGAAAAACTTAAAAATACTCCTTCAGGAATTAAAGGATAAAGCTCGTACTATGCATAGTAGAATGCAGGGTCATCATAAACATTAATGCTTGGTCACTTCGTGCTGCCTCCTAAGGTTATATATCAAAGTTGATAGGCCAAGACAAACTCCAAACCAGAGAGTAATAAATCTAAATAGAATTGTAATGAAAACAGCCTGCGGTTTACCCAAGGAGAAAAAAGTTATGAGGAAGTAGGTGATGGAGCCTTCTGCAACTCCGATACCTCCAGGTATAAGAACAAAAAAGCCGGCAATAGACGAAAAAGAAAAAATAAACAGAGATTTTGAAACTCCTGAGAGAAAATCTAGATGAGTAAATTCTTTGGTGATGAGAAATAGTGCGTATCCCTCAAAAAACCAAGCGATGCATCCCAAGAAAATGCCTAGAGCTAAATTTTTAAAAGAAACAAGTGTTTGAGAGTTTTGAAAAAAAATCTCGAAGAAGTGAAGCAGCTTGAATTTAGGAAGTTTTTTCTCTAGTTGTAGAATCATTGGAAGAATAAATTTTTTACCCTTTAGACAGATGATAAAGAAAATAACAAAGAGAGATGCACCTATAAAAAAAAGCCTTGAGTTCTGTAAGAGGGAGATTCCTCCTAAACCCAGAATTATCATCGCAATCCCGTCTGTCATTCTTTCAATGATTAAAAGTGGGAGGATCTCCGGAACAGAAACATCATGTGATTTTTTTAGTAAATATGCTTTAACAATTTCGCCACTTTTGCCGGGCGTTACCGTCATCGATAGTCCTGATAAAAAGATATTGCAAGCCCTACGGAATGGAATCACTATGTTGATCTGTTTAAGATATAAATAGAAACGTAGTGCTCGGAAAAAATAGTTGCAAATCGTCAAAAAAAGAAGCATCGGAATGATCTTCCAGTTAAAGCTCATCGTAATTTTACCAATTTTATGGATATCACTGAAAAGAATAAAGATCAGATAAAAAAAAAGAGTCAGAGTAAATATCAGTACAATTTTTCCTTCCTGTTTTTTGATGTTAAATTGATTTAGATTGATTTTAACTTTATCCATTAGATTATTGTAACAGGTTTTAGTATACTTTGACTGTTATGAAAGTATTAATTACCGGTGGAGCAGGATTTCTTGGCTTGCATTTAGCCCATTTTTTTTCTGATCAAAAATCAAAGATCATTTTATATGATACTGCTGAGTTTTCAAAGAATGAGTATCCAGAAAATGTAGAAATGGTGAGAGGAGATATACGAGATAAAAAAGTTGTAGATGAACTAACTAGGAAAGTAGATGTTGTAGTTCATGCGGCAGCTGCACTGCCGCTTCGTTCAGCAGAAGAGATAATGGATGTCAATGTTAACGGCACAGAGAATCTCCTTAAATATGCCTTAAAAAATAAAGTCAAGCGGTTTGTGTATATCTCGTCCACCGCAGTCTATGGAGTGCCAAAAAAACATCCCGTATGTGAGTCAGATCCAATGGTCGGAGTAGGACCATATGGTCAAAGTAAAATTGATGCAGAAAAACGTTGTATGAAGTATCGGACAAAAGGATTAATAGTAACCATAATCCGCCCAAAAACATTTTTAGGACCCCATAGATTAGGTGTTTTTGAGATCCTTTTTGACTGGATTAAAGATGGTAAAAAAATTCCGGTTGTTGGCTCAGGCAAGAATCGTTATCAATTGCTAGATGTAGAGGATCTTGTTTCGGCAATATATCTTGTATCGTCCACTCAAAATACTCAAAAAGTAAACGATGTTTTTAACATGGGAGCAGATAAATTTGGCGCTATTAAGGAAGATATGCAAGGGCTTTTCGACTATGCGAAGTCTGGATCTAAAATAATTGCCACTCCGGCATGGCCGATAAAAAAAGCTCTTTGGATATTCGAAAAGCTTAAAATTTCTCCTTTGTATCAGTGGGTCTACGACACGATGGATAAAGACTCATTCGTTTCCATCGAAAAATTCACAAAAACCTTTAAGTGGCATCCAAAATACTCAAATTCACAGGCCCTCATAAAGGCCTACCAGTGGTATCTTGACAACTATGAAGATATTAAGTCAAGACCTGCTGGAACTACTCACACTGTGGGGTGGAAACAGGGAATTCTCGGATTTTTTAAGAGATTTTTATAAGGCATCCCTTCATTTAAACGGTTCCAATAGTATCTCGGAACCGTATTATTCTTTAGGAGCTGAATTTATCTTTTTAAAAATCATAACCTTCGGATGATCATAAACTGTAAACGACTCATCAGCTGATTGATCTGAAAAGCTCAGAGGTAGAAAGGGAACTTTAGGGTCTGCACTAAACTCGGCAATCTTTTGAAATCCTAAAGTACCACTAAATAATTTTTTATAGTACTCTGTAGTCATAGGATAACACTTCTTATATCGACTACAGTCAGCCAACTTAGAAAGGGGAGTATAGAGTCGATTCGAGGCAATTATAAGATACTCTGCTTGATTCAATTTATCACTCAAAATCTGCCATTTACTATCATTATCAGGGAAGTCATAAAGAGTCATCTCAACTGTATTATAGTTTTCTCCGCTAAAAATTGGTATCCTATCGTCCCAGTGTTCTACGGCCAGGTTGGAGTGAGGGGGAATATTCTGTAAAATCCACTTTGTTGCAGCAGTGCGGGTATGTTCAACTGAGTAAATATGAAGAAATGAAAGGGTCCAGATAACTGCCAAGACTAAAATTGCTATGCTTACTTTTTGAGAATTCTTTTTGAGCTGAAAAAGTCCATAGCCTGCAAGAATCACAAAAAAGGGATACATCGGAAGCATATATCTCATAAACTTGACTGCTGTATAACCGACTACAGAGAAGTAGAGAAGGTGAAAAAGGAAAAACACCACATATATTTTATGATCTCGAGTATATCTTAGTAATCTCTGTATGAGACTCGACCTAAGCATATGATTCTGGGTAAACTGAGATTTAGCTTTTCTGAAAGCATAGACCATCCCTATAAACGAGATAAACGAGATAAATGGTCCTAGGCCCCATAATATGATGTTTTTTAGATAGTAAAAGTAAGGAGTTGTGTAAACATACTGTAGCGTATATGGAAAAATATATGGATCTCTACTCATCTGGGTTTGAAGCGTAACATCGGTGAAAAACTTAGTGTATGTTATATATGCGTACGGCATAAAGATAAAGTGAAACAAAATACATGAGACTACAAACATAATGACACTCAGGAAACTCAGAAGTAACTTACGTGGAAGGGGGAAATCCTTATCTGAAGATACCCAGTACAAAAGGAATAGGGATGTCACGATTAGAGGAAGAAAGACTACCGCCGTAATCTTTGAGGCTAGGGCTCCTGCGTAGGCCAAACTCAGTAGAATAATTTTAGGAAAATTAGGTTTTTTGGTATACAACAGCAGGATATAAAGGGTAAGAGTAATAAAAAAGTTCAGGAATACGTCAACAACGAAGAAATGAGTGTTTTGAATAGGAAAAAAGCTTATGGCATACAGAAAGATACTCAAATTAGCGATCTCTGGTTTTTTGAACAGCAGTTTTGCAGTCTTAAATAAGATAATTAAAGTGCCCATATCAAATATGAGTGACAAGAATCTTCCGGTGTAGAGAAGACCTTCGTAGTTGGCAAGATGTGTACCCATGGATGTATCTAAAAACTGAGCAGTCCCTTTCAATATATAAATAGGAAGACTTCCATAGTTAAAAAAATCCGGATTTAAGGAGTCCCAGAAATGAATTTTATCCGCAACCATAATAAGAGCTCTTTCATCAGGGTGAAGATGAGCTCCTTGATCCCAGTTAATGCCATATAGCCTTAAGGCAAAGGCTAAAATAATAATGAAATAACTCAGTTTTTTTTCCATCTAAACTAGATTTTAGCAGATAAGGATTGCATATTACACCTTTCTTCCGAGACTGAAAGGGTATGTATTCTACTAACCCGATTTCTTGAAAAAAAATTCGTAAATCCAGTTGAGAATAGTATATAATACCTTTATGTTACCGGTACTATTAGACCTCAAATTCATCAAGATATATACCTTTGGAGTTTTCTTAGTTTTAGCTTTCTTTTGGAGCACTTTTATTCTCTGGAAAAATGTACGGCTTACATCATATAAAGAAGAAGATGTCTTTGATGGCATCTTTATCTCATTATTTGGCGGATTATTCCTCGGTAGATTAATACATGTAGCATTACACTTTCAAAAATTCGGGTTTGATTTTCTAAAATTCATTTTAGTTAACGGCTACCCAGGAATCTCTCTCTATGGGGTTCTTATAGGAGGAGTAACTTCATTTATCATTTTTTGTCACTTCAAAAAGATTAGATTTACAGAGATAGTCGACTATATAACTCCTTCATTATTCTTGGCTCTTGGGATAGGGAAGTTAGGAAGCTTTTTTTCAGGTGTTGAAGTCGGTACAAAGACCAAGTTCATGGTTGCACTGAAATATGTTAACTTTGATGGTACACGACACTTAACGGCCCTTTATGAATCGACTCTCTTCTTTATAACAGCATTTATCAGCTATAAATTTCTTTTTGCAATTCGCAGGGGAAGTTACTGGCATGGTATGTCATTTTTCTTCTTCTGCTGGACATTTAGTTTGGTATACTTAGTGTTTGATCCTCTAAAAGGTAATAAGTCACTAGTATTAGGTCAGAGTGTTAATTTGGCAGTATCTTTGAGCTTACTCTTGACTTTCAGTCTATACTTTTTGTATCATTTAAGGAACAAAATTTTCGGAAGTACATCTAAAATTACCAGTTTAATTAAATCAAATGCAAAAACTCACAGAACAGTTCATAAAAAATCAAACTCAGAAGTTACAATCGGAAGTAGAGAGGATTCGACTCCAGGTTCAGAAGCTTAAAGCTGATGATCCATTTTCAGATCCTGATTATGCATCTGATAATGCAGCTGTAGACACGGATGTGCGCGAACAAGACTATCATGCGATCAATGAGGCACAGATAAAGGAACTTCAAAGACGATCAAAAGAAATTCAAAATGCCCTCGATAAGATTAAAAAAGGCCGTTACGGGTACTGTCAGAAATGTGGTACTTCTATTCCTATGGCCCGTCTTGAGCTCGTCCCAGAAGCTCTCTACTGTGTAAAATGTGAGTCTGACATGTAATGAGAGTGGCCAATATTCATATCGACTGTATGCCTTCATTAATTCAGTAAGAATGTAAACTTTTCAAGCTTATGCTATATTGTATTACATGAATGAGGTACCAGCACAATCTTTTTTAAACTTTTTTCTCTATCTCCTCATCCCATTTTTAGGAGGTTTCTTAGCTAAAAAGCTTCGTTTACAGTCACTATTTGGATATATTCTTGCTGGAGTAATTATTGGTAATCTTTTTAGCGGCTTAATCCCTAAAGAATCTATCAACTTCTTCGCAAATATTGGCATAATTTTGCTTCTTTTCATGGTTGGGCTTGAGATTAACTTTGAGAAACTCATAATATTCAAGAAGTTTATTGTCATTGGCGGTATATTACAGGTGCTGCTTTCTATTTTTTTCATATTAATAGTCAGTCCAGTATTTGGATTTAATTTTATCCAGTCACTGCTGATAGGTATAGCTCTGTCATCCTCATCGACCGTTCTAGTCACTAAAATAGTCCAGGAAAAGGGAGAGGAGTCGTCTTTCATCAGTGAGATGGCCACTGGTATCCTGATCTTTCAAGACATCGCATTTATCCCATTTATCATTATCTTTAACTCTCTCAATGGAGGGCATCTTTCTACTTATGTTGTCGTTAAAGAGATATTTGTCAGTAGTTTGCAGTCAATCATAATTTTGTCAATCATGTACTATTTCGGTCGACGGGTAGTCCCTCATATATTTGACCGAGTTGCAAAGACTTCACGAGAGCTACTAAATATATTCATTGTCCTATTTATTTCTTTAGTTTGTTATCTCTCGCAGCTTGTAGGGGTCCCAATTCTTCTGAGCGCTTTTATAGCAGGAATTCTTGTCTCACAGACGACAGAGCACTATCATATTTTTTCTCAGTTAAGACCAATTAGAGATCTTATGGTAGTCATCTTTTTTGTGTTTATAGGTACTCATATAGATATAACAAGAGCTCTGCCTATGGCACCAACTATCTTTACTTTTACATTCATAGTGCTCTTGATAAAATTTCTTGTCATCCTGAGTATATTTTTCTACTTCAAGTTAAACTCTCGTATTACTTTTTTTATTGCAACAATGCTTTTTCAGATTGATGAGGACGCCTTTATACTTTTTTCAATAGCTTACGCACATAGCCTCTTTACTTTTGATCAGTATATTGTCCTTGTCTCAGCGACGCTGATTAGCCTCATGCTATCTCCAATTGCTATCGGAAATAAAGAGAAGGTATACTTCGCAGTAAGAGCATTTTGTAAAAAGTATTTTCCATCTATTGAGTTATTTATTCGTCATAGACTTGACTCTGATCCGACATCGATTGATGTTCTGCAGATCAAAAATCATGTGATTATCTGTGGGTATGGACGACTAGGTAGTCATATTGGAAAGGCATTAATGCATGCTAATATCCCTTTTGTGGCGATTGACTATAATTTTTCAGCCACACAGAAAGCTAAAAGAGAAGGAATCAATGCAATTTATGGTGATAGTACTGATGGCGATATTCTCGATTATGCTGAGATTGAACATGCTGTAGCACTCGTCTCAGTGGTACCAGATAAGTTTTCCCAGGAGGCAATTATCTTGACTGCAAAAAAACTGAACCCAAAAATCACAGTTATCAGCCGGGTTCATACCCATATTCACCAGCAAAGAATGATAGATCTAGGAGCGGATGTAGTTGTAGAACCAGAGCTAGAGGCATCTCTCGCCATCATTAAACGGCTTTTCCATCTTAAAGGCCTTTCTCCTGATGACCGGATAAAACATCTACGTCACTTTCGACTTGAACAGGGGATGGGGTAGTCTACGCTTGAGCTCGGCTTACAGTTGAGCTACAATGAAGGATGGCCCGAGGACAAAAAGTTGCTCTAAACTCATTACAGAAAAGCAAGAAAGCACTTTATGTATGTGTTATTGTTTTGTTGGGAATTATTTTTTTTTCTTCAGTGACGAGTACAGTCAAGAAATCTCTTTTTTTTAGCCGTAAGGACCGTATTAACCTTGTTGTGTATGGTCAACATACAGCTTACTACTCTTTAGGGGTAAGAACTGCTGGGAACTACATTATATCCTTTTTTCCTGATATAAAGCTACAAATCCCAGGTGGGTATGGAGCATATAGAGTTGGGGCTTTGGGAAAGCTTATTTCTTGGGATAAGAAACCGGAGATCTTACAGAGAACTTTCTCATTAGCTACTTATAGTTTTACAGACTATTATTTTTATCAAGGAGATCAGGAAGTCTACTTTGGCAGCGATAGCAACTTTTCTTTGCCTCAAGCGCAAGCTATATTATCTGCTCAGTCTAACGCAACTTTTCTGGATAGAGTTTACTTGGTATTTGCATTTCTGAATAAAAGAAAGTCTGACTTCCAACAGATTCCTATTCATGCTGATAAAAACCGTTCTGGAGATGCTATCTTTGCAGCCGATAAATTTGAAAAAAAATATACAGGATATCTATTCCAACAGACCTATAGAAAGGAAGGGAAGAGTGTACAAATATTTTATTCGGATAGTTATGTTGATGCTGATAGAGTAGGTAAAATGCTCGAAGGAAATGGGGTTAGAGTAGGGGATATCAGTCAGGAAGGGAGTTTAGTAAGAGGGTGTGTCATTAGGGAAGATTCAGACAACATCTCGTTAACTGCAGCAGCTCTCATAAATGTTTTTCACTGCCAATGGAAGAAGGGAAAAACAGATTTTTATGATATACTTTTCCAGTTAGGTGAGAAAGAGAAAGAATGGGAAATAAAAGAATGAGGGATTTTCAGTTATTATCTAACCAGCTATGTACATAATATTATTTTTACTACTGATGATTTCCATTATTATGGCGCTAAGTTCAATGAAGGACTTTGAAGTCCCTTCAGAAGTTGAGACTATACTTAACAGTAAGCAGTTAAAAGGTACAATAGTTTTCTTTAAAAACAAAATCATGCATTACTCTTCAGACTCTTCCTCTTCTTCACGGTCGACTGAGTAGTCGTGCTTTATCTCTTCCTCGGCTTCTGTACTCCCCACAATTTTTGTCCAATCATCATCTTGTTCTTCTGCATCATCCTCATTCTCTTCATCATCATCGTCATTGTCACGTGGGGTAGGGATAACGGCTGCTCGAGACGGGAATGATGAATAATGGGCAACTTTTGGTCCTTTTTTTTCCTCTTTGACAAAAATAATCACTCGGCTTGAGTTTGCTTCCTTTACATGTGCAGTATAGCTGCTACTGGCCTCAATGAAGAAAATCATTCTTTTCGAGACATCATCAGGTAGGTATCCGATAAAGTCACCTGTAAGAGTTCGTGCTTCAATTTTTCTTCTCTTTAGTTTAAGGTCAACAGCTTCACCTATATCAAGCTCTGCTAAGTGGTTTTTCTGGCCTAAGTTTACTAAGGTGATGCTTTTAGTTTTACCGGGTATTTCTAGAAATAAATTCGGATTAAGGTTTGCTTTGATTTTAATTGAAGGTGACTTGCCGTTAGATGACTCTTCGAGAATATTAATCCTTTCTAAGTTCTCTAAAGCTACAGGATTTCTAGGCTGAAGTTTTAATGCCTTTTGATAGTACTTTCTTGAGTTTTTCATTTTCTCAATCTGTAAGTATGCAAATCCGAGTCGTAAATTTGCACCAATATTCTCCGGATCTATTTCCAAAATTTTCTCGTTGTTTGAAATTGCAGCGTCCCATTGCTGTGCAACAGCTGCATCAACTGCTTGTTGTTCTAATGAATCTATATCTGTCATATTTGGTTAAGTATATTTTATTTTTAACAATTGTCAAGTATACGGTTTTTACTCTATTAGGACAAGTTTATGACCCTCAGTAGCAAAGATTGTTCCTATTTTGGATTGTTTTTTTCCTCGAGTATTGCAAATTAAACACACAATAAATATCTTTAACGGAGTTTAAGTAGGAACGCTAAATATTGTATAATAGATCTATTAAAATTCAAATAAGTTCAGATGTCAGGACACTCCAAATGGTCAAATATAAAACGCAAAAAAGAAGTAACAGATAAAGCAAAAGGAGCCACGTTTGCAAAGCTCTCCAGAGTAATTACTTTAGCAGTCATCGAAGGTGGGGGAATCCCGGACTCTGAGAACAATGTACGACTCCGTCTGGCGATAGAAAGAGCTAGAGCTTTAAATATGCCAAAGGAGAACATTGCCCGGGCAGTCGAAAAAGGAACTGGTGAAAATAAACAGAGTCTCAAGGAAGTTATATATGAAGCATTTGCACCTCATGGGGTAGCCTTAATTATTACAGCTACAACAGATAACTCAAACAGGACGCACGCTGAACTACGGATGTTCTTAGAACGAAATGGAGGCAAATTAGGCTCAGGAGGGGTGAGTTATCTATTTCAAAAATGTGGCTCTGTTCTTTTTGAGAATGTAGACGACCCTTTTGTACTCCACTTTTCTGATAAAATCTCTGCCCTTGATATTGAACAAGAGGGTAGAACCTATATTATTTATTTTCCTTTTGAAAACTTAGTAAAAGTGAAAGAACACAGCGAAGGTTTCACTCCTACTGTAATAGAAACTGTATATAAACCACAAAGTACGGTACAATTATCTCAACAGCAAGAGGAGCAGGTTATCAATTTGATTTTGCATTTAGAAGAGATGGATGATGTCCAAAGTGTTTTTTCTAATGCAGAGTTTTTGACGATTTAACAATAGTACATGATAGAAAAATTATTACATAGATACTTTGAGCCGGCTTTTTTACGAATAAATAAACGTATCCGATTTGTCTTCAGTGTACTTATTCTTTCTTCCATTCTTCTCGTAAGTTCATTTTTTTACTTCGAGAGTGCCTGGATATTTATCCCTGTATTGATTTTAGTATCGTATGCTCTGACATATTTTTCTATCCTTGAAGGAATAGAGAAGCGTGAGTGGCAGATGCTCTTTATCATGCCTGTTCTCCTAACTTTAGCTTTTTATCTCTTTTATTTCTTGTTTTTCCCTGTACGGTGGATAACTCGAATTCCATTTTTAGTTATTTATAGTTTTGCTATGTATGCGTTACTTCTTACCTCAAATATATTCAATGTCGGTGCCGAGAGAAGCCTCCAACTTTATCGCGCAGCCTTTGCTATAAACTACTTTTTTCAGACTATGGTTCTCTTTTTACTTTTAAGTGTCCTCTTTTTGTTAAAACAGATCTTCTTTATTAACGCCTTTGTTGCCTTTATCTGTGTGTTCCCATTGAGTCTGCAGCTATTATGGAGTGCAAAACCAAGGATATCGGTTGATACAAAAATTATGCACTATAGTTTCTTTGTAGCCATTTGTATTGCGGAAATAACATTAATTCTCTCCTTCTTACCTATACAAGGTCCTATCATGGCGCTCTTTCTAACAGCATGTTACTATAGCATGACAGGTCTCATTTATCACTATATTGATGAAAAACTATATAAACCAACAATCAGAGAGTTTTTATTTGTCATAGTGGTGGTAAGTATTATCGTATTATTATCAATACAGTGGTAAAGTACACAAGGATAAAATTTCATCTCTAAATTATGGATTTAAAGAAAAAACTTAAAACTCCATTTGATTTTACAGAACTACCTAAAAAAAAATCTGTATCCATTTTTTTACTTCTCTTCTTAGTCTGTGTAGTTGTGTATATAATCTTTTCTTATAGGGAGGTTTATCAGACTCAATATGACAATACCTATCTTAGGGATCTATATGATCATTCACAGTGGAATATAGCTCTAAGCAAGAGGACAATGAGTGATAATCTGCTCTACCAAGTAACTTCATTTGATCTTGTGCATAAATGGCATTTTTTTTCAATTAATCCAGAGGCTCCTGTATTAGGGAAATATCTCTATGGATACTCTATTAAGATTTTTCATAATGCTGAGACAGTCTCTCTTATTTTATTTCTGCTCTCATTAGGAGCATTCTATCTCATTATCAAGGAGTTCATCTCAAACAATATTCTCCGTTTTATGGCAGTGATACTTTTTGCATCCGAACCGCTTTTGTTCTCTCATATGTCATTTTCATTGTTTGATCTTCCGCAACTTTTAAGTCTGCTTATACATGTACTTTCTATGCTTAGAATAAGGAAGTCGTACATTGGGAAAAAAAATACTTTACTATGGTTGTTAGTCGCAGGAATATCACTAGGGGTTTTTATTTCTCTTAAAATCGGTTTTTTTTCAACTGCAATTATAGCCGCAGATGTAATTTTACTCATAAGTCTACGACGGGCTTTTTTTATTTTGCCTATTATAGCTCTAACGATACTTGTATACATTCTGAGTTTCCTACCTTATTTTATGCAAGGACACTCGTTTATCGACTTCTTGAAAGCAGAAAAGTGGGTGTTTGGCTACTGGATAAGTTCGAATGATAAAGCTATTCCAGGAATGGTTTATATTGTCCTAGTCTTAGGATGGAGTAAAGGATGGTTCAAAGGAGCAGTCTTTGACAGAGTTAAAGAGTGGACAATCTTATGGCCATTTTATTTTGGATCTTTCGTATATCTATTCCCGAAACGAATCAAGCAGTTAAAAGAAATGACTCCGATGACATATATTACTCTGATGACAGGATTATTTCTACTTATATTTACATTTATACCACTATTCACACGATATCTAACTTTAATAATGCCTTTTTTTATCATTTTTTTTGTGGTTCTTATTCCAAGATTCCCGAGAGGATTATTGATGCTTTTATTTTTTATCATTACTCTCAACTTTTTTACATTTTTAAATCCAAACCCATCAGACAATATAAAATCTATAACTCGAACATGGAGCTCAGGTGCTTATCAGGATGTTTACAGTTTTTTTGATACTCAGTCTAAACATCGATTCTCACGGCAAGAATACTGGAGAGATATGCAGAGTTTTGAGAGGGATTTAGGAGTAGAGTCGAGGACTGTAACAATCTCAGCTCCCTTCACCTTCCCTTGGCAGAGATCCACTGAAGGGGTAGCAACAGTTGGGTATCAAACTCATTTGGGCCCGATAGTGAACACTCAACCGCTTTCTTTTGTAAAAGAAGCTAATGTCTGGAAAATTCACTGGAAAGATAGTTTGGTTTTAGATACATTTTCGATGGATGATAAAATAATTGCCGAATATCAACCCGCAAAAATGGGAGTTCTGAAAACACAAAATGGAACAATACTATCTGAAGGCGGGGAGTGGCCATACTTTCTCGTAGTTCCTCAAAAAATTAAAGATGAGCAAATTCTACAGAAACAGCTCACTTCTTTAACGGGCTTAACTAAACTTGAGTTAGAGCTTTTATACAGGATGAATAATCAGCCTGACTTTCCTGCAGAAATTGGTTTCTTGAAACCTAGCATATATCCAGAGTCATTATTTTCAATGGACTTAGATCCTGGGATCGTTAAAGAAATGAGAATAACTCATGTTTATAATCCTACTCTTGTAAAAAAAGGAAAGCTAAAGCAGCTACTAGGGACAGAATACAGTTATCTCTCACGGTTAGCACCCCAAGTAGGAGGAAGTATTTTTATCGATAAGCCCACAGGTCAAAAAATTCTAGTTATCTCACGTGATAAGAAGGATGGGCAAAATTTTTCAATTGATAAACTGTAATAAATCTTTTTAAAAAAGCTTCCAAAAATACATAAACATCTGTGGAGAATAGGGAAGTACATAGTAATAATAATGGATTTATTTCTACAATATTGCTGTCACATTCTGGACATTCTTATCAGAAAAGAGTTTTAAAAAAGTACTTAGACGGCTCACTATTTACTCTTATGAAGGACTTTTGGTACTTTTGCTATTTCGATATTTGAAGAAATATACCGACTAAATACTAGTGATTCAAATTTTACGAGCATTAAAGATATTTATTTTAATATTATTTCAACTCGGTAAAAAAATGTTTGATATGCCAAAGTAGAGAAGAGAGGAGTGAGGTGAGTAAGGTAGCCTCGGTATTTATCCTATAATATACAAACGTGAACAATACGGACGTGAAGTTAATATCCTATAGTAATAATCTGCACGTTCGTATGAAAAACTATAGGACTTAACTTGAGGCTAAAACTAAGAATTATCCCATTCTTAACATAACTGTTGTCTAATCGAGAGCAAGAACATATATCCGGTGTCGACTCTCATCCATCCCTCTCCAAGTGTGCTGTCTCAATTATGTGGATAACCTATACTAAATTTAATTTAATTAGCCTCAATTCTGTTAACTTGGATTATCCTTATGCTCTAAATTTAACGTGTTAACTACTTAAACTATACCATTTTTTAGCCTCGAAGATTGTTATTTTGGCTGATAATATGCTCTAAATAATAAAAAACATGACATCTCCCTTCGGAGTAGAGGTGGGGCCAGCCTTAAAATGAAAAGTTTATATTGATATAACAATCTAAAAATGCGATCAGAAAAAATATAATCATAAAATAAACAAAAAATAGCCTCAAAAATTAAGAATTGGATTAATATAGCAATCTAAATCAAGTCTGCTAACAAGCCTCATAGTGGAGACACTCTGGTCGTGAACTAAGAGTAATCAACTGAATAGCCCTGTGAACTATTGCTGTGATATTTATAAGTAAAGTATAGACAAAGCAATGAAACAGCTCTAGAACTCGGCTCCCAAATGCTCATTTATTCCCTAAACCAGAAGGGCTAAAAAAACAGATATCCAGGCGTCGGAGAAGGAAGATGTGCTACGTCGTAAATGATATAATTTACGACGTTAGGCTTTGGTCATGGTGGAGAAGCGCGTTTTTTAGCTATTTTTTTTGGTGATTATTTTGCTATTTATTTCTGTTATTTCCAGATTAAATCCAGTTTATATTTATATTTTCCTATTTCTCACAAAATTCCTCCAAATCCGCCCCTTTAGCTTCTAGCTGGTAATTCGTCTCATTTAGCCATAAAATAGCCTCCTCACTACTCTACTTCGTCATTATGGGTAGAGAAGCAGCATGAAGTTGAGGCTAATATGAAGTATCACATTACGCATTTAGTGTCTGAGCTACCAATGGCTCTTGTATAATTGGTAAATGCCACAGAAATTAAGAAAGAAACATTTAATTCGCCCAATAAATACAACTGTATCTGGAAATATAAAAAAACTCATTATTTTGCCATTTATGGCCGGTATTTTAGTTGGGGCGGGTATTTGTAGCTTTTATCTAGTTGAAAACTACAGAAATCCGCAACAAATAGAAAAAGTGAGACAAAAAATGGTAAGCACAGAGTATATGGATAAAAAAGCCTTTGAAAAACCAACACCTAATCTAAGTGTGACACCTGCAAACTTTCATATAAAAATACCAATACTTATGTATCACTATGTCGAGTATGTCGCAGACTCCAATGATAAAGGTAAGAAGAACTTAGATATTAATCCGGCTGTGTTTGAGTATCAACTTAAAACTTTAAAAGAACACAACTACTCAACATACTTTGTTAGAGACATACCTGGTATTTTAGATCAAAAGACTCAGGTAAGTAGTACAAGCGCCGTTTTAACTTTCGACGATGGCTACGAAGACTTTTATTTAAATGCGCTGCCTTTATTAAAGAAGTACCAGATGAAAGGGACAATATATGTTGTTAACAACTTTATAGGAAGAAGTGGCTACTTAACCAAGTCAGAGCTAAGGGAAATTGTTGATAGCGGAGTCGTTGAGATAGGCGCTCATACGCTTGACCATATGTATCTAAAGGGTGGGAAAACGTCAGTGGTTCAGGAAGAAATCGAACTGAGTAAAGCTGGTTTGGAAGAACTACTTGGTATAAAAGTAGAAACCTTTGCGTATCCGTATGGTGCCTTTGATGAAAGTACTCTGAAGATAGTGAAGAATGCCTCATTTTCTGCAGCTGTATCAGTGATACCTGGTAATCTGCACTCAACAAACGAGTTGTATTATTTATCTAGAATTAGAGCTGGTTCATTCTTGGGGCCGAACATGATTGAGAATATTCAGAAAGACTTTAAAGAGAAATAGCTACTTAAAATTCTTAATTTTGTAGAGTATAAACCACTTCAATTTTCTCCATGAGTTGATATCATTTATTATTATGAAAAATCCTGACTCTGATACAGTGACGAGAGCAGTTTTAATAATAGAGTTAAAAAGTTTCATGAGTTCAAAGATAGTGTCCTAAAAACTCTAGACTGGCTAGTCGCCGCTTTCAAAAAATTCGATGAAGAGCACACAATTTTAACTAGTAACTATATTCAAACAAATGATCAGCTATAGACTCTCGCGAAAAGAGGATATCCTATATTGAGGCAAATAACAGGAATAGATGCAGGAATTAAAACAGTAAGAGGGAAGATTCGCCTACTTATTCAAAAAATCTTTTAGTCTTCTAAGTGCTTTTCCTCTATGTGACACATTATGCTGCTCATTCTTTGAAAGCTCAGAGTAAGTATGATTTTTTCCATCTACTATCAAGATTGTTCCAAATCCTCAACCGCTCTCCCCTCTTTCTTCAAAAGCAATCTCACCATCCATCTGGCCAAAAAATGTATGAATTTTTTCCCCGTCATGATATCCGATGGCAACTTTCGCGTATGCTTTTCTATTTATTTCACTCGATAACATCCTTAGCAACTGATTGTAGCTATTTTTACCTATAAATTTTACGAAGGGGCCAGGAAATCCGTTCCAAGCATCTATAAAGAGTCCAACGTCATCTACAATTAGTGGCTTTTTAAGAATTTTAAAGGCTTCATCGGCTTTGTGCATTACAATAACTTCGAGATCCATACTCTGAATTTCGAGTAGCTCGAGTTGGACTATCTCTAATGGGAATCCAAGAATTTCCTGTGCGTCTCGGGCTTTATTTTTATTACTGGTTACAAAGTGAAGCTTATTCATTTTCAAATACAAATTTATGGAAAATTATATCAGTTTTAATAATTAAAGTGAAGGGTTTTTAACGTGGCTGGATCCAGAAGTTTTGTGTAGTAATCCATAACCACTTTAACCGTAATAATTGTAATAGTAATTGATGTGAGAGTCATAATTAATGCCATTGTGCCTATGAACTTTGCTTTTGGAGATTTCTGATGAAGATATGGAATAACCCAGCGCAGTCCCATAGGTGCAAAGCAGAAACTTATGAGAAAAATAAAGATCATCTTACCTATTGATGTGGAAAGAGGTTGCTGCGTTAGGATATGTCCGCATCCAGGACAGAAATGAAAATCAGGTGCAACTCTATGAGCACAGTGCACACATATTGATGTAGATGTCATAATTTAAGTATACCTTTTTCAAGATAAAGTGCGACGGGTAAAATACTCATTCTCCGATTTTGGGGCTACTTATGAGGAATAATTCTGTATAATTTCACTATGCTGATCCTTACATCGCCGGCAAAAACGTTAGATTACGAAAAACCATTTCAAGCACCGTATCAGACACAGCCATCTTTTTTAAAGCAATCGGCTGAATTAGTTGAGGTCCTTAAAGGAATGTCGGTCCCCCAACTCGAGAAGTTAATGAGTGTAAGTACTGAGATTGCTGATGTCAATGTGAAGAGATTCCAGATATGGCAACCGAAACATACTATGGAAAACAGTCGGCCCGCCATCGTTGCTTATTCAGGCCGGATCTATGAGCAAATTCACGAAAATAGCTACACAGAGCAACAATCGAGTTACCTTCAAGAGTCTTTAAGGATTGTTTCTGGTTTATATGGTATTCTTAAGCCGTATGATCTAATTCAGCCATATAGACTCGAGATGAATATTCCCCTAGCTAACTCTAAAGGGAAGGACTTATATGTTTTCTGGAAAGATCTTCTTACACAAAATCTTAACCACGAAATTGAACAGAGATCTGAAGCATGTGTGATCAGTTTAGCTTCTCTAGAGTATCTAAGTGCAGTCGATGTGAAAAGTTTAAAAGCCCCGCTAATCTCAATAGTTTTTAATCAACAGAAAAAGGGAAAAATTCACAGTTTCGGGCTGCTTAATAGAAAGGCCCGCGGGATGATGATTGACTTTATGGTTAAAAATAGAGTCTATGATATTAAACAGCTGGAGACCTTTGACACAGAAGGCTATCAGTTTATGGAAAAAACTCCAAACTCGCTGCTCTTTATGAAAGTGATGTAACACGTTATAATTAAACTTCCGATGAAAAACATATTCAAAGTTCTTAAAATATCAAAGCCTTTATATGGCATTATCGCCGTTCTTTCTGCATTAATTCTCGTTAATGTATTTTTGAATCTTGTGGTTCCACTAATCTCAAAGCAGATTGTAGATCAGATTGTTGCAAAAATCCAACATAAAGGTGGGAACATCAATGCATTAATAACCTTTATCACTCTCATGTTTATAATTCAGGCTTCGGGTACTGTTCTAGTTGCGATTAGTGAACGTATAGGTGATCATTTTGCCGGTAGATTACGAAAATTCCTTACTGAAAAATTCTATTATAAAGTCCTTTCCCTTCCTCAAAGTTACTATGATACTGAAGTGTCGGGGAAAATCGTCAATCAACTGAACCGAGGCATCATGACAATCCAGCAGTTTATGAATACTGCTACTAATTTTATTTTGCCTACTTTTTTGCAAAGTTTTTTGACAATCGCCGTTATGGCCTACTATAGTATCCCAATCGCAGTCTTCACTTCCCTTCTCTTCCCAATCTATCTTGCTATCAGTTACTACTCCTCAAAACAGTGGGGAAAAATCGAGGTTCAAAAAAATATTATCGAGGATATCTCTCGTGGAAGGATACAGGAGGTTATAGGCAACATAAAGCTGGTGAAGAGTTTTAATACTGAGCAAAGCGAATATGATACAGTATCAAGGAACTTAAAAGATATAAACAGATTATATGCCAAACAAAGTTTAACTTTTCATCTGTATGACTTCTTAAGAAACTTTAGTTTAATTTTGATCTTTACTGCTGCAGGGATCGTGATTTTTTACAGTACTTTTCAAAGTAAACTGACTATCGGTGTAATGGTACTCCTTTTGCAACTACTGAACCAGGCACGGATGCCACTATTTGCAATGTCGTTTATTCTTACCCAGGTTCAGGCTGCTGAAAGCGGTTCTAAGGAATTTTTTGAGATTCTAGATCTCCCGTCGAAAGAAGAGTTTACTAAAAAGTATGACCTTGAAAAAATTAAAAATCCAAATCTTGAGTTTAAAAAAGTCTCGTTTAAGTATGAAACATCTGACTTAATTCTAAAAGATATTTCTTTCGAAATTAACCAGAAAGAGCAGGTGGCTTTAGTTGGTCACAGTGGTGTCGGTAAAACCACTCTCATCAATCTTATACTCAAGTTTTACACTCCAACAGGTGGCGACATTTCCATGAAAAATAAGAGTTATAAAGATCTGGATCATAGGTTTATCAGAAATAATATTGCACTTGTATTCCAGGAGAATGAACTATTTTCCTCGACGATCAAAGAGAATGTTGCCTACGGAAGTGAGGCATCTGAAAAAGAAGTTATTGAGGCCCTTAAACTCGCAAATGCCTATGATTTTGTGATGAAACTCCCAAAAAATATTAACTCTGAGGTTGGTGAACGAGGCGTCAGATTATCCGGAGGCCAGAAACAGCGGATTCAAATAGCTAGAGCTATTCTAAAGAACTCCCCTATTCTCATCCTGGACGAGGCAACGTCGAGTCTTGACTCAAAGTCTGAAAATGAGGTTCAGGAGGGGTTAAAAAACTTAATGAAAGATAAATTGGTCATTATTATCGCGCACCGCTTCTCTACTATCCAAAATGTCCATAAAATTCTAGTTATTGACGAAGGCAAAGTCGTTGACAATGGAAGTCCTCATGAGCTTTCTACCCGGCCAGGCATCTATCGAGACCTTCTCACATATCAGGTGGAGGGGAATAAGAAGCTGTTGGAAAAGTACGATATCTATTAAATCTTCCCTGTTATCTTATAGAGAATGATATGTAACGGCTCCAAAAGAAAGCCTGATGAAAGATATTTACTATTTCTCCAACAGGGGCTGTTGAGTGCTGGTGACAGACTATGAATGAGCCCTAATTTTTTAGCAATAAGATCTACTCTTTTCAAATAATAGGGATCACTTACCAGGATAACAGTTTTTATTTTTTTTTGCTCCATTATTTTTTTTGTAAAGACAAGATTCTCATAAGTCGACTCAGATTTTTTTTCTAAAAAAATATCTTTCAGGAGAGCCCCTTTTTCAACTGCTATCTTCTGCATTAACTCACCTTCACTCACCCGCTCTCCCCTATCAACTCCTCCTGTAAATATAAGTTTTTTGGCAAATCCTCTTTTATATAGTGAAACTCCCTGATCTACACGAGCATCTAAGCAGGTGTTTATGCTACTCCCAATATGTGACTTTGCACCCAATACTACTGCTGCATCCGCATACGCGATTGTTTTTTTATAGATATCTTTATATATATCTATGAGTAAAAAAAAATAAATTATTAAGAATATTGATAAAAGAGCTATAAGAATGTTAATCATGAGACAGAATGAGTGTAACTGTCATATTATTAATTATGAACTTTTTTTGACGGAGTTTCTTCTTGAGTTAAGATTTCTTGTAAGGCAAGATTATATTCAGGACTTTGTGTATTATAAAGTTCAACTATGCAAACTTCATTGAAGCGAATAAAGGTATTCATTCTTTTTTTTTCGAACTGAGGGTCACTCTTAGCGGCTACGGTGAGGTCCGACAACATTGATTTCAGGAGAACAAGATGAAGATGAGTCTCAAAAGCTTTTAACTTGATATCCTCTGTTTCAGGTGGAACAGACTCTGATTTAGTATCAACCTTTTCCGAAAAATGTTCCTTCATGCGATGATTATATCAAAACTAATAGCTGTTCATGTCCTTATTTTTCCATATCCTGTTCAATAAGTTTCCTAAGATAAACTGATTTTGGAATTTTTCTGTTTTTGGCAACAAAGTCCAAATAGTTCACTAATTTTGGGGTGATGAAGAATGTGAAACGGAGATCTTGTTTACCTGCAACGTACTCCGAGAAATCCTTAATGGTTTCACCCACATTCTCGAATGAGTATTTTTCACTCATAACTTTTTCATCTTCATGTTGACCCAGAAGTGAAGGTGCATCCCCAACACTATATAAGATAAGAACAGGCTTCCCCACTCTCAACGCATACGCAATTTCATAACCCACACTAGTACTTGGATGCGACGTTTCAGCAATGACAAAGTCACAGGAATTAATCCACTTTTTTACCTTGTCATGGAACTTAACGCGCTCCTCTTTTGAAAGTAGACGTATATGGTCTTCAGTGCTGTCTAAGATGTGTTCGGCGATGACTTCATGGTGTTTTTTTTTAAGGACATCGATAATATATAGATAGTTCTTAAGAAACTTCTCTTTTGCAGATACTGAGCCTGTGAAGTATATTAACATAGCCTCATTATACCACTTGTAGCTGATTTGCCTGCAATTAAATACTTACTAGTTGTTTATTTCTTCTAGGTGCGATCTTGTCAGCAATGAGATAAAACCATAACAAGACATACTCATATTTCAAGTATGTCTTGTTGTTTGGTTACTGCATCTTTAATTTTGACATTCCTTTTATAAGTTCCTTCATTGTAACTTTTGGTAAAGTCACCCCTTTTTTGGTAGGAATAAACTCCCCTTCTCTATTTTTGTTGAATATTCTTATGTCAATGTACTCCTTTTCTTTAAATAACGTCTCTCATACCCGGATATGATTCCTTTCAGATCTCTCAACAGTTAATAGTGTTGTGCGTGGTGTATCCCACCTGTGTCTGTATTTCCATATTCTTTGTGGAATATAATAATATATGTAGTTTAAACATTGATGTAGAAAAGAACAATGTACTATACTCAACAATTGTATTTAATCAACCTGTATTTAAGCTTGCAAAGAGGTTTTTTTTTCAATACACTGAATAGTAATGGAAGAAACTCCGCAGTCTGTTCTAGATCTAGAACTCGAAGATGAATCATCTGAACAACAGAAGCCATCATCGTTTGGGAAAAAATTTGTGCTGGTGATGGGACTTGAAGTTATAGTCGCAGCTATTGCCTTAAGCTACTTTTTACATGTGGGTTTTTTTGCAAACCAGTCTACTTTAGCGAGAGATATAGATCCTCAAGGTTCAAATAAGGAAAACGAAGTTCTTGGTGCAAAAACGGTTAACTTAACTCCTAAAATAATTTATAAAGTTATTACGCCAACACCCTCCCCTACTCCGATAAAGAAAACTTATAAGATTGCCATTATCGGTGACTCTTTTGAAGATACCATGGGAGAGACTGGAGAGTATTTGCAGAAAAGTTTAAAAACGAAGTATCCTGAGACTGAATTTCTTATTTACAACTATGGGAAAGGCGCAACCACTGTTAAAGATGGACTTGAGAGCTTTGATAAAGAGTTTAAGTATGGTATCAGGAACTATCCAGCAGTTCCGGATTTGAAACCAGATATTATTATCGTTGGTTCATATGCAAATAATCCTCCAAATCCCTATGATCGCAACTGGCACTGGTTAACGTACACTCAGCTAATCCAGAAAGTGCAAAAAGTTACTCCTAATGTCTATATTCTTGCAGAAGTTGCACCTCTTAGAGCAAAGTACGGAGACGGTCCAAACGGGGTCAACTGGGAAGACGACTATGCCACCATTCACTCAGGACATGTTATCGAGTTGATGGAAAATGTTATTGGACTTGCAAAAGCTTTAAATGTCCCCTTAATTGACGCCTATACACCGTCTTTAGATAAAGACAGTAAAAATGGCAAAGAAGGTAAGAAAGAAGACATAAGTGTGAGTGACGGGATACATCCATCTCAGGATGGACATGAGTTTATCGCTAAGACTATTGCGGAGTCGATAAAGTTGAATTAATGAAGTTCAGTATTTGGCTGCGAAGTTTGATTTTACTCTTCTGAAACCTCATTGGTAGGATAACCAAAAATTTCTTCATCTGTGTGAGTGCACTCATCAAAAGCTACGGGTCGATTTGGGTGTGGATCATAATTTGACATTCCGAGTAGATACTCTATCTCAGATGTGCATGCATTAGAGTGATTAACTAACTGATGTATTATTCTGTCATTTTCCTTATTTCGAGCTTTCATAGCTTCAATATCTTCGACGTACAATCTATCAATTTCTAGCTGCTTTTCTTCAGATGGTAGGATGCCAATTTTTCTTGCAATTTTTTCGATTTTACTGCTTTTTAGTGTGGAATTGGAATCCTTACCACTTTTATCTGATGAATCGCTTTCAGTGCCTTCTGACGGTTTGTATCTATAAAGCTGTTTCCACCCCACTAGTTCACCAAAACATGCAGTTGTTTCTAGATTAATTTCATCACGTTTCAATACAAACGATGTAGAATCCTCATTTTCCTCGTCTTCTTTGGTAAGACGTTTTCCGTCTATAAGATATTGTTTTACAAACTCTGTCACTTCAACTGAATCAGATGATAGCGCCTTCACTGTTGTTCTCTTATGAATTAATTCATCGCCACTATCATTATAGAGATTATTGACTATAAAACTTTTTCCGGGTTGAAGTTCTCTAGATATATTTATTTTACCTCCGAAGAATGAATTTACTCTTTCTATCGCCATGCCTCTATTATACACCCACAAAGTGTAAAATCAAATAAAAATTAAGTCATCTGTTATCATTAGTTAAATTGTCCCTATGAAGTTACATGCGCTTAAATTAGCTTTCCTCACTTCCCATAACGGGACTGTTATGAGAGGAATAATCTCTGCCTTACACGCAAAGATCTTATCAGGGAAACCGAAAGTTATTATCAGTAATAACAGTGACTCACCTGCTCTGCAGTTTGCGGAGGAACAAAAAATACCGTACTACCATATAAGTGATCAGTCACTTGGTTCTTTTAACTCATCAGATGAAGCAATAAGTTCTGCTCTCCTCAAACACAAAGCTAATCTTATTATTTTAAGCGGATATATGAAAAAAGTTGGTGAAGTTACGAGAAGAAATTTCCCAGGTAAAATTCTTAATGTTCATCCAGCTTTAATCCCGCTTCATGCAGGCCTCTGGGGAGACGCGGTACATAAGGCGGTTCTTGATTCTAAAGAGAAAGTAACGGGAGTAACAATCCATGCAATCGATGAGGAATATGATAAAGGAACTATTTTATCTCAGAGTAAAGTAAAAGTTTTGGCATATGATACTGTGGAGACCTTAAGGTTCAGAGTACAAGCAATGGAGATTGCGACAATAATAGCATTATTAAAAGATATTCAATCTGGGAAAGTTATCTTAATTTAAGGAGCCAATATACTCTTCGACTATATGTCTTATATCTTCAACGGTACTTACTCTTGTTAGTTTTGCCCGCACATCAGAAGCGTTATCAAATCCTTTACAGTACCAGGCAAGGTGTTTTCTGATGGAAAGAAAGTGGCCTCTTGGAAGTAGTCTAACAAATTCCTGACAGTGTTCTAATGCTGTTTTTAAACGGAGAGTCGTGTCAAGCCCGGGGATTGACTGAAACATCCACGGGTTCCCCCAGGCTGCTCTTCCAATTAAAGCGCCATCTGTATTATATTTTATGACTCTCTCACGTGCGTCTTCTAGAGATTTAAGATCACCATTTCCTAAAAGAGTAGTTTGAGTTTTATGTGCCAACTCTGCAGCCTTTCCTATCTCTTCCCAGTTTGCTTCTCCTGAGTAAAGTTGTGCTAGGGTTCTTCCGTGAACAGTAATATTAACGGGTTCTACTTCCAGCAAATTTGCAATCCACTCCTCAGTAACTATTTTATCGAAACCTATTCGTGTTTTCACAGATACTGGAAGCGGGTTTTTAAGGTCACTAATTTTACGCGTTTCTTTATATTTCACAACATAATCTGTGATTTGATCTGGCAGACCTAGTCTTTTTATATCTTTCCCCTCTCCCCAATCGCGTGTTCCCTCCTGTGTTCTTTTAATAATTTCCTGAGCTAGCTTTGGTGTGAGAATGAGTCCCGCCCCTCCACCTTTCTTTGCAACGTTATGATCTGGACAGCCCATATTAATATCAATTCCATCAAAGCCCATTTCTCCTAAAATAAAGGCGACTTTATAAAATGCTTCGGGGTCTGCCCCAAAAATTTGTGCAACTGTGGGCGTATCAGATTTGTGATAAATAAAGGCATCAAGAAGTTTATCAGCTCCATGTACAATACCTTCAACGGATGTGAACTCCGTAAACAGCAGATCAGGCTTTCCGTATTTATCGGCGATAAATCTGCATGCGGCATCCGTAACACCATCCATAGGCGCTAATCCAATAATTGGTTTTATAAGATCTTTCCAGAAACCTTGATTCATATCCTATTATACTAAAATGTTTCTGTCGCATCTAGCTTATAGTTATTTTCTATTGACAAGAATTCAGAAATACATCATAATGACTATTATAATCAGGTAAATAGATTGTATGTCATCACTGAATAAAAATATCAAGAGTGTAGTTGCGTTGTTAGGATTTTTCTTCTTTGTGGGAGCGGTTATAAGCATAAGTTTATTATCAAATCGTGGAAATTATACTTATAAATCTAGTGCTAACGAAATATCTGTAGGTACGCAAAGTATAGCTAGTAATACGACAATAGATAGTTATATTACACATCCTCCCCACATTCAGATTGGTACTTTATGTGTTTCTCCTATACATAAAGCACTTCAAGCTCCTACAAACCGTACCTCAAGTGCAGGGAGTATCAACGAAGTATTTAGCAGCTCTTAACTCTACGGGAACACCCACACCAGGTTGTAATGTGAGTGGCAAGGTACTCGACCTAGTTACAGATCGTCCTAATTACTGTCCAACGGGATCTGAGGGGTATAGCTCTCTTGGTAATGTCGAAGTAAATTTGCAACAGCGTGGTGGTGGTGTTAATTCTTATCAAATGACTGATAGTAATGGTATTTTTAGATGGTATGGAGTAGCAACTGGAGATAGTACAAATATTTATAATGTCTGTGTTAATTCATTACCTTCAAATCACAGTTATTATTGTAATATTCCTAGAGATGATGGGGTGAACCCCCTTGGTACTAACTGTGCCGTTATTGATCTATCGACATCATGCACTAGTGCAACAGGAATTCGGCTTGATTTGATACAACCTCTTTTCACTAGTACTCCTGTCCCTCCAACACTAAACCCATCCCCATCCACCGCCACTCCAACTCCGACTTCCATTCCAAGTGTAACTTCCATTGTTTCAGTCACTCCTGATCCATTACGTTGTCAGTTTCCAGATGCTCCGGGATATCGAATTAGTATTCAAAATGATGCATTTATTCCAATAACCATGACAAATATATTGTTTACCAGTTCGTTAAATCATGACCGGCTCAATGCATCATTAGGAAATTATGAAATTGGATCTCATTATAGTATTCCACTTTCTATGGGGTGTGATGCAGATCACCAATTTGATACATTATATGTCTTTTACCAAGACCCAGATAACTCGAGTAATATTCTTCATTCTTTACCAATCAGACTTGATTGCAGTACTACTACTCATGCAATGAATTTAACAGCTGATGCCTCAGGCACTCCTGTTGAATATCTTCCGAAAACAAAGACGCCAACTCCATGTCAAGGCTCATGTGATCGTCGCCCATCAATGAGGATTGGAGTTTATAATGTAGACATTCAGCCGAATGCTCAAGCAGTTTATGTTAACATATCAGGTAACTCAGAACAATTTTCCATTGGCGATATAGATATTGGCCGTACTTCAAGTGTTGCTGTAAGGTGCCCTCATCAGGGTGACCATGCGAATATTGAAGTACATTATAATGATGGAATCCCCGAAACGGCAGCAACCGTCTACAATCTAGAATGTGGTGTTGATAGCGCAACAGTTGAAATAAACCGACGTTTTCATCCGTCAATAACGCCGGTACCTCCTACTCCCACGAGAACGTTAACACCCGTTCCTCCTACTCCCACAAGGACGCCAACACCAACAATTACACCAACACCTCGTCCATTGGTTCAGGGTCAAGCACATCTTTCTCCTGACGCAAATGGGGATTATTATCCTTATGTGATTGTTGATAGTTTGCAAATAAAAGATAGCCGTACTAATACCACTTTGCATACCTTTACTAATTTGAATGAAGTTGTTCAACGGGGTCAATCGGGAGGGCTTCATAGCTACGGTCTTAACTGCATTACTGGTCATTATTATGCAGCGTATGCAACCTATCACCTCTTTTTTTCAGAGACTTCAACTAATCCTTCAGAGTATTTTTGCGGTACGACCGGCACAATAACAGCGGTAGCTGATATTAATCCGACTAATCCAAGTCCAACACCAGTGCCTACAGGTGCTCAAGGTTGTCAACAGCACCCAGGGTGTGATTTAGTAAATAGTTGTGATTTCAATAACTGTGAACACTATGGAGGAAGATGCACTCATGATTTCCAGTGCGATAGAGATTTTTGTTGCGGTGCGGGTCCTGAGACTCCTCAAGGTGGACAGTCTACTACTCCTCAACGAGGTAATACAACAGCTCAAAATTCAGGCAGTACCTCAATAGTTGGCAGTGTTCTTAACTTCTTTAGAAACTTATTCCAATAAAGTTTAGTTGTATGAAGCTTCTATCAAAACGTAGAGTTTGGTTTTTTGACTTGTGCAGAAACTAAGGAAAGTACCATCCAGGCTCCATTTGACTCGTCGCCTGAAGTTTTCATCATATACTCACCATTTGGTTCTCTAACAATAGAGGGATGATCTTCTGAAGAAGATATTTCATAATCAAGCCTAGCGATATGAACTTCATTGGGCAGTCCTCTATCTCTATTCTCAAACTCCGTCTTTGCGAAACCTTTGAAGAGAGTTTCGTACACGATTTTTTGTCCTGGACTCAGTTCTTTGTATGACATATATAAGATATAGTACTATAAAGTACTCAAGTCAAGAGATATCTGTATCGGTTATAATATACTTATGAAAAAGCTGTTAGTCACTCCCCTACTCTACTATTTTCGTTTCTGGGCAAAACTAGCTTTGAGATTGTATAAGCCAACGGTTGTTGGAATAACTGGCTCTGTTGGAAAGTCTTCAGCTAGAAATGCGATCTATTCAATGTTAAAAGACTACTTCCCTACAAAGGTAGTCTCAAAAGGGAACTCAGAAATCGGTTTGCCTTTAGGCATAGTCGGTATAGAAGTAAAAAGTCTCGGGTTTCAAACACCGTTAAGGAGTATCCTTGATTACTTAAAATTGATTCTCCTCTCCCCTATCGGGGCATTGAGTTATTTAAGTGGAGTAAAGTATCTCGTAGTTGAGATGGGAATTGACAGCCCATATCCTCCTCAAAATATGCAGTATTTATTAACGATTGTTAAACCAGATATTGCGGTGTTTCTTAATGTCCACCCTACTCATACGCAGGAGTTTGACTCACTTATTTCTTCAGAGATCGTTGGTGACGAACGACTAGAAAAAGTCGTTCAAACTATAGCTGATGAGAAAGGAAGAATTATAACTGAATCCGGATGTAAACTTGGGATAGTAAACGCAGACAACATCTTTATTGAAAATGTTTTAAAAAAGAATAAAGTAAAGAAAATACAGTTTTTTGGTAAAAAAATAGAGAATGATATCTCATATTTGAAACATAAAGTTTCTTTAACAGGAACTGCCTTTACTTTTAGATATAAAAAAGAAGAAGTAGAGGTGAATTTTTCCTCTTTCGTTTTGCCAGAAGAGTATCAGGAAGTTATTGCTGCAACGATCCTGGTAGGAGCAGCAGCAGGTCTATCACTGAGTCAAATCAAACTTGCATTAGAAGAAAACTTTAGTCTTCCTCCTGGGAGGGCAAGTATTTTTCAGGGAATACATGACAGCATCCTTATTGACTCATCTTATAACGCGTCTAAGGTAGCAGTATTAGCTTTCTTGAACTTAGTCCAAGATCTTAAAGATAGCGATAGTCGCCCGGCAGCAGTTTTGCTCGGTGATATGCGTGAGTTAGGAAAGGAAGCAAAAATGGAGCATGAAGAGGTCGCAGAACGTTTGGTTGATTTTGCAGAGTATGTGTATCTGGTCGGAGAGTTAACTAAGCAGTATGTTTTACCACTTGTAGAAAAAGAAAAACATGTCAAAGAGTTTAGATGGTTTGGAAGTTCACAGGAAGCCGGAAAGTATCTTACTCAACATTTGCAAAAAAATTCACTACTTTTAATTAAGGGTTCTCAAAATACCATTTATCTTGAGGAAGCGGTTAAACTTCTTCTTAGTAACAAAAATGATGAGTCAAAACTTTGTAGACAAAGCTCCTACTGGCTTAAAACAAAAGGTGTTATGTAAAACTTCGTTTTAGTGAGTCTTTTTGTTGTTTCTTTTCAACTGCTAAAGTAATGAGTTTATCTAAAAGATGAGAGTAGGATATACCTGAAACTTCCCAGAGTTTTGGATACATGCTTATTTTTGTAAAACCGGGAATTGTATTTATTTCATTAACATATAGTTGATTATCTTGAGTCAAAAAGAAGTCAACGCGTGCCATTCCAGCGCACTGTAAAACTTTAAATGTCTTAACTGCTAACTGTTGGATATCTACTACTTGCTGATCTGATAACTTAGCAGGAATTTCCAGTTTTGCTCCATTTTTATCGATGTATTTTGCCTCATATGAATAGAAATCATGTGAAGGGATCACTTCACCAGGTAAGGACGCTTTTGGGGCATCATTTCCTAGTACAGAACACTCAATTTCTCTTCCTAAAATACACTTCTCTAACAGTATTTTAGTATCGTATTGGAACGCTTCCTCGATTGCTTTATCAAGAGATTTTTTATTGTTAACTTTCGAAATTCCGACTGATGAACCAAGGTTTGCAGGTTTTACAAAGATAGGATAGTCGAGCTCTTGTATAGCTATATCTAGTTGAGATTCTGAGATATCAGAGTAATTAAATGAGTGAAAGGGTCCGATAGGAATCCCCGCTTCTCTTAGTAGCCTCTTCATTATATCTTTATCCATCCCAATTGCCGATCCAAGTATTCCTGCACCGACATACGCTACATTCATCATTTCCAATAAGCCTTGAACTGCTCCATCTTCACCATAAGTTCCGTGTGTTAGTAGAAAAAAAACATCAACTTGAACAACCATTTTGCCATCTGAAAGATCTAACAAAGCCGGAACATTCTTCTCGATTGTAGGAAATACTCTTCTAGAATTCTTCTCTTTTATTTCTACTTTTTTTGGATTATTAGAATTTAACAAATAATCATCTTTTTCATGTAGTAGCCACTCACCTTTCTTATTTATCCCAACCAGAAAAATCTCATACGAATCTTTATTTAATGCTTCAAAAACAGATTTCGCCGACATTAATGAGACTTCATGTTCTCCGCTTTTTCCTCCAAATAATAAGCAAACCTTTAGTTTATTTTTCATAGTATTTATTAAGATAAAGTTTTAATTTAGCCAGACCTTTTACAACTTCCTCAGTAGATTTTCCAAAGCAGATTCTGATATGCCCCTCTCCCCCACTTCCGAATGCCTTTCCTGGAACTACTGCGAGCTGTGTTTTTTTTAGTAAATCGAGACAAAACTTTTCTGAATTTTTAAGGCCATTAATTTTAGGAAATATATAGTAAGCCCCTCCAGGAGGACAAAAACTCATATATTCTGACAATGCCTCTATAGTCTTTAGTACTACTCCCCTATTGTCTGCATATATCTTCAGATGCTTTGGTAAAATTGCTTTGTCAAAAAGTAGTGCATAAAGAGCTGCATACTGGGAAATAACTGGAGCGCAGTTTGCGATACTATCATGTATTGGTAATATCTTCTCAACTATATTCTTGTCAGCAAGCAAATACCCCACTCTCCATCCCGTCATTCCGAAGCTTTTCGAAAAACTTCTTACTCTAATTGTTTTTGATTTATAGTTTCGTAAAGCCTGAGAATCTGAAGACTTATTAAAGATAATATCTCTGTAAACTTCATCAACTATCAAATACAAGTTATTTTTTTCACATAAGTTTGCTATAGATTGAAGTTCTATTGATGAATATACTGTTCCAGTTGGGTTATTGGGATTGCAGATGAGTACTGCTTTGGTTCTCTGAGTAATTTTTTTATTTATTTCAGATATATCTAAACTCCAGCCATTATTCTCATCGAGTGGAGCTGGAACGACTTTAACTGAAGCAGTCTCAGCAATTTTAAAAAATGATGGATAGGTTGGTGTCGGGATAATGACCTCATCACCAGGTTCCAGAAGAGACAAAATAGTTGAGGCTATTCCTTCCATTGCACCATTTGTAACAAGCACTTCACTTTCTGAGTAATCAGAATTTCTCACAGAAATTAAGTTTCTTAGTTCTAAAATTCCTTGTGGTTCTGAGTATTTATCTAAAATAGAACTAAATAATATCTTCTGTAACTTTTCTTTTATGAGGAAATCACACTCAATGCAAGGAATGCCCTGACTTAATGATATGACGGATGAATCGTTTCTCGCGTACTGTTCCATGACTTTGATTGTTGAAAGTTGCATATCTTATTTTGCCACTATTAGAGGCTATATTCAAAAAAAGACATATTTCCAGACTCAAGCTGCCTCGGTATAGGCTCAATTATTCCATCGTCTAATATTATTAGACATTTCATTAAAACAGATATATAATATGTCTATAAAATATGGAAGACTTCCTAAAAACAGTATTGGAACAGCTAGGTTTGGAGAAGAAAGAGCGTCAGTTTTTTATATATACCTATACTAACGGTCCAATCTCCATTAATGATATAGCGAGAGGTGCTAGATTAGAGCGCTCAACTGCATATTTACTAGCTAATGACCTTATAGACAGAGGCTTTATCCATGAAGACTTCAAAAATTACAAAAAAAAACTTATTGCAACAGAGGCAAGAACTTTGCTTAGAATGTTACAAGCTAAAGAACGTTCTTTAGGGAGAAAAAGTCTCGAGCTTGAAGAAAAATTACCACAGCTACAAGCTGTCTACCAAGCGTCAGAGAACAGGCCTAAAGTTCAGGTATTTGAAGGAAAAGAGGGCTTATTGAGAGTAAAAGAAGATATTCTTTCGCAAAATCAGGAAATTCTACTCTGGACAAATCAGGAAACTGAGCATCAAGTTTTTTCTGAGTTGGAACATAATGACTTTATAGATAAGAGGATCAGCAATAAGATAAAAATACGAGTTCTAGTTGTAGATAATCTCAAAGGAAAGGCTTTGCAGTCAAAAGATGGCAACTTTTTAAGAGAGACGAAAGTTCTTCCCAAAAGTGTCGTATTTACATCAGAGACGTATATTTATGGGAAAAAAGTAGCGATACTAGACTATAAAAAAGATATATTCGGTATTATCGTTGAGAGTACTCAGATTGCCGATTTTCAACGCGCTATTTTTGAGATGGCGTGGAAGAAGGACTAGGCTTTTTGGCTGTATCTAAGATAAGTTTCTTAAAATCTGCTAATGAAGTTACATCAACCTTAACTCCATCCAAGTAAAACGTCGGTGTTGAGTTTACATTCAGTCTGGTAGCAGACCCCACATCGCTGGCAACTTTATCTTTCACTGCTTTCGAGTCTTTGTCTGCTTTAAATTTTTCAGTATCTAACTTCAGCTTTTTAGCTAAATTTAGGAAATAGTCATCCACTTTACCGAGGCCTTCCCACTCTTTTTGTGATGAAAAGACAAGATCTGCATACTCAAAATACTTACCTTGTTTATCCGCAGCCTCTGCTGCGTATGCAGCTTCTTGAGCATGTTTATGCACTGTTATTAAAGGAAAGTTTCGGAAAACAAAAGTGACATTAGTGGTTATTGTTTTATCATTTTCCACATTATCTTTGAGATATTGGTGAAACATGCCACAGGCAGGACACTGTAGATCTGCATACTCAGTTAGGATATGTTTTTTACTTTTTGACCAATTTACGTGATCAGAACTCACAACTTTATTTGCTTCAGCAAAAGTAGTGACAGTTGAGTTGTTTGTTGCCATATAAACAACTATCAAGAAAATAAAAACCACTATTCCTGCAACAATACCTATGAACACTTTATTATTTGCCATGATCATATCCTACACCAAATCGCTATTTTTTTCAAATGGATTTTAGCATCCTAATGCTGTATTTAGACGATGCACCCGCTTTGAAGGATTTCCAAATCTTTTAGAGAAACTGGTTTTATTTTCGGGCTATTTTTCAAGTAGTTCTTGAGTATGATATACCTATCATAGTCAAAAAGGGCTTCACTCACTGCCTCAAAATGGGCAGTATCTTCTGTATACTTCACGACCCCAAGATACTGCCAGTTGCTAAAAATATGCCTCTCCCCTGCTCTCTTCTCTATATCAATTTCATCAATCATTATTGCCTCTTTATATGGCCAGTTTTGGATTGCTGTCCGTGAAAAAGCAGCCGAAAAACGAGCATTATAAAGTAGTTGACTTTCTTTCCCGCAGCACGCTCCTGAACATTTACCAATCTTAAAGTTAAAACAGCCGGAAGTTGATTTTTCGATTCCCAGCAAAACTTTGCATAAATGATGATGTTCGGCAGTATTTTCAAGGTGTTTTTTAGCCTGAGATTTTGTTTTATGAACTGCGAGCACCTCATTGATATTAAAAACATTATTTTCAGTAATTTTTATCACAGTCGGAACACTGTATCCATCTTTATTTTTATCTACCATTATACAGACGAGTTCTTCATAATAACGAAGTTTTTTGTTATAGACTGGCTGAAGTTTTTTGACTAACTGAGCCTCTAGAAGAAGTGCTCCCAACTCTCCAGCTGTCTCGAGGACCTCTATGTCTCGGAGTTGCTGAGCAATATCTCGTTCCTTTGCAGAGTCGTTTATATTGGCAAAATGAGAAAGAATACGGTCTTTAATATTTTTACTTTTACCTACATACAGAGGAATCCCCTCTTCTCCGTAGAATATATAAACACCAGGATTTTCTGGTAGGTTATCTACTAAGGTTTTATCAATATGTGCTGGAAGCCCAGGCCTTTTACTGATAATTTTAATAGCAGTCTCAATTTTATCAGCTGGAAATGTCTTCCAGAGGTGCTGATAGAACTGCCATAGAACAGATGTATCAGAGTAAGCTCTATGCCTGTTTTCACATTTGAAGTTAAATCTCTGTATTAAACTATCAAGGTTATGAGATCGATACTCAGGGAAGAAATGTCTTGAAAGTTTTACAGTACAACATCGATCTACATTAAAGGATAACCCAAGCCGTTTAAACTCATACTTAATGAACCCGTAATCAAACCCTACATTGTGAGCTACAAATAATCGGTCGTTTAGTAGATTAAATACTTTATCCTGGACTTCCTCAAATGATGGCGCATTCTTTACATCTCTTGGTTTAATTCCTGTAATCATCTCAATAAAAGGAGAAAAAGGTATTTGTGGGTTAATTAATGTACTAAACTCAGTCTCAATCTGATTATCTTTTATGCAAATAATCGCGATTTCCAGTACTTTGTCATACTCTGCCCGACTCCCGGTTGTTTCAATATCGACAAAAGCGATCTGATCGAGATTCATAGAGGTGATTAATTGTTAATTAATATCAATCCGACTAAAAAGACTATGAGGGGCTGATGGTAAACAATCGTTTAATTTAAGTATAAAGATTTTCCAAAAAAAAGTAAAGAGAAGTTGTAGCTAATCCGTCACAAATAAACGATTGTAACTATAGTGTTTGGAGTTCTACTCACGCAATTATTACACAATACTTATTGTAGCTTTATGTAGCTATACTAAACTGAAAATTAAGTGGGTGAGTTTAATTGTCAGCAATCTATTACAAATTTTACCAAATGAAAAATTTGGATAAGGGAGGTGAAAGTAATGGGAATCTTTGGACTAGGAAAGAAAAAAAGAGGTCTAGCTGCTGCAGATAAATCGACGAGAGAAAGAGTGGCTAGAATGGGAGGAGAGTCATCACATAGCCGACGTAAAAATGACTAACTTCTGAACAAAAAAAATGGCTTATTGCTAAGCCATTTTTTTGTGGTTATGAATGTTAATTGTTCAAATACTTTTTCCCCACACGATCAATCTTTTCTTCAATTGTATCTTTGGCAACTGTTTGAAGACCATTTGGTTTTGAGTTAGCCTCTTTGAGAGTCTCAATAGTTGTGTCAGTAATATTTTCCAGGAGGTTACTCATTTTTTTTCTTGTCTCCTGATTACTAAGTGAGGATGCTACAATTGAGCCGACAACTGCCCCTACCACGGCTCCAACTACTCCACCAAATAATGGATTAAGAACAAGATCATGTCCCTCAGACTTCTGTGTCTTTTGAGTTTTCTTCATAAATTAATAAAAATTGTAATACTGTTATCGTAAATCAATATCTCAAGTTTTGTGTCAAAAAATCGTAAGAGGTCAGTAAGAATATTTTTAGCCTCCTCTACTGGTATAATTAAGCATATATGTTCATAGATGAAGCAGTTATTACAGTTCACGGAGGTGATGGCGGAAAAGGATTTGTTCATTTCTTCCCTGGAAAAAATGGTCCAGATGGTGGTGATGGTGGCAAAGGAGGGAATGTCTACGCAGTAATAAATCCTCAACTAGTTTCCTTATACAAGTATCTTGAAAAAAAATCATTTAAGGCTGAAAATGGTACACATGGACAGAGTAACAGACGAAGTGGAGCTACGGGTCAGGATCTGTTTCTGGAAATGCCTATTGGTGTCTACTTTACCGATCTAAAAACTGGTGAAGAGATAGAGTTAACCCCTGAAGTCTCTCCCCTGCTTCTAGTCACAGGTGGTGAAGGTGGATTAGGAAATAACTCGTTTAAGTCCTCAACAAATCAGACGCCGATGAATGCTGAGCCTGGGAAAGATGGTCAAACTCGCCAGTTTAAAGTCGTCTTGAAGTTAATAGCGGACTATGGTTTGATAGGTCTTCCAAATGCTGGAAAAAGTAGTTTATTAAATGAGCTGACAGCTGCACATGTAAAGACAGCCAACTATGCATTTACAACCTTGGAACCAAACTTAGGAGTGCTTTTTAGTAAAGTCATTGCCGATATCCCCGGTTTAATCGAAGGAGCTTCTCAAGGAAAGGGACTTGGGATAAAGTTTCTCAAGCATATCGAGAAGGTAACATTGCTTCTCCACTGTATTTCGGCAGACTCTGAAAATCTAGAAGCAGACTATCACACAGTAATCTCTGAGCTCGAAAAATATAATCCGAATCTAATCAAAAAAAAATCAGTGCTTCTTCTTACGAAAATTGATATGGTTTCTCCAGATGAAGTTAAGAAAAAACTCAAAATACTTAAAAAATATAATAAAGACATTTTGCCTATCTCCATTCATGACTATGACAGTATAGAAAAACTTAAAGAGATCCTTCTAAAAGCTTAAAGCCTAACCTAAAATACTCATTTTTTATTGTAAGGCTAGAGTGACAGCATGAACCAAAAATAGCCTATCTCTGCGATTGAAAGAGGATTGAACTGAGCCCTGACGAGAAACGCAATGATAGCTATTTTTACAACAAGCGGGACTCTTCTGATCCCTTCAAATATAATACACATGTAAAGAAGTAAGCCGATAATACCAGATGATACAAGTATTTCTATAAAGATGTTATGAGCGCTATCTACTTTTATAAGTCTTTCTTTGGGAAAAATAAGCTCGAAGTTTTCTTGACCATATCCAGTAATTGGTCTTTTTGAAAACGCAGTCACCCCTTCTTTCCAGATCATTCCCCTGCTATCCCAGATAGAGTCACGTTTAATAACAGATATCGTGGCGATTAAAGTAAGAAGGATGACAATAATAAGATAGATAATTGCACCTGGCCTTCTAAACTTTACTCTATGCAGAAGAAACAAAATCATTACAACTGCGAAAGAGATTATTGCACCCCGAGACTGGGTGAACATAATTACTATAAGATTTAAGAAAACAGCAGAAATACGAACTATTTTTCTGTTTAGAAAAACATTTTTTGTCATTAAGACAAATGGGAGAGTCATGGCTAGGAAACCGCCAAGAAAATTTGGGTTTCCCATTGTCCCAACAATCCTTCCTTGAAATAAAGGAACTGTTATCTGCCCCAGAATAAAAAACTGGATAATTTGCCAGAAGGAAAATAAAGTTATCCCAATATTCGCGAGGACAATACTAAAATAGTATAATCGGTGAGAGTCTTCTCTTTTATCACTGGCGTTGCTTAGATAAAGAAGAACTCCGCTAGATAGCGTTAGAAATCCCTGATACCGCCACTCTGTGCCTAAAAAAGAGGTTTTAGGATCGAGGCCAATCATGTTGCAAAAAAACACGAAAATACCAAATAGAACTATAAATGTACTTAACCTCGTGAAAAGTGAACCAGATTTCTGAGTGAGTAAAACAAAGCTGAATATGCCTAGGATATAGCTCCAAACTATAAAGAATATGAATTTTGGATGTTCGAAAGGGTTCCAGCCGTGCCTGAGATGAATGAATGGCAGAGAAAAAATAAAAAGCGAGGTTAGGTATATTTTGAGTTTAGTCGACGACAAACTCTTGACAAATGTCACCATATGCTGTATTATAGGATAGTTATTTTATTTATATTATATATGGTTACTCAAAAAACCCTTTTTTCAACTGCTAGGTCTTTAATAAAGTATAACACTAGCATTTTAATTATAATGTTCGTCTTACTGGCTTTACCAGTATCATTCGTGGTTGCGCAGACCTCTAAGGGTGATGTTGCACGTTCAGTATCAACTCCTCTAACTCCACCTATCACGCCTCCTATACCAACAGTATATGACGCTGACTTTAATCATGACGGAGTCGTAAATGTTCTTGATTTTGGTATTTTAAGAAGCGAGTTTGGGAGAACTGATTGTGATATTAATCCTTGTCGTGCTGATATGAATCAGGATGGAAGTGTAAATGCTATTGATAGAGACTATTTTAGAGCGTTTATGGGCCAGTCAGTTAACTGAGATTGATTCGAATTTAAAGGGAAAGACTAGTTAGGCTTATGGAGTTCCAAAAGCAGAAACTAGTCTTTTTTTTACATCTGTCATCCCGGTGGGTTGATTAGACAAACGTCAAGGCTGTACCTTTTTTATTGCCTCTTCCAGTTCTTCCGATGCGGTGTACATAGTCGTCATAAGTCGCTGGCTGGTCATAGTTAATGACATGTGTGATATCGGCAATATCAAGACCTCGTGCAGCAACATCTGTCGCAACGAGGATCTTCACGACATTTTCTTTGAATAACCGGATAGCTTGTTGTCTTTTATGTTGTGGTTTATCTCCGTGAATAGAGGCAACTTTATGTCCCTGTTGAAATAATGATGTCGCTAATCTTTCAACTCCCATCTTAGTCCTTCCAAAAATTAAGACTTTTTTCATTTCATCTTTTTTTAGAAGCCCATTAAGAGTATCAATTTTATTGCCCATTCCTACCCGAATAACATCCTGCTCAACATTCGTCGCAGTATCCTGAGACTTTACGGAAATAGTGATAGGATCTTTCATGAATGACTGGATGAGTCTATTGATTTCTGGAGAAAGTGTGGCAGAGAAGAACAGTGACTGTCTTTTTTCAGGCAGCATATCAATAAGATACTTGATGTCTTTTATAAAACCCATGTCGAGCATCCTATCTACTTCATCCAAAACAAAAGTGGTAAAGTCTGACATCTGAATAATTTTTCTGTCTACTAAGTCTTTGAGTCTGCCTGGTGTACCAATAACAAACTGAGGATTTCTACGGAGTTCGTATATCTGGTTTCTCATCGAGGCTCCACCAATACATAGGACAGAGTAAATTTGAGTCCCCCAGCTAAGTGAACGAAGTTCATCCTGAATCTGTTGTGCAAGTTCTCGGGTAGGAATAATAATCAAGATTTTTTCAACTCTATTCTTTATTAATTTATCAAGAGAAGGGACTAAAAAAGCAGCTGTTTTACCGGTTCCCGTGTTTGCGATACCGATTACATCTCTCCCTTCTAAAATATGTGGGATTGCCTTATCCTGAATAGGAGTAGGGTCTTTATATCCTTTTTTAAGGATATTTGCTTTGATAGTAGCATGAATAGCTAAGTCTCCGTACTGCATAGTTGGAACATAGGGAATATCTTCCAAAACAGTGGAGGCTTTCTTAACAAACTTTGATTCATGGATAAGAGCTTTCTGGGGAGCATTTCTACCCTGACCAAAATTTCTGTAACTTTTACGAGGCGCGAAACGAGAGGCATTATATGAGTCTCTCGACCCATTTGATGATCTATACATAGTGTTTAAATAGTTATAACTATTGTAGAAATAGAACCCGCAGTTAGTTAATTAGTGATGTATACCTTTTGCACTTTAATTATGAAGGTATATCTTTCTCTAAGCTGCTTGAGTTTCAACCAGCCTAAGAGAAACATAGCAGAATCTATCAAAACAATACAAATATTATACCATACTTTACTCCGCAGCGGTGTTGATATAGTCTTTTTTAGCTCTTCGGGCTAAGGCTCTTTCTTCACTTTTTTTGCGTAAGTTATCTTTTTTATCCTGTTGAGCCTTTAACTCAGCATCTACTAGTTTTTGGCAGTCAGGATTAGGACAGATCTTCTCTATATGGACTACTTTTGGTGAGTCTGGATAGTCATACATGGGCTCTTCCCAGCGTTTAGAAATGATCCGTTCTGTCCCGCAACGAAAACAAGGATTTGAGTGAGTATTATTCATAGAAGAGTATACTTTTATTATACTATACATATGAAGTATTTTGTCTACATATTACTATGTGCAGACGGTAGTTTTTATACGGGCTTTACTACCAATCTAGAGCAAAGATTACACGCCCATAATACCTTAAAATCTGGCGCAAAATATACTAAAACACGACGTCCAGTTGTTTTAAAGTATTCTGAGGAGTTATCATCCCATTCTCTTGCATTGAAAAGAGAGCTAAACTTAAAGAAATTAAGTCACTCTGCAAAGGTGAAGTTAGTTCAAAAATCTATTTAAAAAAATAGCTGCTCAAATTATCCGTTAAATTACTACAAGCAAAACTGTAAGTCGGTGCTTGGCTTTCCTTAAGTTGATCCTTATAAAATCAAATGTTTATGATCATCTTAATCTTGGATATTCGAAAAGTATACCCTCTGTACATAAAGATGCACGGGTATTTACTCCTCTAAGTTGTTTTGACAGGCAAATCAACAAGAGTAGTATAGTTCTTGTAAAAACTCACTAGAGCGAAATTTAAGCAGGTATCTTTCTAGAAGACGAACCTTAACCTATCTATATTATATCACACTTTTGCTATAAGTCAAGAGACGGCAGACAACTTTGAGGCTAGAAAAACTACAATTGTGCCTCGAATTTCTCTAAAATTTCTTTAGCATGAGTCAGTGGATTTACCTTTTCATAAGACTTGACTATCTCACCTTCTGGGTTAATTAGATACGATTTACGAATGATACCCTCATACTCTTTTCCCATAAACTTTTTTCTGCCCCAGGCCCCATATGCCTTGATTACTTCCTTAGATTCGTCACTTAGCAAAGGGAAATTTAAGTTATATTTAGTAGTAAACTTTGTGTGTGAAATAACTGAGTCTTTCGATACCCCAACAATATTTATCCCCTTATTGTTGAATAATGCTGAGCTGTCTCTAAAGTTACATGCTTCTCTAGTACATCCTGGTGTGTCATCTTTTGGATAAAAGTAAAGTAAAAGCCAGGATCCTTTGAACTGATCTAGAGTTACAACTCTCCCGTTTTGGTCTTGTAAAGAAAATTCTGGTGCTCTCATTTCTTTATCAAATTCCTATAACTATTCTTTGTATCAAGATATTTCTTGTAGTAAGTAACACAGTCACAGGTATCTCCTCCTTCTTCCTCTCCCCTATCATAACAGTGTCCTTTTTTAGCAATTACTTCATTAAACTCTTTATTAATCTTTTCCAATTCATCAGAACATTTTTGAGCTACTTTCTTGTCATCCATCCCTTCATCTTATCATATTTCAGTTTATCACTCGTTATTTTTTCGCTGTATATCTTCGGTTTTCTCCTGAAGCTTGCCTTTTAGGATATCAAACTCCCCTTTTACTGGCCGTCCAGTCTGTTTCTCAACTGAACCCTTTGTCTGATTGTATTTTGCGTTTAGAAAATTTCTTACTCCCATAATCTCACCTCCTTTCTATAAAAATTAATGATAGAAATTGTCCAAGATGTTTCTGTTAACAATACGTCGTAATTTAGTAAGAAAAATGTTCAATAGACTCTTACTGTATTCTTACAGGTTTATTGTTGAAACATGATCTCATAGCGATACTATTGAAATACATTACCAATTAATGCTAAAAAATGAGAAACAATAGAGTGAAAAAAATATTTCGGGGATCGATATTTGATAATTTTCTAACGATTTTCAAATCAATCTAAATTAGTAGTTACCGATTAAGGGGGTGATTAAATTATGGGCATACTGTTTTATATAATCTTTGGACTTATAGTAGGAACTATTGCTAATGTGTTAGATCCAAAACCTGGACAAGGTGGCATTTTAGGATCAATAGTTTTAGGTATTGTCGGTGCATTTATTGGCGGATACCTGGGAAATATGTTATTCGGAGTAGGAGTAACTGGCTTCAATATTTCATCGATGATTGTCGCAACTCTTGGAGCGTTGTTAGCACTCTTTGTTGGACGAATGTTTAGAAGGTCTACACTATAATAAAAAAACAATTTTTAAAGCAGGCCGTAACCGGTCTGCTTTTTTTTGGAGTTTTTACTTTTCCTTCAGAATAGTTGGCTCTTGTTCTGAAGGGATTAAAATCCAGCAAATAATATATGGAAGGAATCCTGGGAGCCCTCCAGGTAGGAGCAGAAAAAGCCAGATTAATCTTATTAAAATAACACTGATTTTAAAGTAATTGGCTATTCCTTTAGCAACACCTGCAATCATTCTGCCTTTTTTAGGTCTAACTAACTGACTCATAAATTAATTATACCATTTCGATTGAGTCTGCTGAGATACAAAATAGACATTAGCAGAATATTTACATATACTTAAACTCAGACTTTATAATTATCAATTATCACAAGTAGTGTGAAGCTATATCAGAAGAATAATATAATTTTTTTTTCAATCACCGGAATTTTGATTACTGCTATTGTTATTTTGGTGGGATTCTTAAACTCCTTATCACAAAATCTTAAACGGGAACAGTTAACTAAGAACCAAGCTCAACGAAACCTTACAACTCTAAAAAGCAAGCTTGATAAAATCCAGACTGAACTTTACAATACTTCCCATCAATATGAAGCACTTAAAAATTCTGATCAAGTTGTGAGAAACAATAAGCTTGAAGAGGAAAATAAAAATATTAATATTACCTATAATGATGCTGTTAAAAGCTATGAAAATCTTCTCGGTTTGAAAGAGTATACATCAAAAACTACTCCTCTTGATGAAAAATATGGGAAGTCACTAAAGTATTTATCAGATAGAAATTATGCCTCGGCGTCGGCATTACTTGCTCAGCTTAATACGGATATTCAAAAACAAAGAGATGTGGTTGTTGCTGCTCTTGTTCCGACGAGTGTGCCTAACAAAGCACCTGTAGATAATACTGCACCAGGTAATGGGTATAAACGACAGACTGTAAAAACGGACCGTGGCGATTTTATAGTTGATATTATTGCCGCAGATTTGAACTCCACAAAAGTAATAGTTGATACTGCTTCTGGGAGTGACTGCGGTGATAACTGTCCGGTGATGGCTTTAGGAGAGTTTGCGTCGAGGTCAGGGGCATTCGCAGGAGTCAACGGCCAGTACTTCTGTCCTTCAACATATCCGGCCTGTGCTAATAAAAAAAATTCATTTGATACTCTTCTAATGAATAAAGATAAAGTCTACTTTAACTCCGCTAATAATGTTTATAGTTCGGTTCCTGCTGCTGCATTTGGTGCAGGATATTCACGCTTTATGGGACACTCTTCAGAATGGGGACGTGATACGGGTGTAGATGCGGTTATTGCCAACTCCCCCCTTCTTGTGTCAGGTGGGAATATTGCTGTCAACGACGACGGTGATGCAAAGCAGTCAGGGAAAGGAAATCGGGCGTTTATAGGAGGCTCTGGAAGCACAGTCTATATAGGTGTTATCTATAATGCGAATGTACGAGATATGGGAACAGTTTTAAAGACTATGGGAGTTCAAAATGCTCTTAATCTGGATAGCGGTGGTTCACTAGCACTTTGGAATAGTGGGAGATATATTGCCGGTCCTGGTAGAGGTCTGCCGTTTGGCATTTTATTTGTGAAACGGTAAAAATTTGAAAATTTTAACTACATGTTGAGTTGTCATTTATAAAGCTCAAAAACTGAGTAATTACCTCTCAATTTTTCTATTTGTCAAACATAGCGCTCGATCTGTGTTATCAGTTCCCCTACTCCCTCCTGATTCTTTGCAGCAATAAACTGTGGATTATAATTTTTAAATCGTAATGAAATCTCTTCTTTATTAAGTGGCTTAACCCGATCTACTTTATTAAAGACATACATTTTTTTCTTATCTTTAAGCCCTAAATCTTCCAGTATATTTTCAACTATTGCTATTTTTTCATACATTTTTGGGTCAGAAAGGTCTATGATATGAAGGATGATATCCGCATGAATTGACTCCATTAAAGTTGACTTGAAAGCATCAATTAAATCTGGAGGAAGTCGTTGAATAAATCCAATCGTATCTGAAATTAAGATATCCTTTTTAAGGTTTTGGAGGTACAGTTTTCCAACAGTGCTGTCTAAAGTTGCAAACAGAACATCGGCGGCCAGTTTCTTTTTTTTTGTTAAAGTATTAAATAAAGTCGTTTTCCCAGCATTCGTGTACCCTACTATAGAGACTGTCTGGAGGCCTTCTTCTTTTCTATGATTTAACTGCCTTTCTCTGTTAGTTGTTAATTTATCAAGTTTGTCTTTGACTTCCTTCATCTCTTTTCTCCAATGTCGTTTCATTCTTTCTATATTTGTCTCCCCTATCCCTCTTGTGCCAATTCCTCCACCTTGCCTAGATAGAACGGCGCCTCCTAACCCAAAGATGAGCGGTCCCATATGGCGCATACTGGCGAGTTCAATCTGAAGTTTTGCTTCTGCTGTATGAGCATGTTTACCAAATATATGTAGAATGAGGTCTACTCTATCCCACACGACTATGTTATTATTGCCGTGCCACAAGATAGTTTTTAGGTTAAATATTTGGCCTGGTTTGACAAAGGAGTTCAAAACAACAACATCAATTTTATCGCTTTTAACAATCTCAGCGATCTCCTCTGATTTGCCTGAACCGACATAAGTATGGTTATCTGGATTTGCTCTTCGTTGGATTACCTGGACTATAGTAGCCCCTCCGTATGTATCTACGAGTGATATTAACTCCTCAAGTTCTTTTTTGCCTTCTTCTTTGGTAACATTCGGAGGTACAACATCAACAAGAATAAATCGTTGTTTTTCTCTATTATGCATATATATTTAACTCTTAGCTGATTATACCTATAATAAAGCAATAATCAGGTTAGAGTGTGTTAAACCGAGGTAATCTCTAATATACTAAGTATAATTATACCTGAAAAGATCATTAATGCATTCAGAGTCAACTTATGATAAATGAGAATATTGATATCGCAAATATTTTAAGTATTAAAGCCGGAAAACACCTATTTGAGGTATATAAACTATTTGCATCGTAATCTTTTTCTAATATTATTAGAAGAAAAGTAGCCAATTAGAAATACATTAGCCTTAAGTATATGATAATTTTCAGTTAACATACTTCTCGACAATGTTTTCAAGGTCTATAATATCGAATGGTTTTGGGAGAAAATCATTAACTTCAGTTGAAGAAGCAATTTTTTTAAGATCTTTACTGGCAGATACGAAGATAATGGGAATATCAGCTGTCAGTTTGTCTGCTTTGAGTCTTAGAGCTATCTCCTCTCCGGTTATTTCTGGCATCCAAAGATCCAATAAAATAACATCAGGTCTTTTCCCCTTTATTCTATTAAATATTTCCTTCCCATTAATGATAACGTCTACTGTATATCCTTTATCAAGAAGAACGATAGAAACAACGTCAATAATTCCCTCGTCATCTTCGCATATAAGCACATGTTTCTTCATATTAGTTCATTTTCCCAACTGGTAGAGTGAAGTAAAATGTAGAGCCTCTACCTTCATCGCTTTCTAGCCACATTTTACCACCATGACGAGTAATAATTTCACTTGATATATACAGTCCTATTCCTAGCCCTGAAAATTTTTTTGCTGTTTCCTCAACTCGATAAAATCTGTCAAAAAGCTTTGCCTGTTTATCCCTTGCAATACCAACTCCAAAATCCTGAATTGCCACGACAACATTATCTTTATCTTTGGACGTAGAAATCACAATGCTATTCGCTTGTGGAGAGTACTTAATCGCATTTGAGATTAGGTTCGTGAATACCTGCTCCAGCCTGTGACGGTCACCATAAATTTTTTGATGAATCTCTCCATTTTTGTTTATTTTATGCTGAAGATTGATGTGTTGAATACTCTCAATACCATCATTAACTAAGCCATCAAAGTCAAATTCAGAAAAGTTCATCTGCAACTTTCCGGCTTGAATTTTCGAAACATCAAGGAGATCAGCTATAAGACTGTTTAGTCTATCAATATATGTATTTGTTTTTTTAAGGTATAACTTTAGTTTATCATCTCCAATCTGTTGAATAATTCTTTCCAAAATTTGCGTATATCCTTTAATACTAGTTAAAGGCGTCTTTAATTCATGTGATGCGATCCCAATAAACTCATCCTTTCTTTGTTCCAATTTTTTTCTTTCAGTTATATCTAAAATGATATAGATAGTCTCTGTAGTGTCATTATTTAAAAGAGCGCATCCGACAATAACCGGTATTTGGCTGCCATCTTTCTTTATATACTCTTTTTCCCATGGGGTTGCAAAGCCTGAAGAGAGTAACTGCAAAACCGATTTCTCATCTTGAATTTTATACTCAGTTGGAGTCATCTTAGTAAGGTTGATCCTACCTTTCTTCAAGTCTCCACGAGAGTATCCTATCATATTCAGAAAGGCGTCGTTTGCTCCGATAATATTGCCTTTTAGATCTCCATAAACTATACCAATAATGTTTGCTTCATAAATAGCCTCAAACTGTAGCTTACTTCTTCTGAGGTCTTCCTCTGTCTTTTTTCTCACTACTAATTCTTTTTGAGCGGCTTCATAAAGACGTGCATTTTCAATTGCCATTGAAGCCCTGCTTGCGAGTTGCTCGGCTATGTTTAAATCTGCACGATTATATCTTCTCTTTGTCTCAGTATTTACAAATGAAATAGTCCCAATACATTTTTTTTCACTACAAATAGGAACGATAATGAGTGATGTCAGGCCAAGCTCCCGAAGAGTTGTTAGCTCTTTCTGATCTTTTGCTGATGCTACAAGCATTTCATCTGAAATATAAGGATAAAGCTCAGATTTGGCAGTCCGGATTACTTGTGCTACTCCAGTAGGTGCATCCATTTTTGTCGGAGTGTTTCCACGCAATTTTTTTGCCCATCTAATCTTTTTGGGATCTTTATGAGCAATAGCCATGAGCTTAATCTGTCCAGTTTTATCAAGCATTTCTACTGAACACCAGTCTGCAATCTGAGGTACAGCTAGTCTAATAACGCTGTTTAGTGTTGTCCGATAATCCAATGAGGAAGAAAGTAACTCACTCGCTTCTGAAAGAAATTTAAGATTATTTTCCATTAGCTTTCTCTCAGTAATATCAATGTTAACACCGATTATCTTTTTTGTTCTGTTCGGATTTATTATGATCTGCCCTTTGGCTTGCATCCAATGAGTAGTTTTGTCAGGCAAGAGAATGCGGAATTCAGTGTCAAATGTAGAGGCTGTTTTTATATTTTTCAGAATGAAAGCTCTTGTAATTGCCCGATCGTCGGGGTGTACCTTCTCTACCCAGTCTTCAATAGTTCCTTTGAAATCTCCCGGTTTTAGACCATATAGTGCTTCTAATTGTGGAGTCCATAGTATATGACCATTATCTAGATTCCACTCAAAAGTACCAATATTACCGGCCTTTTGAGCATAGACCATTCTTTCATGCTCTTCTTCTATATTCCTCTTTTCAGTCAGATCTCTCAGTATTTTTGTAAAGCCATTCACCTTACCATTAGTATCCTTAAGAAGATAGATTCTCCCTTTCCCCCAGAATCTGTCACCATTATTTTTGACATACCACTTTTCATCTTCGGCTTGTCCATTTTTTTCTGCTAGTTTAAGTTTCCAGATGTGCTTTTTTGCTTTTATATATTCTGGTGTGAAGAGTATATTAACATTCTGTCCAATAACTTCTTTCTCAGTATATCCAAATATATTCTCTGCTCCAGAGTTCCACGTTGTAATGTTTCCATTTATATCTAGAGTTAAAATTGCATAGCCATCTATACTGTCGATGAGTTGCTTAAAAAATTCATGGTTGTTGCCGGGAATGTCTCTTACTCTGTTTCCCGAAGAAAGTATGTTTGAATCTGTCTCCTCAGCTGACTGAGGATTAATAGAGTTGCTCATATTTATCTGGTT
>JBBRMU010000005.1:0-62444 GCA_038230655.1 Patescibacteria group bacterium | reverse complement strand
TGATTTTTGTAAATTTGCATCATTAAAATAAAGGACTGCATGTTTTTCATCCATATCCTTAAACATTGTTTGAGTAAATGTTCCTAAGAGAGTCCCTCGTCCAAACACTTTTCTCATTAACTCCTGCATCAAGTCGCCAAGAATGGATTTTCTGTTCTCTCTTAAGTAAGGCGTCGGTCTATCTACCAGATCAAATAATTTGTAGATAACATCAGCGCAGTCACAAGCAGAACTTGTATTTGCTGAGAAGTTAATACCGTCGACATTAGCATCACCGTAAATCTTTAGCATATCAACAAGAATTTTAGAGTCCACAGCAATAACACCATCGTACTTTACCCTGTTGCCGCTTTTTTCATATAAAGAGTTAAAAAGCTTCATTGACTCGACAAAGTCAGGAGATAGATTACTATCACGGATATTCAGTTTAGGGACGTTTATATGGTAAGTGCTAATTATCCTTGGTGCCGGGGGATGGTTAGGAATACTGTCGTCTAGGTGATACATATCTTGGGAGGTCTCAACTTTCAATCTTCCATACTTAACCTTAAAAACAGCATAGTAAGTCAAAAATCCCCAGCTAGGTCGCTGTTCCATCTCATTTTCATACAAAACAAGGTAAGTTTTCTCTTCTTTAGCTCCCAACATATCTGGTAAATTTTTTAGAAGAGGCTGAGCGTCGACAAATAATGATTTAAGTCCAACAAACTGCGTTTTGAGACTCACAATTTTTGACTTCACTTCTGTTTTAGCTATTTTTTCCGGATACCTGTTTGGGTCAATTTGATTTATATGAATCTCGGCTTGTTCAATATCTTTCGAAATTGGTTCGATATTTTTAACAAGTTTATCCAATGTAACAACGGCAGTTGCCAACCTGTCATCTGCTGACTGAGTTTTGATCCCGTTCGCTCCTTGTTTAAAACCAATCAGGTCTGCATAGGGATAAATTGCCTTGACTGATTTTTGGCCAGCTCTTATCATATAATCACCTGCCTCAACTCCATTTTTGAAGTCGCTGACATAAGGTACAAAACTCATCCAGTAAACTGATTTCGACTCCTTTTCAAAGTCTTTATACTTTGTGTCGATATCATTAAAACGGTTTTGAAGAATGTCAATATTATTCTTCTTGAGATCAGCTTTTAACTCTTTTACAGACGCAACAACAACTTCACCTTTTGCACGTATCCGCGTATATGGTAGATATATCGCAAAAAATGCAAATAGTGTCATTACTAAGAGTAAAACTCCTAAAACTATAAATGGTGTTTTATTCATTTTAAGGAATGATCGGTTTGTCATTTGTATCATATTATTGGATAATGTTAAACAGCTCCTCTTCCTGTAACCATTACAAGGGGAGTTTTAAAGATGATTTTTAAATCTTTCAATAATGATATCGTATCCACATAGTGAGCGTCAATAGCAATCCTTTTATCAAAGTTAATTTCCGATCTACCTGAGACTTGCCACAGCCCTGTAATTCCCGGCTTTACAGAAAGTACCTTCGCCACCAACTCCTTAGTATGAGGAAATTTCTGTTGTTGATGTTCAAGTTCATCCGGATAATAAGCTCGAGGCCCAACTAAACTCATCTCGCCTTTAAGCACATTTATAAGCTGTGGAATCTCGTCTATTGAATGTTTTCTGATAAACTTGCCTATATTTGTGATTCTTGGATCTTTTTTTAGTTTATAGCTCTGTCGCTTATACTCTTCAAACAACTCTTTGAAGCTTGGGTCACTCTGCAGAAGCTGGTGTGCATTTTTTATCATAGATCTAAATTTGTACATTTTAAAGTTATCTTTCTTCTGCCCGACCCTCTGAGGCACATCGGCAAAGACCGGACCATCTGAATCTAATTTTATAGCAATAATTGTCAGTATACATACAGGGAAAAAAACAGTTAAAGCTAGCAAAGAGAGGACAATATCCATCCCTCTTTTTAGGTATTTTTCATACAAAGCCCCTTTTAAAAAATTAGATGTTTGGTGCATTATTATATAATATTTTTGATAGGAAGTTAGGTCAGATCTTCATAAACTGTTCCTTGTAACCCCTCAACTAATTTCTTAACTTTAGATACAGAAGACTTTTTGGCTACAAGGAGGACATCTTCCGTATCGACAACTAGAAAGTCTTCTAGGTCAATTCCTACAACCAGCTTTTTTTGATTGTAATTATAAACAAGAGTATCTGTTGAATTTTCAAGCATAACCTTACCGCGTGTGATATTGTCGGTTTTTCCATTTTCCAGAGCCTCTTTTAAGGCTTCCCAGGCACCAACATCACTCCAACCGATGTCATCAATAACTACGAGCGCAAAACTATTATCCAGCTGTTCTAAAATGGCATTATCAAAGCTAATCTCAGGCATCTGAGGATAGTATTCAGAGAATGCCTCCTCGAAATTCCCAGTATGCATCGAGCTTAGAATTTTCTCTGTCAAATTGAAAATTTTTGGAGTAAATCTCTCGAAAAGATCATAGACAAATTGGGGTGTACTGATAAAATAGCCTAGATTCCAGCAGTAGTGGGAATCTTTAAAGTAGTTTTCAACGACATATTTATCTGGTCGATACTTAAAATCCTTGAATGCTTTAAAAGATACTCCATCTACGTTCTGGACTTCTTCCCCAGTCTCAATCCAACCTAAGTTCTGTGAAGCAAAACGGGGAGTGTGACCTATAAAAATCATTTTCTGAGCATCACCTTTTATCAATTTTTCTGCTGCCATTAGTATATCCTTAAATTTCTCAACCCTTTTCACCAGATGATCACTCCATAAGATAGCTACTGGTTCGTTTGGAAATTTCTTTGATAAAAGTCCCATTATAAAACCTACGGCTGGTCCGACATCTCTTCTTACAGGTTCTCCAATTATATTTTCCGAAGGGATAAAATCCAGCTGCTTCCTTACCAGATCAACATACTGGATACCTGTCGAGATATAGATATCTTCAGGCTTAAAAGCAGGTAAAAGTTTTTCGATAGAAAGTTGTAGTGTAGATTTCTCGCCGACAATCTTTTCAAACTGTTTAGGGGACTTCTTTCTTGAGAGAGGCCACAGACGTGTACCTACTCCTCCTGCAAATATGACTGCTTTCATAAATTCTTAACAATTGATAACAATGTTCAACCTAGTTTATTATATACCACTCTTATGAGGATTTTGTAGAAAGTATACCTCTGATCTGTCTACTTTGAGCCTGCAAATTTTACATTTTATGTTTTTTCACCTGAGTACTCGTTAGTTATTCTTTGAAATTGTTCTAGAAAATGCTCTTTAGAGTATTTTTCGACTAATTCTTTACCATTTTGGTACAGACTTTGCTTTAGCTCAGTTGAAGCCTTTTCATACCTTTCTATAGTTGCAGTTAGAGCTTCCTGTGACTGAGGCATAAAAAAGAGTCCTGTTTCATTATCGACTACGATCTCTTTTGCTCCGCTGGAGGAGTAAGAAAGGACTGGACAAGCGAAAAAAAGTGCTTCTAATGCTACATAACCAAAATCTTCCTCTTGAGGCATAATAAGAGCTTCAGCATAGGTATATAGCTTACCCAGCTCTACATCGCTCGTATTCTTCATAAAAACGACATTTTTACCTGCATTCTGATTCAGAGCTGCCTCTTCTGACCCTGTTCCGACTATAATGAGCTTTTTCCCTAGCTTATTAAAAGTTTGGATAACAAGATCAACTCTTTTGTATGACTCAAGTCTACTCACAAGCAAGTAGTACTTTTCATCTCCTCCAAAAGACTCTTTAACCAGTATTTTTTCTTTTATTGAAGTCCAGTAAGGAATATCAAAAGGAGGATTCAACACAACCGATTCTCGGCGATAATATTTCAGCGTTCGATCAGCAACGAGTTTAGAGATCGAAGCAATTTTATCTGGCCTCTGGGCCGCGACATAGTCCCATTTTCGTAGATAGCTTCCAAATAAAGCACTCCCTATCTTCTTCACTATTCCTTTAAGATAGTCATCTGACTGCCCCCAGAGAAATCTTGTCGGTGTTAATAGATAAGAGATATGAAGAGTTTCTGGCTTCGTAATGACTCCTTTCGCGAATGAAGAACTAACAGAAATAACCATATCATAGCCTGAGAAATCGAATGACTCAAAAGCAAAAGGGTATAGCAAAAGTGATAAAAGTCTGCTTTGCTTTATAAAGCCGGGCAGCTTCTGAATAAAAGATGTCTTAATACTTAAATCCTTCGCCCAAGATGCTCTTTTTTTATTATAGTAAGAAGTATAAAAATCAGCTTCAGGAAACTCTTCATGGAGTATCAGTAAAAGTCTTTCTACGCCACCCCATTTATCTATCCAGTCATAAACAACTGCGATTTTTTTAGTTTTTCCACTCACACTCGAGGTCATACTCACATTATAAATGATAAGGAGAGTATATATACCAGACGATATCATGATATCGTGACCTATATTATTGCGAACCGGTGAGTCGATTTCTAAAGTGGTGTTATATAGTTTTAGCCAGATTGTGAAGTTCTGAAGAGTATATCCTATCAAGTAAGTGTGTCATCTTTTCAAATGAAAATTTCTTATTAATTGTTGAGTAGTCTGCTCTAGCTCTATTTTTTAGCTGAAACTCTATCTTTTGTTTAATATCGACGATATCCTTCGGATCAAAAGAGGTGTATTCTTTATCTAAAATCTCTCTGAAAACAGGGATATCTGATGCAACGACTGGCAGATTAAAGTAAGCAGCCTCTATGAGAGGCAAGCCAAATCCTTCCGAAAGAGTGGGATGAACTAACATTTGAGCATGCTTATAGAAGAAAATTAAGTCTGCATCAGTAGCGTTTGGATATAGAACTACTCTTCGCGTTTGATGTAGCCTTTCAATTAAAACCTGAGTCCGTTTTGAAAAAAAGTCGGCTGGACCTACTAAAACAAGTTGTATTTCATCTTTAATATTTGAGAATGCTTCTATTAGTTTCTCGACATTTTTGTGAGGGTAAAAATTTCCGACATACAGTATAAAAGGATGAGTAAATGTTTTTTTTAGATCTATATTCTCGTTTGTTATTTGTTTTACGAAATCTACCCCCTCGTAAAGCGCTGTAATCTTGCTTTCATATTGAGTACCATAGATGTCTAAAAGCTGTTTTTTTACAGTTTCTGTTGGGGTTATTATCAGCCTACTCTTCATAATCTGGTGAGAAAAAGCTAGCTTAAATGCGATATGTTTGATATTATAAATTCCTGACCATAATGTACTAGCTTTTCCAGTCTTATGCTCAAGCAGAATAGTATCATGAACAGTAGCAATAAATGGACGGTTATAAAGTATCGGATGGCTAAAATAAGTGAAGTGCATTAAATCTAACTTATCTCTATAAAGAGAGATTAAAAAACTAGTCTGCTCAGACAATTTGTGCCAACGATAAGGCACAGCCCGTTTAATAAAGCGCGTATTGGTAAACTCAATTTTGGAGCTCTCCTCATCCAAGACATAGATATAAAACTCAATATTCTTATTATCTATTTTTTGGAGAAAATGAAGTAAATTCCTCAGATATACACCTACTCCAGTCTGAAAATAAAGACGAGCGTCTATGCCTATTCTTTTCATAGGTGATCCATTTTATAATCAATTAAGAAGTAGATGAGATTTCGGATGAAGAAAGGGTATCTGGTATCATAGTTTTTCTTATAAAAAATCTTCATGGCTTCATAAAAATATTTTCGGGTTTTCTTTCTCGTTTCAAAGTTAACTCCTTTGATACCACTGTGGTGTTTTTTGTGTAGTGCTGTGTAATAGGGGTAGTAGATTACTTTGTAGCCCTTTTTCTTTATTCTATAAGCAAGGTCAAGGTCCTCTCCATACATAAAATAGTCTTCATCAAAGCCATTAACTTCCACTAATATAGACTTCCTCGTGAGAAAGAATGCACCTGTAGGAGAGTCAATTTCATGCTCTTCTTGTAAGTTTTTAAATGTTTGATGATACCCTCCAAAAGTCTTTCCAAGGAACGGCAGCTTACCGAAAATTTTCTCTAATTTTAAGAAATAGGTGAGTGAGTTCCAAGGCGTTGGAAAGCCCCGATGAGAAGCAGGATCAATCTCACCATCTGGTAAATTTAACCTCACTGTCAAAATACCGACATCTTTGTTGGAATCTAAGTATTCAAGAAGCTTTGCGAAGTCTACATCCTCGATAACCGCATCTGAGTTTAGAAGAAGAATATACTTTCCTTTAGCAACTTTAACTCCCTGATTGTTGCCCTTTGTAAATCCTGCGTTTTCTTCATTAAAAATCATTTTAAGATGAATATTCTTGTGATTTGTATCTTCTACAAAGCCTTTAAGCATTTTTACTGAGTCATCCGATGAGGCATTATCAATGACAATTATTTCTGAAGTTAAGTGTGTATTTTTTAATGAGTTTACTACGCTGTTGAGGCAGTCTTTAGTGAGATCGCTTGTGTTATAGGAGAGGATAATAATTGAAAGATCCATAGGATTTATTATATCAGTATCTAAATAAAGGTGAAAGACACTGAGGGAAGACTGACTGCATGATTTGGTTAGCGTTAACGTTTTGGAGACTGTTTTGCTCTTCTGGCTTTTCCACCAGTACCAACTTTTCTGCGCTCGCGTGTTCGTGAGTCTCTGGTTAGTAGCTCATGCTTTCTTAATGTTGCTTTATATTCTTCTGGGTTCAAAACAACAAGTGCTCGCGAAATTCCGTGAATAATAGCTTCCAGCTGACCGTTTGGACCACCACCTCTAACTTTAATTGAGATTGCAAATCTACCTACATTGTCAGTTAGTTCTAATGGCAGGATACACCTTTTTCTCTCAACTTGACCAGGCATAGCTTTTTCAAGCTGGCTATCGTTAATGATAATTTCGCCAACGCCAATTTTCTTTCCGTTCACCGTGGCTGACTTTTCTTTTCCAGTTACATACAAACGCACTTGGGCGACTGCATCTTTTCTTCTGCCGACTGCTTGATAATACTGAACTTCTGTTTTTTTAGCCATATTCTATTGATCAAATACTAATAACTTTGCTTTTTGGGTAAATTTATCACCGTACTTGTGATTTTCATCGCCAAACACAAAAAGTCTCGACAAGCGCTGATCACGGAGCTTATTTTTTGGGAGCATTCCAGATACAGCTCGTCTTATAACTTCACCTGGCATCTTTTCCAGGAGTGCTTTATAAGAAACTTTCCTTAACCCACCAGGGTAACCCGAAAAGAAAGTATACTCTTTTTCATCGGCTTTACTTCCTGAAACAACTACCTTTTTAGCATTAATAACGACAACATTATCACCTAAATCAAGATGAGTGACATAGTTCGTTTTATTCTTACCCTGTAGATAAGCCGCAATTTCATTTGCAACTCGACCAAGGATCTTTCCTTTTAGGTCAACAAGCTTCCAATCTCTTTGTAGATTTTTATCTGAAACAGGTTTTGTTGCTCTAGTAATTTGTGCCATAGATTATTTAGTTTTTTTAACAGTTTTTGCTTTCTTTGCCGGAGTTTTCTCAGGCATTCTTATCTCTATCTCAGCTGAGCTTTCTGCTTTAGCTGGAGCAATTTTTGACTGAACTTTATTAGTAGCGTTGATAACTTCTTCAAGGACTACTGGCTTAACCCAAGTGAGTTTTACCATCATCGCGCCATCTGATACTCTCTGTTGAAGCCGTTGCAATGAGATATAACCACCTTGAATATCCTTAAAAACTGGTCCTACCTTCTCAAAAAAAGTATTTACCACTTTGATAGAACTCATCTGACGTAAAAGATAGTTTTTATTAGCCTCGGTTTTTTCTTTTGACTTTTCTACGAGCCTAGCCATATAAGAACTCAAAGACTTGCCTTTCTTTTCAGTCGTCACCATTTTGCCATGTGCTAGCAAGTTATAAGCTAGCTTTCTTAGCATCATGTCATTTGAGTCTTTTCCTCCACTAAATTTGAATTTGTGTACCTGGTGTCTCATAGTTTTTAGCTTAACTCTATACCCATTTTTTTGAGCTCTTCATCAATCAAGTCAAGAGACTTTCTTCCAACTCCCTTAAGTCCGACCAGATTTTCCCGGCCTCTCTTAATTAAGTCTGCGACTGTCTCAATATTCTCTCTTAATAACGCATTTATAACTCTTGATGGCAGATTTAACTCATCAATAATAATATCATCTAATTTTGAGTGTGCTTCATCATTGCTTTCCTGGCCAACAACTGTAGCTGTTTGCTCTTCCTTAATGTCTTTACCAGATAGAGCATGGTTAAAGTGTTGAGCTAGTACCTGAGTTGCACTTCTCAATGCGTCTTCAGGCGTGATACTTCCATCTGTCCAGATGTCTAAGACTAATCTCTCAAAGTTAGTCTTTCTTCCAACACGAGTATCCTCAACCTTAAAGTTGACTTTCTTAACAGGTGAAAAAGCTGAGTCAATGGTAATAAAACCAGTTTCTTCGGTTTCTTTCTCTTCTGCTGTAATAAAACCAAAGCCCGTTTCAACGATGGCTTCAATCTCTAATTTCCCCTTCGTATCTGTGATTTCTCCTAGATATAAGTCACCATTCACTACTTTTACTTCTCCCCGAATATCTTTACCATAGATTTTCCCAGGTCCTTTAGCTGAGAGGTGTATTCTATATTTACCGTCTGCTGGAACTTCGAATCGAAGTAGTTTAAGCTGCAAGACAATATCTAATACAGACTCTTTAATGCCTTTTATAGTTGCAAAAAGATGGGGTGCTCCTTCTACTTTTACGTAGCCGATTGCAGCGCCTCTTAAAGATGAAAGTAGAGTTCTTCTCAGACCAACTCCCATACTCTGCCCGAAACTCGAGGCTAATGGTTCAAAAACAAACCGACCGTAGTCTTGTGTTTGCTCCTCTAACTTAGTGTGAAAAACTGGATCTATCATAACTGTATTTTGCCTCCCTTATATCAGGAGGAACTTTTAAATTATCGAGAATAAAACTCGATTACTAATCTCAAATTCAACTGTTGTTCGACAATTTCTGCGTTTGGTTCATTGTTCAACTTCCCTACTATACCTTTTTTTTCTAACCACTCAGGAATAATAAGATCTTTACGAGCTAACGACTGTTCAATTGCAGGCATTTTCTGTGTTTTTGCCTTCGCAAAACTAATCACATCTCCAACTCTTACCTGATAAGAAGCTATGTTGACTGTACTGTCATTAACTTTCACGTGATTGTGTGAAACAAGCTGTCGGGCAGATGCTCTTGTTGGTGCAAATCCTAGTCGATAAACGACATTATCTAGACGCTTTTCTATATACTGGCAAAGAAACTGACCGGTATTACCAGGTTTATTGATGGCTTTTTTAAAGTAATTTTTGAGTTGAGCTTCAGAAAGACCAAATGCGTATCTTAGTTTCTGTTTTTCTCGCAACTGACGACCATGTTCTGAGGTCTTCCGTTTTCCACGCGTACCGTGCTGACCTGGAGGTACATTCAGTTTTTTCAGTAGCACAGAATGAGATTTAGATCCGACTGTTTTAAGTCCTAGATCTGTTCCTTCTCTTCTGGCTACTCTATTTTTTGGTCCTGTATATCTCATATTGGTTTATTGACTAAAATATTTTTTTATACTCTCTATAATGATTTATCTAATATTGCTGTTAGTACTCAATCAGAGTATAGACCACTATTCTTTATACTCTTCTAATTCCTGGTGGCCTAACTCCGTTGTGAGGAATTGGTGTCACATCTGCAACTCGATCTACATCTACATCTGCAGCTTTGATTGCTCTTAGAGCTGCTTCTCTACCTGCTCCGATTCCTTTTACATATACATCAACTTTTCTTAATCCATGTTCTTCAATTGCTTTTCTCAAAGCAGACTCGGTTGTAATAGTAGCTGCATATGGGGTAGATTTTCGTGTCCCGGCAAATCCATGCATTCCTGCTGAGCCGACAACAACTGGCGCTCCTCTTTCATCTGTAATTGTTACCAGTGTATTGTTAAACGTAGCTGTGATATAAATTCTACCTTTTTCAATCATTGTCACTGTTTTTTTCTTTTTCATATTGCAATCAAACTATTATTTCTTCGCAGCTGGTGCTGAGGATTTTGCCTGTTCCATTTTTGCCCAGACTTCCTTCTTAAGAGCTCCTACCGTCTTTCTCTTACCCCTCTTAGTTCTGGCATTCGAACGGGTTCTCTGACCGCGAGATGGTAGTCCATGAGCATGTCTCATGCCTCTATATGAGCCTATCTCTCTTAGACGCTTAATATTCCCGTTTAATTCTTCTCTTAAATCTCCTTCTACTTTCTGTCCTTTTTCTAGGACTCCAAGAATTTTTTTAAACTCTTCTTCGGTGACCTCTTTTACACGCTTATTTGCATCAACACCGCTCTTTGATAAAAGATCTTTTGAAGTAGTCCACCCAATGCCATAAAGCAGTGTAAGGGCATAATCAATCTTTTTTTGATCTGGTAATGTTATTCCAAGCAAACGAACCATAAATTATTATTTAAATTAATCGTTAATGTTAAAAATGTTGTTGCGCAAAACGAACAACTTTACTTTATCCTTGCCTCTGTTTATGCTTAGGATTTGTACATGTAATATATAACTTTCCTCTTCGATTTACAATTTTACATTGAGCACACCTCTTTGTAATTGACGACTGTATATGCATAATTTTAACTCTCTATTTTCTAAAAACAATTCTTCCCTTATTTATGTCATAAGGGCTAACTTCGATTCTAACTTTATCTCCTGGAAGAATCTTAATATAGTTCTTTCTCATTTTTCCCGATAGATAACACATTATGACTTTTTCATTATCATTTAACTTCACCCTAAAAAGGGTATTAGGTAAATTCTCGATTACTTCTCCTTCTACTATTAGTACATCATCTTTCATAAAACTCTATATTGTAACACAAATTTATGTCAAAATAAACGTATTTTCATCCTGTATTGCAATCGTATGTTCAAAGCAAGCACAAATACTTCTGTCCTTGCTTCTAATCGTCCACCCATCGCTCTTTTCAAATGCAATCTGATCAGAGCCCATTGAGTAGATAACCTCAACTGCGATCACAAGACCCGAAGGAATCTTAAACGTTTTTGACATCGGCCTATCTACAAAGTTAGGGACATAGGGATCTTCGTGTAACTCTCTTCCGACACCATGTCCAGTCAACTCTTTTAAGATATGATAGCCTTTACTGGTAATTCCCCTTTCCATAATTCTGGAAATTTCTCCTATAAAGGTACCTCTTTTTACCACTGCTATAGCTTTTTTCAGTGTTTTTTTTCCAGTTTCCAGAAAATCCTCAATTTGGGGAGTTGTGTTATCTCCGACAACAACTGTTGTAGCATAATCAGTATGAAATCCCTGATAATATGCTCCAATATCTATTGTCAAAACATCACCTTCTTTAAGTTTTCTACCTGAAGGTGGAGTATGGACTGCCTGTTCATTAACTGGCAGACATGTACTCCAACGATAACCTGGAACCTTATTAAACGATGATTCTGCTCCGTTTTTGATAATTAATCCCTCTGCCTCCTGATCAACTGACAAAGTAGTTATACCAGGCTGGATAAAAGGGAGAAGCTCTTGTACTGAGGCTCTTAACCGTTTTCCACATTCTTTCATGATCTCAATCTCTTGTTCAGACTTTAAGTGTATCATACTCAAGAAAAATAAACTGCACGATAGACCTCATCAAGTTTGTCGTAGAACTCGTCTTTTGAAAAGTTATTTTTAACCAAAAAATCTGCAAAAGCAATTGTTGCTCCTTTATTTAAGGTAGATAACTCATGAATATCTCTTTCCTCGCCGAATACTTTTGATCTGTACTTCCTTTTTGCTGCCCGCTTATATCTTACATTTTTGTCGGCAAAAATTGTGAGTAAGTATATATTCACATCAGGAAACTCCTTCTTGAGGTACGTATATTCCTCCCATGAATATAGCCCGTTTATCACCACAATCATATTGTCTTGAAGCTCCTTTTCAATTTTTTCCTTATTAAGTTTTGCCATTGCTTCTTTACCATTTTTTTCTCGTAGCTCGATCCGCAGCTTTTGATGAAGTGCTTCTGTATGTGTGAGGTGATGTTCATCAATATAGTGATTGATGGTATTTCCGAAATGAATGACAGGAATGCTTTTCTCTTTGAAAAAATCTCCTGCTTCATCTTTTCCAGATCCTGAGAGACCTGTAATCGCGATGATTGATTTATGTTTTTGCTGCCATGACTCTATCTGATTTTTTTTCAGCTGCTTCCCGATACTCTTTAGGATTTCTTCATTCACTTCCTTTATGGTTTGTGTTCCATCAACTGTAACTACTTTATCTTTCTTCTCAAAGTACTCTATCACCGCCTTCGTGTGTAAGTGAAATAATTCGATTCTCTTTCTCAGTGCCTCTAGAGTTTCGTCATCGCGGCTTTCTTTTCTATATGAAAGACGCCAAAGCGTTTCCTTATCTGGTATATCTAGATAAATTATCTTATCGACCTGTTTTTCAAAGTGCTTTGCTTGTGTTAATGTTCGAGGAAAACCATCAAGAATATAACCACGTTTGTACTCTGGTCGCGATAGGTAGCTTTCTACAATTTCGATCGTCTTATCATCAGGAACCAACATTCCCGAGTTAATCACTACTTTAACATAGTGCCCCAACTTGGTTTTCTCTTTTGCAATCTCCCTAAAGATATGTCCAGTGGAGAGATAGGGGAGTTTTAACTGTTTTGACAGTAAATTACCCTGAGTTGATTTTCCTGATCCTTGGATACCAGTTAGTACAAGTTTCATAAACTTAGTCCAATTTTTTCTTCTCTTTATGTGGTGTGTGCTTTTTACATTTGTTACAGTACTTCTGCAGTTTTAAAGCTGTCGTTGTATTAACTTTATTCTTTTCAACTACGTAGTTCTGCTTTTTACATACTTCACATGTTAATCCAAATAGTATTCTTGATCCTTTTTGTGCCATATATTAATTCAAATTATAATCACCTTGTGGGTTCGTAATTATTTATTTTGTAAATTTATCATAACTTCTCATTACCAACTGAGACTCAACCGTCTTAAATGTTTCCAAAATTACCGAGACGATAATAAGTACTCCAGTACCTCCGACAACAAGGTTATTAATTCCTGTAATTTTTGAGATGATTGCTGGAAGTACTGCTATTAGTCCTAAAAATAGCGCTCCAACTGTGGTAATTCGATAGAGAACTCTTTCCAAATACTGCTTTGTAGCCTGCCCAGGTCTGATCCCTTGGATAAACCCGCCGTGTTTTTGAATTTCATCAGCAATTTTCTGAGGATTAAAAACTATAATAGTATAGAAAAATGTAAAGCCTACAACTAAGAGAAAGTAGAAAAAATTGTAGAAAAAGCCAGCAGGATTAAATACATTAACTAAGAAGTTCGCAATTCCTGATATAACTGGAACCTTAGAGTATTTAAAAAAATTACCAATTAGTTGAGGAAAAAGGACGAAAGAAACAGCAAAAATAATAGGAATGACTCCGGCTTGGTTGAGTTTTAAAGGAAGATAGTTCGAAGCAGCCTGATACATTTTATTTCCTTTTATCCTTTTTGCATAAAATACAGGGATCCTTCTTACTGCCTGATTTATAAATACAACTGCAGCTATAACTAGTATTGCTAAGACTGCAAAGATAATAAAGTTAATAATTAATGACTGATTGACAGTTGAGAGTGTTCTTCCAAAAAGAACGGGGACCCTTCCGACGATTCCTGCGAAGATGAGCAGAGAAATACCATTTCCCAGCCCAAACTCTGAGATAAGTTCTCCAAACCAAACTAATATAAATGTTCCAGCCACTAAAGTAAATATGAATGAAAAAAACTGTATTGGATCTAAGTTCCCAATGATATGTTGATTCTTAAGAAGAACATAGATACCAATTGCCTGAACAATTGTTAATGGAATTGTCAGCATACGGGTATACTGATTGATTTTATGTCGTCCATACTCCCCTTCTTTAGCGAGTTGTTCAAGTTGTGGAAAAACAACGGTCAGTAACTGAATAATAATAGAGGCATTAATATAAGGATTAAGACCAAGAGCCATCACAGAGAAGTTTACGAGAGTCCCACCTGAGAAAATATCTAAAAGTGAGAGAAACTGATTTTGAGCAAATAAAGCCCTCAACTTAACAAGATCAATTGCAGGGACAGGCAAGAAAGCAAACACTCTAAATACTAAGAAAATAAAAAGAGTGAAGAGTAACTTTCTTTTGAGTTCACGATCTCTCAATAATAAATTAATTTTTTCTCTTATTTCTTTCATACAGTTTTTAACTCTCCTCCAGCTTTCTCAATCATCTTTTTTGCAGATGCAGAAACTGGCAAAGTAACTGTCAATTTTTTCGTAAGCTTTCCATTTCCTAGAATTTTTACAGTAATTCCTTTTTTCGACTCAATGAGAAGCTTTTTTTGTAATAATGATTCAACTGTTATTACTTCATTATCATTAAAAATGTTAAGAGAATCAATATCAATAATGACAGGTTTTTGTTGATAGGATTTATTTTTACCTTTTCCTCTCAATAATGGAAATCGTTTTATGAGTCGCCCTTGTCCACCTTCAAAAGCTAGAGGTATATCTTCGCGAGCTTTTTGATGTCGGGTAGTTCCTCTTCCAGATTTAGCACCTTTTCCACTTCCAGCTCCTCGGCCTAGTCTCTTCTTCTTATTGTGGACTAATTTTGGTAAATTTGATAAAAAATTGTTCATAGTTACTTATAAATCTAATTACTTTGTTTGTTTCTTCTCGATAGAAACTTTTTCTACTCTGCTTTTTAATTTCTTTAGTGCTTCTATAACTGCATAAGTATTAATTATCTGATTTCTAGAGCCAATAATTTTTCCCGATGCGTTATATATTCCAGCTAAGTCAAAGATGGCACGGCCAACACTACCTATTTTTAATCCAGACCCTTCGGGAGCTGGTTTTAAAAGTAACCTTGCAGATTTATACTTCATACTAATCTCATGTGGAATGGAGGACTTATATATAGGAACAGTTATCATATGTTTTTTTGCATGAGTAATCGCTTTTTGGATTGCTGGAGGGACTTCGAGTCCTCTTCCCATACCTACTCCAACCTTTCCTTTTTTATCTCCAACAACAACGAGAGCTGAGAAACTAACATAGTTACCACCTGTGGTTTTCTTCGAAACTCTTCGGATGAGAAGCACTTTTTCTTCTAATTTTTCTGTGATATTTTGATTTTCATCCATATGATAACCCCCCCCTTAAATTTTTAACTCTCCTTCGCGTAGGCCTTCTGCTAACGACTTCACTCTTCCTTTATATGAGTACTGTCCCCGATCAAAAACGCCTGCAGCAATCTTTTTCGCTTTTAACAGTTTTGCTAACTGTAAGCCAACTTCCTTTGCCTGATCGACTTTTTTCCCTTTTAAATCTTTACTACGGGATAACTGTAAACTTGAAAAAGAGGCTAAAGTTTCTTTTTTTGCATCATCAATTGCTTGAACATATATGAACTTGTTAGAACGATGAACTGTAATTCTAGGCCTCACAGCATCACCGTGTACTTTCATGCTAACCCTTTTTTTTCTTCTTTCTGTTCTATTGATTGTTATAAGTGTCATTCTAGTATAGTAATTTTTATGCTGTCTTAGCTTTTTTTCCAGCTTTCAGCTTAATTTTTTCGCCTTCATATCTTATGCCTTTACCTTTATAAACATCTGGTTTTCTGATTATTCTAATCTGGTATGCAACTTGGCCGACCAACTGTTTATCTGGTCCGGCGATAATTACCTTATTATTTCCTTCTACTTGATATTTAATGCCTTCGACTTTTTTAAATGTAACTAAATGGGAGTATCCTACTTTAAAAACTAAGTCTTCACCCTGTAGTTTTACATTAAATCCTGTTCCTACAACTTCGAGTCTTTTTTCCCAACTCTTATTAAGACCATTAACAGCATTTGCGATAAGACTTCTATACAGCCCATGTAACGATTTAGAGTCTTTTTTTTCTGAAGTTCTAGTTACCGTAAGCATATCTCCTTCTCGGGTTATATTGATCGTTTTTGGAAGAGTAAAACTCAACTCACCAGCATTACTCTTCACCTTAACTATAGGTTCAGCTATTTCTACTTGAACTGATGCCGGTACTGGTATTACTTTCTGACCTATTTTTGACATAATTACCAGATATTAAATAGTAACTCTCCACCAACTTGTTTTTTCTTAGCTTCAATATTTGTTAGGATTCCTTGAGGCGTGGAAAGTAGAGAGTATCCCATGCCACCAAGTACAGGTTTTAAGTCTTTTGATGAAACATACCATCTCCTGCCAGGTGTTGAGAATATCTTCACCTGCGTTACTGCCGGCAAACCATCCTGATAGTTTAGCACAATACTGACTGTTTTTATTGTTTCACCAGTAACTGAGTATTCTTTGACATACCTTAGTTTTTTAAGTTTTGCCAATAACTCTCCACGATACTTAGAGTAAGGACTCTCAATAGTATCTCTCCCGGCCATATAGCCGTTTTTAATTCTGATTATTAAGTCTGTAACTGCGTTCATAGTTTTTTGTATAACCCGGGGTTAATATATATTTTACCTAAACCCCCGGGGTTTAAGTTTTCTCTGCTGTTCGCTTTGTTATCTTTCCATGCCCTCTAAATGTTCGGGTAGGTGAGAACTCTCCTAACCTGTGTCCTATCATTGTCTCTGAAATTAATACTTCAATGTGTTTTCTCCCATTATGAATAGCCATTTTATGTCCGACGAAGTCAGGCGCTATCTGAGAATTTCGAGCCCAAGTTTTTATGGGCGCATAGTTCTTCTCAGCTTTTTGTTTTAAGACCTTTAACATTAATTTTTCGTCAATATATGGTCCTTTTTTTGTTGATCTACTCATAGTTTTACCAAGAAATTTTTCTAATACCTGGGATCTCACCTGATAATGCTTTTTCTCTAAAACAGATTCTGCATAAACCAAATCTTCTCATATAGCCTCTTGCACGTCCACAGAGTGGACAACGATTTCTGTATCTAGTTAAGTACTTTTGTTTTTTTCTAAATTTTACTTCGTCTGATGTTTTGGCCATAGTATTTATTTAACTTTATTCTTGAACCACTTTTTTAAAAGGAACTCCTAACAACTCGAATAACTTTCTCCCTTTATGTTGATCTTTGGCATTAGTGACTACTGTAACTTCCAGCCCTCTTATTCTATCAATTTTATCGTACTCTATCTCGGGAAATAATGTTTGCTCTGAAAAACCTAAGTTAAGATTTCCATTTAAGTCGACTGAACTGTCAGAAATTCCTCTGAAATCTCGCAAACGTGGAATGACTATTTTTGTTAGCTTCTCTATAAAAGAGTACATTCTTTTTCCTCTCAAAGTAACTTTAACACCAAGTGGAATACCTTTTCTTACTTTGAATGCTGATACAGATTTTCTTGCTTTAGTAATCACAGGCTTCTGACCGGAAATTAAGGTGATCTGATCTTGAACATGCTGAATTACATTCTTATTTGAGACTGCTTCTCCTACTCCTACATTAATCACAACTTTTTTTATCACAGGTAATGCCATAGGATTTTTTATATCTAGCTCCTTCATTAGTTTTTTTTTCAACTCCGTATTGTAATATTCTTGAAATGACATAGTGATAAATTAAATTTTGCTCTGGCAATTTTTGCATACTCTAAATTTTTTCCCTTTTTCTAATACATATCCTAGTTTAGACTCTTTACCACATTTGGGACAGTGAAATGCTACCTTTGATATATCTAATGGTCTTGCGAGATCAACGACTCCGCCTTGTGGCATCTGTTCGTTTTTCTTAATATGCTTTTTATAGATGTTCACATTATTGATCAGGACTTTATTCATCTTACTATAGGTTTTTTCGATAACTCCGTCTTTTCCTTTATCTTTCCCAGATGTGATTTTTACTTTATCGCCTTTTTTAAGTTTCATAGTATGATTAATAAATTTCTTCAGCTAAACTTGCAATCTTGTTATACCCTGAGTCTTTTAACTCTTTTGCAATTGGACCGAATATACGAGTCCCTTTTGGTTCTTTACTCTCTTTACCTTGTAGTATGACACATGCATTATCATCAAATCTAATATAGCTACCGTCTGCTCTTCTCTTTTCTTTTCTTGTTCTTACAATTACTGCATAGACGATTTCACCTTTTTTTACCTGACCAAATGGAATAGCAGATTTCACTACTCCTGTAATCATCTCAGCAATACCACCGATTTTCTTTCTACCTTTTTTAGGCATTCCTATAAAGGAAACCTTTTTGGCTCCTGTATTGTCTGCTACGTTTAAAATCGATCGTAATTGTAACATGAAAAGTGATTAATTAGTAACTTCTTTCTTCTTAATGGCCTTTTTTTTAGTAACTTTTGCTTTCTTAGTTGTATCTGATTTTATTTTTTTAGTTTTTGCTACCACAACTTTGGCCTGAACTTCTGTTTTTGCTTCTGAACTATTAGCTTTTTTTGCTGTATTTGCTTGAGCCGTCTCTTTAACTTCTGCATTTACTGGCGATCCTCCTTTAATCAGAATAAAGTGTTTATCTTTTGAAATTGGTCGTGTCTCTTGAATCTTTACAACAGCTCCTACATCTGCTGTTCCACTTTCCACATGGACTTTAAACTTCTTATGAACGTTAACTATTTTTTTAAATCTTGGATGTTGATATCTCTTATGCACATCTACGATAATCGTATTTGGTGTTTTATTCGAAACGACAGTTCCAGTTAAAATTTTACTCATATTTATTTAATACTTTTAAAAACTTCTACTTCTTTTTTTTGATTTGCAGCGGTATAGAGAGATGCTAATTTGGCTCTTTTTTTGGCAACTAAGTTGGTGTCTTTCTGTGGATTGGATACAGACTCTAAAATACCCTTTGTTATCTCCATCTTCAGACTATCAATGTCTTTGCGCAACTCCTGAACTGTTTTATTTAATAATTCTTTAAACTGCTTTTTCATATATCTTTTGGTACGATCTTGGTCGTAACAGATAACTTTGCTGCAACATTATGAAATACTTTTTTTACATCTTGTTCATTCAGTCCGTCTATCTCAAACAACACTCTTCCAGGTGTAACTGATGCAACATAGTGAGAAACATCTCCTTTTCCAGCACCCATCGTTACTTCTGGCGGTTTTTTAGTAAACGGCTTATCAGGAAATATACGAATCCAAAACTTTCCATTTTTCCTAGTTGCTCTGGCCATTACAACACGAGCAGACTCAATTTCTCTATCTTTGATCCACCCCTTTTCTAGACTCTTGAGTGCAAAACTACCGAAATTAACTTTGTCCCCTTTTACAGCGATTCTTCGCCAAATTCCTCTAAACTGTTTCCGGTATTTTTGTCTTTTTGGTGATAACATGTTATTTACAAATCCAAACTTTTACTCCGACATATCCTGATTTTGTTAGTGCAGGGAATCTTGCAAACTCAACGTCTTCTCTAATTGTGGAGGTTGGGATTGTGCCTTGAAAGTACTTTTCTCTTCTTGAGATTTCGGCTCCTGCAATTCTTCCTCCGAGTTGAACTTTCACTCCTTTACAACCTGCTTCCATAACTCTTGTCATTGTATTATGAACAACTGCTCTATGAGGGAAATTCCTGACTAATTTTTCTGCGATTGCTTGCGCTACATAATATGAGTTTGCGTATGGTTTCTTAATCGGCTCTATTTTAAGATCAATTTTAATATCTTTCTTTTTTCCAGTTGTTTGAGTATGAGCTAAAACATACTTTTTTACTTCTTCCAAGCCTTTTCCCCCTCTTCCGATAATCATGCCTGGTTTGACCGAGTAAATAAACACAGTAATCTTATTGATTGCTCTCTCTATCTCAATTTGAGTCACAGAAGCAAATGCGAACTTTGCCATTAAACTTTTTCTCATCTTAATATCAGCTATGAGAGAGTCTTTAAAAAGTCTTTTGTCAGAGAAAAACCATCTGGAGTCCCAGTTATAGATTATTCCTAGTCTTAGTCCTTTTGGATTTACTTTTTGTCCCATTAATCTTTATAAATAGTAATTATTTCTTAATAACTTTTTTAACTTCTTTTTTCTTATCTTCAACCGGCTGTTTTTTTGGTGTGACTGATTCTTTCTTTGCATCCGAAGCCTTGACAGTCAGGTCAACAACTCGTAACTGAGTTTCGGTTTCATCCACAGAACTCTTAGTCTCAAGTTTCTTTGTTGTGCTCATCTTTTGAGAAGTCTCAGTCTGAGCTTTCGCAGTCAAAATAATCTTTATATGTGAATACCGTTTTTTAAATGGTTTTGCATTTCCTCTACTTCCTGCCTGATATCTCTTGAGTTTATTTCCCTCTTCAACCGTGAACAGCTTGAATTGTAACAAATCATCGTTCACTTTTAAAGTCTGTTTAGCGTTAGCTATTGCAGACTTAATAACTTTGTAAAAAACTTGCCCAGCTTTCCGGGGAGAATAGAAGAGAACTTTTGTTGCTTCTAGAGGTGATAGCTTTTTGACTTTTGGCAAAAGCATCCTTAGCTTTTTTGGCGCTATATCCAGATTTTTCTGATAGGTTAATGATTCCATATTATTTCCTTCGTTTTACTAAAAATTTATTACTCCATTTAGTCTTATTTCGAGTCCTCTTTCCTCTGGCTGGTTTACCCCAAGGAGTTTTCGGATGCATTCCTTCTCCTGACCTACCTTCTCCACCTCCATGAGGATGACTTCGAGGATTCTGAGCTGTTCCACGTACAGTTGGCCTTACTCCCATTAATATTTTTCTTCCTGCTTTTTTAAGATCGACATCCTTGTGTTCTACATTGCCAACAACTCCAATTGTTGCCATACAGTCTTCAGCTATTTTTTTCACTTCACCTGATGGTAGCTTTACATTAACATAACCTTGATCTTTAGCGAGAACTACAGCAGTTGTGCCTGCTCCTCGTATAATTTTTGCTCCCTGACCTGCATATAGTTCGACATTATGAATTTCTATCCCTATTGGGATACTCTTTAATGGAAGTGCATTTCCTACCTTAATTTCTACTGCGGTCCCTGAAATAACAGAGTCGCCTACTTTTAGATTTCTAGGATGAATAATATATCTTTTTTCTCCATCGGTATACTGGACTAATGCAATGTGAGCATTTCTATTTGGATCATACTCAATTTGAAGTACTTTAGCTTCTATATCTTTTTTGTCCCGTTTAAAGTCTATTAAACGATAGTATCTCTTTTGTCGGCCACCTTGGTGTCGAACTGAGATGGAACCAGAAGAATCTCTTCCTGAGTGCTTTTTCAGGATTTTTATGAGACTTTTTTCCGGATTTGATGTCGTTTTATAAATTTTTTTCATAGTATTTTACGTCTGGGGAAATACATCAATCTTTCCTTCTTTTAGGGTAATATATGCTATTTTTCTATCTGGTAGCTGTTTAGTTTTCCCCATTTTACCAACTCTTCGGGTCTTACCTTTTTTCTTGGCAATTCTCACTGCTCCAACTTTTACTTTGTACATTTTCTCTAATGTTTCTGCAATTTGATACTTATTAATTTCCTGAGGTACCTGAAACGCATATGTGTTCCTAGCTGCCAGCTGGGATGCTTTTTCTGTCATTAATGGTTTGAAAATTAGGTGACTCATACTTCTTTAGTTAAATATAAGGATAATAACTGAGCTATAGCATCTTCGCTGAATAAGACTTTCTCATGCGTAAGAACATTGTAGGCGTTGAGATTTGAGACACTCATTAACTCGACTTTTTTTAGATTTCTTACAGCCAGCTTTACTCCCAAAGTAGACTCAGAGACAACTAACATAACTTTTTTATTTTCTGCTCCGATTACTTTCAATAAGTTTACAAATAACTTTGTTTTTGGTTCCATACCGAGAATATCTTTTGCGAGTGCACCGATTCCTTGTTCTTGTAGTTTTTGAGTTAAGACTGATAGCAACGCTCTTCTTCTCTGTTTCTTGTTGATTTTCATAGAGTGATCAGTGGGTTTTGGACCACTGTCGACACCTCCACCAACAAAAAGAGGAGCTTTTTTACTCCCGTGTCGGGCATTTCCTGTGCCTTTCTGACGGTAGACTTTTTTAGTTGTACCAGTAACCTCGCCTCTTCTCTTAGTTGAAGCTGTTCCTTGTCGCTGATTGGCTTGATAAACTCTCACATACTGTGCTATTAATAGTGGACTTGCCTTTACTGTAAAGAGCTCTTTTGGTAGCTCAAGTGTCTTTGTTACCTTTCCATCGAGACCATATACAGGAATGAGTAGAGAGCTTTCCGAAGGTGCTTTAACAGGTTTTGAGATCTTTGTTTTTGGAGTTTCAGCAGGCTTCATTGTAGGCTCAGTTTTTTTAACTGCGGTTTTCTTTACACTAGTTGTTTTTTTAGCCCCCGTTGAGGGCTTTTTTTCAGCTGCCATGTTTATGTGCTAATAATCTCTAAAAATCCATTTTTATGTCCTGGAACAAGACCTTTAACTGTAATACCATTTTCATCAATTTTTACAACTCTCAGATTTTTGATACTAACGCGGTCAGTTCCCATTCTACCAGCCATTTTTTTCCCTTTATAAACTCTTCCTGGAGTTGTTGTCTGCCCAATAGATCCTGGGGCTCTCCAACGATCCGATTGACCGTGAGTTTTTGGACCTCCAGCAAAACCATGTCTTCGGACGACGCCCTGAAAACCTTTACCTTTTGAAGTGCCGGATACTTTGACCATGTCGCCGACTTTAAAGAGGGTTTCTGGTTTTAACTCTTCACCTATAAAAAGCTTTACATCACCGACTTGTATACCAATTTTTCCATTTTCTTCTACTTTTGAACATTTTACTTTATCGAGTCTTATCTCTTTTAAAAAACGGAGCGGGGTTTTTATCCCCGCCTTGTCTAACTGACCTTTAACAGATTTTTTGATATTTTTGGACTGGCCGAATCCTAGTTTGACTGCCATGTATGAGTTAACTTCTGGCCATTTTATGTCTATGAGGTAACAAGGAGATGTCTTTAGAAGAGTGACAGGAGTTCTTTTACCTGTTTCGTCGAATGTTTGAGACTGTTCTAATTTTTCAGCGAGAACAAAACCTGCCATATATTTGTAAAAATTCCGTCTAATTAATGAGATTGACCCTCCATCCTTCTTTAATCTAAAGAGTGATCGCAGTTCAACCTCAGTCTTGCAAGATTGAGACAAAAAAAATAGCCCAGATAGGGCTTTTTCTCTGCCAATCTGGAAAATGTGTTATCTGTTTTGTATTTTCCCCCGACGGAAAATCATATCCTTCTGATTATATACTATAGATGTATAATGTTCAATCTCAATTCTTTTTTTCTTCATACAGTTTCGTACTAAATTCTTTAGTTATTACATTTTCACTTCTACCTCAACACCCGCAGGTAATTCGAGATGCATTAAAGAGTCAATCGTTTGATTTGTCGGATTCATGATATCTAATAGTCGTTTATGAATTTTAAGTCCAAAATGTTCACGAGCATCTTTATCAGTAAATGATGCTTTATTAACAACATAGACTTCAAGTCTCGTTGGTAAAGGAATCGGCCCTTTTACAGAAGCACCTGTTTTCATTGCTGTATCAACAATTTTCTGACAGGTTTCATCAATCAGTCGATGATCATAAGCCTTCAATCGTATACGTACTCTTCCTTTTGGCATTGTATTAAGGTGCTAAAAAAATAATTTATATTTAAATCTTGAAAGCGTCTTCTCGCAAAATGTCAATTTGAAAAATGCTGATATTTTCCGAATGACTGAACAAAAGTGAATTTTGCTGAAATACGCATTTCTGCGATTTGTACTTATTTAAAAGTTAATTGGGTTAGCCCGAACAGACTCTCGCCTCCTCGGACTAACTATAACTAACAATTACTTCAAGACTTTTGTAATGACACCTGCGCCAACAGTATGTCCACCTTCACGAATAGCAAACTTCAGTCCATCCTCAAGACCGATAGGATAGATGAGTTTTGCTGAAATTTTTACATTATCTCCAGGCATAACCATCTCGACTCCGGCTGGGAGTTCAAGCTCACCAGTGACATCAGTTGTTCTGATATAAAACTGTGGACGGTAGCCTTTGAAGAATGGAGTGTGACGTCCACCCTCTTCTTTAGTTAAAACGTAAATTTCTGCTTCAAAATCTGTGTGTGGAGTAACTGAACCTGGTTTAGCAAGAACTTGACCTCTTTCGACGTCATCTTTCTCGACTCCTCTTAAGAGAAGACCAGTATTATCTCCGGCTTGAGCTTCGTTGAGTGTTTTTCTAAACATCTCAATTCCAGTTACGACTGTTTTTTTTGTCGGCTTGATACCGACAATCTCGACTTCTTCGTTTACTTTAAGCATGCCTCTTTCAACTCTTCCAGTAACGACAGTTCCACGTCCTGAGATTGTAAAAACATCTTCTACAGGCATAAGGAAAGGTTTATCAATAGCACGGACTGGATCCGGGATATAGTCGTCAACAGCCTTCATGAGATCTGTGATCGCTTGTACTGATTCTGGATCATCCTGAAGAGCTTTTAATGAAGAGCCTTTGATTACTGGTACTTTATCACCGGGATAACCGTACTTTGTCAAAAGATCTCTGACTTCCATTTCAACGAGCTCAACGATTTCTTTATCCTGAACCATGTCTATTTTATTTAAATAAACAACAATAGCTGGAACGTTTACCTGTCTAGCTAAAAGAATATGTTCTCTTGTCTGAGGCATAGGGCCATCAGGAGCAGAAACAACCAAAATAGCACCGTCCATCTGAGCGGCTCCGGTGATCATGTTTTTAATATAATCAGCGTGTCCTGGGGCGTCAATATGTGCATAGTGTCTTTTATCAGTCTCATATTCTTGATGTGAAAGGTTGATCGTGACTCCGCGAGCTTTTTCTTCTGGAGCACTGTCAATTTTGTCATAGGCCTTAAACTCGGCCTGTCCCTTTTTAGCGAGAACGAAAGTAATTGCAGAGGTAGTAGTGGTTTTTCCGTGATCAACGTGACCAATAGTACCTATGTTCAAGTGTGGTTTGTTTCGATTAAACGCGGCAGTTGCCATAAGTATTGAATATGTAAATTAATAAAAAATAAGCACAATTTAACTGAAGAAATTATAATGCATACAAACAAATATGCAAGAGATAATTCCCTGCTTAAGTCTATGATATAGTTTTCCCCAGAGAAAGTCAAGGAGAAATACAACAAATTATATACGCGTAAACAATCGTTTACCTTCTTTCAAATTTTTGCTACAATGATACTGTAAAAGAATCACCCTATTAGTTGAGTTTTTATTAAAATAACAACATGAATCTTACAGAAGATCCTAACTTAAATGAAGAACAGAAACAGGCTGTCGAGTATAATGAAGGCCCCCTTTTGATTGTCGCTGGAGCAGGGACAGGCAAAACGACAGTTTTAGTTGAAAAAATCAAGTTTCTTATTGCAAATGAACTAGCTAAACCTGAAGAGATTTTAGCTCTCACGTTTACCGAAAAAGCTGCTAACGAGATGGAGGAGCGAGTAGATAAGGCTCTTCCTTATGGCTACTTTGAGATGTGGATCTCGACATTTCATGCTTTTGCTGATGAGATTCTCCACACAGAAATCAGCCATATTGGCCTCGATCCAGGATATAAACTTATGACAGAGGCTGAGTCGATAGTTTTTATGCGCAAACACCTCTTTCAACTAAATCTCAATTACTTTAGACCGTTAGGTAACCCTCAAAAATTCGTAGAGACACTTCTTAAGCACTTTAGCAGACTTAGAGAGGAGCATATACTGCCAGACGAATATCTGGAATGGGCTCAAATCGATAGAACAGACGAGTCTCTGGAGGAAAAAGAGAAAAATCTAGAGCTTGCAAATACCTATAAAACCTACGATGAAATTAAGCAGAAAGAAGGCTACTTTGAGTTCTCAGATATAATTAGTTATACTATACACCTTTTTGAAAAACGGCCATCAATTCTTAAAAAATATCAACAAAGGTTCAAAAATGTTCTGGTAGACGAGTTTCAGGATACAAATATTGCTCAATACATACTCATTAAGCTGCTTTGCCCGAGCGGTACAACCTCAAAGCTTACAGTGGTAGGGGATGACTCTCAGGCCATATACAAATTCCGTGGAGCCTCTATTTCCAATATTCTCACCTTTATGAAGGAGTATCCATCAGCAAAACAGATCACTTTAAATAAGAATTATCGCTCATATCAGGATATTCTCGATACTTCACATAAGGTTATTCAGTTTAATAACCCAGATACTCTTGAAGCCCAACTCGGAATATCTAAAAAACTGATTGCTCACAAAGGAAACCAGAAAAATATAGTCCACTTTTCATTTTCAGATAATGCTGATGGCGAGTCAAATACAGTCGTCCAAAATATTTTAGACCTTAAAAAAAAGAAAAACTATAAATTCTCAGACTTTGCCCTGCTTGTGAGAGCCAATAGCTACGCCGACCCATTTATCAACTGTTTCTCACAGTCGGGAATACCATACAGGTTTCTTGGGCCAGGTATGTTATTTAAACAACCTGAAGTAAAAGATCTTATCGCCTATTTACATGTTCTCTATGATATTGAAGACTCTGTGAGTCTATATAGAGTATTATGCATGGATATTTTTGAGATAGATAATAAAGATCTAAGCCTTCTTTCAGCTTTCGCCAAAAAAACAAATTTATCCTTTTTTCAAGGCATCTATATTGCCCTCTCATTTTTTGAGCAGGACTGGTTTCAGTCTGAGTTTGAGATTTACAGGAAATTCCTCCCACTTTTGATAGAAGGAACCAGAGAAAAGTTAATCCCTATTATTAAGATGATCCGGCGTCACCTTCCATTACTCCAAAAAGAAAGCGCTGCTCAAATCCTCTTTTACTTTCTCGAAGATACACAGTACCTTAGGAAGATTGTTGCCTATAAAAGTGAGCAGGAAGAGAAAGTCGCCCTCAATATCACCAAATTTTTTAATAAAATAAAATCATTTGAGTCTTCAAATGAAGATTCCTCGGTCTTTGCTGTAGTTGAGTGGATTAAGATGAGCATGGAGCTTGGCGAGTCGCCTTCCGCAGACGATATGAGCGGTAGCGGCTACGATGCAGTCAATATCCTCACTATTCATGGCTCCAAAGGCCTAGAGTTTCCCGTTGTCTTTATAGTTAATCTATCAACAGGAAGATTTCCAACATATGAAAAGAAGGATCCATTGCCAATTCCAGCTGAACTCATAAGAGAGATTCTTCCCCAAGGCAACTACCATATTCAGGAAGAACGACGACTTTTCTATGTTGCGCTAACAAGAGCCAAAAAGCACCTATTTTTGTCTTCTGCGCTTACCTACGGAGAGGGGAAACGGCAGCGAAAGATCTCCCCATTTGTGGTTGAGGCTATAGGAGAAGTAGAGATAAATAAAATTCAGCTTCTTAAAAAAGAAGAAAAGACCCAGATCTCACTTTTCGATTTCCAGCGGCTCCAACCAGCACCTGAGGTTATCATTAAACAAGGGCTACCTTTAAAAAACTTCTCATACTCACAGCTTGAGTCGTTTAAAACCTGCCCACTACAGTATAAATATCAGTATATCCTGAAGGTCCCCACTCAAGTCAACGCTGCAGCATCCTTTGGCGATACAATTCACAGAACGCTGCAGAAGTTCTACGAAGAGTTTATGCTCGATAAAACAGTTAATTTAGATAGAATGATAACGATTTTTAACGGTCTGTGGTCCCCGATTGGATACTCTTCTCAGAGCCATGAGAAAAAGATGAAAAAAGAAGGGGCTATGATGCTAAAAAAATACTTTGAAATTTTGCATAATCCTAATGTTTCTGTCATGGGGCTGGAGAAGCTTTTTAAGATTCGTTTAAATTTTGATACCTTTCTAACTGGGAAAATTGACCGGGTCGATAATACTTCAAACGGTGGAATAGAAATCATTGACTACAAAACAGGCAAAAAGCCTGATGAAAAAGAGCTCCAAAAAAGTCTACAACTCTCAATTTATGCCCTAGCAGCTATGGATAAAGGGCTCTATCACCAGGAACTTGAGAAAGTCACCCTAACTTTTTACTACTTACAGGATGTTTCTAAAATATCGATGCAGAGAACTCCCCAAGATATCGCTAGAGTTAAAGAAGAAGTCGAAAGGACAATTTCTGAAATTCGAACTAACGAGTTCAAAGCAAAAGTTGGACCGTGGTGTAACTACTGTGCTTTTAGAATGATTTGTGAAGCCTGGCAGTAGTTACTCATCATCTTTATTGTCTTGATTCATACCGGAAATAAGCTGGTAGTTAATAACCTCCATGTCAACATCAGCCTCTTTCAGATCTGGATTGAAGCTTAATCCTGCCTGCGCCATAAGTTTGGCTACCATATCATGTAGCTCGATCACTTTCTGTTCTTCACGAATAGAATCAAAACCCTCAAATACTTTTTCAGGATTATTTTCATCATTAATGTCTTTTGGAGTTTTAGGCATGAGTTTGAGTTTAATATAACGCTTTAACAAGCTCTTGTCTCATCTCTGGATCTTTAATTATACCAGCTGAGTTATAGTAACCTTCAGGGACCATAAATTTACCTTTTACTGGCTCACTTGAATTATCAAGCGCTTCCTGGATTTGAGCATGATAGTGTTTGTATCGAGGGTCAACTGCGTACTTCTTTAAAGCTTCGACCAACATTATTCTTGTTTCAGTGTCTATTCTTGTTCTTCCATCTACAGTTTTTGCCTCTGGAGTAAATACAGGATGTAACGGTTTAGTTTGAGGCGACTTCACATCCTGATTACTAGACTTTGCGTCTATCAAAAAAACTTCTCCGTTTTTATCGACAGTAATTAAATCAATCCCCTTTAAATCAAATTTCCTAATATCATCCTCATTATTGGGATCCGGAACGAGAACAAATAGCCCTTCTGTTTCTAAAGTTGTAGTAATCGCCGCCTGAGACCTGGCACCTCTTAAAAGTGTTTTAATTAAGGGAAAAGACTTCTGTGTCTCTGTCGTGCCGTTGGTTAAGCCTAGCTGATTCGTGATATGTTCAAATAGTTCATACTTGCCTTTAAGAGGATGAGTATCAGGAAGCAGACCGAATGTGTGGTAAAAAAGGGAAAAATATTGATTGTCTCTGGCTGAGGTTGGTAGCCAATTTAAAAAAAGCTGTCTCTCATGGCTATTATTATCTCGTAGCTGTAGTAACACAGGTGTTAATTTCTCTTCGGGTATTTTAGCTAAGAAATTCTCTATAGTATTAAAATTGAAGTTCCCATTCATATTGAAGTTAGCCTGCCTTAGAATACTTCCTTCTGGCCCTAAGGATATGTTGGCGAGGTTCATCTGCTGATTAATAAGGCTCCGGTAATTTGTCAGAGTCGCATTGTTTCTGTATTGATTATTTGCACTCTGCAGTAAAATAGGCAAAGATCTATCGTACTGTTCAAAAACATTTCTCAGAAAAAGGATCTCTTTTCGAGGAATTTTTCCAGTACTGTCCATTGGTCCCGGGCTGCCTGATGTGTCTACCTCAACCAACTCTCTTAATCTTGGAGGCATAGAGAGGTCCAAAGAGTCTCTTGGATTTTGTCTTGCAATTGTGCTCCATTCCTTAAAGTCTCTCAAAAATTCTGTTAATCCATACTCTTTTTCTTTTAATATTCCTTCTTTATCTGGACTATTCCTTTTTACTGCTCTATTTTTATCTAAAACCCTGAGAGCTCTCATATACACAGCACAAAAATCACCCGCTATCTTTTGAGACTCTAAGTGTTCTGGAAAAGCCAAAGTATTAACAACATCTGGGGCACGAGAAAGAGGCTTTGAAATACCAACAGCTAATGCTGTCTCCGTTTTTATTCCCGTATTTGCTTCTGCAACTGCACCATCGACCATACTTTAGAATACTAAATTTATATTTTTTGTCAATATAAAATGAGATGTTTTGTTTGCAAATTAGCTTGAGAGAAGTATATAATTGTCATACTATGTCAGATCGCTTTACCCAGTCACAGTTTTTCTTTAAGTTAGGCGAGATTTTGATTCCTTTATGTACCTGGATAATAATTCTTTTGCCGGTTTGGCTTTCCCCTTTCCATCCTGCTCCGGTAGCTTATTTCATTATTGCTTTTAACCTCTTCTTTTTTTACAAATCTTCGACTACTTCATACTTTGCTGTAATCTCATATCGTGAGATTCTTTTTCATGCAAAAATTCCCTATCACGAAAGAATTAAACTACTTCCAAAAGCTAAAGATCTTAAACACTTCGTTATCGTGCCTAACTACAAGGAGCCGCTATATAAACTAGAAGAGACTATCGAGTCTTTCGTCAAGAATGACTATCCCTATAAGACGCTCCACTTAGTTCTAGCATTTGAGAAAAGAGAAGAAGAAGCCCTTGAAAAAGAAAGACTTTTAAGAGAAAAGTTTGGACATGCTTTTGAAAATATTATGGCTTCGTATCATGTTCTAACTCCCGATGAAGCACCTGGAAAAGCTAGTAATCAGACATTTGCAGCCAAGATTATAAAGACCTACTGTCAGGAACAACATTTTGCTCAGGAAGATGTCGTCATCACAATCTGCGATGCAGATAGCTTTCTCCCCTCTAACTACTTTTCATACTTAACCGACAGCTATCTGAATGATCCTGATCATAAATATCATTTTTACTGGGCGCCAGTACTTTTATATAACAACTTCTGGAAGTTACCTCTCTTGGTACGCATGCAGGCGACACTCTCGTCAATTGTTAGGCTCTCACTCGTTTCCCAACGAGACAGATTAATTCATATTTCGACTTACTCAACAAATTTATGGCTTATGGACCAAGTTGGATTTTGGGATGTGGATATTATTCCAGAAGATTGGCATATTTACTTTCAGGCGTTTTTCAAGTTCGGAGCTAAAGTGAAAACACTACCATTATTTACCATAATTAACGGCGATGCTGTGTTTTCCGGGGGACTTTTCAAAACCCTGCAGAACCGCTATGAACAGGAAAAACGCTGGGCCTGGGGAGTCACCGACTTTTCATATGCATGGAATAAGTTGTTTACAACTCCTCATATTCCTTTTTTTGCAAAGTTCAAAAAAATGTATGCACTTGCTGAGACTCACTTTCTCTGGCCAACCTCTTTTTTTCTCTTAACGTTGAGTGCTTCGATTGTACCTCTTGTAAACCCGGTGTTTAAGAGAACTGTCCTGGGATTTCTCCTCCCGCAAATTTCAGGATTAATACTTACGATAGCCACATTATCTCTCCTTCTTTATATTTACCTTGATATACAGCTAAGGAAACGTATGAAGATCGAGACCAAGCTGTCTAGCCTCCCGCTTCTGTTTATCCAGTGGTATCTCCTTCCTGTTGTCTCATTTTTCCTATCTTCATTGCCTGCTCTGGATGCACATACTCGGGTGCTTCTTGGGAAGAAAATCACCTATAAAGTGACAGAAAAAGTATAAATTTCTAACGCCCACCTTACCAAACCCTTTAGATCTTGTATGCTATAGGCCTTTATGGTATGATTATCTGCTCGCGATTGCATGCAAGCAAACAATCTAAAGCTCTATAAAAGGAGAAAGAAAATGCCTATTGAAGCTGGAAGAACAAAAGCAGGTAATAAGATCACCCTTGAGTTCACAGAGCGAGTGGAGGGTCGAAAAACCTATTGTTTCGTCTACAAAGGCGAAACGCCTTATCGGGTTTCTCAAGCTCCAAACGAAACAGCAGAGGAGATTGCAAGACAACTGATAGATGGCAAACGAAAAGATCCCTGGATCTAATCTAAAAGGAAGTGTGTGGACTTATCCATCGGTTAATCGTCGTATTGATAACAAACACACTTCCAACTTTCAATTACCGCCGTTATGGTATCTCGAACTCCACCGCTATCTTTTTCACTTCAGATTTTAACTTTTTCAATTCGCTCATTTTGGCAATTTCTCTGTCAAATTTAGCAATATACTCAATTCGTGTCTCTTTTGATGGCAGTTTGTAGTCTTTAATCAAATCCAGCACCTTTACCAAAGTTTCAGCTATAAACTTCATTTCATTCTCTTTCATGCCTCTTGTGGTCGCTGCAGGGCCTCCTAATCGTATTCCTGAAGGGAAGAAGGCCGATGATTTTTCATCGGGCACTGTATTGGCATTTAGGGTTAAACCCGCTAAATCGAGCGCTTTTTGGGCAAAAATGCCAAACCCTGGTCCATATTTGGGTGCCAAGTCGACTAAAACCAGGTGATTATCTGTGCCCCCACCGACCAATTTCAAGCCTTTTTGCTTTAAAACTTCAGCTAATGTGGCTGTGTTTTTAACAACCTGTAGAGCGTATTTTTTAAATGATGGCTGTGCAGCCTCGAATAGGGCCACTGCGATAGCCGCAGTTTGATTATCATGAGGCCCTCCTTGTACACCAGGAAAAACTGCTTTATTAATCTTTTTCCCAAGATCAGGGTCTTTTTTCATCCCCTTTTCAGTCACCATAATAATAGCCCCTCGTGGCCCTCTTAACGTTTTATGAGTAGTCGTAGTCACAATATGAACATGCTGAACAGGCGATGGATGAGCTCCACCAGCGATTAAACCGGCAATATGGGCAATATCAGCTGCGAGGTAGGCTCCAACTTCATCGGCAATTTTGGCAAACTTTTCATAGTGGATTGTTAAAGGATACGCAGAAGCTCCTACCCAGATTATTTTTGGTTTATGTTCTTTCGCGAGTTTTCTAATTTCATCATAGTCAAATAAATCATCATCAATAGCCTCCGCTCTAACTCCATACTGGACACTTTTGTAGAAAATTCCCGAAGCTGAAACCTTATGACCATGCGTAAGATGACCGCCTGCGTTTAAAGACTGCCCCATTATAGTATCACCTGGATCACATGTCGCGATATAGACAGCTAAATTTGCTGGAGATCCGGAGTAAGGTTGCACATTAGCAAACGGCACTTTAAAAAGCTTTTTTGCCCTTTCCTGAGCGAGAATTTCGAGTTCATCAACCACTTCATTCCCACCATAGTGACGCTTTCCTGGATAACCTTCAGAGTATTTATTTACAAAAAATGAGGAGAGCGGCAGTCTGACGTTTATTGATGCGTAGTTTTCCGAGGGAATAAGTTCAATTCCTTCTTTTTGACGTTTTTCTTCCTTTTTGAGAAGAGTAGCAATTTGTGTATCTTTCATGTATTCAGAGATAAAATGATAATATACCTCTATAAATTTCCGGCTAGCGAGATTAACCAGCCAAATAGTGAAAGATAGTTACGTCATGGGATAAGGATAATGATTGATAACTACTGATATCTTACCTTAATTCTGGAGATTTTGCAAGATTACTCTATCTATTACGTCTAGCAATTTCCACTGCAACAATTTCATTTGCAATAGGTATAATATACTCATGTTATACGCTCTAATTCTTTGCGACATCGCCATGGCCGTAACATTTTTTTTAAAGCTGTCACATCTGCCGCCACAAATTCCATTATTTTACTCCCGCACCTTTGGAGAAGAACAGTTAACAGAGTTTTGGTATATCTTCCTTCTACCATTACTGATGCATATTATCCTTTTTCTTAATATTTATCTCTATAATCGCCTTTTCTTACCAGATCAGTTTTTCAAAAGGATAGTCTCTGTTGTCAACTGGTTTACCATCATAACACTGACCTTTATTTTTATAAAAGTTATCTTATTTATTACCTAATATGGGACTCGACGGAGTGGTACTATTTCTTATCTCTTTTGGTGTCTCATACTTACTGACAATTCCTACAATTGCATTAGCTAAAAAGTTCAAACTTGTTACAGATATACGTACCAGAGCCCATCCTGCACATACTCACATTGGAATTATTCCCCGCGCTGGTGGAGTTCCTATCATTCTTACTTTAATCATCTGTGCAGTCTTCTTCCTTCAGGTAAATAAAATCATGACGGGAGTCCTTGTAGCTAGTTCATTGTTGGTAATAGTCGGACTTCTTGATGATTACTATGATCTATCACCTTATCTCAGATTCGTAGCTAACCTCTTTATATCAGCTTTAGTGATTGGATTTGGACTAGGTATTCCCTTTATCTCAAATCCGCTTGGTGGAGCAGCCAATCCAATTATTCATCTAGATACTTTTAGGATTAGTTTTAATATCTTTGGTACTCATGCCATTTTGATACTCGCTGATCTTCTCGCATTACTTTGGTTAACCTGGATTATGAATATGGTTAATTGGAGTAAAGGCGTGGATGGGCAACTCCCCGGGTTCGTAGCAATTACAGCCCTTTTTTTGGGACTCTTAGCTCAACGATTTACAGCACATGATATAAGAGCTGAGACAGTTATGGATCTTTCATTTATTATTTCTGGAGCGTTTCTTGGTTTCTTGCCCTTTAATTTTTATCCTCAGAGAATAATGCCGGGATATGGCGGTGGGGCTCTGGGAGGCTTCTTGTTGGGGGTTTTATCCATACTTTCATTTGGAAAAGTTGGGACAGCTATCCTCATTCTTTCAATTCCAATGATTGACGCAACATATGCTGTTTTTAGACGAATTAAGGAAGGCCACTCCCCTTTTAAAGGAGACCGGGGACACTTTCACCACCGGTTAATGGAGATTGGATGGGGCAAAAGAAGAATTGCTGTTTTTTACTGGATCATCTCATTTATGATGGGGGTAGCCAGCCTTTTTCTATCAGGTTTTGAAAAACTTGTAGCGTTTCTGACAATCGGCATCCTTTTTGCAGTTTTTTTTGTTATCGTGGAGAGAATTAGAAAGAGTTATCTATGAAATATTTTATAAAAACATTTGGCTGCCAACAGAATAGTGCAGACTCCGAGAGAGTCTCTTCTTCTTTTCAGTCTAGGGGTATGACTGAAGCAATAAACTATGAAGATGCTAACTACGTAGTGATTAATACCTGTATGGTTAAACAGTCTGCAGAAAATAGAGTTTACGGATTAGTAGAAAATTTAGCTAAACTTAAAGAGGATAAAGTTGCGAAAGGAGAAGCCTTTAAAATTATTGTAACTGGGTGTATGGTCGGCGTTGCATTTAGGGATAAATCAGGTAAATATCTTCAGAAAATTCGCCGAGTTATGCCTGAGGTTGATGAGTTTATGCCCATCGAGGAAGTAGGATTTGATCATGTGCCAGTGAGAGCGACGAAAGAAACAGCCTTAGTCCCTATTTCAAATGGCTGCAATAACTTTTGTACATTCTGCATTGTTCCTTTCACAAGAGGCAGAGAAATCAGTCGACCATTCGAAGATATTTTACAGGAGTGCCTGCATCTTAGATTAAAAGGCTATAAGAATCTGATGTTGCTAGGACAAAATGTAAATTCGTATGGTGCAGACTTAATTGTCGGAGAAAAAAATATTCAGGTGATGAGAGATATTGATAAAACTTACTTTGAAGATCCTCAAAAGCATGCAGATGAAGATGAAGAAGTTGTTCATACTTATACAATTAATGGGAAAAAGATAAAACCGGTGTATGTAAAACATTTAGGAAGACACCGCATTCCTACATTGTTTCCTTACTTGCTGGAGGAGGTTGCCAAAATGGGATTTGATAAAATTGATTTTATGTCGTCGAATCCCTGGGATTTTTCTGGTGAGTTAATTGATGTGATTGCTGAAAATAAAAATATTACGAGGACTTTTCATATCGCGATTCAGTCGGGCGATAATAAAGTGTTAAAACGAATGAATCGCTGGTATACATCGGAGGAAATCATCCAACTCACGACTTCCATTAAAGAAAAAATTCCTGAAGCCCGGTTTACTACTGATATCATTGTTGGTTTTTGCGGTGAGACCGATGAAGAGTATGGTAATACAGTAAAGCTTGCTAAAGCAGTCGGGTTTGATAAGGCTTACATTTCGCGATACTCTCAAAGACCGATGACAGCAGCAACTAAGGTCTTCGCGGATAACGTCCCGCCAGCTGTTAAGAAGAAACGCTGGGAAGATCTTGATGCTATCATAAACACAGCTCATTACCAATTAGGATTTCAGCCTAATCATGAAAGTCCTCAGTAAATAATATATTATAGTAAGTATGTTAGAAATAGTTTTTCGATCAATAGTAGTCTACATTTTTATAGTTATAGCTCTCCGATTGTTCGGTAAGAAAGAACTCTCTCAACTCTCAGTTATAGATCTCGTTTTTGTTTTGCTCCTTAGCAACTCAGTCCAGAACGCGATGGTAGGAAGTAATACTAGTTTGATAGGAGGGTTACTAGCAGCCACTTCACTGTTCACAGTAAACTGGGTATTAAAAAATCTTATCTTTAAATCAAACAAAATTAATCAGCTTCTACAAGGGACAGCACTCATGCTTATTTATCATGGTAAAGTTATCCAAAAACACTTAAACGAAGCTCAGATGCCTCATGATGAGCTTGAGGCTACCATCAGAGAACACGGTGTTGACAAAATTCAGGACGTCGACCTTGCTGTTTTAGAAGTTGACGGAAATATCAGTATTATCTCTCATAACTTTAAGCAAAAAACTATCAAAAGAAGAAGAGCTCACAAATCATTAACTGATAGTTACTGAAAAAGTAATCATCTTAACTAAGTTTAAAACTCCAGTCGATAGCCTGTTCTAGTTGTTTACTTCTCTCAACAGCATGTTGTCCCCATTTTTCCGCCCACTCAGGATGGCCTGTTTTTATCAAGGCCATCACTCCGTACATAGGTAAATCACCTCTAACATCCGGGTTTTCCATTTCATAACAACAGTTATACAAACAATTTCCACAGGACTGAACCCGGGCTCTTTTTATCTCTCTCCAGGTTTGGTCCTCACTAAGTAGTTTAATGTCTGCGGTCTTTAAGTTAGTGCGAATATCACTATATACATCAACTGTTCCGCCAGCACCAATATGAATAAACGTATCTGTCTCTGGTTCACATGTCCAACTATTATTAGGGTAATTTGGTGCATCAGTCATATAGCTTCTACTATTTCGGATCATACCAAAAGTTTTTAATCTTAAGAGTGACCTGAAAACCTCTTTCTGTTGATCTACTGAAGGTATTAAACTCTGTGCTTCTTCACCAGGATGTTCAGGCTGGGGCTTCTTAGAAAATACTCCTCCTTTTTCCTGCACAATTCCAAAACCAAATAAAATACCATTTTCTGCCACTCGTGCTGCTATACCAGGGAAGTCATCTGCGCGAGTATTTGTTAATACTGTTTGAATTGTCGGAATAATTCCTTCTTCAGCTGCCATTTTCGCGCCACTAATAAGATGGTCTAAACCTTTTTGAGAGTAAGAATGAAGTGAGAAAGAAAGTGCTCCTAATCCAGCCTTTTTCAAGGCTTTGACCGCATCTTTATTGACATAGTCACCATTAGTTGTTACATTAACATTCATTCCTTTATCAGATGCATAGTCGACAACTCTTAATGTATGCTCTAAAACCGGAATGCCTTCACTTGTTAGAAAACGGCCATTTGGTAGTGCAGGAGCGAGGGGTTCGCCACCTAAATATGAAAGCATCCTATATCCATTATCATATAACCAATCTACCTGTCTAAAAGTCTCCTCGACTGTTAACTCCTGTTCTATATTAAACATCTTTGGGACGACACAGTATGAGCAGTCTCGATTACAGTCTCTATTGCCTTCAATATTTGCAAATCTATGTCCATCAGGTTGTATGAGTGTCTGTCCAGCTGACATCAAGTTTCCAATTTCTTTTAAGCTAGCCATTATTCTTTAAGCTTATCACAAACTTGGAGTTTATTTCTAACTCTTCCCAGATCTGCTCAAAGGTCTTTTCAAGACCTGGTATTTTATTTTCATGGATAAATTTATTAACTTTATCTTCATTACCAATTCCACAGATGGGAACAACTATTTTTACAAATCTCCTCAATAAGGTTCCGCCATGTCCCCCGACTCTTTTTCCAAACTCATCCCAGTTATGAATCATCCAGTCAAGAACAACTTCCTTGGCATAAGGATTTTTTGCCCCTGCATTTAAAGCGTAAAAAACATTTGCAAACCTGACTTCGGATGTCAAACAAAAATTAAGAGTTTCTTTTATTTTAACCTCTAATTTTGAGTTAGTTAGTGCACTTAAAAACTTAAGCTTTTCTTCTTGTATGTTACTCTTTTTATACAACTCCATAATTTTTTCATAGTTTTCTGGATGTGACCAGACTGCATTTTGAAAAACAGCAGTTTTTAAATCCGGATGGAGAAGTTCAGGTTTCAAAAGGTATTCATCATATTTTTTATCCAAGAACTCGACTACTTCCTTATCATTTAACTGAGAAAGACAGGATAATGCCATCGATCTCAAGAAAGTATCGAATGTTCTTTCTGATTTTTTTGGATCAAATCCTGTAATTTCTAAGCTTTTTTTTGTAAAGTACCTTAAACAACTTTGGACGTTTTCTATTCCTTTTAAAGAAGAAATAAAGTCAAGAACTTCAATAAGATATAAAAGTACTACCGGGTCTTTCTCACTTTTGAGGTAGGAATTCACAAAATTCAGAAACACACTAAATTTTTCTTTCTGAAATCGTATTAGATAGTATAAGTCGTGGATTAGCCCGATTTTTTCTTTAGAGTTGAGTTTCGAGATACTCCCTCCAATGATTTGCAGTTCATCCTCTGAGTAGTGTGAGATAAAGAAAGCTCCATAGTCAGCATTAATAGTAATTAACGGTTGTCGAGAAGAAAGAATCATCTTTTTATCCTGTAAGTTAATAGATTCTTCTTTACTATCAACATAACGCATATGTAAAGGAATACTCCATACTGTTTTATCGTCGCTGTCGCCGAATAAAAATCTATTCTGCTCTAGTCTATTTTTCGAAACTTTCACATAAGGAAAACCAACAACGGTAATATAGTCGTCGATAAGCTTGAGGATATTTTTATTATCTATACTCTCTAATGCAGTCCATAGATCTTTAGCCTCTGTATTTTTATACTGATTCTTCAAGATATACTTACGGAGCCCTTGTTTAAAGCTTGCTTTTCCCATATAACTTTCAATCATCCTGAGAACACTTCCTCCCTTTTCATAGGCAATTTCATCAAATAACTCATTCATTTCGGCAATATTGTTCACTTCAGTTTTAATCGGATGCGATGAACGAAGACAGTCTAATGTCATTCCTTCAAAGACTGTGGCATTTATGTATTGGGTCCAGACATCCCAGTCCGGCCAATAGTGATCCATAACTTTATAGGCCATGAACGTAGCAAAGCTCTCGTTAAGCCAGAGATCATCCCACCACTTCATTGTGACCAGATTACCAAACCACTGATGCGCAAGTTCATGACAGACCACTTCAGCGACTCTTTGGGTTGTAGATAACGAACTTTTTCCAGGGTAAAATAAGATGGCATTTTCACGGAAGGTTATCGCTCCCCAATTTTCCATCGCTCCTGATGCAAAATCCGGGATTGCGATTAAATCAAGTTTAGGGAGTGGATATGTATAGTCAAAGTAATCCTCGAAAAATTCTAGAGATTTTTTTGCGCAATCGATCGAAAAAGCTGTATGCTCAGACTTTCCTTTGGTAGTAACTCCTCTCACGAGAATATTTTTATAGCTCTCTTCAACTATCTCAAACTCTCCGACACCAAAATAAAGAAGATATGTTGACATGATAGGGGTTGTGGCAAATGTTACAGATTTTTTTTCTCCAGCCTTCACTTCTTTAATTACAGGCATATTGGAAACTGCTGTATATTTCTTATCAACTATGAGAGTTATATCGAAAGTTGTTTTAAAGGCAGGCTCGTCAAAACAGGGAAAAGCCTGCCGGGCATCTGCAGCTTCGAACTGTGTTGTAGCAATATACTTTTCTTTTCCATTTTCTTCATACTTACTCCGATAAAAACCAGCAAGTTTATCATTAAGCTCACCTGTAAACTCGATCTCTATCTCATTTTTTCCTTGTTCAAGTTTGTCTGAAATAATTTTAAGTTTGTTATTATTAAGTTCGAATTTCAGCTTCATTCTTGATCCACCATCGAGTAAGTGACAGGTAAGTATTTCAAGATTAACGGCGTCAAGTATTATTTCAGTAGTACTTTTTAAAATATTGATTGTTATCAACACAGTCCCTTTAAATCTAAATGTTTTTAAATCGGGCTCAAGTGATATTCTGTAGTTTGTCGGAGAGACTGAAGAATTCTGCTGCATACCTAATTTTACCATATTCAGGATATGAAGATTAAGAAAATTGAAAGAATTCTATGTTAAAATTATGGTATGAAACTATTAATTACCGGAGGTTCAGGATTTATAGGCTCGAACTTTATCCTTTACTGGATGAAAAATCATCCTGAAGATCATATTCTGAATGTCGATAAATTGACCTATGCAGGAAATCTCGAAAATCTAAAAGATGTTGAAAAAAATCCTAATTACAAATTTGCTCATGGCGATATTTGTGATGAGATTTTTGTAAATGATCAGATGAAAGGAGTTGATACTGTAGTCCATTTTGCAGCTGAGTCACATGTGGATCGTTCAATTCTTGATCCAACACCGTTCATCAATACAAATGTTCTAGGCACAGGAGTCTTACTAGAAGCGGCCAGAATAAATAATATTAAGAGATTCCATCATATATCAACTGACGAAGTGTTTGGTGAACTCAATCTTGATCCATCAGCAAAGTTCAATGAGAATACTCCTTACAACCCTCGTAGTCCTTACTCAGCATCAAAAGCATCATCAGATCATTTTGTCCGGGCTTATTTCAACACATATGGTTTACCAATTTCTATCACTAACTGCGCAAACAACTACGGTCCATATATGTTCCCTGAAAAATTAATTCCTCTAGCAATAACTAATCTTTTAGAAGGAAAAAAAGTGCCGGTTTATGGTGATGGGCTCTATGTTCGTGACTGGCTTTATGTAGAAGATCACTGTAGGGCAATTGATATAGTTTTACAGAAAGGAAAACCAGGAGAAACATATCTTGTAGGAGGTCTCGCAAAAGATATTCCAAATATCGAGATTGTAAAAAAAATCATTCTCTTAATGGGAAAAGATGAGTCCTCAATCGAGTATGTTAAGGATCGGCCAGGCCACGATAGACGATATTCGATTAACTTTTCTAAAATAAATATTGAGCTGGGTTGGGAACCTAAGTTTAGCTTCGATCAGGCGCTTCAGGAAACCATTGAGTGGTATAAAACTCATGATTCATGGTGGAAAGACGTAAAATCAGGCAAGTATCAAGAATATTATAAACAACAATATGGATAATTATTCAGTTTAATATGATAAAAGTCGCCATAACTGGCTCCACAGGACTAGTAGGATCACGAGTCGTCGAGATTCTTCAAAATGAATTTAAATTTATCCCACTTACATCAAACGAGTTAGACATCACAAATAAAGAAAATGTTACTTTTCAATTGAAAAAAATTGATTTTGATCTTCTTCTTCACCTTGCCGCATATACAAATGTCGATGAAGCTGAGATTGAGAAGGAGCTTGTTCACAAAGTAAATGTTGAGGGAACGAAAAGTCTTTTAGATGCTACTTTAAGTCATGGAAAGAAGTTTATTTTTATCTCTACAGGCTTTATTTTTGACGGTGAAAACCCCCCTTATTTTGAGGAGAGCCTCCCCCACCCGATTAGCTACTATGGACAGACAAAGTTTGAAGCAGAAGAACATGTGAAAAATCATGGAATGATTGTTCGCATTGAGTATCCTTACGGAAACTCTCTTGCCCCAAAAAAAGACTTTGCAAGGACTTTAAAATCCTTATTAGAGCAAAAGAAAACAATAAATGCCATAACAGACTCTAAGTTGACTCCAACGTATATTGATGATATTGCTTCAGGACTTAAGCACCTTATAAATAACTTTTCACCTGAAATATTTCATATTGTTGGCTCACAAACACTTTCTCCATTCGAAGCAGCCAAGATCATTGCTAAAACGTACAATCTAGATGAGTCCTTAATTCGGCCCACCACTTACGCTGAGTACTTTACTAACAAAGCCAAAAGGCCACAATGGTGTGAAGTTAAAAGCCAGAAAAATACTTTTTATAAGATGAAAAACTTTTCTGAAGGCCTTCTTGATATGAAGTAAACCTTGTTTTTCACAGTCATTTCCGGTATCATTAATCCTTATGACAATCACTGTAGTCGGGCATGGATATGTTGGTCTTGTTACAGCCTGTGTTTTTGCTGATTTTGGAAATAAGGTCTGGGTAATCGGTCACACTCCTGAAAAGATAGAAAAACTAAAAAACGGTGATCCTTTAATTTATGAACCTGGACTTCAGGAGCTCCTTCAAAAAAATAACAAGGCAGGCAGATTGCTATTTACGACAGAGTACAAAGATGCTGTTCCAGAATCTGAAATTGTTTTTATAACTGTTGGAACTCCTCCCAAAGAGAACGGCGAAGCGGATCTATCAACTGTTTTTAGTGTTGCAGAAACAATCGCCAAAAACCTAAAAACAGGTATTACAGTAATCTCATGTAAGAGTACAGTTCCTGTAGGAACAAATAGAAAAGTAGCAGAGGCAGTTGCAAAACATAAACCTAAAGGCGCAGAGTTTGAAATTGCTTCATGTCCCGAATTTTTAAGAGAAGGGACCGCGCTTCTGGATACTTTTCATCCAGATAGAATAATCATTGGGACTGATACGCAGAGAGCCCAAAATGCACTATTGGAAATTCACAAACCCATCGATGGTGTTAGAGTTCTTGTTGGTATTGAGTCTGCGGAAATTATTAAGTATGCATCAAACTCAATTCTCGCTACAAAAATTTCTTTTGCGAATCTTATCTCATTTTTATGCGAAAAAACAGGAGCAGATGTTGAGGAGGTATTGGAAGGTGTAGGACTTGATGATCGTATCGGCAGAAAGTTTCTTTACGCTGGGGTTGGCTATGGGGGAAGCTGTTTTCCCAAAGATGTGAGAGCCCTCACTAGCACTGGGAAGAAAATAGGAATTGACATCTCACTTCTAGAAGATGTAGAATCTATCAATCAAAAAGCCCGAGAAAATTTGCTCAATAAAATAACTACACATGCGACTGAAAAAACAATAACTATCTGGGGACTTGCTTTTAAACCAGATACAGACGATATTAGATTTGCGCCATCTGTGTACATTATTAATGAACTGCTAAATGCTGGCTACATAGTTAGAGTTCATGACCGAGAAGCAATGGAAAATATTAAGATGAAGTTTGGTGACAAAATCTCCTACTTTGAAGACCAGTATGAGGCTCTAGAAGGCTCTAATTCTCTAGTGATTTTGACTGAGTGGAATGAGTTTAAACAAGCAGATCTTAATAAAGTAAGGTCCCTTCTTAAACAACCTCTCGTTATAGACGGGAGAAATATCTATGAGCCTGATGAGATGAGAAAAAAGGGATTTAAATATGTCTCCACAGGAAGAAACTCAGTGAATCTATAATACTTCTTCATCATAAACTATATGACTCTCTTATCTTTTCATATACTATGAGAACAAATATTGTTATAATAATGTTTTATGAAAGTACTAGTAGCTGGTGGAGCAGGATTTATAGGATCACATCTCTGTGATCGACTTATTAATTTAGAACATAAGGTCATCTGCGTTGACAACTTTCTGACTGGTATTAAGTCCAATGTCGATCATTTAATAAATCATGATGACTTCTCGTTACTTGAACATGATGTAACAACTCCACTACCAGATACAATAAAAGCCGATGCCGTTTTCCATATGGCATCTCCGGCATCTCCAAATCACCACAGCCCTATCAGTTATCACTCTCTTCCAATGGAGACTATGATGGTAAATACTACTGGAACACTCGAGCTCCTAAAATTTGCAGAAAAAAATAAAGCTAAATTCCTTTTTGCATCAACCTCTGAAGTCTATGGTGACCCATTACAACACCCTCAAAAAGAAGATTACAATGGCAACGTCTCTTCAACGGGGCCACGCTCGGTTTACGACGAAGCCAAACGCTTTGGGGAGACACTTACAGCCTATTTCTGGAGAGATAGAGGATTAGACACCCGTATTGTCCGAATTTTCAATACCTATGGCTCTAGAATGCAGAAGTCAGACATGAGAATGAATGTAATTTTCATAAACCAGGCACTCGAAAATAAGCCTATTACTATTTATGGAGACGGAAACCAGACACGATCCTTATGTTATGTTACAGATACCGTTGAAGGCCTCATCCGACTCATGTTTTATCCCGATACAAAAGGACAGATAGTTAATATTGGGTCAGAAGAAGAACACACAGTCCTAGAGTATGCTAAAATTATAAAAAAAATAACGGGCTCATCAAGCGAAATTATTTTAAGTGAAAAGTTACCGGAAGATGACCCAAAAAAAAGAAAAGCTGACATAACGAAAGCCAGAAAATTACTAAAATGGGAACCTGAGGTTACTTTAGATCAGGGACTAAATGAAACCATCGAGTATTTAAAATCACTATGAAAATAGCTGTTATTGTTCTACCCACATATAATGAAGCAGGTAATATAGAAAAACTGATTCCCCGGATCTTCGCTGAGGCTAAAGACATTTCCAACTGGAATATTGAGATTCTTGTAGTAGATAGTAACTCTCCTGATCAAACTTCTGATATAGTCAAAAAGCTACAAAAAGAGTATAAAAAACTACATTTAATGATCACTGAGAAGGAAGGTTTAGGCAAAGCCTATACACAAGGCTTTAAGTACGCCATAGAGAATCTGCATGCATACGTACTTTTCGAGATGGATGCTGACCTCCAACATGATCCAGTCCTTATCTCAGAGTTTTTAAAGCAGATTGAACAGGGTGGAGATATGGTCATCGGCTCAAGATATATTAAAGGCGGGTCTATTCCCAAAAACTGGGGAATTCACCGGAAAATCCTCTCGATTTCAGCAAACTCAATTATTAGATTGGCTTTCATGAAGCCCCAAATAACTGAGTGGACAAATGGATTCCGAGCCATGAAAGCCTGGTTAGTAAAAGATGCTTTGTCGCATATAAGTAAGTACAGTGGATACGTTTTCCAGATCGCGATTCTTGATTATGCAATCAAAAAACATGCAGTTATTAAAGAAATTCCTTGCCAGTTTAAGGATAGAAAAACCGGTCTCTCAAAAATCAGTGTTGGTGGGTATATTGTTGGGATTTTCTCGTATATTTTTGCCAACTCTCCTTTTGTTAAGTTTGTCATCGTCGGCGGAACTGGCTTTGTACTTGATGTCGGACTTTTTTATATGCTTACCAAATTCGCCCATTTTGTCAGCTGGCATGCGAATCTTATCAGTACAGAATCTGCAGTCATAACAAACTATCTTTTAAATAACTTCTGGAGTTTTTCCCATAAAAGAGTTGAACATAAAGTAGGTTCGTATATAAGGAGTTTTCTTAAGTATAACCTAGTTTCGTCTGGTTCAATTCTTATCCAGACAGTAGGTGTAGAGGTTATGAAACACTTCTTTGGAACTGGAGGCCTCTATTTATATAAAGTCGGGATTATCTTTTTTATCATTATTCCTTACTCGTACTTTTTCTTTAACAAGTTTATCTGGAAAGATAAAAAATAATCATGAATAAAGTTAAAATAGGAAAATATAAACATTATAAAGGACATTTCTACCAAGTGATTTGTGTCGCGAAACACAGTGAAATGTTGGAAGAGTTAGTAGTATATGAAGCACTTTATGAAAGTTTAGATGGAAAATACTGGGTTAGACCCGTAAAAATGTTCTGTGAAAAAGTTATGCTAAACGGTGTCGAGGTTCCACGTTTTGAGTATGTAGTTGAAAAGTAACTGAATATTAATCTTTTTACGTGAAGATATGACCCTCATCGATTAATCCACTTACTGCCTTTATTATAATATTGTTATAATAAACATCCTGTCAATAAGAACAGACGATACTACTCTTCCTTCTTCACGGCATAATCCGAAGAAACCCATCCACTGCCGGTTTGAATCTTTATTTTATACCACCCAGTTACCTCTTCTAGTAAGTCATATTTTTCACCTGGTTTAACCTGTGCAGACTCTGAAGCAGTAATTGCGGGCTCAGCTCTCACCCGTAAAAATCCAATCGGTGTATCTTGAATTTCAACAATAACTTTTGCGTTTGGTTTAACTGTCTTTGAAGGTATCAATTTTGCACTTGGTGAAGCTGTTAAAGAAGCGCTAGGTGAGGCACTGGCTGAAGCTATAGGTTTTTCCTGGGATGGATCTAATGCCAGTTTAAAAGAGACATTTAACCTATACCCAGAGGTAATATTAACTTTTTGTGTGCGGTTCAAAAAACCGGGCAAAACAGCAGAGAGTTCATGATCACCTTTCAATACTCTTTCCAATGTAAACGGAGCAACACCTTTTTCATCGTTGTCCAGATTAATTATGGCTCCGCTTGGCTCGGTTTCGACAAAAATCTCTCCTAAACTGGGGTTTTCGGGGTTTTTAGACATTTTCTCAATCGTAAGAATTTCGCCGGCAGAAGTATTATCTGACGAGCCAAGTTCTCGATTCACATATGTTAAGGCATTTTTAAATATCTTTACTTTCCCTTGCCAGGTGGCAATCTGTTTATCGCCTTCTTCTGGGATAATTTTGACCGTATACTCGCCTACTTTATATTTATTCTCGAATGGTGTTCTTCCTGCCGGAGTATTATCAACAAAAACTGCTGCTGAGGGCGAAGACACAACCTTTAACCTTCCATACACATTCTGATTATTCAAGAAAAGATAACGAGCGCCCACAAATCCGGCAAAAATAATGCATAAGAATAGCAGTAAAATTACTTTCCGCTTGAATGAAGTCAACATGCTACTCTAATTGTAAAAAAGTACTGTTAATAATACAAGATATATAAACAACATCATGTCTAGTTCCTCGTTACTTGCAAAATCACCCAAGAGTGGTATATCATATAGCCATGGTTAGAGACAGTATCACTCAGAGAATTAAAGAGGCAGCTAAAAAAAGTCAACTTAATGCTGACATATCTATAAGTCATCCCACAAACTCACAGTTTGGAGACTACTCAACAAATATTGCCATGCAGGTCGCTAAAAAGCTGCAAAAACCTCCGATGGAGATTGCTCAACAGATCGCTTCTTTCATATCTATTGATGAAATAGTTGAAAAAGTCGAGGTTTTGAAGCCTGGCTATATCAATATATGGGTTTCAAAACAGCATCTTCTCCTCGAATTAAAAAAAATTGTCGAGGAAAAAGAGCAATCAATTATCAAACCTTCAACTTACAAAAAAGTTGTTGTCGAGTTCTCTTCGCCTAACATAGCAAAACCGTTTACCATTGGCCACCTACGCTCAACTATCATTGGAAACGCGATTGCTAATATTCTTGAGGCCGTAGGTTGGCAGGTATATCGAGACAATCATCTTGGAGACTGGGGAACCCAGTTTGGAAAACAGATTTACGCAATCAAGACCTGGGGAAACGAGAATGAGATACAAAATTCAGAGCAACCTGTAAAGCTACTGGTCGATCTCTATATAAAGTTTCACTCAGAAGCTGAAAAAAATCCGAAGTTAGAAAATGAAGCCAGAAAGTGGTTTAAAAAACTTGAAGATGGAGATGAAGAAGCGAGAAAAATCTGGAAAAACTGTATTCAGTGGTCTCTTAAAGAGTTTAAACAGATCTATAGAAAACTAAACATCAAATTTACTGAAAACGCTGAAAACTCATACATGGGATATGGTGAGGCGTTTTTTGAAGATAAAATGCAGCCGGTTATATCTGAACTTAAAGATAAAAACCTTCTAAAGGAAAGTGAAGGAGCTCAGCTTATTTTTTTTAAAGATGATAAATATCCACCATTGATGATACTGAAAGATGATGGAGCAACGTTATACTCAACGCGTGATCTGGCCACTGATAAATTTAGACTCGAGCACTATGGCAAAGATATTATCGTTCTAAATGAAGTCGGAGCTGAACAGTCACTCTACTTTCAGCAACTTTTTGAGATTGAGGAAATGCTTGGCTGGTATAAGCCCGGACAAAGAGTCCATATCGGCCATGGGATGTACCGTTTTAAAGATAAAAAGATGTCAACTAGAAAAGGCAAAGTTATCTGGTTGGAAGAGGTATTGGAAGAGGCAGAAAAAAGAGCCTCTGTGCTAGGACATACTAGTAATGATTCTCTGGAAATATTATCTGCAACTACATCAAAAATTGCCATTGGCGCGATTAAGTGGAATGACCTAAAGAGATCTGCAAAACAGGATGTAGTCTTTGATTGGGATGATATTCTTAATATGCAGGGCAATTCCGGGCCATATATGCAGTACACCTATGTTCGCTCAATGAGTGTACTTAAGGGGCAATCATATGAACTCCGGGGGTTCTTCGACAAAGTTTTGCAACAAGAAGAATCAGATCTATTGAGAACACTAATCCTATTTGAAGAAGTAATCATCCAAGCAGCTGAGCTTTTTGCTCCTCATATTATCTCAACATATCTCTTTGATTTAGCTCAAAAATTTAATCTCTTTTATCAAAAATTCCCTATTCTTAAAGCCGAAGAAGAAACTAGAGAATTCAGACTACTGTTAACAGATGGCACCGCCAGAGTTATTAAAAAAGGTCTTGGGTTACTGGGAATTGAGACTCTTGAAAAAATGTGAGCAAGCAAATCTCATGATTCGCGAACTTTATCCCGTGAGGGAAACAAACAACATATTACTAAAGGAAAATTTCCTAACCTGTTCATAGAGCAAGGTACGTGAACAGGATGGATGTTGCCAATAGTCGACTGACAAATTTTTAAGCTTGTTTTATATTAATATCATGTCAAAGACTAAAATCTATGAAAAGGAATTTTGGTCAGATAAAACAATGGATCTAGCAAATCTCCAAGTAGTAATTTTGGTATTTGGACAACTTACATCATCAAAAATAAATTTGATCGGTGCCTTATTTGGGAGTATAATTTATCTCATAGCAATAATTATTACTCTAAAAATTAGAAACAAAGATGGATATATTAAATAACCCATATTCAGGAATAGCATTAATGAATTTTTTTATATTTGCTGCATTGATATTCTTCCTCCGTGATTTAATTTTTAAAAAGAAATAATGGCATTTTTCATTTGCTCAAACTGCGGATATGGTTCAGGTTCATGGATTGGAAAGTGCCCGGACTGTGGACAGTGGAATACGCTTGTCCAACAGAGAGAGATGAAAGAAGGCAGAGAAGGCAAGCGGAAATCGGAACCGGTAAAAAAACTTATCGTCACCTCACTCAGTAAAGTTCTGACCTCAAAAAAAGTCAGAATGAAAACTGGATTATTTGAGTTTGATCGGGTTCTTGGAGGAGGAATTTTTCCAGGAGAGGTTGCCCTTCTTACAGGAGAGCCAGGTGTCGGTAAATCAACTCTACTTTTGCAAGCTTTATCAAAACTCAGAACACTCTATATCTCCGGAGAAGAAGCACCCGAACAGGTTAAAGATAGAGCTGAACGGCTGAAAATAAATTTAGATAACTTTTTATTCTCAGATAATTTACAGGTTGAAGGCATCATCGAAGGAGTTGAGGAACTAAAAGACCAGATTGATGTAATTGTCATTGACTCTGTACAGACTGTCTACTCAAATAAAGTTGAGGCAGCTCCAGGAAGTGTAAGTCAGTTAAGAGAAAGTGCAGCGCAACTGATAGTTGCTGCAAAAAGACTTAAAATTCCTATGATTTTAGTCGGACATATTACAAAAGACGGTGATATTGCTGGTCCTAAAACCTTAGAACATATGGTCGATGCTGTCCTAGCCTTTGAAGGTGAAAAAATCTCCCAGTTTAGAGTCCTCAGGGGACAGAAGAACCGTTTTGGATCTACAGATGAAGTTGGAATTTTTGAGATGGTTGGTGCTGGTTTAAAAGAAGTCGATAATCCATTAGCTTTCTTGGAGGAGCATGACACCGGAGTACCAGGAAAGGCGATTGTTGGAATCACTGAAGGGAGAAGACCACTGTTTTTTGAGATTCAAACTCTCGCCTCGCCAACAATGTTACCGATGCCCCGACGAGTTGTAAAAGGAGTCGACTACAGTAAAGTCTTATTACTTCTAGCAGTCATCCGCAAAAGCCTTAATCTCTCATTAGATAAATATGATATTTACGTCAATGTAATAGGAGGTGTTGATATCAAGTCTCCTGCAGCTGATCTGGGAATTACTGCTTCACTCATTTCATCAATCAAAAATCTTCCACTTCCACAAAGTTCACTATTTATTGGAGAAGTAGGGCTCCTTGGTGAAATTAGAAAAGGTGTTTCTCAAGAAAAAATTATCAGCGAAGCTAAAAGGCTCTCATTTAAAAAGATCTACTCTTCACAAAACTTAAAGAATATCAAGGAACTTTCTTTTATCCTTAGTCACGGATAAACACTTTTCTTAAGGTAGCTTTTTTGCCGTTTGCTCCAGTCACTTCAATCACAATTTCATTAGTTTTATTAGTTAATGGGAGTTCATACTCAAAAACCCCATCTTTATTTGGGTATACCTTATCGCCAAAAATTGTTATATTTGCTTCTTTATCTGTTCTGCCAATTACTCTCACGCTAGTCCCCGTGTGAATATGGGTTTGAGCAGGAGAGACCAAACTGATTTTAGGTGGAGCAAAAAACTGCTTTAACTGATACGCAAAGTAAACAAAAAAAACAAAAAAAACCAAGAACACTACTAAGTAGATTAATCTCTTTGTCTGAGGCCGAAGATAGCTCGCTGATACTCGTTTCTTAAAACGAACATCGTCTTTCTTTTCATAGTCTCTACGGAAGAAAATAATCATTTTATTAGGGTCTAGACTAAGATATTTAGCGTAGTTGCGGATTATTCCAGTAATATAAATTTTTGATGAAAATCCATCCCAATCATTCTCCTCTACCGCTTTTAATACTTTTTCTCTTATCCTAATTTCTTTCTCAATCTGTTTTAAGGTGAGTCCTTTTTTGAGACGTTCTTTGCTGATTAGCTCTCCGACGGATACCATAAATTATATTAGTTTCGAATTTAAAACAGTGAAGGTAACGATTTTCACCATAACCTAACAAGATGATATCCAAAGCGCAGATATATCTATTTTTACTCCCTTCCAGTATACTCACCCGTTTCAGGGTTTACCGAGATTACCTCTCCTACTTTGACAAATAGTGGCACATTCACCATTACGCCTGTCTCTAGCTTAGCTGTTTTTTTGGCTCCACTTACTGTGTCACCTTTTGCTGCTTCTTCAGTTTCAATAACTTTGAGTTTCACGCTCATTGGCGGTCTTATAATCAAGGGATTATCATTGTAAAGATAGACGAAATGCTTGGTTCCTTCCTTTAAATAACGGGCTAAATCACCGACTAAATTTACAGGTATTTGATATTGCTCATAACTTCTCTCATCCATGAAATATAAATATTCTGGATCTGCATAAAGATACTGCATCTCAACGCTTGAGACTTCAAGTGTATCTACTGTTTCATTAGATTTAAAGGCATAATCAACATTTTTTGCTGAGACAATGTTCTTAATTTTAGCTTTCATGAGGGCAGACCCTTTTCCGGGAGAGTAAAACTCGGCTTTCTGAACCTGCCAGATATCATTTTGATACTGAATAAAGTCTCCTTTTTTAAGATTTCCTGCGTTTATTTTCATCTTTAAGCTCTATTTTATCACTTTTTGGATTTTTTTCCATGGGAGAGAATTATAACTCTCTTTAGTTCCTATTGAACTCTTTAATCCTGTTTTTTATACCAATATTAGAAAAAGGGGCAGGGATGTTTAAAGGATTATAAATCTATATCCATTCTTATGTTACTCGACTTCAGTACGAAGTTCTTCGAGTAATTTTTTCCCTTTTGCAGAAACTTTTGTAGGAACATTTATCTTAAAAATCACGTACTCATCTCCATGTCTTGCAGTATTGGGATAAACTACTCCTTCACCACGTAATCGGACAGTTGTTCCTGTAGGTGTTCCTGGTCTGATTTTTAATCTAACTGATCCTTTAATTGTTGGCACTTCTACTACTCCTCCTAGAACAGCCAGCGGATAGGATATCTCTTTTTCTAGATAAATATCCTGATTTTCTCTCTTAAAAAATGAGTGAGGCCTGACAGAAACTACCACATCAAAGTCAGTAAATCTAATTCTATTCCCGTCGTCAACTCCCGCAGGGATTTTAATACTTTTTTGCTTACCCTTAATTACAGTCTGTTTTTCAACTCCTTTGACTGCTTCATCAAAGTTTAAATTAATACGGTAGAGTTCTCTTTGCTGTCTTTGTTGTCCACCGCCGAAAGGAGATCTGACGCCGAAAAACTGCTCGAAGATATCAAATGGATCTGAGAAGTCAGAGTTGCCAAAAGGGTTCTGTCCACCATCTCCCCAAGAATAGGTATATGAGAATGGACCTTGTTGATTGAATCCTCCAGGTCCACCTGCTCCTCTACCTGCATTTTGATCAAATGCTGCTGAGCCGTACTGATCATGCATCTCCCGTTTCTTAGGATCAGATAGGACTTCGAATGCCTTATTGATCTCTTTAAACTTATCTGCTGCTCCCGCCGCCTTATTTCTATCTGGATGCCACTCAAGAGCTTTTTTACGGTATGCTGTTTTGATAACATCTTGAGATGAGCCTTTGGGAACGCCTAAAAGTTCGTAATAATCTGATGCCATAGGTATAAAAAAAGTAACAGGAAACAGTAATATAGTATAGTAATTATACCCGTTACTGCTCCTGTTACGATAAGTAATTAGCCAACGACTTCGCCTTCTTCGGCGTCTTTTTTCTTATCATCTTTCTTTTCTTCTTCTGCTGGTTTCTCAGAAGCTCCGGCCTCTTCGCCTGGTTGGCCAGCTGCTTCTGGACCTTTTTGACTATACATTGACTGGCCTATTTTCTGTAGCGACTCAGAAAGATCTTTCATTTTACGGTCAATTTCTTCTTTTGTCCCTTTTTCCAAAGAGTCTTTAAGATCTTTGATCTTTCCTTCAACCTCAGTCTTAATCTCGGCTGGAACTTTATCCCCGCCATCTTTCAATGACTTTTCAGAAGTATAGACCAAGTGTTCAGCATGATTTTTAATCTCAATTTTTTCCTTCTCGGCTTTATCTTCTTCAGCATGTTTCTCGGCTTCTTCTCTCATTTTTTCAATCTCATCTTTTGTGAGACCAGTTGAACCAGTAATTTTTATACTCTGTTCTTTACCCGTAGCTTTATCCTTAGCTTTGACAGTAAGTATTCCGTTTGCGTCCAGATCAAATGTAACTTCAATCTGAGGCACGCCTCTTGGAGCTGGTGGAATTCCGTCCAATGTAAAGGTTCCCAAAGATTTATTATCTCGGGCTAAAGGTCGTTCACCCTGTAAGACATGAATCTCTACTTGTGTCTGATTATCTGAGTATGTTGAAAATACCTGTGACTTTGAGGTTGGAACAGTGGTATTTCTATCAATCATCGGTGTTGCAATACTCCCAGCTGTTTCGATGGCTAGTGTAAGAGGTGTCACATCAAGTAAAACAACATCTTTTGTCTCACCGGTTAAAACTCCTGCCTGAATAGCGGCTCCAATAGCCACAACTTCATCTGGATTTACAGATTTATTCGGCTCTTTTCCAAAGAAGCTTTTAACCTCTTCAGTGATCTTAGGCATCCTGGTCATTCCTCCAACCATCACCACTTCATTTATATCCTTAACATCAACTTTTGCATCTTTAAGAGCTGCCTTTACAGGCCCAAACGTCTTTGAAATTAGGCCTCCAACTAGGGTCTCTAATTTAGCTCTTGATAGCTTCATTACCAAGTGCATTGGCTGATTATCTTTGACTGTTACGAAAGGTAAATTTATCTCGGCTTCCATTGAAGAAGAGAGCTCAATTTTAGCTTTTTCAGCTGCATCACGTAGTCTTTGCAGTGCCTGTGCATCTTTTCTGAGATCAACACCATTTTCTTTCTGAAACTCTTCTGCAATATGGTCGATTATCACTTTGTCAAAGTCATCACCACCAAGATGTGTGTCACCATTAGTGGCTTTAACTTGGAAAACACCCTCTCCAAGCTCCAAAATGGTAATATCAAATGTTCCTCCACCTAAGTCATAGACAGCTATTGTATGACTGTGAGTCTTATCCAAACCGTATGCTAATGCTGCAGCAGTAGGTTCGTTAATTATTCTGACAACCTCTAATCCAGCAATTTCGCCAGCCTGTTTTGTTGCCTGTCTTTGAGCATCATCAAAATAAGCCGGAACCGTAATAACAGCTTTCTCGACTTTTTCTCCTAGATATGCTTCAGCATCTGCTTTGATTTTTTGAAGGACCATAGCTGAAATTTCCTGAGGTGTATATGTTTTACCCTCAACTTCAACAACTGCCATCCCATCTCGACCTTCTTTAACTACATAGGGAAGCATTTTCATATCTCTCTGAACTGACTCATCTGAGAAACGGTGCCCCATTAAACGTTTTACAGAATAAACTGTGCGTTTTGGGTTGAGAACCATCTGCCTCTTAGCTACATCTCCGACAATTCTTTTGACAGGATCCACAACAGAAGGAATAACATTTCTACCTTCCTGCGAGCTGATAACTTTTGGTTTACCAGCTTCCATAACCGCAACACATGAGTTTGTTGTTCCTAAATCGATTCCGATTATTTTTGACATATTATTTTAATAATTTTTAATAATTAACTTTCTTGTTTCTTTGAAACTTTGACCTGCCCTATTCTTAATATTTTTCCGTTAAACTCATACGCTTTTGTTATAACTTCCACTATAATATTATCTTTTTCACCATCTACTACATCAATAACTTCTGCTTTGTGAGGGTCAAATTCTTTATTTAGCAGAGCAATTTCTTTTACCCCAAGCTCAGTTAGTTTTTGAGTAAATGAGTCTTTAACCATCTTTAGCCCAGGATCTTTGACAAAAACTTCAGCCTGGTACAATGTGTCTAAAAATGGTAAAAGTTCTTCTATTACTCTCCCTTGAGCGATCTTGATCATCTCTGATCTTTCATCATGAACTCTTCTCTCTAAATTTTGATAGTCTGCAAGCGCACGGAAGTACTTGTTCTTAAACTCTTCCTGATCTCTTTTACATGTTTCTAACTCTTGGTTCTTACTCTCATTTTTTTCTTCTGGAATGGATTCCATTTGGGTTTCTTCAATATTTACAGTTTCTGATTCTGCTTTTTTTGATTTATTGTCCATAGTAGCTGTATTATTTATAAATAATGACTGATTGTGAACCTTGCGGGCGAACTTCGCAAATAGGGGAATCTTCATTTCCAGCATCCCGTTCGTTTTACTCACTGGATAAACTTCGCAAATTAGGAAATTTGCTCGTTCACATTCCCTGATTTTTCAAAATATCCTCAATTAAGTGTGAAAAGTACCGCACCTGAGGAATTACTATATCATAGTACATCCTGTTTGGACCGACAACACCGATAAAACCTTTTATCTTTTCACCGTTAAACTCACCAAAGATGCTTGCACATGACTCGTACAATGAGTTTCTAAAGTCTTCCTCTCCCAGCATGCACATCACATCCTGGTTGAGCTTATAAAACTGTCGTAATATATTTTCCCAATAGGGAGACTCATCTAATAACTCCAATAAATTACGAGATAAATCTAAGTTTAAAAACTCCTCTTTTCCAAGCAAATTTGCCATCCCTGAGTAGTAAATATCTCCAGAATCTGTAGCTGTGATGGCTAATAGACCCGTTCTTTGGGCGATAACGCGTGTTGCGTGAGATAGAAGCTTATGAATTTGAGCTCGATCATCCCAGATACTATTCTTGTACGAGACCTCATCGATCGTTGAAAGTTCTTTTTCCTTCATTAAATGTTGGATATAGAAACGGAATCCTTTTGCGGATGGAACTCGACCAGATGAGAAGTGAGTCTTTTTGAGATACCCTTTCTTAGCAAGATCAACCATCTCGTTACGGATTGTAGCCGGAGAAACACCAAGCTTATACTTTTTTTCCAAAATTTCTGAGCCTACCGGCCCACCAGACTCTGTGTATTCCTGGATAATTGTTTTTAAGATATCTACCTGTCTCTGAGTAAGATCTTCCATATATGGTTAAGATTCGAGGCTAAATTTCGCTATTCAATGGCCTGAGTCCTATTAGCAATAGTTTAACAAGTCTGCTAAGATAAGTCAAGAGGCAAATATAGATGTGTTTCTCGTTTTATTATTTATCTTGGAGTCCTGGTTATTATAAATTGCAAGAGGCAGTAGAGTATAATATTATCTATGAAGTTAGGTGCGCATCTATCCGTTGCGGGAGGTTATCATAACGCCTTAAATAAAATTGTTGCTATTGGTGGCAACTGTTTACAGATCTTTGCAAGTTCTCCTCGAGGGTGGAGATTTCTTCCTCCAAGTGAAGATCAGATCAAACAGTTTGTAACTCTCAAGGAACAGCTTATGATAGAACCGATCTACTTTCATGCCTCCTACCTCATCAATCTCGCGAACGAGCCTACGGTAGCTGTAAACGGCTCTAAGTCTCTTAAAAATGAGTTGGACCTAGCCTCTAAAATGAAGGTTAGAGGTAGTATTGTTCACTTAGGATCATTTAAAAACAAAGATGCCTTTGATAAAAAGGGCTATGATTCAAACGGTCATTTGATTGCTAATATTAACTCTGTTTTGGATGAAACTCCAGATAATACAATCTTTATAGTCGAAAACGCAGGGAATAAGAAGGTCGGCCAGTCCCTCGAGGAAATTGCCCATATTCTAGAAATCTTAGATAATAAAAGAGTGAAGGTTTGCCTTGACAGCTGCCATCTCCACTCAGCTGGATATGACCTCTCCTCAGAGGAAAAACTTGATGCCTTTATAGATAAGTTTGACTCTCTAATAGGGTTGGATAAACTCGAAGTATGGCATCTGAATGATAGTAAGGATCCTTTTAACTCTGGTAGAGACCGTCACTCAAATATTGGAGAAGGAACACTAGGCTTAGGGACTTTCAGACTCATTTTAAACCACCCAAAATTGAAAATGTTACCATTCATTATTGAAACTCCGGGATTTGATGATAATGGTCCAGATAAGCAGAACTTAGATATTCTCAAAAGTATTTCGAGTTAAAACAGGCCTAGTACTTCCATATCTTGCTTTTTCTCTGTAAGTATTTTTACTTTTGCCTTGATGTTCATGACTTGAGATTTTTCATTCAACTCAATAATATGACCAATTAAGGAGTGGATATTCACATAATATAGTGTTTTTTCATCCGTCTCTATAAGCACCATTGAACCATATACTCCTGAAATTTTTCCAGAGATGGTATCAGCGGGAGACATTTTTTGAAGAAATAAAGTCTCTTGATACTGAGTTAACCCTATATCTGAAATATAACTATTAAAAAAATATTCTGATTCTTGAAAAAGTAATGTTTTATACTCTAGCGGCAAAATCTGAAAAACTTTATCTGATAGTTCTTTGAGTTTTTTCTGAGCAGATCTTTCATCAATCTTACTGCTTAATAACTTAGCTTTTTGTTCCCATCCAATAGCCTGTCTTATATGAAGATTTGTAGAAATATATCTCTCTATTTGGCGAGCAACATAACCATCACAGTCGGTAAGATAAATTGCCGCAGATCCTCCTTGTTCTAAAATACGAGAAAATTTTCGTGAATGAGCAGTCACACCTGTTTTTATAACGTCTTGTCCAAATAGTGTTATATAGTTATAGTAAGGTACTTTTTTAAGCTCTTCTACCTGATCATGAGTGAGGCCATTTAAAGATAAAAAATAGGTTGAATCCTTTCCGCTACATTGACGGCAGGAATTAAACTGATTATCAGTAAGTTCAGTGTTAAATGGACATAAGTTTTTTGTCCCAACACAGAACTTTTCTCGGTTGATAGTTAATGAGAAGATATCACCAACTTTGAGATTTTTATAAATAATGGTATCAGCATTTGGACGCTCACGGTAAAGTAAGAAGGGTTGTCTGGTTTCATTATCCCACTTTACTCCAAGAAGATGCATACTATATGTTTTTATGAAAGTTCTTTAACCTGATAGAAATATCACCTTTTGTTACTGCTCCACCAGCCATAAGTATTTCTTGCCTAATTATTTCAGAATTCGGGATTGTCCCTGGACCTGTTCTTGGCCTGGATCTGTTAAGTAGGTTTCCGTTCCGTTTATAGTACTCAAGCAAAAGGTTTTGCATCATTAAGGATCCACTTATCCGTGATTTAACTACTGCAAGTTGATCCGGTGGAAGTTTTTCTTTATTTGCGGCTATAATCTCTTCATAATAACTAAGTTTCCTCTGCATCTCACCTGCGAAAATAACAGGATTATATAAAGTATTTTCTTTTACTAAAACTGGCACATCAAGCATGTATTGCACCAAAGCATCTGCTATATTTGGTAGTGCTCTTACATCAGCTGGTTCTGTAGGATGAGTAAAAAAAGGAAAGTCGTAGTTGGATTTATTTATCTTGTATTTGTGTTCAGTTAACATTACCTGCCAGTCAGCTATATCTTGGAAAAATGCAGGTAATTCATCCTCTGAGATGAGTTTTTTTCTTAGTAACGTATCAATGTTATTCCTCGAAATTAAACGTGAAAAGCCTTGTTGTAGCGCATCAAAGTCAACTGAAAGATCATGTTGTTTTACATATATTTCTAAATCTATTGGTGTTAAAAATTTTGCAGAATCAACACCTTTTAAAAGATAAAATGCTAAAAATGCGTTTAGTTCCTTATCCTGATATTGAGACGGATATCCAGACTCAAAATCTGGCTGCAAAGTTTGCCCAGCAAATCGAGCTTCTGCTATATTTTTTGGAGAGAAATTAGGAGGCGCACCTTGCCATACTTCTTGAGGAATATGAGTAATAACAGTCGATGGATAGTTGATGGTATGCTGTCTTTTAAGAACTTGATCTATAGATTTTATAGCTGGTGAAAGTTCCAATGCGTCTTCAAACGATGGTACAGTCCCAATAAAAAGTAGAGTGTAGAGATATCCAGCGTCTTTTTCATCCATATGAGAGTACTCTGGTCGGGTGAAAATTGTAGGAAATTTTTTTTTGGTAACTTCTGTATACTGATTAGAGGTTACTTTTTCAATAGATTGAAAAGGATCTGAAACACGACCTTTATTTTCTATTGGTTGAATCTTTGCTTCATTCTTCATTTCATTATCCATAAACATATTGTATACCACATCGGCTTGATTTTGTAAAATCTGCGATATTCAGTCCTCTCCCTCCGTCTTAAGCTATAATATAGCTATGTTTAATTTAGCTCAACCAGTTCTGAAGTTTTTAGAGACATTTAAGAAGAACGGATATCAAATTTATATTGTGGGAGGGCCTGTACGTGATTTATTGCTTAAAAAAGAGATCAAAAACTGGGACTTTACAACAAATGCTACTCCAGAAAAGATATTAGAGCTCTTTCCAGATGCTTTTTATCATAATACCTATGGTACTGTCACTGTTAAGATTGATGAGGTCCCCTTTGAAGTTACCCCATATAGAAAAGAGGGCGTTTATACAGATAACCGACATCCTGATACAGTTGAGTGGTCAGAGACCTTAGATGAAGATTTGGGCAGACGTGACTTTACTATTAATGCAATGGCATATGATGGCAAGAACTTAATTGACCTATTTGAAGGCCAGAAACACTTAAAAGAAAAACTCATTGTTTCTGTGGGTGATCCAGATAAAAGGTTTCAAGAAGACGCTTTACGTTTGATTCGAGGAGTCCGTTTCGCCTCTCAACTCGGTTTTTTAATAGAAGAAAAAACAAGAGAATCAATTAAAAAGAATTCAAATTTAATTCAACATATTTCATGGGAACGGATTCGGGATGAATTTCTAAAAATACTGACATCAGATCATCCGGCAGAAGGAGTTCTTTTTTTAAGAAGCACAGGAATTCTTAGTTATATTTTACCTGAAGTTGATGTCTGTTTTGGAGTTCCTCAGAAAAGCCCAAAAAGACACCATATTTATGATGTGGGGACTCACTTAGTGGAGTCACTTCGAGTGTGCCCTTCCAATGACTCTATTACCAGATTTGCAGCGTTAATTCATGATATAGGAAAGTTTAAAACGTTTAAAAAGGACCCTGAAACTGAGTTGATTACTTTCTATAATCATGAGGTTGTCGGCACATATCAAACAATGAAAATTGCGGAGCGCTTTAAGCTCTCTAAAAAAGAGTCTGAAAAATTAGTGAGACTGGTTCAGTTTCATCAATTTACTGTTTCAGAGGATCAGGGAGATAAAGCAGTACGCAGATTTATACGGGAAGTTGGAAAAGAATATTTACAAGATATGCTTGATCTTAGAACCGCCGACCGGATAGGATCAGGCGCCACGCCAACATCGTGGCGTCTCGAACTGTTCAAAAAACGCATCGAAGAGGTTCAAAAAGAGCCTTTTAAAGTAACTGATTTAAAAATTAATGGAAAAGACATCATGGAAACTCTCAAGCTTGATCCAGGACCTGAAGTTGGTACAATTCTAAAGAAATTATTTGATGAAGTAGTTGATGGCAAAGTAAAGAATGAGCACCAGGACCTTTTAGATAAAGTAAAACCTATTCCTCTTCGGAATAGTTCAATTGATGATTAAGATGATTTGGTTGATGGTGAGAACTTCTGGATCGATGTTCTACTTTGTTGCTGTAGTGTTTTATTCTATCGTCAGACGTTTGCCAATCTTCAGGAGAAGTGCCCCCTAAAAGCTCCGCTGTCGTCCTGTTAGGAGGAATTTTTCCAAGGCTACCAAATGGTACTCCAAACGATTCTTTTGCCATAAAACATCGATTATACACCATCTATTGTCATATATTACACATTTAAATATAGGTGAACGAAAAAGCTATCTATTGAAATATATTTTATTGCTCTCATCCCGCACCAATGTATCTTCTCCGTGACCTGGATAAATGGTGGTAGCCTCATCTAATGAAATGATCCTCTTAACAGAGTCCTGTAATTTATTTCTATCACTGTATTTATGACTATAGTCCCCGACTGCACCTTTAAATAGTGTATCACCGGTAAAGATAGCACTATCTATAGAAAAATGGAAACTACAACTCCCTGGAGTATGTCCCGGTGAATGTATTACTTTAAACTCAAAACTACCAATTGTGAGTTGCCCCTCAATAATAAACTCGAGACTATTTATCGGGATAATTCCTGGAGTATGGCCTAAAAAATGCTTTGCCGTCTCTTTAACCCGTTTAATCAAAAACTCATCCTCTTTACATATATGCAAAGGAAGCGGGGATTGATAAAGTATCTCTAGTGATAGTTGAAGTTCGCCAGCTGCCATCACATGGTCAAAATGCCCATGCGTAGCTAAGAGTCCAACCACTTTTAAATTCTTACGCATAACTTCCTCCAATATAAAGTCTGCACTATCACCTGGATCAATAATGAGACATTCATTTTCTTGAGTAAGAATATAGCAGTTAGCCTGCAGTTGTCCGAGGGGAAAAGTTAATATTTGCATAATTAACTTCTTTTTTTCCTTAATTTTATGACAGATTTCAATAATTTTTTGAGATCAGCATCCTTAACATATTTATCAGCATTCTCAAAGAATTGATTTAAAGAATCAGAATCATTCCCTACTTCCTCATATTCTAAAGCCTGAATTGCCATCTCAATTTTTTCAATTTGTTTCAGAAGTTTTGCTTCAGAAGAAGATTGCGTATCAAATTCCTTCCATAAATTAATATAATACTCCCCCACATCGAGCGGTCTAAAAACTTCTTGTATTACTCCAGACTCAAGCTCTCTTTTTGCACTTTCTGAGCCCACAACTTTTTTACCTTCTTCCCATCTAATATCGGAAGTAACTGTTTCCCCAATATCATGAATCAAAGCCATCTCTAAAAGTTTTTTATGGTTTATCTTTTTATCTTGAGTTAAAAGTGAACAAAGTAAAGCAGTGCGATATACGTGTTCGGCTACACTCTCTACATTACTAATCCCGATTCTAACCCATCCAGTCCTTTTAATTCTTTTTAAAATTCCACTTACTTTAGCTATAGCAATAATTTGAGCAGCACTGATCATATTACCTTGAACTCCTGAGTTTACTTCTTTTTTCCAGCCATACCAGAACTGGCGAAGCTATAAACGGAGAGGAGTAAGCACCAGTTATGGTTCCAACAAGGAGCGCTGCCACAAAGAAGCGGATTGTTGAACCACCAAGTAGTGTTAAGGCAAGTAACATAAAAATGATTGTCATAGAGTTATTAAGAGATCTAACCAAGGTTTCAGTTAATGCTTTATTAACTGAGTGTTCTATATTGGCAATACCTTCAGTTGCGCGGTACTCACGGATTTTATCAAAAATAATAATCGTATCA
>JBBRMU010000004.1:0-69856 GCA_038230655.1 Patescibacteria group bacterium | reverse complement strand
TTGTTTACCGAGCGACTGACTTCAAAACGAATGAGTATAAGCATCTTAAAGGAGGAGAACACTTTGAACCTAAAGAGGAAAACCCAATGCTTGGATTTAGAGGTGCTTCGCGCTATATTGCTAACCCCGAAGTATTTGCAATGGAGCTACAGGCAATCCTCAATATCTGGCAAAAAGGGTATCGGAATCTTCATCTCATGATCCCTTTTGTTAGAGCACCATGGGAGCTTATAAAAATAAAAAATATTATCACTGAGTACGGCTTGTTCGATCTACCTGGCTTCAAACTATGGATTATGGTCGAGGTTCCAGCCGCAGCATTACAGCTTGATGAGTTTATAAAAATAGGAATAGACGGCGTCTCAATTGGTACAAATGATCTAACAATGATGCTAATGGGAGTTGATCGCGACAATGAGACAGTAGCTCATATATATGACGAAAGAACACCAGCTGTAACTCAAATTCTGGAACACATCGTAAAGACATGCGCCAAAGCAGGCATAACCTGTTCTATCTGTGGTCAGGCAGCGTCGGATTATCCAGAGTTGGTAGAGACGTTGGTAAAGGAAGGTATAACAAGTGTTTCAGTCGCTCCTGATGCTATCGAAAGAACACGCGAGCTCATATATAACATTGAAAAGAAAATGTTTGATATGCACTCCCATAAAAAATAAAGTGAAAAAAACAAAAAACTATTACAGTTATCATTAGAGCAGCTATGTTATGAGTAATATTGCATCAATAAAAGCGAGGGAAATCATCGATTCGCGTGGAATCCCAACTATTGAAGGGAAGCTTGTTCTAGAAAATGGAAAAGTTGTCACTTCATCAATTCCATCTGGAACGTCAATTGGAAAATATGAGGCAGTTGAACTTCGTGATAATAACCCTGCTCGATTTGATGGAATGGGTGTCACTCAGTCAGTTACGTATATTAATGATCTAATAGGTCCAAAACTTGTGGGTGTTTCTCCTTTAAAACAGAAAGAAATTGACTATTGGCTTATAAAATCAGATGCCACAGCAAACAAAAGCCGATTGGGAGCGAATACGACTTTGACTATATCTCAGCTTTTAGCGAAAGCTGCAGCGGCTGATCAGGATATGCCGCTATTTAAGTATATAAATAAGTTGTATTCAGAATTTTTTAAGTCTGAGATCAAGATAGAAAAAATTCCGACACCTGTGTTTGATGTAATAAATGGAGGAAAACACGCGAACAATAACTTAGAGTTTCAGGAGTTCCAAATAATTCCATCTTCTTCTTATACATTTGGGAAAGCCTACGAAACAGGAGTGGAGTTATTTCATGAACTCAAACGAGTGCTGGCATACCGTAATTCAAATATCTCCGTCGGTGAAGAAGGAGGACTTGCGCCTAACTTTAGTACTAATCTCGATGCTCTTGAAGTACTAAATGAAACATTAGTCAAGAAAAACTTAAAAGCTGGTTTGGATGTTTTTCTTGGTGTTGACTTAGCTGCTTCTCATTTTTTAAAAGGCGATCAGTATCTTATAAAAGATAGAAATCATGCAATGAAGACAGATGAATATATTGAGTTTATTAAACATATGACAGAAAATTACTCTATTTTACTTCTTGAAGATCCTCTTCAAGATGATGACTGGGAAGGCTGGAAAAAACTAAATGCAAGCTTGACCGAAAAAATATACTTAGTTGGTGACGATCTCCTCTCGAGCAATAAAGAAAGATTGTTGAGGGCAATTAAAGAGAAAGCTTGTTCTACAATTTTAATTAAACCGAACCAAATTGGGACAATTTCAGAAACGCTAGAGGTTGTTGAGATGTCAAGAAAAAATAATTTTAATTACATTGTTTCTCACAGATCAGGAGAAACCAATGATACATTTATTGCTGACTTTGCAGTTGGTATTCAAGCTGACTTTGTAAAGTTTGGAGCACCTTCTAGAGGAGAGCGAGTAGAAAAGTATAATCGGTTATGGGAAATTGAACTAGAAGAGATGGGTAAACCCCTGAAAGAAGAACCGGCAATTCCAAAACTTCACCTTAACTAATGCTAGTAATTATCTATTATGTTATTTTCGTAAGATTGTCAGATTTTAGAAAGGGCCAAACTTCTTCTTAAGATTTCTTTTAACAGCTTGGACAATTTGATCAGGTGTATTATCTACTTTTACTAAATACTCGTTTACTCCAAGCTGGAGGGCTGTTTCTTTTTCTGAGTCCAAATTTGTCAACATGATAATTGGAATATGTTTAAGTTGATCATGGTGTTTAAAAGTTCTTAGAATATCGAAGCCGTTTGCGCCACCAGGTAACATAATATCTAAAATCATTATGTCTGGATGTAAACTTAATGCAGTATTTTGAGCGTCTTTGGCATTATCGACAGTAACAATATCATACTTTTCTCGACTTAAATTTTCTTCATACATTTTTGCGAGTAGTTTATCATCTTCAACCAAAAGTATCTTGGCCATACTTCAATGTAACTACTTTTATAAGAGTATGTCAAGTCTTATGCTGGAGATAATCGAGGTGTTTTAGTATACTTGTATTATGATCGGTAAAATCAAAGGAGATCTAGTTGAAATCGAAAGCAATATCGGTTTAATTGAGACAACAAGTGGTGTGTTTTATCAGGTGTTTTTGCCTTCTTCTCTATTATCCGATCAACTTCCTTCTCCAATTGAAATATATACCTATTTACATGTTCGAGAAGATGCAATGATCTTATTCGGATTTGAGACAAAGCATCAGCATGATGTATATAAAATGCTTTTAACAGTACCAAGTGTCGGGCCAAAAACAGCATATACTGTTATCTCATTTGCTCCGGTTGATGCACTAATATCTGCAATCAAAAATAACGACGTAAACTTTTTTTCACGTATTCCAGGATTAGGAAAAAAAACATCAATGAAAATTATATTGGAACTTGCATCTAAGTTAGAGTCCGAGTTTAAGATGACCCAAATGTACTTTTCCGATGATGAAAAAACTGTTATTGATGCTCTTGTCTCTCTTGGTTTTAAAACTCAGGAAGCAAAAGATATTTTACAGAAAATTTCTAAAGATCTTACGGTTGAGCAAAAAATAAAAGAGGGCCTCCGACTAGGAACAAACCAAAAATAACTATGAAAAATATTCCAAAACCTGTTTGGATACTCGGACTTGTGAGTTTTTTTAATGATCTTGCTTCCGAGATGATATATCCGATTGTACCTATTTTTTTAACATCAGTTTTGCATGCATCTGTACCAATTGTTGGTATTATAGAAGGATTAGCAGAGGCAACAGCAAGCATTGCAAAGTATGGATTTGGTACATTTTCAGACTACCTTAAAAAAAGAAAAATCTTCGTTGTACTTGGATATTCATTTGCGGCAATCTCAAAAATCCTAATCTCGTTTGCATATATCTGGCCATTAGTCCTATTTTCTCGGTTTATAGATCGGGTTGGAAAAGGACTCCGAACGGCCCCTAGAGACAGTTTACTTTTAGAAAATACATCACCGACAAATAAAGGATATATTTTTGGATTCCACCGCTCATTTGACAGTCTTGGTGCAGTTTTTGGCCCGCTTTTAGGATTACTACTTTTATATCTCTTCAAAGAAAATATGAGATTGACTTTTTTAATAGCATTTATTCCTGCCATGGTCGCTGTAATGCTGTTAATATTTGTCAAAGAAAAATCTCATACTCCATCAACTCAAAAGTCTAAGTTTGTTAAGTTATCGTGGAAATCAATTGATCCAAGCCTTAAAATCTTTCTTATCTCGAGTTTTATTTTCTCACTAGGAAACAGCTCAGATGTGTTCCTGATACTTCGGGCAAAAGATCTTGGTTTAACAACAACCTTAGCTGTTTTAACCTATGTTGTTTATAATATTTTTCAGACAGTTTTTGCTACTCCAGCTGGCCGGTTAGCAGATAAAATCGGAGCCAAAAAAGTATATATAATGGGGCTGATTATTTTCGCTTTTGTCTACTTTTTATTTGGTGCTATCCATGTTTCATGGTGGTTGTGGATTCTATTTCCAGTATATGGTGTTTATATCGCTTTTACAGATGGAGTTTCCAAAGCGTATATTTCGGAGTTTATAAAAAAAGATGAATCTGGTAGTTACTTTGGCGCATACTACACTCTAATTGGAATTGCGAACTTCCTAGCGTCAATTACAGGAGGTATTTTGTGGTACAAATTTCATCCATCGGTGACAATGTATTTTGGAAGTATAATGGCAGTATTGGCTCTGGTGATTTTTTTTATCAATCGACAGGGAACAAATCCTCAAAAAAATAAATCTGCATAAATCTTAAAATTAAGGTATTTAATCAAGATAAATCGCTTAATTCAAGGTATAATATTACTATGAGTACATCGCCTGTCAACGAAAAAAATGTAAACGAAACTTCAACTCTTAGACCTCAAATACTTGACGACTATATTGGTCAGGAAAATATTAAAAAAACATTAAAAATGTTTATAGATGCTGTAAAGCAACGAGGCAGCGCAACCGAGCACCTCCTTTTTTATGGACCCCCGGGGTTAGGAAAAACAACTCTTGTATATATTATGGCGAATGAACTTCATGGTGAGATTAAGATTACATCTGGAGCAGCGATGCAAAAATCTGGAGATTTAGCTGCCATTCTAACAAATTTGAAAGATAACGATGTGCTATTTATAGACGAAATACATCGCATTCCTAAACCTGTTGAGGAGATGTTATACCCAGTTATGGAGGATAACTCCTTAGACATTATTATTGGTAAAGGACCTTCGGCGAGAACCGTTCGACTTCCAATAGCCAAGATAACCATAGTTGGAGCGACTACAAAATTGGCATTACTATCAGCTCCCTTACGGGATAGATTTGGCTTAATTCTACGACTCGATTACTACCATGAAAAAGAGATGGAAAAGATAATTAAAAGATCAAGTAAGCTTTTTAATCTACCTATTACTGATAAGGCAGCAGAAGAAATTGCAAAACGAGCGAGACGAACTCCTAGAATTGCTAACCGCATTCTAAAACGGGCAAGAGATATTTTTGAGGTTGATAAGCACAAAATTATTGACGAGGCTGTCCTTGATAAACTCTTCTCTTTGCTTGAAATTGATGAAAAAGGACTGCAGAATTTGGATAGAAAGTATATAAAACTGTTAGCGACGAAATTCCATAACTCCCCTGTCGGCATTGAGACAATTGCAATGTCATTGTCAGAAGATCAGCAGACGATCGAAGAGTTTATTGAGCCATATTTACTCCAGCTGGGTTTTCTCAAAAAAACTCCTCGAGGACGTGTCTTAACTCCACAGGCCTTCAAGCACTTGGGTATTCCTTATAAACAAAGTGATGTAGAGCAACAACAGTTGGTTTGATATAATTTCTAAGATAGTACAGATCTAGCCGGGGTGGTGGAATGGCAGACACGCTGGACTTAAAATCCAGTACTAGCAATAGTGTAAGGGTTCGACTCCCTTTCCCGGCACATATGGATCCTAAGATAGACACAAAGACGGTTGTAGGAGTAAAATTTGTATGGGTTAAATTCACTGATATCTGTATTTATCACATTGATTCATACTTAAAAAAGGCAGTAAAACAAATCAACTTGGAGGAATTTTAAGGAGATATTTTGAAAAAAAGGGCCTAATAGTGTAAAATATAAGCTATGAAAGAGCAGATACAGGCTGGCGTACAATCAGATTTTTTGATGAAGAAAAACTATGAAGTTTATACTCTGTCTGAGAAGGAGAGAAACAAGGTCTTTACAGATATGAGTATCGCTTTGTTAGGTTTAGCTAATATCGATAGTTTTACCTCTCCTACACTTAGAGATGCTAAAAAATTTATAAAACACTCAGCGAGAAGATCCGCAGGAGGCTACTTAGGCAGTTTAATTAGGACTGGAGTTGTTACTTACGACGATATTTTACCAGATGGCAGAATTGACACAGAAAATGTCAAAAACAGACGTACCTATGAATCACATGTAAATATGGATTTTTTGATGAATTATAAAGTGAGTCGTTCTACCTTAAAGAAGGCTCAAAATTTAAGCGTTTCTTATCAAAATCCAATAGAGGAATCTGCCAGACCTTATGGATATAGACTTCTAGAGCATGATAAAGAGTTACAAGAAAATAGTAATTCACAGGCTTCAGCATATGAGCCGTTTATTGATCCAACTATTTTTCTGCCCCAGGAATCTACAGAACCAACACATTATTATGAACAAGTGAGTGAGGAAACACCAGATCCTATCTATGATGTAGCTGGCAATAAAGTTGGAGTGATTAGGGATTTAGGCATCCCTGGTGTTGATCCCCTTCCTTACTACTTTCCACAGGAGAAGAAGTCTAATTTTTCACTCATTCAGTCAAAGTTTAACAGTGCTGTATCTGGTATGAAATCAAATATAGTTAATTTATTTACCCGAGAAGGTTTGACTACAGTGGATAATCTTCCTGAATTTGTTAAAATATATCTTATGCCTTCTTAGCTCAGTGGTAGAGCAGCTGTTTTGTAAACAGCAGGTCGTCAGTTCAAATCTGACAGAAGGCTCCATTTTTATCCTTCTTTTGATATAATACTATAAGTTTATTCCTCTGAACCAGCCTCGCTTGGTTGCTTTGGAAAGGCACCTTTACACAAAATTCAGTTATCTTGAAAGGAGGAAGACGATGAAAAAGGTCAGTATTTTATCCGGCTTAGTGACAGCGGGTGTTTGTACTCTTTTCTATTTCTGGCATCGCCAGAAAGGAGAGTGGTTGTGTAGTCTCTGTCGTTCAAATGTATCACCGAAAGATGACTTTTGTTGGCACTGTAAAATGGATTTACACTACCTTGAGCCCTACTTCGTCGCATACAGTCAAAAGGAGTAACAGTAATGTGGCTCTATATACTTGGTGGCATCATTAGCTACTGCATAATGTTTTGGGGTTTCTATAAATGTAAGAGTACTCCAGAATTTTTCAGTAAAGCTAAGGTGAAAGAGTTCTTTGTATATACCTTCTTAATATGGGGTGGTATGCTTGATACAGCGATCTGTTTCCTGGCGTTCACCGCCTTCTATCAACAAAACTGAGTATTAGGATGAAAAAGTCCTAGTTTTACATACTGTATGTAACTCGAATGCTTTTTCATCCTCAATCTTTAAGACATGTAGCAGTTGGGCATATTTGTATAAAGGAAGTCTGGTAAAATTATTACTGTTCTAAAGACTGATTGATATAATATAACAGCAATGACCTTGTAGCTTAATTGGATAGAGCAATTCCCTTCTAAGGAATAGGTTGCGCGTTCGATTCGCGCCAAGGTCACCAATAGTGAAAGTTGCCTCACTTCATTATGTCTTCTAACTGATGTTTTTAATATCTTGTTTAATGTAACTCTGCTACCATACCTTTTCTAACCCGATTAGAAGGTCGTTATTTCCAGTTCCATCTGGTCTGTAGGGAGGATAACATGTTTGTATAAATGTATGGCCTCTCATTTTTGCTGCAGCCCCTACAAGACGATCACTAAACTTCGTCGTATCGCTGACAACATCATGGACATCAACAACCTGGATATCCTGTACCTGCATCTTTTCATTTCCAATATACATATATGGATTGTTATAAAATGATTTCTCACTTTCCACAATGGCATCACCAGGTAAATTTCCTCTTTTACTACTATGCAGATCAAGCCATAATACTTTCCCCTTTTCTTTAATAATTGAGTAGTTAATAGTATTGGTATTTGTGAGATACTTAAATCCAAGATGATTCCAAGGTTGACGCATAAAATCGTTAAAACCCTCGATTGTTGAAAACTCTATTGATGATTTCGGATAGATGACTGTCTTATTTGGGAGTGTAATAGAGTAGTATCTACCCGCCTCAATTGTTGGAGACCCTAATGCGATAGGTTCGTAATGAGGTATTGGTATTGAAACAAATCCAGCAAGCCCTAGTAAGCCCACTGCTCCTAATTCTTTAGCCTTCGCAGTGATATTCCCTTGAAGTTCATTAAATCTAGCACCAACTTCACTAGAATTCATTACATCAAGTATAGTCCTTTTCTACTGGATGCAATAGCGATTTTCATTTATAATGTTAGTATGACGACGAAGACTTCAGTTACCTCATATAATTAACTTTTAATGGATATTCTTGTATTCAATTCCGGATGGATGTTGTGGAATATTTTTCTCGCGATTGTGGGAGTCGTTTTTGGTGTAATGATGGTAAAAAATCCCTTAAACCTATTGAAGACTGTTTCGTTCTTTTTTTGGCTGGTGTTTGTACCTAACACTATCTACCTCCTAACAGATCTGGCTCATTTTTTTGAACAGTATCAACATATATCATCTTTTTTCTTGCCTTTTCTTATCCTTCAGTATTTGTTTTTGATATATAGTGGAGTACTCACATTTCTTGTCTCGGTGAGCTGTTTAGAAAAACTACTGAAGAATTTTAGGCTGAGCAACATTACAGTCTATACTATCATCACGGGCTTTATTTTTTTGATTAGTGTAGGAGTTATGATGGGAAGATTTCAGAGAACTAATTCATGGACACTTTTCACCTCACCGCTCCAAGTTTTTTCAGACCTACTCACTACACTCTTATCCGTAAACCAAATGGTCTTTGTACTCTTTTTTGGCTTTTTTTGTACAATACTTTACTTTGGACTAAGAAAAAAGCTCAGATTTATGAAGTCTATATGAATAATCTTTCTTCCAGATGTAATAAAGTTGTATAAAAGAACTTGATAGTAATATGCTATAGGTGCGCGACATCATGAGGATGTGACTCAACTAATGAGTTCTGGGTGATTTGTATAAACTCGGCATTTTTCCAGACTTCAGCTATATTTCTTGCTCCACAGTAAGAAAATCCAGACTTTAATCCTCCCATATACTGTGTCAATAGTTCCTTGACAGATCCCTTTGCTAGTACAACTGCCTCAACGCCCTCTGGAGTATAAGTACTTAAATCTTTTTGGATTTGTCAAGTGCCTTTTTAGTAGACAATCATTCTCACTTCTTAAGCGACAGTTTTTTGAATTGAGCTGGTGACATTTTGAGCGTAGTCTGGATCCTGTCACGGTTGTGATACGTTAAGGTTTCGTAAATAGCTCCAACCAGTTCCCCCAAAGACTCAAACCGATCAAACTCCAATCCTAGATCAGTTTTGAAGTTGTTGTAGAATGATTCCTGGTAGCCATTCTCCCATGGAGAAGCTTTCTTGCTCATGGAGATTTCGACTCCCAGTGTCGTCAAAAAACCAGTGTATTCTTTTGACAGATACTCACTGCCCTGATCAGTGTGAACGATCTTGGGTACTTTCCCTAAGGTCTTGATGGCATCAAGCAGCGCTTCAATCACGAGTTCCTTCGTGTGCCGTACAGACACATGCCAACCGACAATTTCTCTCGTGTACACATCCATAAATGTTGCCAGATACAGGACTTGATCACGGTAGAGGATGTGAGTAAAGTCACCAACCAGTATTGTCTCAGATGTAACCGGACAGGTGCCCTTGATTAAATTACGGTAGGGTGCTGGAGATCTTCTCTCATCTTTTCTTTTTCTCCATCTGGCTTTTCTCTTGTAGGGTTTTAACTCAAACTGTTTCATAACCCGTCTTACTCGCTTTTTACCCATACCTAATGCAAGAGCGATTCTTCGGTGTCCATAGGAAGGGTTCATCTCAAGCACTGATTCTATCTGGTGTTTGAGAATGGTGTCCAGGCTCTTGCGATCTACAGGACGCTTGTAGAGACTGGCTCGTGCCACTCCCAGCAATTTTGAGAGGAGGCTTCTGTTGAGACTGTTGACCTTAGTTTCGATGAGCTCTCGTATATCACCTCTTTTTTTTTAACTTTGTAAGTTCTACCGTTAATACTCCGATAATCTCCTTCATCTGTTCATTTTCCTTTTTAAGTCTATTATGCTCAAGAATGCTTACTGTCCCTATTGCTTTTTTCCTGAGCCAGTTGTAGATGGTCTTTTCTGAGATGCCGTAGTGTTTGGCAAGTTCAATTATTTTCTCTCCTGCTCTAATTTTTGACAATATCTCCTGCTTCACTTCCGTTGCTATTGGATTGTACATATGGTCACCTCCTTAAATTTGTAAAGACTAGTAAAGAACTACTGTCTATTTTAAGGGGTACCGGTCAAGATGATATAAAACCACTAATTCTTTCCCTTTCATCATGATTCTCTTTAACACACAAGAGTAACCGAATACTTGATTCAAACAATGGCTGATCAATTTTCTCTTGAATAGCCTCAATGGTTTCCTGTTCAAATCGAGTCAAAGTTCTTGCAGGTTTAATATGTTGCTGTATCTGAAGTTGTTGATACAGATTGTTTTGTTGCATATTTACTGGATAAGTTGCCGGATGAAGCAGTTCATTTAGTACCCATTGGGCTTCATGAACAATTCCTTTTAGAACCTTAAAAATTACCTGTAGTACTAATGAAACTGGCTGAATGCCATTTGGAATCTGGACTCGATCTAAATAATCTAAAACATTTTCATTCCGATGAATCATATGCTTTATCTGTTTTGTTTCTTTTGTTTGTGTTGGGGAAATAACAATCTGAAAAGAGAGTAATTCTTCGGTAGTTAGTTGCGTCATCATGCCGGTAATGTAGGCCACTGGATCATGTTGATCGAGTAACTGTTGCTTTTGCAATGGATAGGCAAAATGACGTCCAAGTTTAAACTCCACAATTTTATATTTTGATTTATCATCTATATATTCATCAGTCTCATTAATCTGTACTTGAGGTAAATACGATAACATTGTTCGTTTCAAAATAGTTGCATATTCTGGATTTGTTCTAACCAAATAACGAATACCTTTTTTGTGAGTCGACACAATTTCAAAAGATAATCTGGGTTGTATACCTAATATCTTTTCAAATAATCTCTGATTCTTTCCAAGTCCATGAATGACAGTAAATAATTGTTCAGTAGTATAGGCACTTTTCTCACTAAATGCAGGGGGAGTGAGTTCGAGTAGAATTGATTTTTCAATAAGAAGGTTCTTAAGAACAAATACATATCTGATGGCTATATACAAAAGGATTAGGCCCAAAAAGGAGATGACAATTACATATAAGAAAGGAAGAAAGTTATGAGGCAATAAAAGAAGGTATTTGATTATATTTCCTGCCTCCAAGTTGTACCAGTTTATAGTATCCATAATATTACTTATATTATTAGGACGTGGTAAATTGAGAGAAGTATATCAAATAATATCAGAAAAGAAAAGTACAAGGTATATCAAGCAGAATCAAGTGTATTTGTGTTGTCTTTTGAAGCATGAGGTTCTGGAATTGGTTTGATAATATCTTTACTATTATTCATAGGACTGTTTACTGCTGTAGAGATGGGGAATCTTTCCATTAAGTTAGCCTTAAATGGTTTTATATATTCTTTTAATTGATCAATCTCAACATTGTCAGGATTAATCCAGAATTTCTCACCTTCCTCATCTAAGATAACTGGCATTCTATCGTGAATAGGCGCCATTAAACTATTTGGTGTTGTAGTAATTATCGTATATCTTCTCTCTTTCTTACCCTCACTATTTTCTGTTTCACTATACATTCCTGCAAACGTGATATATTTTTTACCCTTCACTTTAAATTGGTATGGGATTTTACCATCTGATGTTTTTTTCCATTCATAAAATCCTGAAGCAGGAATAAGGCACCTCTGAAATTGTAGATATTTATGTGCCCATCCTTTTGAAATAATAGTATCATCCCGCATGTTAATTAGATATTTTTGTTTTGGTTTTTTATCTTCCCAAAAGGGTATAAGTCCCCATGGCATTAACTCCACATGATTAGGAGAATGTTGTAAAACAACTGGTTGAATTTGAGATGGAGCAATATTAAACGAAGACTTCAGATCAAGTCTATTTTCAATCTCATATCTATCATAAAAGTCTTCATATATTTCAAGATTATATCTTCCGCACATATCTAATTATATCAATAAACCAGATTACAGATAAGCAAATTTCACAGTCTTACAATATTGTAGTTGACAATGTAAACGATCGTTTACTACAATATAACTATACAGAATGAAATAAGAGCCTTATAACAAGCCGATCTATTAATGTGGCCTAAAAGTTAGCAGTTTCACTAAATTATGGAAAAAATTCATGAGAAAGTAGATGTTGTTGCCGTCTATGATACGACCCGTAAAAGTAATATGCCTATAAAGCCAATGAAAATTAAGTGGCGTGGGCGTGTATATCTCATAAATAAATTTGACTATTACAACAAAGTACGTGCGGGACGAGAGCTACTTCATATATTTTCTGTGGCAAATGACACCATGTTTTTTAAACTTGAACTGAATGCTGACACGTTAAGTTGGCAATTACTAGAGACATATGATGCAGCTGGAACTTAATCAAAATTCGCCTTTAAAAATGCATATTGATTTGAACAGTTGTTTTGCGACTGCAACTCAACAGGCAAATAGACACCTGCGAGGTAAGCCCATTCTTATGATGTCATATGTATCTCCAAGAGGAATAGTTTTGGCTCCATCGATTGAAGCCAAAAAGTTAGGCATAAGAACAGGGATGAATTTAATTGAATGTAGATCAATTTGTAAAGAGGTTATTCCACTCATGACCGATGCATCACTCGTGCGAGATGTACATATTAGACTGAAAAGGATTTGCTCAGAGTATTCGTCCATTATTAGGCCTCTTTCCATTGATGAATTAGTAATTGATTTTGCGCCAATGGAGAGTATTTTAAAAAGAGAACTTACTGAGATTGCGTTTGAAATAAAAACAAGAATTAGGAAAGAAATCGGGGAATGGATGAGTTGTTCTATTGGAATTGCACCGAATAGGTTTCTTGCAAAAACAGGAGCATCTCTGCATAAACCTGATGGATTGGATGTTATAACCTACAAAAATGTAAGAGAAATATATAGCAAACTTACTTTAATTGATTTATGTGGCATTAATTCCAGATTTCAGGCACGACTTAATATGTGCAAAATCTTTACTCCTCTTCAATTTCTTGACGCTCCTTTAGATGTATTAAAACATCAAGTATTTCAAAGTATAAATGGATATTATTGGTTTAGAAGGCTCAGAGGATGGGAGCCTGATGATGTCGATTATCTTAGACACAGCTTTGGTCAAGATGTGGCATTAGGAAAGAAATCCGCAGATCCATCAGAACTATCAGCTGTAATAATGAAATTGTGCGAAAAGATAGGACGTAGGCTTAGAAAAAATGGATATATGGCACGAGGTATGCATATCGGACTTTCCTATGAAGATGGAACGTATTGGCATAGAGGTAGAGTAGGAAATCGTGATTTATATGCTTCAAATGATATCTACCGACGTGCGTTACTCGTGTTTAATCAACAACCTCAAAGAAAAGTAGTAACAAAAGTATCTGTCGCCTGTTTTGATCTTGACTCTAAAGATCAAGTCCAACAACAACTTTTTGAAGATGGACCAGAAAAAAACATAAAAATATCTGATGCTATGGATAAAATAAATAATAGATACGGAGAATATACGGTAACTTCTGCCATGACTATGACAATGAAAAATGTAATTTTAGATCGTATTCCCTTCGGGTCAACGAAGGAATTGGAAGATTTATACGAGACAAACGAGCTAATTCAATAAATTATTGAACTAAAAAGGAAGAATATCTGAAGAATTAATTTTGAGTACTTTGCAAAGTTGTCTAATTACAGCAAATGAAGGATTCTCTTCTCCTCGTTCAATCCCAGCATAATAAGAAACAGATATCCCTACTAATTCTGCAACTTGTTCCTGTAATAATTTCCTTTTTTCTCTTATTTCTCGTAGATTTCTACCAAATTCTTCCTGGCTTTTTGGATTTATTGTTACATTCATATTTATAGTATATAGCATTCTATAACTATTGTTAATATGTTGATTTATCTATCTTAAATTACGCTTGACAACTACCACTATAGTGGTTATACTATTACTATAGTTGTAGTGAAATACTAATATGGTAGACACTAATATAAAAGAAAAATTTAAAAAATTATACTACGATAAATTTAATATTCAACTTTCGAATGAGGAAGCAACAAAAGCATTTACTGATCTTATAAATTTAATGGATATTTTACTTACGCCAGATCCATTAGATGAGGTAACCGATCCTCAAAATCAACAAAATGAGATTATCTGAATATAACACAATTAGTACTCCTGAAAAAGATTATCAGCCATTAAGTAAATACGCTATATATTGTCGTAAAAGTAGCGAATCTGATGAACGTCAAATTCAATCCCTTCCTGATCAGATACATACATTAACAACATATGTTGCTTCAAGAGGAATTCAAGTTTCAGGGGAACCACTCCAAGAGTCAAAATCAGCCAAAATTCCAGGAAGACCTGTCTTTAACCAGGTGGTTCAGATGATAGAAGATGGAGATATAAATGGAATAATTCTTCTTAATCCCTCACGATTATCCAGAAATACGATAGATACTGGAAGAATTATTTATCTTATGGATCAGGGAAAACTACTTGAGGTTGTTACTCCATATCAAACATTCATAAATAATCCCTATGATAAATTTATGTTAAATCTTCTTTGTACTCAAGCAAAGCTAGAAAACGATAATAAAAGTGTTAATGTAAAAGAATCATTAATGCTTAAAGCTGAGCGAGGCGTTTTCCCAGGTCAAGCGAGACCAGGAGATATGAATAATAGTGATAAGCCACAAGGTTTGAGAGACATTTCACCTCATCCTATATATTTTCCACTCATGAGAAAGTTATTTGATTTTGCGCTAACGGGAAATTATACTGTTGAAGCATTAGTTGAGGAGGCTGAGAAACTAGGAATTAGGAGTTTGAAATACGGCAAACCTATATGTAAAAGTGCAATGCATAGACATCTTAGAGACCCTTTTTATACAGGAAAGTTTATTTATTGTGGAAAACTGTATCAAGGACAACATCCTCCTATGCTAACAGATGAAGAATTTAACCTATTGCAGGATATAGTTGAAGGTAGAGCCAAAGGTAAAGCTGAAAAGCACGATTCTGCTCTTAACGGCATGATTAAATGTGGTGAATGTGGTTATTTTGTAACAGTTGAATCACATATAAAACATTATAAAAATGGTACTTCACAGGAGTTTGCATACTACCGTTGTACAAAAAAGAATAAACGGAGCAGATGTAGTCAGGGATATATTAAAACAGAAACATTAGAAGAAAAATTTAGACAAGACTTGACGCATCTTGAATTGGATCCTGACTTTGCGAAACTAGCTTTAGAAGCATTAGAGGAAGTCAAAGAAAAGAATAAAGCCACAAGTACGAATAGTTGTGATGCTCTCCAAAAAGCATTTGAAAATGTAAATAAGCGTATTAATAATTTGGTTTCGCTCAAAATATCTCCAGAGAATTCTGATGGTAGTATGCTTTCAGATCAAGAATTTGGAGATAGAAAAAGAGCATTAATGATTGAAAAAGAAAAAATTATGAAACAACTAAATCAAGCAAAGTTAGGAAATAATGAGTGGGCAGATATTGCAAAAGATAGTTTTGAGTTTGGATTATTAGCGGCAAAAAGATTTGCAACAAAGAATCACAATCGAAGAAAAATCATTTTTAAGACTGTTGGCTCGAACCCGATCTTACTAGGTCAAAAATTAGAATATCAGCTTCAATATTTGTTTTTTAAGTATAAAGAGGCTATAAAAAAGACAAAAGAAGAAATATACCGGCTCGTACCTAATAACGGAGCCTTAGTACGCGAAGAATATAAAATTTATTTAAAAAGTTCTTTATGGTGCACCATATGGGACGAGACTCGTACCTATTCGACCTCCCGAATAGATTCTAAAGAGAAAACCGCCCTTCTTGAGGCAATTGAATACTTCACAAAGGAGGTGTAAAAATGAAATTATTAATTATTCACGGTTGACAAGAGGCTATTAAAGCCTTATAATGTACGTATATGAACACAATCAGACTTACAATTACTCCAGAAATACGTGAAGTTCTAGATACTATCCAATCAAAGTACCCTCCATTAAGTGAACCTGAGATACTGAAAGTAGCCCTATCCGAGTTATATATAAAAACTACTCAATCGTCTTTACAAACAATAAATATAGAAGAATTGAATCAAAAAGGTAGAAATATCTTCTCTGTGTGGCTAAAAAAACAAAATAAGAAGATTTCAGATATGAGTGAAGATGAGGCGTACGACTTAATACAAAATGCATAAAATAATTTTAGATTCAAATGTTGTTATCTCAGGTGTTTTATATGGCGGTACTCCAAAATTGATACTTGAAGGTATTCAAAGAAAAAAGTTTATTTTATGCACCTCTAAACAGTTATATAATGAGATATTTGATAAGTTACTCAATAAATTTGAAGTAGATGAAGCATTAATACAAGATGTTTCTATTTTACTAGATTATGGAATACTTCATATTCCACAGAAAAAAGTTAAATTCTCTCAAGATACAAAAGACGAATATCTTTTGGAATTAGCTGAAGAAAGTAAAGCTGATTATTTAATAACGGGAGATAAAAAACACTTGCTCCCTCTTAAAAAATGGAAGGATACTAAAATCATTTCTCCTAGAGAAGCCATAAATATCATATTCTAGAAAGAATTATTCTAAATTAAATCGAAGTGCCCCATCTGGGACACTGTTCGAACCTATTTAACCTCCAAAATTGAGTCTAAAGAGAAAACTGCTCTTTTAATCGCACTTTCACACTTCAGAAAGGAGGTGAAATCATGAACATCTTTAATAAATTAATTCAACATACCTCTCCAGATTTGTTCACCTTAGTTTTATATGATGAAACTACCTTTTACAACGAGTTTACGAAAGATTTACTTAATGCTGAAAACGAAGTCATTATTGAAAGCCTTTTTATCTCAACTCAAAGAATGAAACAGTTGAGATATCTTAATGTAATAGATGGAATGTAAGATGAGGGAAGAATCCCATTAAATCTGTTTTAATTGTGTGTAAACGACCACCCTCTGCGAGTAATTTTTAGTAATTGTATTAAACACACCTCGACAGGTGATTAGATTGAGCATTGATTTATTTTGATTACCAAATACTTGCTGAAGAGGAAACTTATCATCATCATATATTGCTTGAGTCTTTACAATGTAGATAAATTTGTGCCCCACAGTATCTGTAAGGGTGACTTCATCACCTGGCTGAAGAGTTGAGAGATTGTAGAATACTGCCGGTCCTGTTTCAGAGTCAAGATGACCTGCAATCACTGCATTTCCGTGTTCACCAGGTCTTGCTCCAAACTTGTACCATCCCACATTACTTACATTTTTGGGGACATCCATGTTTCCGCTTACATCTTTTCCTACTGATTCGATGGACGTTGTAATACCTAGTTTCTTTATGGTTAAGGTCAAAGGTACTGCAATATTTTGACTACTGACTGTAATCTTTTGACCATTTGAATACTTTGGAGGGTGAAGGAAAACGGTATAAAAAATCGCACTAAAAAATAACCCAAGAATAATAACAAATGCGAAGTTTAATTGTTTATTCATACTTCAGAAAGCACCTGGAAGCGCTTCCAGGTGCTTATTGAAACTAAGATACAAACTGCATCTTATCTTCCAAATGTACCACCCATTCCGGTAGAAGGTGCACCATTAGGCATCATTCCTGAGCCTCCTCCTTGACCTGTTCGCAAATCTGATGAACCGTTCATTTTTGAACCATTATTCATTATAGACCCATTATTCGTATTGGCACCATTCTGCATCATTCCTTGCGTTGGTTGCATCATTCCTTGAGTATCCATCGCCTTAACTGAGGATATTCCTGCAAGTGTTGCAATTCCTATTAAAAACGCAACAGCAAAAGCAACTATATTATTTTTCATTATGTATTTCACCTCCTTTTGATTAGTATTAAATTTATAAATCATCGCTCAAATTAATTTATAACTTATTGAATTTACTTAATTTCACTACTACTCAGCAGTCCGATTTTTATCGTTAAGTAAATTTATTTTTATATCTTCAAAATGTATTTTCATAAATTCTATTTCTATCTTATAGCAATATTCTAGTGGGGATATTTCAACCCACTAGAATGTGTACTTATTTTGCCCCTAGAACATCAAAGAATAGAAAGGCATTCGTTTGTGTGTCTGCAGTGACTGCGGCTCCACTTTTTTGAAGCGTTCTCACTGTTTCTATACTCTTACCTTGGGCAATCTGACTGTATGCATTTGGATCTTTAACTCCAATAACATAAATCTGATGCCAACCACTATCAGGTACAGTTATAATGTGACTGTGTGCGGGAAGCGGTACGTTTTCTGTACCTGGACCATTAACTCTTGATACATCAAGTGTTGATGGATGATTGATACAATTACCAACTTTCGGGCACTGTAGGGTTGAAGTAGCAGGTCTGAATCCAACTGGTTCTATAACATATAGAATTGGTACTGCCCCTGCTCTTGGCACACCCATTGCTTCAGCTCCTACTTCACAGTTTGAAGGCGCTCCGCTTTTTGGTGGCTGCTCGCAAAAACCATTCAAGGTATGATATGAGAAAGTGACCGTTTTCCCGTTATACCATCCTTGAGTGTTACCCATATTCTTGGTATGCATTGGCATACCAACATGGCTTCCGGCTATTGAACCATCCGTTGACGCGAAGGTATTTGAAGCACCCATTACCAGCACAAGGGTAAATAATCCAAGTGTTGTCACAGCCCCAATAATCCTTTTTGTAAATATATTCATTTATTTCACCTCTTTCCATAGTATGGTAATTTATAATTCGAAGAGCAATTATCATTCACACATCTAAATTAATAGTAGAACAACACTTTAAGATGGTGGTGAGATAGCGGTAAGATATAGGTAAGATAAAATTCGGTAGGTTCAATGAGTTGGTTGGCTAAACAAAGATGTATCTAAGGAAGTATTTATAATTGTATTAAATAATGCATATCCTTCTTTATTAGGATGATATTTATCTTTGGGATAATTATCAGTTTATTGATTGCCAATACCGTTGCATATAAGAAAATTGCAGAAAAAGACAAAAAGCGTCGACACAAAAGAAAAACCCAAAGATTTACTACAGCACTAATCCCTCTTAAGTATAATGTGTATACTTTTCTTAATTAGTGGTAATGAAAACGAGAATTTTGAGCCTTTTCCTTCAACACTCTCAACCTTTATTTGTCCTCCATACTGCTTAATTATCTGTGATGCAATATATAAACCTAACCCATAGCCAGACTGTGCTTTTGTTTTTACATTTTCGCTTCGGTAAAACCTGTCAAAGACTCTCTTTTTCTGCTCCTTCGGGATACCCATACCAAAATCTTCGACGCTGACTGTTACACTCTTTTTATCCTCAGACAACCGAACAATTATTTTTTTTGCCTCAGGTGAGTACTTTATGGCGTTGGTCAGGAAGTTTGTTAAAACCTGTTCAATATGCTGTTTTATGGCACTAATTTTTTTGGTAGTTTTCCCTATGACCACAATTTGATGTGTAGGTGCGGTAGCTTCTAACTCTTTTGCCGTGTCCTTTACTAAACTATCAAGGTTAAATTCTTCAGTCTGGTAGTCTGCCATACCAGATTGTATCTTGGAAACACTAAGTAAATCGCGAATTAGGTTGTCCTGTTTGATTATCTGCTCCTGCATTTTAATAAGGTGGGAAAGACCTTTGGTTTCCTTAATTTGTTCAAGATGTCTATGTAGTATCTCGGCATATGCTTTAATGCTTGTAAGAGGTGTTTTAAGCTCGTGGCTTGCCATACTAATAAAGTCATCCTTTTGCTGCTCAAGCTCTTTCCGTTCTGATAAATCTCTAATTATTTTGGCAAACCCCAGTAAGTTTCCAGCTTTATCTCGCAGCGGTGTTGACATACCACTCGCCCAAAATCTGCTTTTATCACATCTTACCAGCCAGTTTTCATCCTCACCCGTACCTGTTTCAAGTGCTTGTTCTAACTCTAACTTTGGCTTATTCGCCTTTCTATCTTCAAGGGTGAAAAGTCTTGAAAAGTGCTTGCCAATAATTTCTTTTTCTTTGTATCCCAACAGGTTTTCCGCTCCTTTGTTCCATCCAATAATGTTTCCTTTTGTATCAAGCATAATCATGGCATACTCTTTTACACCCTCAACAAATAAACGATACCCTTCGTCACCTCCAACGATTGAAACTCTGCGAGCTTTTTCTGTTGTTGTTTTATTCGTAAATGGAACTTTTATTTTTTTATCCATACTTTATCTCTAATTTATTTGGTGTATTTCTCTACTTTTGCTAATAACTCTTTCATCCCGAATGGTTTGGCTATAAAATCATCTGCACCTGCTTCTTTGGCAATCTTTCTTGTATCTTTATTTGCCGAAATCATAATAATGGGAATATGTTTTGTTTTCTTAATACTCTTTAATTGTTTACAAATATCCCTTCCATCAGTACCCGACATCCATATGTCCAGTAAAATAAGGTCAGGCAATTCACTCAATACTTTCCGTACTGTTTGACCATCTACTGTTGACGTAACTTCATATCCTGCGTCTTCAAGCATTAAAGTGAGAACATCTAAAATAGCTGTATCATCATCAGCAACTAATATCTTTTTCTTAACTTCGTTGAAAGGCAAGCTTTGCTTATTTGTAGAAGAGTTGTGATTATTTATGTTTTAATTCCTCCTCAACAAGGCTATTGGTTTGTTTCTTCCACAGTCCTTTTTTAATAGGCAAACTGAAACAGAATGTTGAGCCTTTTTTCCTGCCACTTTCAACCCAAATACGACCACTATGTCGCTTTATTATCTCGGCTGCAATATATAATCCCAGCCCTAACCCTGCAAAGGTATCTCTCTTCTTTCCGCTGACTCGAAAGAAGCGGTCAAAAACTTTATCTTGTTTTTCTTTCGGTACTCCTACGCCGAAATCCTGGACACAAAGCGTTATGTTTTCTTTGTCTTCTGAAGTCGTTACAATAATTTTGTTTGAATGAGGAGAGTATTTGATTGCATTTGCAAGGAGATTGATAATCACCTGACCGATTCTGTCACGGTCACCATAGATAGTTTTTGTGGTTGCTAATTTTTTGATAATGGTATGTTTGGTTGATGTGAGTTGCATTTCTTCAACAATCTCTGTTGTCAGTTTGTTAAAATCAAAATATCCTTCGTGAAACTGAAGTTTCCCCCCTTCTATCTTGGTTGAGTCAAGTAAATCTGCAATAAGGCTGGATAGTTTGTTAATTTGCCCATCCATTCGTGATAAAAGTTCAACTGCTTTTATATTTCCATCTTTGCCAAACCTGTTTTGCAATACTTGGGTATATCCTTTAATGCTGGTAACAGGTGTTTTTAATTCATGAGAAGCGATACCAATAAACTCATCTTTTTGGATTTCAAGCTCTCTCTTTTTATTGACATCACGGTAATTGATGACGACTGCACAAACGTTAGGATCAGTTAGCAGATTAGTCAAAACAGACTCCACCCAAATAAAACTGCCGTTCTTGTGCTTCATTCTATGAGTGGTATGCCCACTACTGCCTGGCTTTTTGAGGATTTTTTCAAACAGTGTAGTGACAGGTTTTCGCTCGTCTGGTGGGACAAGTTCAAATGGATTGGGGAGTTTTTGAAGCTCCTCTGAGGTATAGCCCAACACCCTTACTGTGGAAGGACTACCATATATTACTTTACCAGCGGCATTAACCAGTGCAATTGCATCTTCACTGTTTTCAATCAACGCACGAAAATGTTTCACTTCTCTTTCCTTTGCCTCTTCCGCTTGACTTTGTGCAGTAATGTCTTCAATTGACAATAAAATAAGCTCAGAGTTGGCTATCTGTCGGGCATTTAGGAGCATGGTTTTTTTCCTATATCAGGAAAGTCATGCTTCACTTCTAGGTCTGTTAATCGTTCTTTTTTTGGTAGCACTTCTTCAAGGATTTTACGCAACTCTGGAATATCCCACTGTTGATTTCCTAACTTGTAGACCAGTTTTCCTTCAGTAGCACTTTTGGATACTTTATACATTTTGTAAAAAGCACCGTTTGCGTTCACCACGTTGAGCTTGTTATCAAGGACAAGAAATGGCTCCCGAACAATATCAATAATGTCTTGTGCATGTTTTACAGCATCATCTTGGTTACCGCTACGTAAATCCGTTGTGGACTTGTTAGCACCGCTTTTTTGTTGTCCTTGATGTGTCTTAGCTTTTATTTTTTTATCCATTTTGCCTTTAACCATTTTTGATAAATCGCCAATCGTATCTAAAACCTAACTGAATATAGTATATCTTATTTACGCCTAAAATGATAATGAAGTATGAAAAAACAACAAAAGAAGTTGTGCCGCAGATATTGGATAAAGCATCTGTCGGCAGGAAGATAATGTGTATAAACTGTTAGACTTGATGAAGAAAAGATACCAAAAAAAGCCCCCGCTGTAGCGAGGACAATTTTTGTAGATAGCTGTTACTACTATTTAAAACTTATTTGGATATTGTTTTACAATTCCGCCTGCAACTGTGTCAGCAACTTTCTCACGGATCTGCTTATCACCAGCTCTTTGATTAGCATATGACCCTACATAGTCTTGTTGTGCTTCTTTATCTATTGTCCCTTTTAACAAAGCAACGTGGTCAGTAACTACTTGATGCACTGCATCATAGGGCAAATTAGGATTTGCTTTAGACAAAAAGTCTGAGATGTTATTTACATACATACCTAAGTTCTTAACCGCTGTGTCCTGTCCAGCTTGATCTCCCATTTTCATGGCAACTGTATAGTCCTTAAAGTACGTTATGTGACTTCTCCATATTGTTAAAAATTTTGCTTGAGCATCTGGACCGTAGACAGCTCCAATTGATGCAGCTAAATCATTAGAATTTTTATCTAATGAAGCTAATGATGCATCAAAACCTGCTGTGCCTTCATAACCATTTCTGAGAACGTTAGAAACTAAGTTCATATGCTCAGCATTCAAAGAGTTTAATAAAATTCTCAGATTATCTGCTTTTGCTGTAGCAAATCTTGTTTCCATCTTCATTGGTCCTGATGCCATTGCTTGCTGCAAATTTACATCAGACGCAGGTCTATCCATCTGTACAGATCCTTGATTCTGTTGCATTGCAGCAGAAGTATCCTGTGCATGTACTGTGTTCATACTTAATACTTTGCCATTTGATAATACTACTGATCCCGTTATAATCATTCCTGCTATCCCTAACATAACCCCACTACCCAATACTCTTTTTCTAATATTCATATTTAAAATATAAATTTATAATGTTTTTAGTTAATTACTATAGTTAATTAAGTTAGATAAATTTGAATTTATAACTATTTAGTAACTCACTTAAGTTAATTAACTAAAATTAGTATATATTGCGAGTAAAAGAAGCGAGTATGAATGCAATAACAACTATGTAAGAGATACTAGTGCTTAAGGTTAGATTATAGAGGAGCATTTTCCGTATTTCCTGACCAGACTTCGCTTTGAGCATATTTTAGATAGTATAGTATCCTAAATGGTATCTTACCTAATGCGGTGCCCGAGAGAGGAGTTGAACCTCCACGCCTTGCGGCACAGCCTCCTCAAGACTGCGTGTATGCCATTTCACCACTCGGGCAGCAAAAGAATTATATCACTTCCTTTTAATCGTGTAAATGTTAGGATAGTACATGAAATATGCTGGAACATCGTCTACTATGACCTTTTGAAAAGTCGAGTAGATTTTTTTTCTATCCTTCAGAGATTGAGTGCTTCTTCCATCCTCTAGTATTTTATCCATTTTCTCGCTCTTATATCCTGTTATATTTCCTTGAGTCTGGGTTGAGTGCCAATAGTAGTACTGATCTGGGTCTGTTGGTACTTTCCAGAATGCGAGAAGCATATCAAATGATGTCGGTTTATCGTAGGAGAGAACGTTTACATTCACTTTTATATTGGTATCACTAAATGCATCCTGAATATTATTGCTAATATCGAGATAATCTTCATAAGTACTAAGAGTTAAAGTAGTTTTTGTGCTGCCGCTTTTAAGAATTTTCTGGACAAATTCTTCATTATAAAACTGTTGGTGAACATCTGGATTATATGCCCATGATATTGGAGGAATTGGACTATGAGCGAGCTCTCCCTGATCTGAAAAGTCTTTTTTTGACAGTTGCATTGCTATGGCCTGACGCAGCTCTTTTTTTTCTTTTTGATGGAGAGCAGGGGCATTTACATTAAAGAACAAAGTTAACAACCGTGTATAGTCGGTAGACTTAACAATCTCAGTATTTTTCCAGGATTTAAACAAATCAGCGACTGTTTTTTTGGTAATGGTCATTTCATTTATCTGGCCCAGTTTATATGCATCAATCATTTTTGACTCATTTTCATAGAATTTGTAGACAATGGGTGAAAGGTTGGACTTTGTAGGAGTCAGATACAGCTCATATAAATTTCCGAATTTAATCTTGCTTCTCTCAAATTTATACAGTCCGGCGATTCCTACAAAAGGCGCTTTTATAATAGGTTGAGTTAGATAGGTAGGGAAAATCGGTAGTGTTTTATTGAGTTTGAAGTCAATCTCATAGTCATTTGGGATGAGAATGGTAATGTCTTTAAATTTGTAGTTTATGTCATGGGCTGTAAACTTATCTCCGTTATTCCAATATAGGTCTTTTCTTAAGCGAAATTGGTACTCTTTTCCGTTATCTTTCAACTCCCAACTTTCGGCTAATATCGGCACAATTTCTCCTTTTTCGTTTACAAAAACTAAGCCGTTTGAAACCTTTGATAAGATCTTATCTGGGACTGAGTTAACACCTGTCACTCCTGTCATTCCAATGATTTCTTTTTTTACTGTAGTAATATTGATAAGATAAGGGGCAAGTGAAACGACGCTTATAATAAATATTACGCTCAAAAAGAAGCTAAGAAGCAGTAATCGTGCATTTTTCTTAGTAAACTCAATAACGATCCAGTAGTAATAACGAAGCTGTTTTCTGGACAGAGCCATGAATTAGCGGATAAAAAAATTAACTATTGATAATAAAAGAAAGGCTGCAATAAGCACAAATGTCATGCGTAAAGTAAGTTTTTCCACTCCTCTTCGGGTTTGAAACTGTTCTCCACCTCCACCCCATGCACTTCCTAGTCCCCCACCCTTTCCTTGGACTAAAATAAGGACAGTTATGGCAATCGAGATGATAATGTTAATCACTAAAAGGATATCTTTCATTACAGTTATTATATCATACAATAGAAGGTTTGGATTAAATAGATATTAAGTATAAAAGCTTTTGATTTTGAGCTGATGATAGTGGGAATTATACCTATAGGATAGTCTAAATAGACGTTTTTTATACTCGTGTACTAAATTACTAGTACAGCCTACAAGTGCTTTTTTAACAGTGACAAGTTCTCTAAACGTACAACACTCTCTATACTAACTTAATAGTTTTTTTTCTCTCAAGTAAAGATGGTACTTCTTAGCAAACCGGTGAGACTCGTCACGTAGCAGTTTGACAAGATTAAATCCTAGATTTTGATTTGGTGGGTTAATAGTTGGCAGACCATCTTCAGCTATTACTAATCTATCCGGATGTTTGGCGATTCCAACTAATGGAATAGTTATGTTCAGCTCTTTCAGTACTTTCTGTGCAATCCTAACTTGTGGTCTCCCACCATCAACCACAACTAAGTTAGGGTGCTCCCATTTATTCTTAAATCTTCTCTTCAAAGTTTCCTCAAAAAACTCAAAGTCTGACTGAGAGTTAGGATTTTTAATCTTAAATTTCCGGTATTGGCTTTTGTCAATCAATCCATCAGTTACAACAACCATTGATGATGTTACTTCTTTCATGCTCATATTACTCATGTCATAACATTCTATTCGATGTAGTTCCGCTAAATCAGGAAAGTATCTACTTAATAACTTTTTCAGACTCACTGTACTTTCTATCGACTGATTGTAGTTTGGAGATATATCAGATATAAAGAGTCTTTGGTGTATGAGCCTTTCAAATCGGTATATTTTATTTCTGAGCTGGATTCCTTCTTCATATTTCCCAGAATCTTTAAGGTCTTTCAACTGGGCATAAAGACTTTTTAGAACTAAGTCAGTGTTTCCTTCTAGTACCCTAATTATCTGTTTTATATTGTATCGATACTGTTGTTTGAGTTTCTTTGCATTTACAGGATCTTTTTCTTTCAAAATCGAATTTGGACAGGGAGAGCAGAGATTAATTTTCGAGTAAAAACAGGGCCGATTACTAATTTTTTTAGATGTACAGAAGGGAAAAACTTTACGTATTTCTTTAAGAATTTCCTCAATCGTTCTCACTGACTGAAACGGACCAAAGTATAGAGATTTGCTGTCTTTTTCTTTTCTCACAGGAAATACTTTAGGAAAATCATCTCTTTTAGTCACTTTTACATAGAGGTAACTTTTACTATCTTTCCAGATACTGTTGTACGGTGGTAGATATTTTTGAATAAGTAGAGATTCCAGCAGTAGGGCCTTAAACTCTGAGTCCGTAATAATACACTCAAGAATAGTCGAACCCTGAATAATCGCCGCCTCCTTCTGATCAAGTTTAGCGTTTTCAATATGCGAAGCCACTCTCGCCTTTAGGTTAACTGATTTCCCGATATAGAGAATTTCTTTACTATTCCGAAAAATATAGATACCTGTTGTGGTTGGTAAAGTGTTCACTTCTTCTTTCTTCAGGCTAATCCGAAGTGAGATTCGTTCGTCAAGCATACTTTAATTATACTGGTTATAGGCTTAAATTTTAGGTTTTCTTATCACTCTCAAAACATTCCTAAAAATATACGGGAGCACGAATAAAAGTATAAATAAACCGATTATGACTATCCCCGTTTTTAAGGCGATATCAAAATAAAATGGCATAAGAGCTGTAGTTACCGAGTAATTAACTGAATTATTGATGAGAAAACTTATATCAACTGGTTGTGTGCTATATACTTTCGGGGTTCTATACTTGATAGTAATATCTTTTTTCTCCATGGGAGCAAGACTATTAACCAACAGCTCTTTGTCACTCATAATGAGAGGCGTTGATACTTTAATCGGGATGTTCCAGAGGTAAGTATTTCCTTTATTTTCGAGACTTAGCTTTGCGCTATATTCTCTTTCTCCGAAAATATGTTCATCAACAGGAAATGATATGACCTTTACCTCTACTTTTTCTTTCGGAATGGACGAGGATGCGGTTACCTTAACATCTTTTGTGTTTGTTACTTTATACATTCCTGCTGGGAAAGGGTACTCAGGGTCTTTCCCGTGGAAAGCAAATGCAATATGATTTAAATCGAAAGAAGAGAAGTAGTTGATCCCTGATGTGCTTTGCCAGGTGGGATCTACCGGTACCCACTCAGATAGATTACTATCAAAGTACTCAGGCCAAGCATGGAGTATATCTGAGTTTAGTGAGATTGGTCTGATTTCACTATCATTGGCAAAACCAAACCCTTCAACCTCACGGCTATAGATACCCTTTTGCCGAGTCAAGGCGACAAACAGATCCGTATACTCGGTGCACACGGCCAGCTCAGGATGTTTCAGAGCTTCCATTGCCCCAAGACGCTTAGTTTTTTTATCAAAGTGATGAGTGTCGTATGAAAGAGAACTACTGACATACGAGAAAATATCCTGGGTATCTGTAAGGTTTGTTTGAAGATTGACGCTCCAGTATTTATTTTTTTCGAGGAGATATTTCTTCTGTGCAGTAAGTTGTTGTAAATTGTAGTATTTAATCTCAGATCTTGGTAATGTTAATAGTTCGGCAGTTCCATCAAAAACAATGTCCTTCTTCTCAGTTGGATTAAGAATATATCTTCCGATAAAGTTACCATCGCTATCTGTGAACACTTTATCTGGTTTTACACTAATCGAGTTGATAAAAATCTTTTGATATAATGAGTCGGGTGGAAAAGCAACATCTGTAAAGACACGTCTAATCTGGGTATTTTGGAGATGATAAAGCAAATGTAACTTGTAGATTTGTTTGTTACCGAACGTTGCATAAATGGTCTTAGTATCAGGATTTGTCCAGGTGACTGTTTTTCCTTCATTTAGTGTTGGCTTCGGTTTGGAAATAGATATTTTTTTATCTGTAGCTTCCGGGAGATGTAGGCTAATTTGGTAGTCGTTGCCCTTTTCGATAAGAATTGTAGGAAGTATAACCTCCCAGATATTGCCATTAATTTTAAAGAGATTTTCCTGCAAAAAATCCATATAAATTGTCGTTATATCATCATTGTTCTTTGGTTGAGGAAGATCAAGTTTTATAGTCGTCGCCAGATCAGTGCTCACAATGTCTGGAGTAATAGGTTCGTTAGAAAGGGCAGTAGGATTGTCAATCTTGAAGTATTTAGGAAAACTTATCGAAAATTTACTAATATACTGCCCGGGAATCAGGCTCTTTATATCTATTCTAAGCTTTACCTTTGTTTGAGGGTTGCCATTATTTTCATCAAGAAAGTAGTCGATTTTATAGTTTGTTTGGAAATCTGCAGCATAGCTTTTTGGAGAGAAAATAAAGATCAAAAATAACAAAAAGAGAATCTTAAAGATATTATTGATATTTACAGACATTATTTCATTATACAGATTTGATGATGTAAGAGATGATCAACTCAAAAGTCAATTGGTCAAAAGAACACTATATGAATTTTTGTAGATACTGACCTGTATATGATTTTTTTACTTTCTTTAGTCCTACCAAATCTCCCTGATAAACGATGTAACCGCCTTCATCTCCACCTTCAGGTCCCATATCAATTACATACTGACAGTTCTTGATAATGTCTAGGTTATGTTCGATTACGACGACAGTATTACCTTTATTTGCTAACTCTTTCATGGCATGTAAAAGTTTTTCTATATCAAAGAAGTGTAAACCGGTTGTTGGCTCATCCAGGATATACATCGTTCTGCCTGTATCCCTTCGAGACAGTTCATTTACCAGCTTCATCCGCTGTGCCTCTCCACCAGAAAATGTCGGCGCAGGTTGTCCAAGTTCAATATAACCCAAACCAACACTCTGTAAAAATTTAAGTTTATTGTATATTTTCGGATGATTCATAAAAAACTCAACCGCTTCATCAACCGTCATCTTTAGAACATCATAAATTGTTTTAGCTTTATATTTTATCTCAAGTGTCTCTCTATTATAACGATGACCTTCACAGACATCACAGGTTACATACACATCAGGCAAAAACTGCATCTCAATCTTAATTAGTCCTCCACCTTGGCACTTTTCACATCTTCCACCTTTTAAGTTAAATGAGAATCTACCTTTTGTAAATCCTCTTGTTTTAGCCTCGACAGTTGAGGAAAAGATATCTCTAATTTCATCAAAGAAACCAATATATGTGGCTGGATTAGACCTGGGTGTCCGACCAATCGGTGATTGATCTACAAGTGAAACTCTATCTAAGTAATGAAAACCTTCTAGTCTCAAAAAATCTCCCATTTTACCGTTATAATAACCGTCTATATGATATCTCAAAGCAGGATATAGAGTATCAACCACAAGAGTTGATTTACCTGAACCAGAAACCCCGGTGACAGCAATTAGGTTTCCCAATGGAAACTCAATATCTACATTTTTAAGATTATGTTGTTTCGCACCTCGCATAATTAACTTCCCTTTTTCGGTGACTATCTTTTTGTCATTTGACTCAATTTTCTTTCTACCAGACAAAAATTTGCCCGTAAGTGATGCATCTGATTTTTTCATCTCATCCACTGTTCCAACAAAAGTTATATGACCGCCGCGCTTTCCAGCTTCTGGTCCAAGCTCAACTGTATACTCAGCTGACTCAATTGTTTCTTGATCGTGTTCAACAACGATCAGAGTATTTCCAAGATCTTTTAAACTATGTAGTGTCTTGACGAGGGCTGCAACATCCCGAGGATGAAGCCCGATAGATGGTTCATCAAGGACATATAAAACTCCGGTCAATCCTGTCCCAATTTGTGATGCTAATCTAATTCGTTGTAATTCTCCACCAGATAAGGATTTAGCTAAACGAGAAATTGTTAAGTAAGAAAGTCCAACATTTTTTAAGAATGTTAATCGTATGACGATCTCTCTAAGAATTGGTTTCGAGATCTGAGTTTCATAACTATTTAATTTACTTGATAACTCATTTTCTAAATAGGGCAACATATGAAGTACTGGCTTATTTGAAAAGTTAGAGATATTCTCATCATTTACAGTGATTGCTAAAATTTCCGGTTTTAGTTTGTCTCCACTACATACATCACAAATTTCCTCTCTCATATACTTCTGAATATCAGCAGCACCATACTCGCCCGCGTTTTCAAAGTAACGTTTTTCCAACTCTTTTATAAATCCATCAAATTTCTCTAGAATAGCTGTAGGTCTTCCTTGCCTATTGGTACCTCGTACGCGGTATGTTACATCTGTACCATATAAAAGTATCTTAATTTCCTTATCAGATAAATTTTTGATTGGTTTATCTAGATTAACACCTTCTTCTTGAGCCATTGTTTTGATAAGTCGTGAGTACCATGTATCAATGAAGAAAAACTTATTAAAAGGAAGTACTCCACCTTCATTCACACTAAGATTTGGGTTTAATAATAATTCAGGATCTAATTTATAGAGTGTTCCTAGGCCTTTGCATTTTTCACAAGCACCAAGAGGCGAGTTAAACGAAAACATTCTTGGTTCTATTTCTGGAAGTGAAAGATTATCGTTCGGACACGAAAATTTTTCAGAGTAAAGATGTTCGATTTTATCTGCTTTTAAAATAACTAATCCTTCAGATAAGTTTGTGCTTTGTTCAACATCATTTGTTAAACGAGAGCGAAGATTTGATTTAAATAGTTCATCTTTTAGTTCTTTATGTGATGCAGAGATTGTATCAATGATGACCTCTATCGAATGTTTATTTGTCTTAATTAGATCAATTTCTTCACTTAGACTAAACTCTTTGCCATCGATACGCACCTGACTATAACCTTTACTTCTCACATTATCAAAAAGGTCCTTAAACTCTCCTTTACGCTGTCTAACAATTGGAGAGAAGACTATGAATTTGTGAGGCTTTATTTTATCAGTATCTACTGATCTGCTCGTCTCATTAATAATTTTTGTGACAATTTCATCTACTGATAACTTTGAGATTTCCATACCACATTTTGGACAGTGAGGATGACCAACTCTAGCAAATAAAAGACGTAAATAATCATAAATCTCCGTGATTGTTCCAACAGTTGATCGAGGATTATGAGAGACAGTTTTTTGGTCGATTGAAATAGAAGGAGAGAGACCTTCGATGATATCAACATCAGGCTTATCCATAATTCCCAGGAACTGTCGTGCATATGCCGAGAGTGACTCAACATAACGTCTCTGGCCTTCAGCATATATTGTATCGAAGGCCAAGGAAGACTTTCCAGATCCAGATACTCCAGTGATTACTACGAACTTATATTTCGGAATATCTACATCAATATTTTTTAAATTGTGTTGCCGTGCACCGCGAATTTTTATTGAATCAATCATGTGTTACTGTAAATTATTAAAATTGTCTTTTATCCATTTATCAAAATCCATACTTTCACGATAAACAATTACATCTTCATCTCTAGTCGGTACTTCTAGTGTATTCAAGATATGGTTAAAGTGACCGTCAGTTATATGCTGCCGACTCGCCAATTTTTTATTTTCTTCTTTTCTAGAAATTGCAACTTTTTTCGGTGTGTTAATATAAATAACTTTTGTATATGCTACATGTCTATTTGCTAAGTCTCTGAGAATTTTTCTACATTCTTTCTCTTGGTTCGAACTATCATATAAAACATTTCGTCTATTACTTAAATTGGTTGATATTTCTTTGAATGCCTTTTTAAAAACTTCATTCCATCCTATGTTTGTCAGAGGCAGACTTTGTGAGTTATTCTGTTTCTTGTATTCCTCTATTATTTCGTCAATACCGATATACTCAAGAGGTAATTTTTTAATCATTTTCTTTGCTAACGTTGTTTTACCAGAGAATGATATTCCACACATAATAAACAAATTTGTTCTACTCATTTTAGGTTACAATTTTCAAATATCATAATTTAGTGCTTTAGAATAATTTTTCTAGCTCCCAGTGCTATCAAGTTCCCGGATTTTATCTCGCAGTCTAATTGCTAACTCAAAGTTAAAGTCATCGGCCTGCTTTCGCATCTCTTTCTCTAATTTCTTAACTAATTTTTTCTTGTCGTATGGTGTTAAAGAGTCGATATGCATGTCCTCTAAGTACTCTGCATTATAAACGGTTTTTGGCCTATCGAATGATAAGTATTCTTCCTGTTGATCAATAATTTTCTCACGGATAGGTTTATAGATAGTCTTGGCAGTTATTCCATGCTCTGCATTATGCTTTAACTGGAGCACCCTTCTTCTATTAATTTCTTCAACAGACTGCTGAATAGACTTTGTCTCTACATCAGCGTATAAAATAACTTCGCCTTCAATATTACGTGCAGCTCTTCCCATAGTTTGAATTAAAGAAGTCCTTGAACGTAAAAAGCCTTCTTTATCAGCGTCCAATATTGCTACGAGAGTGACTTCCGGGAGATCCAAACCTTCTCTCAAGAGATTTACCCCAATAAGTACATCATACTCACTTTTTCTGAGTTTATCTAACACGTTTGATCTTTCAAGCGTTTTAATATCAGAGTGCAAATAAGCTGCTCGAATATCCTTATCTTTAAAGTAGTCTGATAGATCTTCAGCAGTTTTTTTAGTTAAAGTTGTGACTAAGACTTTTTCCCCTTTAGGAACTCTTTTTTCAATTTCTGTAATTAAATCTGGAATCTCTTTTGTTGATGGGCGGATAGTAATTTTAGGATCTACAATACCTGTTGGTCTAATTAACTGCTCAACGATGCCATTGTTGTCTTTAAGTCCCTTTTGTTTTGCCTCTTCCTTCGCCATGTCAATCTCCCACTCATTTGGAGTTGCCGAGACATAAATAATTTTTGGAGGGAGTTTGTAAAATTCATCAAATTTTAATGGTCGATTATCAAAGGCCGAGTTAAGTCGGAAGCCAAAGTCTATCAGTGTTTTTTTTCTGGCTTGATCTCCATTATACATTCCTCTTACTTGAGGGACTGTCATATGAGACTCATCAATAAACACGAGAAAATCATCTCCATATGCAGCTTTATAATAGTCCAGTAAACTATATGGTGGATCCCCGATTCTCCGGCCATCAAAATAACGAGAGTAGTTCTCAATTCCGTTCACATACCCGACTTCTTTTATCATTTCCAGGTCATAGTTCACTTTTCTTAGAAGTCGTTCCGCCTCAACAATTTTTCCTTGATCTTTATGTGCCTCATACTCTTTTTTTAAATCACTCCTGATTTGTTGTTCTACGGACATAAATACTTTTGGGTCTGTTAGGTAGTGTTTAGCAGGATAGATAATTATCTTTGTTCCTAGATCACTTTGTTCCTCACCAGTCAGCGGGTCAAACTTTATGAAATTTTTGATTTTTCCATTTTCGGATGTAACTCTATAACCGAAGTCATCATAAGCTGGGTAGATATCCATATTTTGTCCTCGGATGCGAAAAGTTCCCCGTTTAAACTCAAACTCTGAGCGATCATACTGTAACTCTACAAGCCTTCTTGATATACCAATCCAGTCAGCTTCATAGCCAATCTCTAGCTCCTGGATAAATCTTCCATACTCAACTGGCGAACCGATGTTGTAAATACACGACACAGATGCGACAACAATAGTATCCTTACGAGTCATAATATTTGTGGTTGAGGCAAGTCGAAGTTTATCAATAAGTTCATTAATCTGCGCTTCTTTTTCAATGTAAGTATCGGTTGTTGGCATGTAAGCTTCGGGCTGATAATAGTCATAGTACGACACAAAATAGGATACAGCGTTCGTAGGGAAAAAATCACGCATTTCTTGATACAACTGTCCAGCAAGCGTTTTATTGTGTGAAATAATAAGAGCGGGCATGTTCAGATCTCTGATGATGTTTGCCATCGTAAAGGTTTTCCCTGATCCTGTTACTCCTAAAAGCACCTGATTTTTTAGGTTTTGCCGGATACCATTACTCAATTTTCGTATCGCCTCTGGTTGGTCTCCTGTTGGTGAAAATGATGAAGAGAGTTGGAACATAGTTAATCTATAATTATATCATTTTTTGAGACATCAGACTAGTACTCTCACAGATATGCTGAATATGTAACATAATATTGTAGTAAACGATCGTTTTCTTTGTCAAGCACAAAATGCTATTCCAGAAAACAATAAAATGTTCCCCAAAATGGTTACAAATAAGAAGTAGGAGATGGAATGATATGTGGTCAAATCTCGAATATTAGTAATGTAAGATGGGTGATGGATACGTTTATTACTGCAGCATGCAATATGGTGCTCATATAAACACATAAACGTATCCATCGTAGTTGTAAATCTCAGATTGTAGTTTAATCGTTTAAAACTTCTATTCTACCAAAAGTAGAATTATTAAAACAATTCCCATAAGACCGAAAATGACAGCCAACTCTATTTGAGTAAATGGGTTTTGATTTAGCTTAATTCGTTTCACTTGCGTCTCCTTTCTAAAAATACAAAAGTAGAAAACTACAACCGTGATGTTAACGTTCACCTCGTGGTTAAACACTCATTATAAACTGAGACGTAAAGCTGATTTTACACCAGTTTAAAATAGGCTTATAGTATTATACCATAATGGGTTGAATTAGGGGCTGAATAGGTGAGATTATCCTTTTAAGGAGAAGTAATCAGCAATTTTTTTACCATTAATGTATATATTTGCACTTTTTATAGTTGGGAACTGTAAAACTGTTTGTTCAATCTGGGCTCGTGCCCTTGGATCATCACACTCGCCACCCAGAGAGGTTGTACCTGAGATGTACACTGTAGCAATACCATCAACAATCTCAATTTTATCAGCACGCAAGGTTGATTTATATAAGCTGTTGTAAAGGCCTGATTGACCATAATACTGCGTTTTAATAGAAAATAACTCAGATAATGCAGCCTTCAAAACTTCCTCTGTTGAAGGCACTACTCTTGATACATACAGTATGCTGTCGCCACATCCGATATCTCCTTTAGTATTCAGTTGTATCATTGCTATTTTTACGTTTGTGCTATCGACAGGCTTTTTTGAAGGAGGAATAGGTGAGTTTTGGAAATCTGGAGTCACCTCTTGTGAGATAGCTACAGTTGGTGGAAGAGATAGATGAGTCTCATCATCCACATCTGTCCGCTTGTTCAAAACAAAAAGCCCGGCAAATAAGAGAACTATGAATACAGACGTAGTTATAAGGAGTTTTTTTTTCATATCCTGTTTATAGTATACCAAATTTCTCAATAGTGACTGAGTAATTCTTACCAATTTCTCATATTGATAGATTATCATAAGGTAAGAAATTAAAAGTTATATTTATTATGATCAAAAAAACAGATACATTGAGCTCACAAATAGTTACAAAAACGCCAAAACAGAGCCACATTCCTCATGATTTCGAGCCAGTTTCTCGGGATAAGCAGGATGAAGAGAAAGATGATATGTACCAGCACGCGGGAGACAAGCAAAATTCAAGATATGCAGTTGAACGGTTTGATGATGATGGGCCAGAGGATGGGGTCCAACTTGATGACAGTGAACCTACAGAAGATGTTTTGAGCGAGGTAGAAAGTCCACTAAATGTTGATTAAGAGTAAAAAATGATCTCATTTTTGATGTGAAGTCGAGGATAGCCGGAGCTTTTTTTGAAGGATTTGCTAAAGAACTTTTTAAAAAATAGAAAGAAATAGCCTTATTTTCTTCTTACTGACTTTATTTTGTGATAAATAAAGTAGAGTGCTAAAACGCCAATAACAGCCACTATACCATACTCAAATTTCCGATAAACTCCTTCGATGGAGTGCCAGTTTTTTCCAAGTGAGAATCCGATGTATGTCAAAAAGGCTGACCAGATAAGGGATCCAATGAACGTATACACAGTGAATCTCCAGATGTTCATTTTAGCAATACCAGCCGGTAGTGAGATAAATGTGCGGACTATCGGTAAAACTCTTGAAAAGAATAGAATCTTTTCTCCATACTTTCTAAACCACTTTTCTGAGCGGTCATATTCGTGTTCTGATATCAGTAAATACTTACCATATTTTTTAATCAAGCCACGTATTAAATGATCTTCTCCCCAGTATCCCAGACCATAGGCTAAAAGCGAGCCAACTAAATTCGCTAGTGCCCCTATGAAGATGACTAAAAAAATATTAAACTGATTAATTGAAGCTAAATATCCTGCAAAAGGCATTGTCACTTCAGAAGGAATTGGAATCAATGCCGATTCAGCTGCCATGAGTAAAAATACTCCTCCGTACCCGGTAGATTGGATGAAAGATATGATAAAATGGGTTAACGTTGTAATTAGGTGGTCAATCATATGTTATATATCGTAGGAACCCCAATTGGTAATTTAGAAGACCTATCTTATCGTCAAGCAAAGGTCCTTGCATCTGCAAAGGTCATTTTGTCTGAAGATACCAGGTCAGCAGGCATGTTACTTCAGAAAATTCCAGAGTTATTTACCTTTAAAATATCTGAACACCGGCTAATTTCTTATTATAAAGAAAACGAGTTTCAAAAACTACCTGAAATTTTAGAGATGCTAGAGGATGCGCAAGATATAGTGCTTATTTCTCAAGCTGGCATGCCTCTCATATCTGACCCCGGCTATCTTCTACTAAAAAACGTTATAAAACAAGAAATTCCATTTACTGTTATCCCGGGCCCAGTTGCCTCCATAACGGCTCTTATCTCCTCAGGGTTTAATCCTGCTGAACATATGTTTCTTGGTTTTTTTCCCAAAAAACCGCAGGAGATCCATAAAGTACTAGAGAAAGTAAAGCTGATAAAAGCTATTTTTCCATGTGTAGTTATAATTTTTTATGAATCTCCACTTCGTGTTTCAGAGACACTGGAACTCATTAGTACACATCTACCCGAATCAGATATAAGTATCTCTCGAGAGATGACAAAAAAGTTTGAAGAAACAGTCCGAGGGAAAGCGAAAGATCTAGCACAAAAAAATTATAGAGGAGAAATTACAGTAGTTATTTCTTAAGTATGAACTTAATTTTCATATATGGTCCACCTGGAACTGGTAAGTTAACAGTTGCCAAAGAATTGGCTAAACTGGCAGGTTATAAACTTCTTCATAACCATCTAGCTCAAGATATAGTGTCTTCGGTTTTTCCATGGGAGCATCCTGAAAGAAGACGTTTAGCTAGAAAGTTTCGCCTGGAGATGTTTGAGTCTGCAGCTAAGCACGAAATTAATATAATTACCACATTTGGTGCAGTTGGTCCAAACTATAATGATTTTGTAGACGAAATTATGAAAGTTATTGGAACCTATAACGGTAACATATACTTAGTTAAAATTACCTGTTCAGAGAAAGAGTTATTTAGGCGAATTGGCAGCTCCTCAAGAAAAAGATATGGGAAGATTTCAACGATAGAGATGCTAAAGAAAAAGATGGTTCAGGTCGATTATACTCTTAATTTTCCTTAGAAGCCATCTTTCGAAATTGATAACACGACACTATCTCCGCAGAAAGCTGCAAAGTTGATTAAAGATCAATAAGCTTTAACAGATGAAGGTAATTGATATAGGAGAGATCAACATTTATAACTGTTCAATTAAAGTGATCAAAGCCATATCTGTAACTAAAGCATAAGACTTGAAGATCGACATTTTGTCAAAGACTTGGAATTTTGAATTAGTTCTTAAAAAGTTGAAAATATGTGAACAAGATTAGGTCTGCGATATATTGATGAACCAGAGAAGAAAGAAAACTGGAACAACTCAAAGATTGAGTTATTATTGCACTAACTATAAATTGGTTACGCAGGATATTTAGAAAATCTTTGTTGTAAAACAAGTTTGAAGAATGTAATAAGTTTTAGCTGTCTTCTCCATCTCCATGGCTGAACTAACAGTCTAAATAACCACTCAAATCCAATTATTCGTATTAATTTAGGAGCCCGAGGAACTTTGCCAGCTAAGTAGTCCACTGCCCCGCCGACACTCATACAAATAGCATTATTTACTGCATTTTTATGGTTATATATCCAAAAATCCTGAGCAGGCGCACCAAAAGCTACAAAGATAATTTGAGGCTGAAAGTCTATAAGCAGGGACAAAACAGACTGTTCTTCTTCAGTAGTCGGTTTGTTAACATTCTTATATCCTTGCATACCTTTAACTTGCAGTTTTCTATTCTCAAGTTGTATTTTGTTTGCGAGCTCAGATGCAACATCTTGCTTTCCTCCAAGAATTAATACTTTTGCACTTATTTCGTTGGACTCATGAAGGAGCTTTTCCATAAGTCCTACTCCGGTAACTCTTTCTCCAATATCTATACCAAGAATCATAGAAGCTATAACTACCCCAACTCCATCTACTAGTTTTACCTGAGCTGCCTCAATAATCTGTTGATAGTCTTTTTTTTCATTTGTCATTACTAAAATTTCAGGGTTAAGGGAGACGACATGAGTGAAACAGTTGTCAGCAATCTTAATCTTGACGTTTTCAATAATTTCTTCTTCTGTTCTCGGTTCTATTAGGATGTCAAAGACTTTATTCATACAAATAGTATATACCTTTTGTTTATTAATTTATCAATGCATATCATCATCATAATCTAACATTATGATTTTCAATATTACTTTGTTAGTAATCTGTAATGGTCTTAATACAGTATTCACAAAATACCGGAGAGTAGATGACTATAAGAAGTTTGTAAGTAATAAATAATAAAAAAAGTAGCTTTGGAGTATCGGGGAAAAAATATTTCGGTTATAGATAAGGAAGTAAAAATGGCAAAGATCTGATTAACCAAAAAAACCGCCTACACATCTGTGCTAGGCAGTTTTTAGGTCAGCTAATTTTATTGAAAATTTAGGTCGTCAAAGTTTGTTGTGTTTCCTCCTGTACTGGCGAGAGTAACAGTAGTACACGGTCCACTCCATCCAGTCGTTAGCGTGGTTGCACCATTTCTTGATGCAGGTACAGTCCTGACAACTGTAGGTTGACCAGCGCAACTGAAGGTTACACTTGAACCATAGGGATCAGTAGCTCTCACACTAACTAGTACTTTAGGAGTAGAAAAAGTAAATGTGGAGGTCCTTATTGAACCCGTGTAAGTGAAATTTCTAGATGTTAAACCCCCAGTTGGATCGGTCGCTTGCCAATTAGCTCCCCAAGTTATCATTCCTGCTGGATAAGAGCCGCTTAGGGGAATGTTTCCTGAAGGAGGTGGAGATGATGGATAGTCATCAAACGTAACTCTCTGTGAACCAGCTCCTGTTGTTGGAGTCGGTGAAACATTTAGATATGCACAGGCAGGTGCTTGACCCTGAACTGGTAATCCTATATGTGTCTGCACGTATGTTAAATCAGAAATGTCTACTGTACCATTACAGTCAACATCTGCACAGTTGACGGAGCTTGTACAAACATGCCCTTGTTGAGCCTTGACAAGACTCAAATCTTGTATTGTGATTACTCCACTGTGATTTATGTCAGCCCTCCTCATGTCAATACCAGGAGTTGGAGAAGGTTGTGTGTTTGTAGGAGATGGAGTACTAAATGTCGTTGGTGTTGGAGGAGTGCCTGTATTTCTCAGAACAATAGACGTTAAAGTATATCCAGGAAATGTATGATGTGCTGGATCTGTCATAGTCCTTGCAGGAATAGCTGCAATGGATGTCCTGATGGCATTGACACTAGTTGTGTTAATAGAGGCTCCATTCAAAGCTTCTCCGCTAGTGTCCTCACTTGAGGATCCTCTGATATCAAGAGGAGCTGGATTTGTTAACTCATAGTATGATCCACTCACAGGAGTGTATCCTGTAACAGTAAATCCAACATCGTAACTGTTTGGTGAGAAATTAGTGACCATAAGCTTTAGAGCTGTCGGATCTGTTGAGTCCTTTGAAACCCATGCTGTGAGTAATTTTTTGTTACTTTGGGGATCTGAAGGATCATTTACGGTTGCCTGAACCATTTGGTCTCCAAAATACTTACCGTACATCATCATGGTGTAATATGTTGGTCGGATATGGAGGTGCCCGATTGGATCAACATCATTCGGAGTATAAACTATTCCATAGTTATACCCATCGTAGAAGTTATACATCGTGTTCATGGTATAGCCAGCGCTTGCCATTCTTCCTAACATATCACCAAACCAAAGAGCTGCAGCATGGTTACCTTCTAGAGGACTGGTTCCAGTACCAGCAAGAGTGTTGAGCTCAGTTATACCAATTTTTGTGTTTGGATGTCCTGTTAAATAGGAATTAAACAACCAAGATGCACTAAGTTCAGCCATTCTTCTACGGGCTGTTGTGTATTGATTAAGAGGATCTGTTGGATCATCTGGTAAGACACTACCAGCTGGAACACCTAAACAGTTTGAGATTGCAGTTTGATAGTTAAAGAGCATTGGAATATTTGGTCCTGCTTCTGTTGAAAAGCATCCCTGTCCTCCGTAGCCTTCGTTTGTAGGATAGTGATGCCAAGATAGGAAATCCAGGTTTGGAACTGCCTGCATAACTGTGTAGAATCGGTCTGGAATCGGTGTAGGATATGCGCCATATTGACAGTGTAGTGGATCGTCAGGACAAGCAGAGAATCCAGCCGTTGATGGGCCGACAATATAAACCTGTTGACTGTGTGCTGCAGCAGCAGCCCTTAAAGCTGTAGCATATGATGCAACTCTAGTTGCTACTTCACTTGGAGTTAAGATTCTTCCTGGTGAAAGGTTGTCACATGTGTCGTAATTATTTTCACTACCAACCTCCCAATACTTAAATCCATAGTTATGGGTTACGTTTACATAGTTATACATATCTACCCACATTTGAGGGTTATTAGTGCATACATTAACTTGAATCATGACATCAGTTCCGGTAGCTTGTCTAAACAAGGCTAGTGAATCCATTTGTGCTGCATTCTGGATACGGTCACGACCAGGTGTGTTGAGCGACCATTCATCGATAGTATTAGTCGGGTCCCAGATATACGCATTTGCCCAGTTTCCACCTGATTGACGGTAGAGTCCGAGTTTCATCTGAGCTGCTAACTCGGTTAATTCTGGAATAGCACCTTGATAAGGTTTAACATTAGCTGCGTGCATCCATTGCGCTCCATCAGCACCTCTCATGAGTGAACTAAACGGCTTTGTGTTTTGACCAGCTGAAATAGTTATTGAGGCTGTCTGCAGTATAGCTGTCATAGCCACTGGATTAGGAGGACTTTGATTCGGATTTATAATAATGTTGCCAGCTAAGTCTTGAACAGAGGAAACTGAAAGACTATACGATCTACCGTTAATCATAGCGCGAGGTAGTGTAAGTGTAACTCCTTTTTGAGTAATATCTAGAGCTGCGGCAGAAGGTCGTAGGCCTGAAGTTCCATAATTAGGGTCATTTGAGGAGGTAATGAGATAACTTTGGACACTACTAGCTCCAGTACTGACTTTTTCATTGAATGAAAGTGCAAGGTGAAGCAAATCAGTGTTAGAAGCGCTTGATAATGTAGGAGGTACTGTATCTGCTAAATCTCTAAATTTTAAGTTATCAAAAAGGACTGTACCCATGCCAGAATCATTCCCATCCGCCTGGACGGAAATACCAGTTATGTCAGTTCCTTCATCAACACCAAATGCTGATAACGGAATTACTACATGTTGCCAACCATTTCTTAAAGTTACATAGTTGTTAATTGGAACATCAACACCAACAGAAGAGTAATGTGTATTAGCTATGGAAAGGTGGAAGGCTTGGTAAATAGTTGCTCCTGTACCGTTTCCATAGATGTCAAACTCTAATGTATTATAGTTGTCAATACTGAAAGTCGCGTCTGCTTCTTGACTGGAAGGATAATGATCATCATGTTTATATAGGTTTATCGTACACTGCCCATTTAAGTTTGTTCTCATGGAAAATGAACCACTGAAGTGATTAGTGTCGCTATAACTAGGTATACATGGCACGCTCTGACCAGGTACTTGATATGAGTTTCGCAGTGCGTCATCATAAATAATCAGATCTGGATTCAAGGCTACTGCAGCATTAGCTCGGTAATCATGAATTTTTTGAGTGACAATTTTACTTGCAATTAAAACCACAGATATAACAAGAGCTATAATCAAGAGGGAGACATATTTTTTTTGCATTTTAGAATATTAAATTTATATATATACTTATTAGTCCCTGTAAGAACTATTACCATTCAGATTAAGCAGAAACAATAGATTTGTCAATAACCATTTAACTATAGGGTAAATGACATAGAATAAATATCTCTTGACATTACATTGAAAAACCTATTTAATGAAATTAATACCAATTATTAAATCAACAAAAATGAAAAAAGTAATAACTTCCGGACTTATATTATCATCAATCATAATGTCGCTCTTTATACTACCCTCTAGCATAAAAGCAACTTCAAGCAAAAGCAGTAGTGATGCTTCTGAGCACATGACAAGCTACCATAATAGTAAAGTAATTCGTGAACTTCGCCTTAAACAGAAAGGTATGTCTGCAAAGAGGTTTAAAATGGAAAAAATGCATAAAAACTGATGATCGTTATCGAAAAATCATTTTCTTCGAGGATTAATGGTGCTAAGCAGACTTGAAAAAGTAAAAAAATTAGACTATCCCAAAAGTCGCCCTTAATAATGAAATGATACTGTGTTTTTTATACTCGCTGTCCCCCTTCATATAGTATAAGTTGTGTATTACAGTAAAGTTATAAAAAGGGATTAAAAGAAGTAAAAAAGTTTTAAGAATGGGTTTATTAAGATCATTTAATCTTCTGAAATGTAAAGTATAAAAATAAAATGAAAAAACAACACAAACTATTAGATAGATTAAAACCGAGTTAAAACCTATCAGGAAGTTCAAAGTCAAAAATACAAATGTTAACAGAAACCCAAGTAAAAATAAGAGAAAAGTTCCAAAAAGGAAAGTATTTGAGTCAATTTTACTTTGGAATAGGTTTTTAAGATACTTAAAAATTAACATAGACTATTTATAGCAACAAATAAATAGTCAGTCAACTAAAGTTATAAAGTAACTTATTAAAGTGGAGCAACTCCATAGATCGTTAGCGGAGTACCAGGGTTTTCTGGGGTAGCGTATGTTACATTTGATGTACTAGGAGGATTTGCCCACTCATAGAGTGACCTAGAATTTTCTGGAGAAAGATTAATGCAGCCATGACTCATTGGATGACCAAAATTATGATGCCAATATGCTCCATGAAGACCATACCCCATCGATTTCGGAACCTTATCATTATAGAAATACATGGTATATGGCACATTTGGTAGATCATAAAAGGTACCATTTGCCTTACTACCTCCTGCCATACGGGTATACTTTAATTTTATCCAGGTAGTAAAGTCTCCAGTGGGAGTTTTTCCAGATTTTCCTGAGGAGACTAAAAAATCGTATACAAGCTTATTATCTTCATATGCATAGAGATGCTGAATAGATAAATCTACAAAGATATGTTTACTACTTGTTGTGGCGCCGAGAAGGGCTTGATCAGACGTATCAGAGCGAGCGAGCTGAGGTGATTGTACCTGATGTGACATGTAGTAACCTAGCGTATTTTGAGAGTAATCTCCGCTAAGATCGTTTATACAACTAATAGAGTTTGCACAGGTAGGCGAACTAAGGCTGGTTATCTTTAAAAATCCTAAAACAAGAAGAGTAACAGATAAGAAGGTTATGACAAGAACTTCAACGGGCTTATTAATATGAACTTTTCTCTTTTTTTTCATTATAAAAGAGAATAAATGATTTTAGGAAAAATGTCAAAGGATCTTTAATGGATTTTCGAGTTAGGTTGATATCTTGCCGTAAAACTGAAGATTAGTACTTTACAGTTGTCTGAATCTTGGCTTTACTCTCTAAATCTGATAGGAATTTTTGAATTCCTTCCTGCTGTTTTTGCTGTAAAAGTTGTGCACGTATTTTAGTTTTGAAGTCATCTTTGGCTTTTTCTACATCGGTAAACTGTTGATTATTTTTATCGATATAATCATTTATTTCAGCGTCAGAAACAACAGGTTTCTTAACCATCTTCTGAAGCAGCTGTTGATACTTAATCTGTTTGGTAAATTGATCCTTAGTCATACCTTGTGAATCTAGAGCCTGCTGGAGAGTCATGCCTTGGGATTTAATACTCGATTCAATCGTTTTCATTTGAGTGTCAATTTCTTTACTAGTAACATTGATATGTCTTTTATTGGCTTCTTGTAAAATTAATTTTTCTGAAGTGAGTTGTTTAAGAATATTTTTACCATTTTGCTTTTCTAGTTCGTTGATTACTTCCATACGACTGATGGGTTCACCGTTAACATACGCAGCAACAAAGTATTTCTTGTAAAGTGTGTATGCGGTTAATGCAATTAAAACGAGGAGTAATATACCTACTGTTAGCAGTTTATTCTTTCTTACTCCAGACTGGGTTGACTCTTTTTTATCCTGACGAGGTGATGTTGATAATGAGTCACTGATATTGCTTGTCGCAGTTTTTTTTATGACAGTTTTTTTCTTTGGCATGAGAAAGTATATCACAAAAATTTAAAAGTAAAGAGTTTTTTTTACCCAATTGTATGAATGAACACAACCTTATCTTTATTTGCTGCATCTGCATGTGTCCCGTCAGAAACACCATGAACTGCTTGAATAACTGTTGGTTCATCTTTTCCTTTATCTCTTTTTTTCATTAGTCCGCCCAGCGGATGATACTCTTCTCCTTCAACGAGTGGTTTAGCTCTAAAGTTATTCATAATTCTTTGTATTATTTCTTGAAGGAAATTCGATTTATCGTCAGATGGTGAAAGTGCCTCTCTAATTTGTATCATAAAGTCTTCATAAGCTTCTTTATTAAGTAGCTTTTCAATTGCAAGTTGAGCATCAGATATTGATTCATGAATTCCCCTGTAAGTCATCACATTACCTCCTGCTCCGATACGATCTAGCCGCTTAATGGTATAGTGAGAAAGAAGATTGACTCCCATAACTCCGGTTGCGATAGTTTCAAAAAAAGCAAGGTATCAGGTTAACTGAGACTGAAAAATTCTCCTTGGTAAAATGAACCTCTTTCATAATGATAAAGTCAAATAATTAAAGTTTATCACTCTCTATGGCACCCTAACTTTTTTCTATACTTCTTAGAACTTTATTCTTCGTTTATAATTAGTATATGTCAATATATGAAAAACCTCCTCATCAATTTATCTTAAATCTCCGCACATTAAAGAACAAAACGTATGACGAATCTCACTTAAGCTCACAAATGTCTCAAGATCCCAATGAACGAAAACATAAACGATTTCCCATAGAAGCATATCTACTCCAACAAATAAGTTCATCTTATAATGGAGTCTTAGGATTTAATCCAGTTGTTCCAGCTAATCTTGCAGATCAATTTAAAGCAATGGAAAAAGGACTTTCAGATTATATTAAAGTAAGTATTAATAAAAATTTCAGAAATGAGGCTGTGCATGTTGCTCCTTATTTACGACACCGTGATAAAGAGTACTTTTTATTTAACGCTGAAAGAATGAACTACGAAGAGGCTGCTATAGTCACTATGACAAATGTCCTTAGAAATAGCTTACATGGTTCTTTAGACGATGACAAAGCAATGATAAATACCATGTCCTCGTTGCTGTTTTGTAAATTTCCTGAGGCCTCATCAGAAGAAATAGGATGTATATTAAAAAGAAGTACTCTTCAAAATGAGTGGTTTTCACACTCACATGGAAAGCATGATGATCCTATGAAAAAAGAGATGGGACGCTACGACAGTAAAGGTAATGATTTATTAAAATATAATCATGATTTTTTTAACATAATTGAAGGAGAAAATGGTCTTGAGGTAGTTCCAAATATAGAGAGACTATCAGCCTTTAGAGAGAATCTGAGATCATATGATCCGGCCATTACAGAGGAGCTCTACTGCCCAGCTGCTTATTCACGGCTAATCGACCAAACATGGATTGGAGCTGTGAATATTTATGAAGAAACTGGTTCATTTCTAATGTAATTTTTCCGGTATTTATTATTCAGCTCATATTCAGTTTATTTGATATATAATCATTTTATGAAATATAAAATCATCGATTCAACTAGAGATGAGCACAACGAGTACCCCTATATGGTGGAAGATAAACTGGGAGTTCCTTTGGAGGTTTTTAAAACTAAAGAAGAAGCTGAAAGCTATCTTGCAAACTTAAATGAAGCTTCAAGCTGAGTATAAATCTGCTACACTCATAGGATGACTGGTAGAACTCATGACTTGATTGCACTAACATGTCTCACATACGTAGCAGCTTCAACCGCACCTGTTTCACTTTCACTTGCAACTCTGTTAGTGAGTTTGACTGCTAATGTTGCCGGAGGGGTTGCACCTGACATTGATCAACCTACCGCTCATTTATGGCATAAACTTCCAGCGGGGTCACTCATAGGGAGAATTATATCCCCTCTTCTTGGTGGGCACAGATTAATTTCTCACTCTATTATAGGTATAATACTTTTTGGTGCAGGATTAGAGTATCTTCTTAGTTGGGTGCATACATTTTTACTCGTGGACATGAAGATAGTCTGGTTGAGTTTTATGATAGGGTATATCTCGCATTTGATTGCTGATAGCTTTACACACGAAGGAGTTCCATGGTTTTTTCCATATCCCTTCAGATTTGGTATTCCTCCGTTCAAAGCTCTGAGAATTAAAACAGGCGGCTTTGTAGAAAGACTGATTATTTTCCCCGGGTTAACAGTATTTATTGCTTATACAATTTTCACACATTATGTTAAGTTTTTAAAGTACTTTCACTCTTACATAAAGTATTAAAACTGTTATAAGCTAGTCGAATTAAGGTAATCCAGATTAAATTGTTGGTAATCATCCATAAAATAATGTATAACTAATTGTAATGAAAAGAGGTGCTTCAAAATCAATTTTACTAGGGACTCTTGCGATATTCATAGTCTCGATCTCTACCTATATAATCGTTACCCTAACGAAAGCAAATATGCAGTCAGGTCTTAAGATGGCAAGAGCGGCTGGTAACTTTAACGTAAACAGCACAATCGATGAGGATGATGATAACCCGGGCGATGGGATCTGTCATACGAGTTCTGGCTTTTGTACTTTACGAGCAGCAATTTCTGAGTCTAATGCTTTAGCTGGGCCAAATGAAGTTGATATACCTGCCGGCACCTATACTCTATCGATTGCAGGAAGAGACGAAGACAGTAATGCAACTGGAGACTTAGATATTACAAGCGTTATCACGATGGTTGGAGCAGGAGCGACATCCACAATCATAGACGCTAACCAAATTGATAGAGTCATTCATGTTACGTCCACAGGCTCACTGCAAGTTAGTGGCCTTACTTTAAAAGATGGTCAGTTAAACACTGGCCAGTCAAATACTTTTGGAGGGGGACTCTACAATCAAGGAGCAGTTGATATTATTAACTTGATTGTCTCGAATAATACGGCGGAGTCCGGAGCAGGCATCTATAATGATCCTGGTAAGACTGTGACAACCAAAAATATTGCTGTTATAAATAACTTAGTAACGGATACTGCTACAGGTACTGGCGGAGGTATTACTAACAAAGGCACTTTAAACATTACGAATGGAACGATAAGTGGAAATACAGTTTCTAGTATCGGTTCGGCAAATGGAGGAGGAATCGCTGTCTTTGGAACAAGTAATTTGAGGAGTGTTACAGTAGCCAATAACACAGCAGCGTCTAATAATGGCGGGGGTATATATGCAGATGCTGCTGCGTCTGTTCAATTGACTAACTCGATCCTTTCTGACAATAATGGTGGAAACTGCCGTGTTGGAGCACCAAGTGCCATAACTTCCAACGGCAATAATATAAGTAGCGACTCTAGCTGTGCAACTGTGTTAATTGGCCCAAACGATTTAAGTAGTACAAATCCGCTTCTATCATCACTTTCAGATAACGGAGGAGGTACAATGACTCATGCACTTCAAACCAGGTCGCCTGCAATTGATACGGGTGCTTCGTGTGGCTCAAGTGATCAAAGAGGCACTAGCCGTCCTCAAGATGGAGATAATAACGGAACTTCTACCTGCGACATAGGTGCTTTTGAGCTCGTTTTTGTAGCCCCAACTGCAACTCCAACACCTGGTGCCACAGCAACGCCTACACCTAGCCCTACAGGCCCCACTGCTACCCCAGTTCCAGGTGCAACTAACACTCCAACACCTACCTCGGGTGCAACCAGTACCCCTGGACCTACTGTTACTTCAACTCCGGGTCCATCGGCGACCCCAAGAGCTGCTCCTAGTGGAAGCACATCAACACCTAAGCCCACTAGTTCCAGCAATAATAGTAGTTCAAGCACACCAACGAGTTCTATTTTAACTATAAAAAATAAATCTTCAGTACTTACAACTTTAACTCCATCAGGTTCTGTAATCGGATCCTCAAACCTACTGGTTACAGGTACTAACAATCCGTTTATTTACCTGGTTCCTCTAGCATTAGTTATTATTGGTATTTTGTTATAAGTAGATTTTTAATATTTAAGTCGAAGGTAGAGTAATAATTAGAGCAAGAGAGATATATTTTTATTTAATACTTTTATCCTCAAAGTGAGATTCAGGAACAATTAGGTTTAGATGCCTAAGCTGAGTAATCCTCGATTCAATAGTTTTGCGCCTCTTTTCCTTCGCCTTTACGATGCTTTGTTCAGCTTTAATAACACCACTAAAATGTTTCTTAATAAGCTCTTCAGGGGGGGTCTTAAGAAGATTATATGGCAGTTCAACTTGCTCAGTTACTTTCATTTCGAGGTGTTGCAGCCATATCTTTATTTCATCTTCTACCCCAAAAAAACTCGTTAATAAATTAACATTTACTGCCATTGCGTGTATATTATCGACAGATAATAGATGATCGAAGAGATTGTCTGAGAAGACTAGACCTCTTTCAGCAAGCGACTGCTTAAATAACTTTTTAACACTATCTCTTGTTTCTGCAATTTCGACTTTTGAGGAGGGTTTTTTTTTAAACTTAATTTGTGTTGGAATTAAATCTGGATCGTTCACGATATCCTCTAATGATGGAATTTTCTGAAGTTTAAATGGCATACCACTTGGTATCAATCTCACAATTGACTTAAGAAGTATCATAGCTGGGCCGAAATCTTGTGACATCTGTCTAAAGAAAGGTGGTACTTTATCTTCCTGTGCATCTTTCATCTTGTGAAATCTTGAAAGAAGTCTTATCTGAATTCTCGAGTGCGCATTTCTTAAGAAAGCGGATGTCTCTGTATTCTTTTTCCAACTATCAATTAAGTCTTTTAATCTGAATAGGTCAGTTTCACGACTTTGTACCATCATAAACTCTGATCTCTTCCTGTCTGGAATTTCCTTATTTGCTAGTATTGACTTCCACACACTTACTTTATTTATGCGTGCTTCTAGCTCTGAGTAATGGTGAATGTTCATCAGACTGCGATTTTGTTCTACCCAAGCTAAATTATCATTTGGTCCAATCTGATACTCCCAAAGCTTTAGGAGTGAAAATATTATATCTTCCTCTCCCTGTATAACTTCATCCCAGATCAAAAGATGGCGCTCTTTAGGAATTTTTTTGATTGATTTTTCACGCCATAGATCAGATCTACTCTGTAAGATATCTATTATTGTTGTATCGTATGCATCTTTATAAAAATTTCGTATAGATTCGTTCTTTCTTGGATGTTTTTCTTTCTGTTTCTCTCCTGATTTTAAGTATTGTGAATAGTTGAATCTCATAGCATCATGGAAGCGTCTAAAAAGCTTTTCTCGGGTAAAAAACCTGACAAGATTATTGATATTCTCTGGTGCCTCATAGACTTCCAATAAAGCTGGAATGTCCAATTCCCCAGCCTGACGACCAAATTTGTATCTATGTAACAGTCTATATGCTGTTTGAACCTGTTTTTCACGGTATGATCTTATTTCATCGAACACATTTGCCTCATCTCGTAAGGAATCCAACTGTTCTTTAACAGCTTTCCTTATCTCGTTTTTTGTCAGCGCAGCCTCTTCAGGTATGACTCCTTCATATAGTTGATTTCTAAAATCCTCAGACTTATTTTGCTCTTTAACTAGATTATTTTCTAACTTTTTAAGGTGTTCCTTTTCTTGCTGATCGTATAACTCCTCATGAAGTCTCTCAATAATTTGAATACCTCTTCTTAACTGTGATGCACGATTATCATCCCTTGCTCCGATTGCATGTTGAGCAACTTGGAGAACTTTAATGGTAGGAACTCTATATTCAACTCCTTCATCAGTCATGATTGTAATCGTATTATTACGGTTCCATATACTATGAGGATCTTCGGTTTTTTCTTCGTTAACTTCAGAAAACTTATTAAACGGATTTTCAATTAAAAAATATCTATTCAGCAGCCTAAACGACTGAGATAAGCCTTCCATACTGGAAGATTTATTATTAGGCAGTTGAGAGAAACTACTTTTCATCTGTTCGGTCACATCATGTAGGTATTTATAAACCTCAGCCGGATCCATTTCTAATACTTCACTTATTTCAAAACATTTATCCTGAAGACTGTTTTCAGTCTGATATTGAAAGGTTCCAGTATTTTTAAGTATATCCTCAGTTTCTAAAAGTGGCTTAGGACTACCGTAGACCAAATAACTAAATATAGTATTTCTAACAAGGCCTGCCTCCTGAGTTCTGTTTAGGCTAATTTGTGATGCTTGAGGTATAACCTTTTCGACTTCAGTTCTTGCTAAATTTAAAAGTCCTGAGTAGATCGGGCGTCTTTTTTGAGCCTCATCTAACAGTGCTTTACTCTTATCTAATCTCGGTTTCAGGATATGATTTGTATATTCCTCGAGTGCTGGCCTAACTATGTAGTCAGGCAAAGCAAGCTCACCACTGTACTCTCCTCCGGAGCCGATTAGTTCCAAATCATAAGCGACTTTAGTAAGCAACAGTTTTCGCTTATCCATTCCTTTTTTATAGAGAAGCTTAAAATTATCTTCAGGTTTCAAATGAGCTCGTTTATCTTTGGTTGTTAACTCCTCTTCTATACAAGCAAATACAACTCCAACGCCTGCTCTGATGTTAGTGATATTTTTAAGAAGTTTATGTTCCCGAAGATAACCTTTTGTTATTTGTTCTAGGTCTGTATTTTGGTTAGGACTGAGAATCCTATCCTCATATGCGCTAATGTCAGTAGATTTATTAAAAGGAACTAGTCCTCTATTTTCTTGATCAGCCATATGCTGGGCAAATAATTAAAAATCCTCATTATTTTCTATTTTTTTGTGTAGATAAGGAATTAGGTCTCTAAAACAGCCCGAAAATCTAAGAGCAGTGAAAAGAATATCTCGTTGGTCACTATCTAAGTTAGAAAATATATCTTTTATAGCTGACTCACCATAATCGAGATCTTCAAGTTGAGCGAAAATTATATTTACATTGAGATCTTCACCTTCAATTGCTCTATCGGCTAGAGTCTCAATTAAAAGGGCTAGCTCAAATCTTACGCCATCCCTTGTATGTGACGTGTCTCTTAAATGTTTTGCAAATCGTTCTTCTGACATCAAATCTGCACGAGGAAAGCCTAATGAATGGTGTAGTTCATTGCTCATTCTCGATGTTAACATTGCTCCGATTACACTAGGTAACTTAATGACAGTCTCACCAATTTTTTCCATACCTTCGTCTGAATATTTAACACTAATAAGTTCGGCTATGTCTTTGATACTTGTATTCATTTGCTGATACTGTTTACTAAAATCTTTTTCACTCCTGTTAGGGTCTAGTAACTCAAGATTAAGTTGATGTACTGTTAAGGCAGTTAAATACTGTGTAAGCAGCTCTTCTTGCTCTTGTCCTGTTGCTGTCGCAATTTCTAGTTGAGATGGAATTGGTATCCGATTAAGTCTGTAGTTTTCGACAAGCGTAACAAGTCCAACCACATCTCTAGCAACAGATTTTACATCTCTAAATTCTTGAGGGGTTGAAGAGATGTTACCATTTATCAGATTATTTGGTAATGATAATGTTATGGCAGTTACAGTTTGGACATAGTACTCATCTTGTGGACGAGTTTCTTCACAAACTTGGACAATTTCTCTTGAGAGTTCTGGTGAAGCTATCCTATTTTTATCTCTAAAAATTGAGAGTGGAGCCAAGTCATTATGTGGCAGCCCTGGAGGTATACTTGATCTGACTGCGATACTGCGTCTTTTTTTCTCAACTTGGGGTTTTCCCACTAGTATCCCCGCATTTGGTGTTATTTCACCGGTAGATATAGCTTCATTTTTTGCGGCCTCATTATACTTAGCAATAGTTTCGTTTAGCTCAATTCTTAATTGTGCACCTTGTTCACTTAGCTTCTCAATCTCTGATAGAGACTTAAAAGCCAATGTTTGTTCGGTAATCCATGTTTGCATAGTTGATAGATTAGAGAAAGATGTTGATGGTAATAATGCTTGATATGCCTGTAAGTTTTCACTTATGGATGAAAGTGGATCTTTCGGCAGTTCAGCAGTATTTTGACCCTTATTTTCTGCAACTAAGGGACTTGGAAGTTGGAGTGGTTGATTTTCCATAATCCTATATTATAGGTTATAAGCTTTAAAATGTCAAGTTAGTCTGCAGGTCCAGAGAATTAAAATGTTTTATTTGAAATTATATCTCCTATTTTCCTGACCAATCCGTAGAGAGAACTTCAGATCTTCTAGTATTTGAGCTTGACGCTATTCATTTATTTCGTTTCATGGCGTCATATTTTAGTTAGAAAGCTATTATAAGATTATACTGGCTAAACTTGCCAATTTGCTTTCTATCTCTAGATCCGATATAATATCTCATAATAACTCATAATAAGTCAACTATCGTCTTTATCAGCACATATCCTCCTCGAGAGTGCGGAATCGCCACTTTTACACAAGATTTATTAGAGTTTAGTCAGGAATTACTCGGCTCAGATGTAGAGTGTAAAGTAGCTGCCTTAAATCTAACGCCTTTGGATACTTTCAAATATCCCCCAGAAGTTGAGTGGAAAGTAGACCAAAATAGTAAAAAAGACTTCTCAAATTTAGCTAAGATTATCAATAAGGACAGGAAGATCACAGGTGTGATTCTGCAGCATGAATACGGAATCTTCGGTGGTCATTATGGTGAAAATATCCTTAGTTTTATGAAGATCTGTAAAAAACCCGTTCTCGTAACGTTACACACAGTTCTTCCTCTCCCAAAACCGGAAATGGAACTAGTAACTGCTAAAATAATAGCACTCGCTCATTCCATCGTTGTCTTGACTAATAGCTCAAAAGAGATAATAGAGTTGGTCTATCCAGAATCACATGGGAAAGTTACGGTCATACCCCATGGTATACACCCAAGTAAATTCTCAACACAAAGTAAGTCAAAAGTAAAGTTGGAGCTACAAAACCGTATTGTTCTTAGTACATTCGGCCTACTTGGTAGAGGAAAAGGTATCGAGTATATTATTCATGCTCTACCAAAAGTTATAAAGAAATACCCTTCAGTAATCTATCTGATTTTGGGGGAAACTCACCCTGTAGTAAGAAGAAGTGAAGGTGAAAATTACCGAATGGAGTTATCACAGATGGTTACCAAATTAGGTTTAAAGAAGCATGTTAAATTCTACGATCAATACCTTGCACTTCCAGATCTATTTGGTTTCTTAAAAGCGACCGATATTTATATTGCCACATCTACGAACCCTAACCAAGCTGTAAGTGGGACTCTTTCCTATGCTCTTGGTTCCGGGCGAGCTGTAATTAGTACAGAGTTTGCCCAAGCAAAAGAGATAGTCACACCGGATATTGGAAGATTAGTGATTATAAAAGACTCATCTGCTGTGACAGCTGCATTACTAGATCTTCTGAGTAGCCCACAAAGACTAACTCAAATGCATCGAAAGGCTTTTGAGAAAACCCGCCTAATGCTCTGGAGTAATGTTGCTGAAGGATATATAAACTTACTTTATAAGAAATCTGAGCAGTATGTAGTAGCTACGGAAAACACTGCGCAGTTGCTCGGGGCAGAGTTCCTAACAAATTTTATACCAAGGGAGCTGAGTTAATTGAAGTTCCGTCAAATCAAAAATATATTTCCAGGAAGCAATGTAGCCAGGTATAACCTCGCTGTTTGGAAACAAAGTAATAACGAGTCTCTTTGTTTTATAGGTAGAGAAGTAGCCAAAGCGGGAGAAATAGGCCAACCTGATAACGGTATTTTAAAGCTTTTTGAGGTAAGTAAAGGTGGAAAAGTATTACAAGAAAAAGTCATCTGGAAACCACTCTACGACGGAATTAATCTAGAAGATCCGCGAGCTTTACAGCTACAAAATGGCAGTCTTATCATAGGATTAACGGCAGTCCTGCGAAATAAGCTTGGAGAACCAATCCCCTTTCCAGCAATCGTCAAAATTGAGACTTTAAAGTCCTGGAAGTATCAACTACCTCCTTTTCTAGTGATTGATAGCTTCGGGCCTGGGAAAAATCTTACACCTGTGGATAATATTACCTACTTATTTCGTCCCGAGTCGACTGAATACTTTCATAAAATAATGGTGTTTTCTCTTCATTCTCAGATACCTGAAAAATTAGGAGATATTGCTTTTCCACTTAATTTATCGTGGGCAAGCTGGAGAATCGGAACAACCATGCCACCAATATGGTTAACCCCGAATGAAGCGCTATTTATTATTCATGGTATCTCAATCCAAAAAATAGATGGTGTAGAGAAATACATATATAGTATTGGAAGGGCAAAACTAACTCGTAATAGCAATGAGTTTTCAGTCGTTGTGGCACCGGAGCCAATTTTAACGCCTGATGATTTTTTAAACAGCAAAGGACAACCCCTTATTGAAGAACTTCATCCTGAGTCCAGACGTGTTGTTTACTCGTGCGGAGGTATACTGAAGAAATTTCCCAATGAATCGTTATCCTTATACGTGAATGTAGGAGATAGGACTACTTTCGAAGTTGAGTTTTCTTTAAATGAATTGAAAAAAGGACTATTTTAAGAGTGATTCTGATGCTCTTACAATGATTGATAATGGAGTGATAAATGATCCACTTACTGCAAATGCATTACAAATATTTGTTCGCAAAATGCATATTCTATAAGTGTTATAATGATTTATGGAAACAAAGGACCTCATAAAAGAAGCCAAACTCCACTACTCATCAGATAAAAAACCGGGAATTACCAGATTGAAAAATGGTAATTCATTTAAATACATTTCAGCGGATAATCAAAAAATAACTGATAAAAATGTACTTGAAAGAATAAATAAGCTCCATATTCCGCCTGCATGGAAAAATGTTTGGATCTGCCCTTCGCCAAAAGGTCATCTACAGGCGGTAGGTTTTGATAGTAAGAAAAGAAAACAGTATCGTTATCATAAGGAGTGGAGCGCGGCTGCTCAACAAAATAAATTTGAAAGTTTGCTTTTATTTGCGCAGGTTCTTCCAAAATTAAGAAGACATATCAACGAGGATATGGCTTTACCCGGCATGCCTAGGAAAAAAATACTTGCAACAATAGTCTGGCTTCTTGAAAATACACTCATAAGAATAGGTAACGAAGAGTACAGAGATGAAAATGATACTCTTGGGCTTACTACTCTTGAAAATAAAAATGTTGATATTAAAGGAAATATTCTCAAATTTGAGTTTAAAGGAAAAAGCGGAGTTTATCATAAAGTCAAAGTCCAGAGTAAAAGAGTGGCTAAAATACTACGGAGATGCCAAGGACTACCAGGGCAAGATTTATTTGAATATGTTGATGAAGACGGAAAGATTGAGTCGATAAACTCCTCTGATGTAAATATCTACTTAAAAGATATTACGGGACTTGAAATTACTGCTAAAGAGTTTAGGACCTGGGGAGGTACTGTTTCTGCCGCTGAATTTTTAAATGAACTTGGAATTTTAACCGATGAGAAAGAACTGAAAAAAGCCATGGTAGAAGTTGTGAAGAAAGTTGCTGCAGATTTAGGCAATAAACCAGCGACTAGCCGAAAATACTACATTCATCCCTATATTTTCGAAGCTTTTATCAACGGACACATTCTCTCAAATCAGACTACTCATGTAGATCCAGATAATAAGATCTATGATCAACTTCATGATCTTGAGAAAAAAGTGGTTTATTTATTACTAAGTGCTAGCTGAAAACAAGAAGACGTAGTTGGTTGGTTCATATTGTAAAGCCCTCTCATGTAAATACCAAAAAAAAGTCAAGAGAGGTGAAGATTTCCTTAACTCATGTTATTTAAAGTTTATTTCTTCCTCTGAGCTGTTTTATACCTGCGCGACCATTGAAGAGAGGTTTATATAAAGGGTGTGTATACTCTACAGATATATAAGGAAGTTGAATGCCTCCCATGCGTCGTTTAAACTCGCCTACTGATTCTGGACCTTCTCCTAAGTCAAGAGAATATGCACCTTCTCCCTTTGCCCACTCAGCTGCATCCTTGATTAACACACCAGATATCGGGTAATTCACTCCAAGTCTATCGATTTCCGCGTGATCTACTCCAATCATCCAGCTACAGGCAACTTGATCTAATCCTAAGGCAGTGACCATCATTCCCACAGGATTATGTTCATAAGAAATAAGTGACAGATGCACAAAGGGATCCGAGTGGTGTCTAACCCAAACAATTGCTGGCATATTTGAAGGATAAGGTTGATTTGAGCCCTGGTTTCCATACGACTCATCAAGAGATTTTCCTAAAAATGACATTTCGTCTTCGTTTGGTTGTTTTACCTCAATTTTTGGATCAAGTAAAGTTTTTCGAATACCTCGCCTCATACCCTCATTAGATTGTGTAAGAATATTTTCGTCTCTCAGGTTTATAACTCTTGATGTCGCCGGTTTTATCTTATATCCAGCCTTTTCTATGTCTGTTGTGTCAAAACTAACACTTGGCGGAAAATCAGTTATTATTTTACCTATCCCATGATATCCTAAATAATCCTTAATTTTTAACAAAGCCTGGGACAAAATCTCAGGCTTTACTACTGGGCCAGTATATCTAGCCGGGACACCTTGAACTACACCTATAGGCCCTTTTCGTTGTATTAACAACTGCCCTACTCCCTGGAGTACACCATTAGCTGAAATACCTATAGTAGAGATTTTCAGATTGTAAAGCTCAGCCAGAGTTCCTTTGAGATAAGGCCGGTTAAATGCGCTAACTTTTTCGGGATTAGCATCTAAAAAATCATTTAACTGCCCGTAAGTTATATTATGGATATTTATATTTTCACTTGATTTTGAGTATTCGAAAGAGGTAGTAGGTTCATGAGGCAAATACTTTTCTGAGGTCATACATCAGACATTGTAGCATATAAACAATCTATTTCTCATAAGATTTCTGGTAATATGTTATATTATTAATATGAAAACGCTAATTTTTACTTATCTCTTTCTCTGTGCAGCATATATTTGTTGGGGAATTGTACTTTTTAAACGAAGAAATATTATCATCAGTAAACAAGTAGATAAATCTTTGCCCTACCCACAGCAAGTGAGAATGAAAATTAAACTTATGTTCAATAGGCCGACTAAAATTTGGGTTATTGTGTCAATATTTTTAGCTCTAGTTAATCTCATCTTTGTAACATTATTTCAGAAACAATTATTTGCGTTATAAAGTTATCTAAGTAATCGAGCTCAGTTTTCTAAAAGCTTTTTTTGATTCAAAATATTCGTCAAAAAATGATCCTTCTAAGCGGAATTGAGAGCTCTCAGGATACGAATATTATTACCTGAGGAGAAAAAAATAATTCTACCTACCTGCAAATTGCTGACCTACTGCAGAATTCAATGAATCCAATATCTTCCTATTATCCCCTATATAAATCACAATAATTCTCTCCTTCTTATAAAAGTGAGGTGTATCTACCCAACTCATCATGCTTGTTCCGACCGATCCACCATCAGGAGATACCTTTTGAGCTTCTTTTTCAGCTTCGTTTGTTGATGCATACTCAAATACTTGTACGTCTTCCTCGTCAACACTAATGATATATCCGTTTACTGAAAAAAAAGGTTGAGTAATACTACCTTTTGGAGTAACTTTTCTGCCTTTTCCTCTTAATGTATCAATGAGGCTAACATAATCTTTCACCGGTCCTCCATGGGAATGGGAGACATATTGGTTTCTCATAGAGAAATTTCTGTAAAAGACATATAGTGCTATAGCAATTAATATCACAAGACCGAGATATACTGTTTTTTTCATAAGAGCTGATTACAAATTATTAATTTACATCTATAACGATGGTTTGTATCCCATTTTTTCAATTGACGCTTGGATCTCTTTAACTGCTATCTTTCTTTCATCAAACTCCACTTCTGTTTTCCCTTGTGCATAGCTAGTTTTTAAAATATAGCCGATATCCTCTAACTCTTTGTCTAAATTTATAGCACAATTAGAGCAGTGTATACTTTAATTTTAACTAATTTTTAATAAGTTTAAGCCTCGTAAACGCAATGAGTTAAAGACAACTGATACACTACTTCCTGCCATTGCCAAACCTGCAAAGGCTGGGTTAAGCAAAATTCCGAATAAAGGGTAAAACAATCCAGCTGCTAATGGTATACCAATAAGATTATAAATAAATGCCCAGAAAAGATTCTGTTTTATAGTGCGTACCGTAGCTCTTGATAAATTAATTGCTTGAGTAATTTTCTTAATGTCTCCTTGTAATAGCACGACATCAGCAGACTCAATAGCTACATCGGTACCTGTAGCCATGGCAATTCCTACATCAGCTTGAGTTAGAGCAGGTGCATCATTGATTCCATCTCCAGCCATGGCAACTTTTTTGCCTTCTGATTGTAGTTCCTTTATTTTATTTGCTTTATCTTGAGGTAGAACTTCAGCAAGTACAGAATCAATACCTATTTGATCAGCAATATACTTCGCTGCATGTTTGTTATCACCAGTCAGCATTACAACTTCTAAACCCAACTTATGTAGTGAGTTAACTGCATCTTTTGCATTTTTTTTAATAGTATCGCTAATTGCGATGATTCCTAACATCTTTTTATTAGATGTAATGATAACCACGGTCTTACCTTGGGATTGTAGCTTCTCAACATCCCGACTTAGTTCTTCGTGCTTAGGCTTATGTATTGATATTTGAAACTCCTTTACTTTTGCCTGAACTCCAACTCCCTCTATAGCTTTGAAATCTTCTATCGGTAATAGTTTAACTTTTTCTTTATAAGCTTCCTCAACAATCGCTTGAGCTAAAGGATGTTCGGACTTTTTTTCAACAGTAGCTGCTATCGCTAATAACTCTTTCTTATTTATTCCAGTAGACGTAATAATATCCGTAACAACTGGTTTTCCATTAGTGATAGTGCCCGTTTTATCGATAACTACTGTATTTATTCCTCGCAGTTTTTCTAGTGCCTCTGCATCTTTTATTAAGATCCCATTTTCTGCACCCTTACCAACTCCGACAATTATGGCTGTAGGAGTGGCTAAACCTAAAGCACATGGACAGGCGATAACTAATATGCTCACAAAACATACAAAACCAAGAGAAAGAGCTGTAGGGAATCCGAGGAAGGCACTGCCAAATATTAGCCATAATAAAAGTGTAACTACTGCAATAGCTAATACAACAGGTACAAATATTGCTGAAATCCGGTCAGCGAGACTTTGTATAGGTGCTTGCGAACCTTGTGCTTCCTCAACCATTTTAATTATCTGAGCAAGCATGGTATCTGAACCTATTTTTGTTGCTTTAAAAGTAAAATGGCCTTGTTTATTTATCGTGCCGCCGATAACATAGTCTCCTACTTTCTTATCATTCGGAATTGGTTCGCCGTTAATCATTGATTCATCTATTGAAGAAGTCCCATCTAAAATAGTTCCATCTACAGGTATCTTTGCACCAGGTTTTACGATAACTGTGTCAGCGATCTGCACATCAGAAAGTGGTACCTCAACTTCTTTTCCATTACGTAGTACTAATGCTGTTTTGGCTTGTAAATTAAGTAGTTTTTCAATGGCAGCTCCCGTTTTCAATTTTGAACTTATCTCAAGATACTTTCCAATTGTGATAAATCCAATGACAATTATTGTAACATCATAATATGAGTGTTTTGTATTAATTACCTGAGCTAAAGACTGTTCAAAAGCTGTAATTATGAAACTATAGATATAAGCAGCCAAAGTACCAATACCAACAAGTGTATCCATATTTGCAACTCTATACTTTATAAACCGCCAAACTCCTTGTAAATAAGGTACACCGACTACGAACATTGCATATGTCGCAGATAATGGTAACAAATGATGAAAGAATTCTTTGATAATATAAGGCATATCAGGCCAGAGATGTAGAGGATTTGCTCCAACTTCCCAACCCATCACAAAAATACTAATTATCATCATTGGAATCAAAAGCAGAATATGCTGTTTCTTTTTGTTTAATTCATTTAGTTTCTCGTCCTTTGTTTGGTTAAGGCCTAGATGTTGGGAGTGATCCATCCCTGACATCATGTGCTTTGAGTTATCTTTTATTTCATAGCCTAGTTTTTGTATTTCCCCATTCATGGTATCTAATGAAACTTTATCTGGATCATAGCTTACTTTAGCTTTCTCAGTAGCATAATTTACTTCACAGGCTTCGACTCCATCAAGTTTACCTATTTTACCTTTAATGACATAGCTACAGCTTGCACAATGCATTCCTTTTACATTAAATGTTTTGGTGTTCATTGAATTCTCTTTTTAATAACTTCCATAATTTCAGAAATAGCTGTCTCGCTATCGCCTCTTTTGATTGCATCAGAAGCACATGTTTTAAGATGATTTTCAAGTATAAGATTACCGGTGCCTTTTAAGCCTTCTTGAATTGCTTGCATCTGGTGAAGTATATCAATACAGTACTCATCTGTTTCAATCATCTCTATAACTTTTTCTAGATGACCTCTGGCGATTTTAAGTCTATGATGTATTCGTTCATGAGTATCTTTTGGTTTAAAAGCCATAAGTTATTGAGTGTTGTTATTATCCCCCCACTAGGGATATTCTAGTGGATTAAGAGTATAAAAGTCAAGCCAATTTAGAAAATACCCGATAGAAACGGAGATAATGGTGACCCCAACACTCGCGCAACCGAACCAAATCTGTATGAAGCTGTGTTAACTTTACAAGACCTTTACTGTACTTTCAATAAGGAAGTTTTATCTCTGTGTAGTATCTCCGTCTAAAGATTCAAACCATTACCTACCTAGTAATTTATTCATCTTTTTACTATCATCAAATTGCAACGAAGATGCTGAGTCAAAATCAGGTTCATGTATTAGATGATGTGGATATGCTTCATGTAGTGAGTTAAGCAGTGCCCTTCCTGTATTGCCTGTTTTGAATACGTCTAAATAAATTGCAATTTCTGGTAGGTTCTCGAAAGCATTAGACTCATCTGGATTCATTGGCAATACAATTTCTTGTAAATGTAATGAACCTGCTGCGGGTTTTAATTGAATTATTTTTCCTTTCGTTTTATCAAAATAACTTCTATAAGTACATGCCATTAAATAGTCTCCGGACAAAGGTGAAATAATACCAACTTTACCACTAAAAAGTTCATTAGTATTTCTTGAACCCACATTATTAAGTTGAAATAAATCCCAATTTACCAAATATGATGGATCTATTGATAAGTATCGTAAATGTTGCAATGTCGACACTGCTACGGCAGTAGTTGCAGTACGTGCATAGGTTGTAGCTGGATATTGCTTATATGTGCTAGTGACATCAGAAAGTGTATCTTTCCATTTTTCTCTTTCATGCATTCCATTAGACGTTTGTGCGACTCTCGCAACAAAAAAATCTGCAGCTGCAATACCTAATTGCTCTGAATCTTGTAACCTTAATTGTCTCTCTTCTGGAGAAGGGACTTCTACAGGTCTATAGATTCTATTTAAAAATGAGCTTATTTTATTAGATTCTTTTTCAAGACCGATTGTTGAGGCAGTTCTAATTCTCCTTAATTGCGAGATTGTATTTGTAATATCATCTAATTCTTGATCAGACCATAAACGTGGTAGCTCTTTCATGATCAATATTATACACAGGAATTAAAGTCTTTGCAATTATAGGATGATGTGACCCCAAGGTTCACGCAACCGAACCAGAACTATACAAGGCTGTTCTGGGATTACAGGATCTATACTTTATCTTCAATCACGAAGTTCTATCTCTATATAGTATCTCCGCCTAAGGATTCAAACCATTGAATTTATATGAAGTCTTTTACTATCCAAGTTCTTGTTCTAAATATGGTAACGGATTCTCACCATATATTTCTTTAAAGTATTGAAAAATATGTTGCATTGCCTCATATTCATGAGGTTGACGATAATATATCAGAAGGCTGGGTGTCGTTGCAGGTAATATTTCATCATCATGTATAACGACAAGTTCGTCCACAGCATTGCTCCACTGTAAAAAATGCACTGTTTCCTCTACTCCAACCCATTCACCCTTCTGTTGATGGCTAAGCCAACCAGCATGAAAACCACTGCCATCTACAATTGGATATTGACAACCTAACATACTAGAATCCAATCTCTCGAGCCAATCTTTTGTAATACATATTCGATTTATATAAGGATTAAATTCTGGACCTTTTTTTCCTAGTTTTACATTATCAGGTGTGGTAAGTCTATATTGTGGTTTATATCGAAAATTGTATTTCTGAACTGCCCATGTACTCCCATTACTTATTCCCTGGAAAATCTCACTACATAATCTTGGCTCTATATCGACTCCATCATCTATAACAGATTTAATGGTTTCTCCAAGTTCTGCTGTATTTCCTATTTTAATATCTAAACCCAAAGCTGCAGAACCTGAAATTGTTTCAAGGAAACTACGCCTTGCTCTTTCACCACGACTAAGGCTCTCTTCTGGATTATTCATTTGGAAGATTATACAAAAATCAATGTAGATTTGCAAACTATAGGCTATTGTGACCCCAAGGCTAACCTATTTGAACCAACTGTTATAGTTACCAAAAATTTGATGCAGTTTTATATTAATACAAAGTGATAATATGAACGGTAGATGCTTTTGAAATTTATAAATTATTCTTCAGGAATATAGATTGTAAAAAAATCCGACATATCACCTACATAAGTAGTTCTAATTCGACGCATCAATGGATGGTCATAACCGACAAGTCGACCAACCAGGAATTTTTCATCTCCAGCAATCATATAAGAGAATAATCTTTCGAAATCAGTAGGTGAGTAAAAATCTTTCATCACATCTCTGAAAGCTACTTGGAATGAATCTCGCTTCGGAATGTAGTCATCATGTTCTGGAGTACCCTCCTCAATTTCAGGTGAGTTCATATAATCAGCAATTCTTCTTTCAGCTTTAATAAATTGAAAAGTTGCATCCATATCGTTTGGACCTGGTTCTCTTGATAAGTCAGTAAATACCGCTAGCTCATTTCCAGTTATACCTATAAACGTTTCTAACCATGTTTGAGTTAGTCTAAGTCTTTGATCTTCAGTTAATAAAGCACTTTCATCTTGATGTCTTTCTAGCCAACTAATTTCCTTTCCTTCAATTCCCATGAAGAAATCATATCACCATTTATTAAAAGGGGATAAAGAAGCCATAGGGTGTAATTGATCCCGAAAATTCAGATACAGTTGAAGCTTATGTACATGTGACCCCATCCGGATTCGAACCGGAGATTCTCTGGCTGAAAACCAGATGTCCTAGGCCGCTAGACGATGGGGCCAAGAGCGGATTAATCAGAATAATTATATCATAACGTATCTTTGCGGGCCATAAGTTTTACTGAATTTTGTCAGTCGAGTCAAATATCGGAAAATCTTTAGGCATAAATTCATCACCAATAACTGGTTCAGGTACATCGTATCCTAAATGGGCACTTGTAACACCTTTTATAATCGCTGAAATATCAATTAATGCAGCCGAAAAAGTATCAGAAGTAATCTCCTCATTATTTTGAAGAATTTGGATACATTTTGCAACGGTGAAAAGTGGTTTAATCGACTCTTCTCCTCCTTTTGTGTACAGTTCTTTTATTAACTCTCCTAAACTTTGCAGTGCTTTGGGAGACTGGGGGTTCATTTTCATTCATGTGTGAATTATACTAAAATATAACGTGTTCTTATTCACTATATGTATAAAATATTCCCAAAACTGAGTTATGAAAAGGAGCTTTGGAGACAAAACTTTCTTGTAATTGGGTTCGATGAAGTTGGACGAGGTGCTTTAGCTGGTCCAGTCGGAGTTGGGGCGGTCTGTTTTGATCCCGGTAAATTAGGTAAAGAACTTGAACAAATGGGAATAGATGACTCTAAAAAGCTTTCTGCGGAACAACGTGCAGATTTAAAAAATAAGATGAAGAACTATGTTCTAGGATCTTCTGTAAGACTAAACTCTGTGTCAAGTATAAATCGCATAGGAATTGTTAAAGCAGTTAATGAAGCCATTAGAAGTTCGATTTCTGATGTAATACTTCAGATAAAAACTTCTCTACCGATTTACGTACTACTTGATGCATTTAACGTCAAATATATATCTGGGGTTGGACTTAAAAATCAAAAAGCTATCATAAGAGGCGACTCGATAAGTATCTCTATTGCTGCAGCCTCGATCTTGGCTAAACTCCACCGTGACGAGGCTATGAGCCTGTTATCTCCGAAATATAAGCTGTACCACTGGGATAGAAACAAAGGCTATGGCACAAAAGCTCATCTAGATGCCCTTAAAGCATTCGGACCTACTAAATGGCATAGAACAATGTATATTTCTAAGTATAAACCTACCATTTTCTCATCATAGGAACAATAGATTATTCCTATGAAGTAGAAGAGAATGAATATAGACCTAGCAGCCGCCAAGTAGGGTAAGCACATAGCCTATATGGTCTCTCCTACCGGTGGTGATCAAGGAATTTTATTCATTCTCCGTAATCGTAGTTGTAAGGTTAATTTTGTTGTCTCGTCCGCTCATCACAGATTTTTTGTTTAAAATCCATTGATTTCTTTATTCTTGGTGCTTCGACTCTTCCAGAGTCTTCATAGACTATTACGGTTGAGTTATCCCAATGAGTAGGAAAAAAAATATATCTTCCGGGATTTGGAAGTAGTTCACTGCTTGGAGTAAAAAAGATTTCGTTAGGTAAGCCAATCGAGGTTAAATATTTTTTGGCCTCGAGATGTGCCTCTTCCCAGCTTCTAATTACTTTATCAGGCCTCCAGACTAGGGGTGAGTCGACCATCGGAAGGTACCGAAGATTGAGATCATTGTCATATCGGAAAGGGAAATCATCGATGTAAATCGGTGTAATACCGACAAAAATTATTATATCGATGACAGCCACTATCCCCACAATCCACCAAAAGTTAGCTACTATAAAAGGGAATATCCAGGTTAGCACGTAGAGTAAGAAAACTCCTGAAAGGAGCATTCCGTTGAATATTCCATACAGATTAAGCCGTTCTTTACATTTTTTAAAGTATGATCGTAGAGACTCTCTTCTTTTCTCGCGATTATTATTCTTTTCTATTTCGAGTTTGAATTGACTCGTAATCTGCTCAGACATTCTTTTTCTCCTTTTTACAGATTGATTACAACTACAATTAATTGTCAAGGTACAACAATTTTGTTACAAATTGTTCTACAATTCAGGTGATCCATTATAGCATATCATTTTATGATAGAAGGAGTTAGATATTTTTAAAGTATCTTATCTCATCCAGCTTATAATTAGAATTTAAAAAATCGAAATTACATCCAATGAGTATTTATATTCTTTATACGAATGAGTCGATAAATAGTTCTTAATTGCCCGGTGGAGTGACCTTCGTTTATAGTAATCAATAGCTTCATATGGTTTTTCTTTTGAATCACCAACTCTAGTTTTGACCTCAACAAAACCGATTGTATCCCCTTTTCTAGCGACAACATCAAGTTCTCCCCAGTGAGTAGCATAGTGTTGATGAAGAAGATCAAATTCGTTCTTTAAGAACTGTATCGCTAAATTCTCTCCTAGTAGACCTACAAATTGGCGTTGGTTTTTCAATAGAAAATCATATAAAGAAGAGGGGGTTTAGAAGGCAACGGAGCATATTCAACATTTACTTTTTCTTACTATATAGCTTATTGCGAAGTTTCTGGTCAGAAAGTTCTCTGACAAAGTAGAGCTTAGATTTTCTGTAATTGGATTTTTTTACTAACTTAATTTTGGCTATAAAGGGAGATATTAAAGGAATAATTCTCTCTATGCCAATGCCATCGTGAGACATTTTACGCACGGTAATCATTCGGTTAGCGTCATCATGACCTTTGACCTTAAGTAAAATACCAGTAAAAGTCTGAATTCTTTCTTTATTATCGGCTTCTTTGATACGATAGTCTACACTAATTGTATCTCCGATTGCGAAGGTCTTTTCGTTGTATTTAATTAGATTTGCCATAGCTAGTATGTATTATAGAAAACTACCAGGTAAAATGCAAAGGTAAATGAAGCCTCGGGCTAGCCATCCGTTTCATCCTCTGTGGAGTCTCTGGGCCCCCAATGAGGCTTGATTGAAAATGCGAAGTCTGTTAGTTCGTCTAGATCTTCGATAAGTTCAATTGATATTATCCCATTTTTAATTAAATGTAATCTCTCAGTTAATCTTTCACCTCTTAAATTCCAGATACTAGCTGCTGATAAATTGTATCGGCTTGCAAACTCTCTTACCATATCTAAATACTGATTATGTTGATGGAACAGTTTCGTGCCTTCTTCTAATGCTTCATTTTTCGAGGAAGAGTCATTTTTAGTTGGTTTCCAGGTATATAGACGTTTCATACCTATAACTTGACCATATTTCTGCTCTTGAGTTAAATTAATTTCATCTTGTGTTAAGATGTCTAGCTTTAGTGATTCATGACGGAATCCAGGCCGGACAGATGGATCGTACATTTCTTCCCAAACCAGAACATGATCTTGGCTCAGGACCTCCATACTTGTTGTGGATGCATTATATGGTTCTTTATCTTTACTATAGTAGAGGGCCTTTTCTGAGGTGTTAAGAAGCGCTGTAGTACCTGGTTCAACGACTTTGGGTTGTAATTTTAGTGCTCCACCAAGAAAGAGTTGTTGGCTTTCGATAGTCATTGTTATGCATTATACACCTATTGAAACAAAATCAACTACCTTTTGCTGGCTTCAATAAACTCGATAAAAAGAGGGTGTGGTGACAAAGGTCGGCTTTTATACTCGGGATGGCCTTGAGTACCGAGGAAGAATGGATGGTCTTTTTCTGACAGTTCTACGATCTCGACAAGTTTCTCTGCCACAGACCTCGCACTAATAATTAAGCCTGCTTTTTCAAACTCCTTAGTATAGTCATCGTTAAACTCATATCTATGTCTATGCCTCTCGCTCGTTAATCCATCTTTACCTCTTAGAAAGTCATTATACTTTTTATAGGCCTTATATGCTCTTGTATCTTTTTTTACAACTGCATCCCAGCCTCCAAGGCGCATGGTTCCGCCATAAGCGCGTCGTTCCATTAACTCTTTTTGACTTGGTATAAGATGAATTACTGGATGCTTTGATTGGGGATCATTTTCAGCCGTATTAGCGTCTTTCCAACCGAGGATATCTCTCGCAAAAGCGACAACACAGAGCTGCATACCAAAGCATAGACCCAGATAAGGAATTTTTTTCTTCAAAGCATAACTAGCGGCTGCAATCATACCTTCAGAACCTCGCTCTCCCCAGCCAATAGGCACAATAATTCCATCAGGTTGTCCAATAATCTGTGCCCCTTCCTTCTCTATTTTTTCAGAGTCCACCCAGTGAGTTTTCACCTCAACATTGCTACTCCAGGAAGAATGATCAATTGCATCGAATAAAGCAGCATATGAGTCTCTAAGCTGGTAATCTCCAGTTCCAAAGTACTTACCGATGATTGCTATCTCAATTTTTTTAGTTTTTTTTTCTTTAATTTTATCAACCATAACTTTCCAGTCCCTAATATCTGGTTTTCTATCAGGTAGATTAAGTTTTTTGACAATTTTTTTGACAATATCCTGCTCATTCAAAATGAGTGGCACTTCATAGACAGTCTCAACATCTGGATTAGAAATAATATCATCCCCGTGAATATTACAAAAGAGCGCAAATCTCTCTCTTCGGCGCTGGTCGATGTATTTCTCAGATCTGGCGATGATAAAGTCTGGTTGAATACCCATGGTATTAAGTGTCCTAACAGAAAGCTGAGTAGGTTTTGTTTTTGGTTCGCCAAGATGATGTGGAGTTGGAACATAGCTCACATGGATATGAATCACATCTCCAGGGTTTTTGAGCGTTAACATACGTGATGCCTCGTAGTAAAAGACATTTTGATACTCTCCTGCTGTTCCCCCTAGTTCAATAAGCACAATTTCTGCATCTTTTTTTGCAGCCAGGCCTTTGATCCTTTTTGTTATTTCATTCGTTATATGAGGGATCGCTTCTACATCCTCACCTTGATATTCAAACCGCCTTTCGCGGTCGATAACTTCCTTATAAATTTTACCCATAGTAACGAAGTTATCAACGCCCATATCTTCATTCAAAAACTTTTCATAGGTTCCAATATCCATATCACTTTCAGTCCCGTCCTCGCACAGAAATGGGTCTCCATGCTCAATAGGGTTGATTGTGCCTGCGTCAAGATTCAGATAGTTCTCAAATTTGAGTGGTGCAACTCTGAATCCGGATGATTTAAGAAGAAGAGAGATAGAGGCGGATGTGATACCTTTGCCGATACCAGAGATCACGCCTCCAGATATAAATATGTATTTAGTTTTACTCATTAGTTGCTTGCATGCAGATTCTTCCAAAATTGGCTTGAAAGTCTGTCATAATTTTTACTTGTCTTTGCTGAAGCTCGTTTTTTGCTAAAGCAAAATCTATAACTGTGATTAGTTTATCACCATTCTTATCAAGTTCGATCATCTCTTTATCATCACAAATTTTACCAAAATATTTTTAATATAGCGACACAAGACTTTTCAGCTCATTACTCTGATCTAATCTTAAGAAAGCAAAATCTCTAATATTTATAACTCCATCATGGTTTAAATCAAACTGACAGCATGCTGTACTCTCTGGTTTATACTCATTCGTCAACACAGAAATATGATAGAAAACGAACCCAAAACTTATAAACGCAAATAGGATAGTTGCAGATCGTATCATATTAATAATTAATTGGTAATAGACACAATCTAACACGACTGGAGAAGAGTCTCAATGTAATATACGGTACAAGTAGCCCTACTTAGCTTTCTTAGACTTCTTTGAAGGAGACTTTTTGGCCTTTTTTTTTACAGCTTTCTTTGGCACTTTTTTTTGAGACTTTTTTTCCGAAGAAACTACAGGTTTTAAGTCTAAATTTGGTGGGTTTTCCAGTGGTGTCGCTGTTGTCCCTTCTAAGGTCCATGATATAAACTGACATTTCGGATAGTTCTCACATCCAAAAAACTTTTTGTGGGCTCTGCTATATCTAACGACAACTCTCCCTGCACAGTT
>JBBRMU010000003.1:0-88844 GCA_038230655.1 Patescibacteria group bacterium | reverse complement strand
TCCCTCTATGCAACATGAGCTTACTGATTACTTGGACTATTATCATGCTAAACGAGCTCACTTATCTTTAAATATGCAAACACCTAATAATATACTGAAACAATTCAACCTAATGACGGATTTCTAAGGAAACATACCGGTTTCATTAGAATACCTTCAATCACCTGTATAATTTAATATAGAAATTTCATATCGCTCATATTGATTTCTTAGTTCGAATGTCGTTAAATGTATATATGAAGATGGGAATGAAAGAAGCTAATCTCCGTTTTTTAGAGTACTGTGAACTTGATAAAAATCTCTCAAAAAAGTCAGTTAGAATGTATGGCCATTATATCGAACTTTTTCAGAGCTGGCTGCTAGATAAATATACATCTCAAATACCGGCTGAGAAACGTGACTTTGATGTCGAAAAGATTGACGAGGAGATGATCAGAAATTACCGGTTGTATCTTTCTCAAATTTATAAAAACCCTTATAAAGGTGATTTGAAAAGACAAACCCAGAACTATTTTTTAGTCGCTTTGAGGTCTTTTTTCCGATATTTAACGAAACAAAAGTTGAAGGTGCTTTCCGCTGAGATTATTGAGCTTGGAAAGCAGCGAGACAGAACGATTAAACATCTTCAGCCGGAAGAACTTGAAAAAATGTTTCAGTCAGTAGACATTTCTACTGAGTCGGGGCTTAGGGACAAGGCAATTTTAGAAGTCCTATTTTCAACAGGATTGCGTGTTTCAGAGTTGGCGGCATTAAACCGTGATCAGGTCAATGTCGAAGCCGGCGAGTTTGGAGTGATAGGTAAAGGAGGTAAAGCGCGAGTTGTTTTTCTCTCAAAAAACGCGAAAGACTCTCTAGAACAGTACTTTCATGCTCGGAAAGATCCATTTCGTCCCCTATTTCTTAGTTATTCGGGTCCAAAATCTGATACTGGACTCACTGATGAAAAAAGACGACTATCAGTAAGATCAATCGAAAGAATGGTTGATAAATACAGAAAAAAAGCAGGTATCCTCTTTAAAATTGGTCCTCATGTTCTCCGTCACTCATATGCAACAGACTTACTATCCCACGGAGCAGATCTTCGTTCTGTTCAGGAAATGCTTGGACATAAAAATATAGCCACCACCCAGATATACACACACGTAACAAATCTCCATTTAAAGGAAATTCACGAAAAATTTCACTCAGGAAATAAGTGAACATCCTTTGATAGTTCAGATACAAGCGTTATTGATTATCTACTGACTGTTCAACTTCTTGAGGAGTGGTAGGCTTTATTAATTGCAAAAGCTGTACAATGCCATAAGCTATAACTGCATACACGATCCCGGCGATAATTGTTGACCACTCAAATACAGATGCTTGAGTGCTAGTTATTCCTAAAATTCCTCTGAAAGGTGAGGCCAGGGGATCACTTAAAGTATATATTAAGTTGGTAAATCCACTAAAAGTGTTTGCTCCTAGCATTTTTAAGATAATGCGGAAAGCTAACAGTACTTCAATAATTCCTAGTATATACCAGATAATTTGATAGGTTCGGAAAATTACTTTTTTTGTTTGATAGACTTTTTTGGGATGTTCAGTACCTACTGGTGGCGCTACGGTTCTAGTAGTTCTTACAATCTGTTCAGGAGTAGATGAGGTAACTCTCGTTACTTGTGTTTCTTCTTGCTGCATATAGTTTCACCGCCTAGAAATATGAATTAGTAATTACTATTATAATTGTAACAGAGTTAAAGTATTTTTGTATATGTACGTCTCGTCAACTTGAGACTGAAAAATAACAGCACCTTCAGCAATAAATCGTGCAAAACATGGTAGAATAGATCGTATGATATCAATAATAACGGCATTTTTTAATGAAGAAGAAAATTTGGAGCTTCTTTATGAAGAAATTACTGAGTCTTTAAAAACAATCCAACAGAATTATGAAGTAATCTTCGTTGATGATGGGTCAATAGACCAAAGTGGAAAAATTGCAGATAATTTAGCAACTAAAGATAAACATATAAAAGTTATTCATCAAAGACGGCGCTTTGGCAAAGGAGAAGGCATATCTACGGGTGTAAAAAAAGCTAAAGGCGACATCTTAGTATTTCTTGACGCAGACCTTCAAGATAATCCGCATGATATAATAAAACTTATAGACGAATTAGATAAAGGTTATGATCTGGTAAACGGAATCAGAATGTCTCGTCAACACAATATAGTTATTAAAACATATTCAAAGCTTGGAAATGAGTTTCTGAGAATTTTTGCACACTCTCCTTTTACTGACATTAACTGTGGCTTCAAGGCTCTCAGAAAAGAAGTCCTTCATGATATAGTTTTTTATGGAAATAACTTTCGCTTTCTCCCCTTAGCTGCATATTCTCAAGGATATGAAGTTACGGAAATATCAGTAGAAAATAGACCACGAAGATACGGCCAGGCAAAATTTGGCATCAGTAAAGCCTTCATTGGTTTTATAGATACTGTAACAGCATATTTTCTCTATCGATTCTCTGAAAGACCACTACATTTCTTCGGATCAGTTGGTGGAATATTTTTTATAAGTGGTTTTTTGATTGCCTTATATCTTACTCTGGAAAGACTTATTTTTAGCGTACTTCTCTATCGTAGACCTGCTCTTCAACTCGCAATTCTATTGATAATTGTGGGTATTCAGATTGGTATGACAGGTATAGTTGGCGAACTCATAGTTTATCTCAATAAAAAGCGTGAAATTGAGTAGTACTAGACATACTGACTTCGATTAATCTATACTGATACTATGAATCCTGTCTTAGCAATGATAATCGCTAACGTAATCTGGGGCGCTGCAGCGCCTATTTTTAAATATGCGTTAAATGATATTCCTCCGTTTACATTTTTATTTATTCGTTTTTTTATTGCAGCTTTCATATTTTATCCAACTATTAAAGGCTTTAATTTCAGGAGTCTGAGCAATAAGGATTGGATAGAAATTATTTTAGGCACAATTATGGGTTTTACGATCCATATTGGATTGCTTTTTGTTGGGCTTCAAAAAACCGAGAGCATTAACTCATCAGTGATTGTTATTGGCTCCCCTATTTTATTATTTATCTTCTCAGTACTTTTCTTACATGAAAAAATTCACAAAAAACTCCTAGGAGGTCTTCTCATCTCTACTGTTGGAGTTTTATTTATTGTATTTTCTCCATTACTGTTAAATGGAAGTCTGAAAGAGTCCTCGACTGATTTGGAGGGGAATTTGCTTTACCTCGGATCCATGATAGGTAATGTACTTTCAATACTTTTATTTAAGCGTGTAGCTACAAAAATCTCACCCTATGCATTAACTTTTTTGTCATTTGCCATCAGTTCGGCTACCTTTTTCCCTTTTATGATTAGAGAGCTTGGTAGTTGGAACTTTACGATGTTGGGTTCTGAAGGTATGATTGGGATTTTTTATGGAGTTTTCTTCTCATCAGCAATAGCCTACTATCTCTATTTTTATGGTCTATCAAAGATGTCAGGTGAGGAAGTTGGAATATTTGGATACTTAAATCCTATCTTTACAGTTCTTGTCGCGATTCCTCTCCTTAAGGAAATTCCTAGTCTTTACTTTATTATTGGTTCAGTATTTATTTTTACGGGAATGATGGTAAGCGAGCTAAAGGTACATGTCCATTTTATTCATCAGTTTAAGGGGACGCATAGGTAGTTTATGGTCGAGAGTACTTGTCGCTAACGCGGTGAATATCTTCCTCATTTGAGGGATTTGAAGGGTCAGAGTGTATCCAAATTTCTGCTACTACTCCGTATGCTTCATTAATTTTATCCGCACCAATTAATCTGTGGCGAGTTTCTTTTAGTATTTTTAGAATTTTACCATAGACAAGCTCATGTGATTCTTCAGGTTCCTCGTTTAGAGAGCTCACTTTGTAAGTCACTTGACCTACGACTAAGCTCCAGTACTCAGAGCGTCTTTTATGCCACTGCCAGGAAAGCATCTCATTTGGAGCGACGATAAGAAACTTTGGTGTTAGTCTTAGATCTGTTTTGATAATCTCTGTGAAGTCTTCATTATGAAAGTACATTCGGGTAAATTTTTCTCTGTCTTTTTCATCTATATAGTAGTATGCGCCCCATGGTTTTTCTTCATCTTTTATAGTTATGGAAAAACCTTGATTTTGAATATATAATGTAACTGCTTTGAGCACATTTTCTTTTGATCCTTTGAGATTGAGAGAAAGAGTTTTTTCCTGATCATCCATGGTCTCATTATAGCAAAAATGGCAGCAAGATATGGTATAATTTTCTTTACCGCGCGGGACCTGTCCCGCATAAAAGCAATCCATTAAGCGGGATTAGTTGAGCGGTTCAATAACTCCCTTCCAAGGAGTAGAGACGGGTTCGACTCCCGTATCCCGCTCCATAGAGAAAGATATAATTTTAGTTATAACACTCAAGACTTGCGTTCAGAAAAGCTAGCTGTCTATAATAGTTTTCATTCTTCATAAGATACCTCTCACTATAAAGCAGTTTTCTAGTGCGCTAACGTACTAGTCTAGTACACGAGTACATTAAAAACTATGGTATTTAGGACTGTTCAGCGTTGTGGTTTCACTTTTTTTGAGGTGATTTGGCAACGTCATTATGAAGATTTTGAAGTTTGGCTTTGGGTTACTACCTCTTGACTCTCTTCAAAATCACAGTCCCATCAGCATTTTCCCACTTTTTCACCGTTTTATAGATTTTAATTGGTGTTCTATAGTCTATAAAGTCTTCCTTTATTCCAGGTTTATCAATTTTGGGCATTATTAAATAGGCGGGCTGTTTCGGATCAACCATACGATTTGTTTTTGGTATATATCCATATTTTTTTCCTTCCCACTGGAAAAGATAGTCATAGTCATAGGTATAGATCCCTGGATTATATACAAAAAGGTTAAAATGACTATGATTTGCATCTTTGTAAGTAGTTTGTACGATCTTATCTTCAGTAATAAAGCAGGAATAAGTGATCTTCGTTACAAATGACTTACTAAAGCCTATGATACTCATCCATGCGATCCATACTGTACCGAGGAATAATCCAATATTTACTATTGGAAGTTTCTTAGCCAAAAAACCTAAGAGTAGAAGCTGAATCATATCTACGCCCATGAAGTGATATCCCCATATCGGATTCTTTGAAGTTAAGAAAATATAAACCACGACGAGATGGTTGATGATAAGAACTGACAAAAAATTTACTTCATTGCGGTCAAGTTTAAGTTTGAATTTTTTTATAGCAATATATATAAGTGAGGCAAACGAAAGTAAAAGCAATATGATATATGAACTCACGGGGAGCCGAAATATTTCATCTAACCTATTGAGGAAGTTTTGGATAATCTGTTCTTTTGACAATCCAATTTGTCCAACTACTGATGAGTGGTGAATAATTGCCTGCTGTAGTGTAAAAGTCAGAGACTTAATCTGATTAAATCCATGGCGAGACTCAAAAACCAGGAATGGTAAATAGACGATAAATACACCAAGACTAAAGAGTATAAATACTACTAGTCGATTTTTTAGTGAATTAAGGAGGCTTTTTCCATACAATTTAAAGTTAAGTAAAAACTCAAACGTCAAATAAATAAAAGATGAAGTCAGTATCGCTATGCCAAAAGATATATGAAAGTTAACTAATAGACCAGCTACAATCCCCGAAGCCAAAATTTTCACTAAGTTGACCTTATCAAATGAGTTAAAGTCAATTGAGATAATCAATGCTAGATATGAAAGATAAATAAGTGGTGCAGGATAAGGATTCCAGATTCTGGAGCTGTAGCTTGTGGTTAAGATAAAGGCCAACCAAACCATCAGAGCGATTCTTTTTGTTAAAACAGAAGAGAGCTTATAGAGTACATAAGGAAACAAGGTAAAGTATGGAACGGTAGCAATGAGAAAGGCAACAATACGAGGATCCTTGCTTATGAGTTCAGCAAGACTAATGAGCCAGATCCAGTAGGGGCCATAAAAAATACCCGGGATGCCTGAAGGTGGGCCGATAAGAGTTATTTTTTTGAGATTTTCAAGCCCGAGTAACATGTCGCGGGCAGGGTCATACCAGAATGGAAATGTTCCACCAAAAATAATTTTCAGATTGATGATGAGCGGAAAAACAAAACTTAAAAGTAACACAATTCTCCATATGATCTTGAATTTGGAGGTATTTGTATCAGGGTTTTTAGTTTTCATACGAAATTAGTTACTATTATATACCTTATTAGCGATATATTTATTAGGATTATAAATCTCTAATGTAGACGATTCTTACATACCTCTCACTTTTTTATTGTAGCTTCTTTACCATAGTAATTTATTATAAGAATATTAACAATTAATTAAATTATGAGAACCGCAAAAAAACTAAAGAACGCTTTGATCTGGTTTATAGATAACTATTGATTATAAGCTTAATCAATACTTGCCTTCATTTTTTTGTACTCAACCAGAGACATGATTACTAGATAGATTGAAGATACTAGAAAAGCGATGGTTAAGACCAAAGGTGGCCCGTATACTCCGCGAAGAGGTATTGATATATAACAGCCTACGCTAACGATAAGGAAGAACATTATATTTGATATAAGAACATATTTCGGTTTTTTTACTGTGTAAAGAATAAATAACATCGGAATACTACCGAGTGTATAAACAATGAAAGGAAGACTAAGAACACTGGCAATTGGAGCCGCTGGATCAAATTTATTGGTAAATATTAAGGTATAAACCGATTTGGGTAAGAAAAAGATAACTATGAATAATGCTGTAGGAATCAGGAGATATAGAACTGCTCGTTTTAAATGTCCGTTAATCTCAGACTTTATTTTAATATCCGAAAATCCTGGTGAGAGTACCTGCGTGATACTTACAACTGTAGAGATGACGGTAAGAATAATTTTTTGTGATAATCCGTAGTAACCTACTTCATTTTTTAGTCCAAAATAAGATAGGAGAAATAAGTCCATTCTCTGCCCCAGATTAAAGAACTGTGAGGCGACAAAGTATGTGAGCGTATACCCAAATCTAAACTCTTCTCTCTTAACCTCGGCTCTGGCAATAAGCGATAAAAGCTCTCTTTTTTGGATAAATAATACAAGGAAAAAGATGAAGTTTCCTAAAATTCCAAAGACAAAAATTATTGAACCTACACTTATCATATGTATAGACGCCAAGTATAGGATGACAACAGTTTTGAGAAGATTGGCGAAGTTAAGATAAATGTTGGCCAGAACGAACTTCTTAGAAGCATAGAGAATATTGAGAATAAAGTTCTGCCAGATAAAAAGTAAAACAGAAGTTGCTGTTAAGTAAAGTTCCCACTTAGGTGCATGTGTTTTAAAAAAAACTTTATCTAGAAACGGGAAACTGATCATTAAAATAGTGATGACTATGAGTGAAAAAATCGACTGGAAAAAAAAAGTGCTTTTAATAAATCTATAGAGGTTATATGACTTTGTCTGATATAAAGATGGAAGATACGAATAAATTGTTGCAGTAGTCCCAAAATCAAGAATATTAGAGAGGACGTATGCAATACCCAACAACACGCTTAAAACACCATACTGTGAAGGAGTGAGGATGCGGACTAGGAGCAAAGCAAATAAAGCTGTAAATGCAATATTTAAGTAGTTGCCTACTGTGTTAACGATGATATTTCTGCTTGTAGGATGCTTAAAAAAGCTTAAGATGCGCTTCATATAGCTATTGTATACTATTCTTAAATGATTTTGCGGACTTAGTTACTATAAAATCAGGCTAAAATACAGCCTGTACCTGGTTATTGTGTCTTCGTACTTTATGAAGTGAGTGATGTACAATATTTGTTATAATACTGTAGAATTGAGTTGTTACTAATACTTTAGATTTATATGAAAAAAATTGCACTCGTAACTGGGATTCTTGGACAGGACGGTCCCTATTTAGCAAAACTTCTTCTTGAAAAAGACTATAAAGTATATGGAATGATTAGAAGATACTCTAACCCAACATTTGATAATCTAGACTACCTGGGAATTACTAAAGAAGTCGACTTCGTTGAGGGTGACTTATCAGATGAGTCATCATTGTTAAATATTGTGAAAAATATTAGGCCACAAGAGGTTTACAACTTAGCTGCACAGTCCTTTGTAGGTTCATCATGGGATCAGGCAAAATACACAACTGAGATTAACGCAATTGGTGTTCTCCATCTATTAAATGCCTTAAGATTCTTATCCCCAACAAGTAAATTTTATCAGGCATCTACATCAGAAATGTTTGGAGCTAATCATACTAACTGGCTTCAGGATGAGAATACACCTTTTCATCCACGGAGCCCCTATGGTGTTTCAAAGGTCTATGCGTACTGGATGACGGTTAACTTTCGAGAGTCATATAACATGTTTACCTGTAACGGAATATTATTCAATCACGAGTCCCCTCTCCGCGGCATTCAGTTTGTTTCCAGAAAAATTACGGATGCTGTAGCAAAGATTAAACTGGGTCTTGCAGATGAACTGCGGCTTGGTAATCTTGAGCCAAAAAGGGACTGGGGTTTTGCCGGTGACTATGTAGAAGCTATGTATCTTATGCTGCAACAGGATGAACCAGATGACTATGTTGTCGCAACGGGAGAAACCCACTCGGTTCAGGAGTTTGTTGAAAAAGCCTTTGCAGAAGCTGGGATTGATAACTGGCAACAATATGTTAAACAGGATCCACGGTTTATGAGGCCAGCAGAAGTCCATCATTTACAAGGAAAACCAGAAAAAGCAATGAAAAAGCTAGGCTGGAAACCAAAAGTTGGTTTAGATGACTTAGTGAAGATGATGGTAGCAGCTGACCTTAAGAGATATCAGGCTAAAAAAGTAAAATAAAAATCGAGGACAACTCGCAAAGCGAACTCATGAAGAAATATTTATTTGTAGTCTTAATTCTTGCATTTGTTGTACGTTTAATAGCCCTTAATCAATCGTTATGGCTTGATGAGGCAACGACAGCCAGAGTAGTGCGCGAATACAGTGTTTCTCAGATTATTACAACCTACTCTCCCCGTGATTTTCATCCTCCCTTATTCTATATTGTCGAAAAGCTCTGGGTAACCGTATTCGGGAGTTCTGAGGTAAGTCTAAGATTTCCATCAGTGATTTTTTCTTTACTTGCCGGGCTCACAATTTTTTTTATAGGTAAAAGAATGAAAAGTGAGAAGGTCGGATTCTGGGCTACGGTGCTGTTTTTATTTAACCCCCTCATAGTTTACTACTCTCAAGAAGCGAGAATGTACATGATGGTAGTATTTTTATTATCGACTGTTTTATATTTTTTTGTAAATCTCTATATCGACAGACCGCACAGTAGTTCTAATCGTGAAGCTCTGATGTATGTTGGGCTGTTTTATAGCTGTTTTTTGAGCTTCCTAACGTTCTATGGCTCCGTTTTTTTTATAGTTGCTTTGATCACCTACTGCATTTATAAACTGCAGTTTAGATTGGCACTGCGGTTGATTGCAGGCCTATCGGCCTCAATACTTTTTGTCTCACCACTTCTTAAACAACAGATACGTTATTCGCAATCTGCACTTGAACAAGTTGTAAACTGGATGGATGTTTTGGGAAAAGGGAATGTTAAAAATTTATTCTTGATTTTTATAAAGTTTACGACAGGGAGAGTCTCATTTTTTCCGAAAGAAATATATCTGGGATTGGCCTCAATTTGGTCAGTAATAGTTTACTATTTTGCGGTCAGGAATCATGAAAAAAAAGAGCTTCTACCTTTTCTCTTTATATTTCCCATTATTCTTGGCTGTATTTTCTCTCTATTCACTCCGCTTCTTCAGTATTTTAGGTTTATATACTTAATTATTCCATTAAGCCTACTCTTAGGATATGCTGCGAACCTAAAGTGGCAGCAGGTACTCTTGACTAGTGGATTTGTCGCGTGGAGTCTTCTCTACATAACTTTCCCCATGTTTCATAGAGAAGACTGGAAGTCATTATCTACGAGTCTACCGAAAAAAAAGATTTACGCTATTCCATCATCTATGGACGGATTATTATATTACAGAAATGACATGGTAATATTTGACATCAGACGAAGCGACTTTAAAGATAAACAGCTTGTTATAGTCCCATACACATCCGAGATTTATGGCTATGACTATAAAAATGTGCTGACGATTGCCGGGTATAAAAATAGCTCTAAAAGTGATTTTAGAGGAATCGGTTACGAGGTTTGGGAAAGGATGTAATTAATTATTAATCGACTGATATAATAAAAATGTTACTCTTTTTATAGAATGTATGTTAATTTATATTACTGAGCCAAATGAGATTCATAATTCTGCAAAAGAAATTCTTATAAGAAATGGTCATAAAGTTATTGAGGCGGAACCATTACTAGAAGATAAAAAAAAGGTAGAGGCCATCTTTATTCGTACCTATACTACTGTTAATAACAGTCTTTTAACTGATTTTCCAAGGCTCAAATTCATTCTTAGAGCAGGTGTCGGTCTTGATAATATTGATACCGACCTATGTAAGAAAAAAGGGATCCAAATACTTAACTCACCGGGTGCAAATGCTAACTCAGTTGCAGAGTATGTGGTATGTATCATGATAATGATGCTTAGGCATATTGGAGAGCAAAATAAGTTATTGACTGAGCACAAATGGAGGGATAAAAATCATCAGGGGGAGGATCTGAAAGGTAGAGTTATTGGGCTGGTAGGTTGTGGATTTATTGGTAAACTTTTGGCAGATAAACTCCAAGGATTTGAAGTAAAAAAGATTTTAGGATATGATCCATTTATTGATGAAGAAACTATGGCTAAAAATCACATTGTTAAGGCCGATTTAGAAACGATATTGGAGACCTCGGACATTATTTCCCTTCACCTCCCCTTACTGAAGGAAACAAAAGATATTATTTCATTGACACAGCTTAAAAAAATGAAAAAAAACAGTTACATCATCAATACATCAAGAGGCGGGATTATTAATGAAGAAGATCTTATATATGTGTTACGAGAAAACTTAATTGCCGGAGCTGCGCTTGACGTCTTTGAGAACGAACCTAAGATTAATAAGAATTTTTTAAATTTAAAGAATATATTTCTTACTCCCCATATTGCTGGATATACAAAAGAGGCTGATATAATGATGTCGATAGCTCCTGTAAAGCGATTTTTAGAGGCAGTTAAGTAAGTTTCTTTACTTCTTTCCGAATTTGTTCGCAATATACTTTCTATACAATAGAATATCATAATTAGCTCTATACCATGCTGCTACTAAACCCCTAATGCCATCACGATATCCATGATGCCAGATCATCCATCTAAGGAACACATAGGGTGGTTGAAAAATAAGATTGAAATATGCTCTAAATCGAGAGTCATTCATGTCATTTATCTGAACAGAAGTGTAAGAGTCAAATTTTTTCCTCGCATCTTGTAATGTCGGATGAGAGTAGTGATTAAGTGAGAATTTTAGATATCCAATTGGACCTTTGACCTTAAACTGTTCATGCACATTTACAATTGGATCATACTCCGCATAACCTTTTTTAAAGAGTCTTACAAGTCTATCATAAGCCCAGTCTCCACCTTTTAAAAAACCACCCCAGAAATACTGATTTCTATGTAGACCATATGCAATAATATCTGTAGAGTTATTGATTGTTGCTAAAATCTCTTTTTTAAGATCAGAAGTCACTTCTTCATCTGCATCAATCCTTAAAATCCACTCAGACTTAGTATGCTCGATAGCCCAGTTAATATTTTTTTGAAGAGCTATGAAGTCATCGTTATCAGATTTATTTTTTTCTATTACTTCAGCTCCCATTTTTTGGGCAAGAGTACCTGTTTTATCGTTACCCATTAACATGACTATAACATGGTCACACCAATCAAGACTTTTTAAACACCGTTCAATATTTCTTTCTTCATTTTTAGCAGGGATAATAGCTGTAATGCTGCTCATAGAGCAATTATAGCTGATAAATCTTTGTTATAATACTTTCAATGGTATATCTACCAAAAAATATCAAATCTTATGCTTTATTTTTTGCTTTGCTATCTATATTTATAGCCTCATTTATTCTTGGTTTACATAACGCTAGTTTATATAAACCTAAACACGGATTTGATGGAGAAGGACATGTTTTTTATATTGAGTATATAAATCAGTACAAGAAGTTACCAGCTGCAAACTTAGGCTGGGAGACTCACCAATCACCTTTGTACTATATACTTGGTGCGACATTAATGCAGTTCTCGCACACTTCTAAAACAGCTCAATATATGAATATATTTATACTATGGGCAACTATCGGCGTAGTTGCGATTTCACTACATAAAGTGTTCAAAAATTACAGACAGGTTTTTGTAGGTGTTTTAGCTCTTGCTGCATTGCCAATGCTCAATATTTTTCCTCCGATGGTAACAAATGAATTACTGAGTTTATTCTGGATAATTAGTTGTGTAGTAGCGATACTATTCCTGGTATCAGTAACGGATGAAAAAAAATTTCTAATCTATTCTATATGGTTTACTCTTAGTTTCGCTTTAGGATTCTGGACTAAGGTTTCTATAATAATGATTCTACCGGTCTCCATATCTGGATATGTTCTCGTTTTTATCAGAAAAAAAATTAGAGTCAGCACTTATTTTACAATATTGATTGGTGTAATTTTGGTGATTAGTATAGTGTCAGCTCCTATTCTGTTAAGATCTAAGGATGCAAAAGGGCCCTCTAATATTGTGAAGGTTATTACAACTAAACCTTATCATCATAGTCCTGATTTTTATTACCGACTTGATTGGATACCCAAAGTTGACATGTATAACACCCAGTATTACTCTTTGATCGGCGGCGCTTGGAATAGTTTCTGGAGTGACGGACATAATGCTGTGACACCTTTTGTAAAATTTCATAAGAAAGCATTTATTCTCTGGTGTCTAGGGTTTGTTTTACTTCCAACATGTTTATATGGACTTCTAAAATTAAAAAAATATGGAAAAAATGAGGCACTCCTTATTAATATTCTAGGAGTTTCGATGCTTCTTATATATATTTACTACAATGTGTTAAGCGGTCATTACTCGGCGGCAAGATTAACGTATGAAATGGGTATTATTTTGACCTATGCTTTTGGTTTAGCTAGTGCTGCAAGAAACAAATGGGTGGAAAAAATTCTCCTCTTACTTCTAACAATACAGTTTACAGTTATGGTTTCTTTTTTTTGGATTCTACCATGGTGGTTTGTAACAAGGTAGGTAATCCTGTAAATAACCACAGTAAATACAATATCTTAAGATAGCTACTATCGAGTTCTAACGGATTTTGCGTACATGAATCCACTTAATATTTCCCAGATACTATTTGCTTCTTTAACTATCTGATATGGTATACGTCTTATAAGACATACAATATTTTGTGCAAAGTTAAAGTTCTTTCCTAAGAAATAACCATAGTTATAATCGGTAGTCTTTTGAATATATTTTTGATTGTAGAAACGAGTACCGCCTTGTTTAATTTGGTGATGATATACCAGTGCATGAGGTTCAAAAATTATAGAATTCTTCCATTTCTTCGTTATTCGATATCCTAAATCAACTTCGTTATACGCATATATGGGTGGTTTCAGTTTTTCGTCAAATCCACCGACTTCTTCAAGGGCAGCTTTTTTAAACGACATATTGCATCCATATGGATAATCGACATAAAGTGGCTCTGTAAATGAAAAATTTTTAGTGATTACTGCTCCGCAAAATAATACTTTACCAACTTGAGAGTTTTTAGATATCTGCTCTCCGTCATTGACGACTCTACCAGCTACTCCTAAAAGCGATTTTTTATCATAGTGGCGAATGTGTGCATTTAATGTCTCGCTAGTGATTGTTACATCATCATCAAGGTATAATACGATAGGCGCCTTAGCATACTGCCAACCCATATTAAGATATCTACAAGTGTTAGGTTTTTCGAGTCTTAAGAGATGAAAATTTTCCTGTTTCGGAAAAAGTGAAGAGCTTACTGAGTAATTTTCTTTTGATGACTGGTCAAATACTAAGACTTCAATTGGAACATCTCTGATGTCGACTAGCTGTTCGAGAAGTCCTAAAACTGAATCTGGACGGTTAAATGTGCCGATTACTACAGAGATTCTATAATCAGTTGTCGTTTGTATTTTTGCCATAGCAACTCACTTCCGATAATACTAGTAAATAGTAATAAAATTAGACCACCAGTTATCCCAGGTAAAGGCCCAAATGTGTTTTTAATGATTAATCCTCCACTCCAACCTACCGTTAAGGCAATAAGGTTAATAACCCCTAATGGAATCTGTTTCTTTAGAGCTAATAATGGTTGGAAGAAGACGCTGTTTATTCCCCATCCAATGGCAGGAAGTATAAAAAAAGGTAATAATGCTGAAGTGCTTTGTGCATCTTCTGCTGTAAACTTTCCGCCTATAAATAATAAGTTTATTAAAATAGGAGCCCCGAGAGTAACAATAAAGGTCACAATGAGGCTAATGCCTATTGCTAATATCTTTGCTTTATTAATGCTTATAATTGCCTTATCTATCTCTTTATTGGCAAGGTATTCTACCAGATGAGGCAGGAGCATAACTTGAATACCTACCGTCATCACGCTGGTTGCAAGAGAAAATATTTTAGTTACAAGATTTAGGTAAACCAAATTCCCTGGAGGAAGTGAAGAAGCAAAAGAGCGAATGAGTAACGTATCAGAACGTAATGCTATCGAGCCGATAATTAATGGGAGCCAAGCGAATAACAGAGGCATTACATTTGGCAATACGAATTTAAAAGTAATTATTTTTCTAGGAACAATTAAAAATATTTGAAAGAGTATATTAAGTACGAAGGCCCACACTAATGCCCATATACCAAGAAAAGGTGTCAAGAAAACAATGAGGCCAATATTTACTACACTACCTACTGCTTGAGCGATAGGAAATCTTAAAAAATTTTTATTTGAATAGAAATAGCTTCCCAACAGCGTGGCTACAATTGAAACAGGAATACTCATAAACATAAATCGCATCTGAATGCTTACATCGTGTATAAATATTGCTCCCCTACTATTATATAGAAAGGCGCTAATGGGTTCAGAAAGAAAACTTAGAATAAGTACTAAAATGAATGATAAGAAAGTTAACATTAACAATGTTGAAAAAAAATAGCTATTTGCTGTTTCAGGATCATGATTCTTTTTCTCACCAAAATAAGGAAGAAATGCATCATTTAATGTTCCATAGATCACTGTAACTAAAATGGTTGGAAGTGCGACTGCAGCCAAGAAAATGTCTAGATTGAGCGTGGCGCCGATTAAGCGCGTGACAACGATCTGGCTAACAAGCTGGATACACGTAGAGATAATAAAGATGAAAGTTACTCCGATTCCTTTTTTGATCATTCTGTAAAGAATTATATCATGTTGTTGGTTCTACTTTTTTTGAAGATCTCCGACTCCCCAGCTATAGAGTTCAAGTGGCCAGTTATCCCCATTTGTGTTAGGTAGGCCGTCCACTTTGATTTCAAGATGGAGATTCTTCTTTGCATAGTCTTTTATCTCTTGAGGCAGTATGCTATCCCAGTCTTCAACAATAAGTAGACCTTTTGGATGGAGTTTCATCTGTTCTTTAAATTGGTCCAGTGTTGTGTAAACTGGGTTGTGAGTAATAATACTTTGTGAAACTTCTCCATCATGTATTCCTGCTGTATAAGCTTTCATAAAAGTCGCATCAGGAGTTCTCCCAGGTAAATACCAAATTTGTGCGTCAATCACATCAGTATAGATTATTAGATGAGTAAGATCTGGAAATCTGGTCTGAAGTTCAGAATAAAACGTTTTATAGTCTGCAATTTGAATATCTGCTGCAAAATCTTCATTTGGAGAGTAGTAAAGAGCAGGTTTTCGAGAAATTTTATTACCTCCAACAAAAAGAAGTACTGCAACAACTAAACAGACCAGTGAGGCTTTTTTAGTAAAGAAAGCTTTTGACGCTTCTCCCCAAAAAATACTGAAGCAGACAAAGAGAAGACCAAACAAAGGTACAAGATATCTTATATTGTGGGTTAACGATTTAAAGGTCCACAAATAAAGCATAGCTAGTACCCATATAATAATACCTACACCAAGGTTGCGATTTTTTTTGAAAAGCACCATTCCCCCGAATACTGCAGGCAGTGTTATGAAGCCATATTCTTTCCAAAAAAGCTCACGGAGATATGTTATATTATTTCCAGAAAAAAGAAGATTATGATCTTTTGTACTGAGAAGTAGCTGAATCATAAGGTTAACTTTGAAAACAAAGAATAGTACTATTGCTATGAGTAGAAAAGTAATACTATACAGCGGTTTTTTGAGGAGTTCAAGCAAACGCCTTCTGTACGTTGTAATGAGATAAATAATGTACGGCAACCAAACCAGAAACCCAATAAAATGTATCAAAGAACAGAGAATGGCGAGCAGTATTATGAAGCCATGATAGAGTTTAGTGTTTTTTGGGTTTTGTCTCAGTTTACTGATGCAGAAAAGTATGAATAAAAATGCTGTCTCAATTGCTGAGTATGGTTTTGCTTGTGTTGAGTTTGATAAATTAAGCTGAGAAAAACCATAGAGAAATGCTGCCAAAAGCCCTGCCGGAACAGTAGAGAGTTCTGCGCTTACAAGAAATGCACCGACAACCCCAATCGTCCCCAAAAGAATGAAAGGGAGTCTCGCAGTAAACTCGCTGACACCAAAAAGTTTAAAGAAGAACGTTACAATCACAACTTGAAGAGGTTGATAATCTTGAATTTTCACTACTTCAAAAAGTGATCTTTTATGCTCAATTACGTCTCTTGCAAAACTCGCCACATAGCTCTCATCTGCCCAAAATGAATGGTTATCAATAATTCCATGTACTCTGAAATAAAGTGCCAGCAGAACGAGAGTTATGAGTGAAATAAAATACCAAGGAATGGTTTTTAATTTTAATCCAATCGTTTTAAGAACAGTCATAATACTTTATTCTCTAAACTCATTAAAATATGTAGCTATAAGACTGATTGTACCAATAAATAAGAGTAATACTGCCCAAATCGAAATATTCTCAGATATAGTGTCGAGACGAGCGAGCTGTGCAATAAACGCAATAAACACAAAAATGAAAGCCATACTAAAATGGACATTTGTCTTACGTTTCCAACTGAGTGTTGTAAAGAGGTAAAAAATTGCAATTCCAAACGTTATTATATCTGTCTGAAATGTATTAAAAAGAATTGAGTAGATAAATAAAAGTACGGAGATAACTATAAAAATGGTTCTGTATGATGTAGAAAGTGAAATGAAAAATTGATTTGCAGTGCGAAGTTTCTTCAGTATATGTTTGAGAGACAGTAGTATAGATTTCTTTTGTTGGGTATAAATAGTTGAAAGTACTTTATCGACTAAAGTCGCATGAGCAGGTGAAATTTTTTTGAGCAATAAGTAGAAAAAAAAGACGGCTACAATAGCTGTGTCTATCAAACAAAGCCAGAGATAAATTGTATGAAAAGTGAAGTATGTGAATATTTGATAATGATTAGAGTTAATCGTGTTCTTTTTCAACATTTTCCAACCAGCGCCGAATGACTTGATAATAAATGTATCTTGAGCAGAGTTTGTATTTTGAACATCAACTTCATATAAATTCTTGTCTTTTTGCGTATAAGTCACTTTCGGATCATGATTGGGAAGAGGCGCAGTTTTTTCTATTGTTACTGGTGGTCGATATACTGGTTGTAGCTTCATCTGAATTGAGTTAAATTGAACATCACTTATTGGTTCTACTGGCAAAAGTGAGATAACTACCGGTCCATTCATACTATTTCCATAGACGATTAAAGACTGAAAAAGTTGTTGCTTCAAATTTGAGAGGTACGTTTTATCGACCAAAGTTTTTGTATTCTGCTTGACAGTCACATGTATCGGTTGTGTCAAACTGTCGCTTATACTAAATAAATAGGTATAGTCATTTTTGAGTTTTAGTGGTGTAGTTTGGTAGCCTGAGCCAAGTTTTTGCCATGATGTACTTTCGAGTAGATTAATGAAAGGAAGGTGTAGATAAAATACTTTATTTCCATTGAGTGAGACAGAGTTGAATACAAACTGATTGCTCGTTTTATCGAACACAGCTGATAAAGTAGTATGATCAACTGTTGCAGATAGATCACTTTCGGTGAAGTCTTGCAAAGAAGATCTATCAATACTTGCCTTGAAGATACCTGAATCTTTTGTCTGATTTATTAAATCAAGCGAGTAAGGAAGTAAAGAAGGATCGATTGGCGAGCTTTGCTGAAATAGTTGATTGTTATAGTAGTTAAAAATATCCGTGCTAATTTTTGTAAGATAACTTTTTTCAGCATCACTTTTCTTAGATGTTGAGATGATTTCTTTCAGAAAGATGAAGTCTGATTCTAGACACTTTCGGATAAGTGCAAGTTGAGGTTTTGAATCATGATTTTTCCTCGTCTCAGTGATTTCAGACTTTACTAAGTCAAAGTATCTGGCAAAACTTGCTTCCCATGAATTGTAAACATTTTTTTTATTCAATTCCCAAGGTGAAGGAGGCGTTTTTTTCCACCAACTCTCCAGACCAGAAATGGAACTATAACTATGAAGAATAGGCATACTACTTCCCCAGTTTTGTAGCTCAGAAATACGCTTTCCAGCATAAAATATAGGTGTGTTCTTCAAATTATATACATCGTAGTCCTCTTTTAGCACTGTAAAAATGTACTTAGAGCTTCCAGGAGCTGTTGCAGCAAATGGGTAGTCACGCCCTTTTTCGCTACTTAAGATGATCGATTCTCCAGAAGTCAGTTCATAAATAATTTTTTTGGGTGCAATTGTTCCTAAAATAGCTTTCCCTACTGTTACATTGCTCGTTGAAAAAAAAAGAAGAAATAAAAGAATATTGAGCAGTATGAAACTGGCAATAATTTTATACAGTTTTTTGATTTTCATTTTTTCGTAGAACGTTTCTTAATACCAAGGATACAGTATGCGACGATACAAACAAGTAAAACACCAAAACTAACTCCAAGGCCTAAAAATAAAGAACTTTCTCCGTCAAAGACGAGCGCAAAATAGATATAATCTTTGTCGCTCTTAATTTTCCATCCATTTGCAAATGTTCCATACTGAAAATGATTTGTTTGTAAGTAAGGCTCTTTTTTGAGGCTTACCAGCTCTTTAATCCCCGTGATATTATCCATTGGGTGTGCACATTCAGTAATATTTGGAAAGGAAGTTGCGTAGTTATGTCCTTCTAAACAGTTAAAATCATTTGGTGAGATTTGGTACAAGTTCCACTTACTGGAGTAACTTTCTCTAAATTTAATAAAGTCAGTGCCGTCTGTTTTTACTTTAAGCAAATAGATAAAATCAGAAACTCTGCTAAATGAAAGGTCTGTTGTTTTTTTGTCAGCAGTAAACTTAGAAGTGTCATTATACGTTTTTAGTCTATATATTTTATATCCAGCATTTTCATACACCACATGTGAAGTATCTGCTACAGAGTAGTAATCAGGGCTGTTATATGTACTTGTAGGAACAAGCTCGCCAAATTTTTTGAGAGGCGCTAGGTTTTTTGTGTATACAACGTACTTTATATTGAGGTCTTGTGCTAGTTGATAAAAGTCGGCCAGATTATGGCTAAAGTAGTAGTCGTTCGCTTTTGTAAGATAGTCTTTATCAAGAACAATATCAAAATTTCTTATTGTTCCAAACATATCATATCCTGTAAAACTCTTAAATCCGGTGACTGTTGAACGATAGTACTGAGATGGGTCTTCTCCTGCAATGAAAGATCCAAATCCGTAGCCAAGTGGAAAAAGTACAAGTCTAGCATCGTCATGGATATAGGCTCGAAAATCTTTAGTCAGCTGTTTATAATCTTTATTAAAGTCCATTGCTCGAACTGTATCTAAAGGAGGTAGTTTTTGAGTAAAGAGTTTTCCAGTAATCAAAATAAAACTATTTGCACAAAGTGCTAGTAAACAAAGTAAAAAAACTACATTTTTCCATTTAGGAAATTTCTTAAAAAGGGAATCTAAACTGATTCCTAGCAAAAGAGATCCGTAAAAAATAAAAGGAAGATTAAACTTCATCGATGGAACACGGTTCATATTGAAAACAGGAGTATGCGTCATCAAGAAAAAATAAAACTGTTTGAAGCTATCAAGAATATTTACGCTCATGAATAAAAGAGTCGTTATATAAAGTAGAAGAACTGGAATTAAAATTTTCTTTTTTTGAGCAGAAAAAAGGAGACCAGCTAGCATTGCGAATGTGATGATGTACATAAGTAAGTAAGTTTTATCTATGTATGCAGGATAAAAATCCGAGCTTCTAAAACCTTGTAGATTAATTATGGGTTCAGGATAGATATTGTTTAGATAGTAGTTTACCCGGTTTAGCCGAACCTCCTGCTGAATATACGAAAGCATATTGTCAATATACGAGGGCTCATTTCGATTTATTACTGAGTCTTCCAAAGCACTACTCCCCTTTTGAGAAGAAGAGTAGATTATAGGGACTAGAATCATTGAGTTAATCAAGGTAATTAGCAAAACCGAAATAATAAGGTACTTGGCTGCAGTCAGAACTTGTTTAAAGCCATCAGTGAAAAAAACATAGAGGAAGTAAAAAACGGTCAAAAATGCAAAAAAATTGATGAAAAAAGGAGTAATAATAGCTCTCGATAAAATAAATGTCCACACTGCACTGATAAAAAGCGGCCTGATTGAACGCGTTTTGTATGCCTTGAGCAAATGATATAAAACAGCTGGACAGAGCAAAATCGCAAAGGTAGATGGCAGTAAATAGTAGTATTCGGTAAAGATAAAGTTTGGCGAGATTGCAAAAAACAAACCCGCAAAATAAAATGCTAGAGAAGGTTTGTTGTTGTGAAGAAGTTCAAGCGTTTTTACAATATAGAAAAATGAAAAACTCATGATAATACCAAACGCCAGTTGATCAATGTTTACTAAGTTGAAAGTGACAATTTTAATCAACTGTAGTACAGAGCTAAAAACGATTTGGTGTCCGACGGACTCTTCAAAGCGGGCTATATGGTCAAGCGAGTACCACGTTGAAAGTGCAGTTTTCAACATGCCAAGCGGGTTGTAGTATGAAAGTCCGGTATCATCGTCACCAAGTATATAAAGATGTTTTGAAAACCACAAAAACGGTAAAATCAATAACAGCACGAAAATAAGATAAAATATCCAGTTCGTTCGAAGCTCTGTTTTGAGTTTTAATGCAGTTTTTTGTATCCACGACATAGTGATTTATTATACACGTAATAGAGCCTCCAACAGTAGCTCATTTGGATCTTTCTTATACTCTTTTTGAGCATACTGTAAACATGTCGATCTTTTTTTTGTAGCTTCATCATTTTTTATGATATCTACAATCAGTTTGTGCACAGCATCTTTAGTATTCTGTTTTAAGAGCCATCCAACTGTTTGAGGAAATAAGGTATCCGGAATTGTCATTCCTTTAGAAATTTTTTCTCCTACTGCTGGAATAGAGGGCACCATAATTGGCGTACTACAAGAAAGAGCTTCGATCGCTGGACGAGAGAGATATGTCTCGTCGGCGTTTGTAAAAAGTATATCTGCTGCAGTATAGTATTGTGAAAGTTTGCTCGGTTTGTTCATAAATCCAAGATATTGAATCTGAGAGTTCTTTTTTTCGAGAGCAGTAATTGATTGCACCAATCTTCCATTTCCAATAAACAGAAACTTTAAAGAACTATCTTTTTCAAAACTTTTTATCACGTCTAACCACAACGGAATATGTTTTTCTTCATCCATTCTTCCTACATACAAAAATACAAACTGTTTTGAAAGACCCAAGTTTTTTCGAATTTGATCTCTGTCTCTTGTCTCAAAAAATAACGGATTAGCATGGTGAGAAACAACGACAATTCGATCGGAAGGAATTATCTGTGATAGATTCTCTTTTGTGCCGATCGAGTTTACATACGCAATATCTGTATGCTTTCCGTACCAATCGATAAGTGGTTTAATTTTCCCAAAGCGATCTTGATCCCACCAACTTCTGAAAGAAAGAACTACTTTGGCTTGCACTAGTTTTGCAAAAGGAAGAAGAGGAATCATTGTTGCGAGTCCATTAAAAAAAACTACTCGTGGGCGGTCTTTTAGAAGCATTAGAAAGCCAATAATATAGAGAGGAAGTTGAAAAATAAGATTGAGAAGCTGATACTTAGCTGTAATATGGCCAAACACGCCGTCATATCGTGGGTAGGGAATCCCTATAATTTCATATTTTTCAGAATGCATGGGCTTCGTTCCTAGTCCGATGATTGTAATGTCATACTCTTTATATGCAACTTCTGCGAAGTTCTTGAGTGCCATAAAGCTACCTCCTGCGAGTCCTGCGCTAAACATTAGCAACTTCTTTTTTTTATTTCTGAGCTGTGTCATAGGTTTCGATGAGGTTAACTATCTGAGAATGTGCTTTCCCTTCACCATAGAGGTGCTTATCGAAGTTTTTTAGATATTTTTGATCAGTCGAGAATGAACGTATAGCTGCTCGAATTTTTTCTCTATCTAATCCAACAGTCATGTTCCAGCCCAGATCAACTAGTTCAGGTACAACAGGTAAATCCATCAGCGCGACACACGGTATGTGTAGAAAATATGCTTCTTTTTGAATCCCTCCTGAATCAGTAAGAACGAGCTTAGAGTCATAGACTAAGGAAAGCATATCTAAATAAGTTAACGGATCAATTAAAATAAATTTTTTTTTAAATGCTTCCAGAAGATTAAAGTTTGTTAAATTTTGTTTAGTACGAGGGTGAATAGGGAAAATGATATCTTTCAGATCTTTAAACGTTTCAAGTATCCCTTCTAAATTTTCTTTCACGTCTACTGTTTCTTGTCGGTGAAGTGTCATTATGTAGTACTCACTATCTACTACTCCATAATTTTTGTATAACTTCTTCTCTTTTATTGCTTCTAAATTGTGTAAAACTGAGTCATTAAGAACATCGCCAGTAAAATAGACATTTTCTTTAGACTCATTTTCTAGATTTTTTTTACTTAGTTCATTTGGAGTGAACGATAGAGCTGAGTAGTGATCAATAATAATTCTATTTCTCTCTTCAGCCATTTCCAGATTAAAACTGCGCACTCCGCCTTCGACGTGTGCAATGGGAACACCTTCTCGAAATGCCGCGATTGCTCCAGCTAGAGTAGAGTTTGTATCACCATACACAAGCACCATCTGGGGATGTTCTTTCGCAATTATCTCCCTTATTTTGATTGTCATCTCGTTAATCTGAGTTCCTTTTAAATTTGTTGTGTAATCTGGTTTTGGAATGCCAAGATCTTTGAAGAAAATCTCACTCATTTTATAGTCATAGTGCTGGCCGGTATGAATTATAACTTCTTGTATATTTTTTCTCTTAAGTTCTTGGCTTATAAGATATGCTTTTATGAAGTTAGGGCGAGTTCCAAGTACTGTTACGATTTTCATCTGATTATCGAACAGAGTTTTTAACGTCGATAACTTTGACACCCAACTTAGAAAGAGTTTTTTTAAGTTCTGGGTATTTGTTCATTAATATGACAGCTTTTGATGATCTGAATTCATCTGAATACTCATACCCAAAAGCTTCAACTTCTTTTTTAGAATACAGAGGATCATATACCAAAACGTGAAACCCTTTTTTCTGAAGGAGTTTAATAAACGGAAAACCACGGGTATATGCAGTCTCTTTGACTCCTTCACGGAAGCTAATTCCTACGACCAGTACTTTTTGACCTTTTTTTGCCACTTTTTCGACTTTTTGAGCGTAATATGAGATCATATCGTCGTTCAAAAGGCGGGCATTTTTTATGAGAGGAACATCAAATGAGTTGATAAGAAACCACGGATACACAGGAATGCAGTGACCTCCGACATTTCCTGGCTCATGCAGATGGCAAGCAAACGTCTGAGATGCTTTTTGAACTTCCCAATAATTAATGGTATTTTTCTCCGCGATTTTGAGAAGTTCATTTGCTAGTGCAATATTTACATCTCGGTATACGCCTTCAGCTATTTTGGTCATTTCCGCTGTCTCCATATTGCTGACTTCAACTACTGTAGTACAAAATTTTCTATAAAAATCCGCAACTTTTTTGGTAGATTTTTCATCTATACCACCGACAACTTTTGGCACTTCTTTGTAGCGAGAAATTGCAAATCCGGTCATCATTCTTTCAGGCGAAAAAGCCAGATAGAAATCTTTCCCGGCTTTGAGCCTAGATAGTTTTTCAAGAATAGGCTTGATTACTTTATTGGTCGTTCCAATGGGAACTGTAGTTTCTAAAACAACTAAATCCCCCTTTTTAAGTCCTTTCGCGATAATAGTTGTTGCATCTTTGATGTTACTCAAATCTGTTTCTTTTTTGTCAGTAATAAACAGAGGAACGATAATCACATGAACTTGGGTTTCTTTTGCTGCTTGAACTCCATCTGAAGTAAACTGAAGTCGTTTACCAACATTTTTTTTGAGAAGTTGAGCAAGACCTGTCTCTTCAGGAATTGGGTTGACAGCGTTGTTCAAACTTTTTATTCTTTCCTCATTTCGACCGACTCCAATCACTTCAAGACCTGCTTCAGCAATAACCGATGCTAAAGGGAGACCTGCTTTTCCGATTCCAGAAACTGAGACTTTCATATTTTCAATTTTATCATATTTTGTCGAAAAAAATCCGTAACCATAGCTCTAAATTGAGGATTCTCCAGAAATATGTAGAAAGGTTCATAAGAGATTTGTCGTTTATATACGTCTCAAATGCTTTCACAATTTCTGGTTGATTAAAGTAGCCTCTTTCAGCAAATTTTTTAGACTTAAAAACTTTTAGAATGTGCTCTTTATTTGTGGTTAGCCATTCATAATCTGGAACGGGGTATCCATACTTGCTTTTTCGTTTGACAATTTTATCGGCGACTGTTCCGGTCATGGCTTCTCGAAGAACATACTTTGTCCATCCGTTTCTGATCTTCATATTCTCAGGAAGTGAAAAAGAGAACTCAACCAGCCGATAGTCCAGAAAAGGTAGTCGCGCCTCGATGCCAAAAGCCATCGAGTTTCGATCTTCATATTTGAGAACTTTAGGCAAGTTATGATTGAGGTCAAAAAACTGTCTATCGGTGAGCGACATATTGCTATTTTGAATATAGTTGACATTTGGAACTGCGTTATCTGGGAAAAAGTTCGCACTCAGCTGCTGTGACTTAGTAATCGTCATAAAAGATTTGATTAAGCCTTTGTGAAAATTAAAGCCAAAAACGACTTCTTTTAGAAATTGAATTATCTGGATGTTTTTGAGTAGATCAAGCAGATAGTGTCGGTAGTATGGAATATAGCCAGCAACAGACTCATCGCTCCCCTGCCCGTCGAGCAGTACTTTTACTTTTCCTTCAGCGATTCTCATAACACAGTACTGAGCATACACTGCAATCGTCTCCGTGGGCTCATCTTGATGATAGATCACTTTATTTAAGTCGTGCCAGAAGCCTTTTGCAATAGGAAATGTATAGTGGGAAATTGCTTTTTTATTTTTGAGTGCAGCTTTAATATACTCGCGCTCATCGCAAGTTGGGTCATCATACACTGCTGAAAAGCAGTTCAATTTGCCTTTCACCGAAGAACCTTCTTCAACTTTTTTCTTCAGTAGATCATCGATCACTGCAACTATGGACGATGAATCTACTCCACCTGATAGACAAGAACCAACAGGAACATCGCTAATGAGACGAAGTCTAACTGAATCAGTAAAAAGGTCATGGTATTTTTGAATCTGGTCTTTTTCATTATCAGAACTACTGATATTATGGTTGATTGTTTTAAGGCTGTAGTACCGTTTTATTTTTAATTCACCATCTTTGACGACTGCATAGTGCGATGGCATTAATTTGAATATATTCTCATAGAACGTTTCTGGAATATCTTCCGGGATCATATTATTTTTTAAGTAGTTTTTGATTACTTTATCGTTTGGCATAGTTTCAACATCTGGATTTTTAAGAATCGCTTTGATTTCAGAAGCAAAAATGAACTTTCCATCTTTATGGTAGTAGTAGAGAGGTTTGATTCCAAATCTGTCACGGGCAAGAAAAAGCAGATCTTTGTTCCTATCATAAATACAGAATGCAAACATGCCGTTAAAATGTTTTAAGCAGTCAAAACTGTACTCTTCATAGGCATGAACTACGGTCTCGGTGTCGCAAATAGTATAAAAATGGTGTCCTTTTTTTTCGAGTTCAGGCTGCAGAGTACGATAGTTATAGACTTCCCCGTTATACATAATCAGAATGCTTTTATCCTCGTTATAAATGGGGTTTTTGCCCCCTTTTAGATCAATTATGCTCAGCCTGCGATGTCCTAAGCTTACTTGATCATCAACATAAAATCCTTCTCCATTCGGTCCACGATGGGCTATTTCGTCATTCATTGCTTTAAGCGTCTTTTTATTTTGGTAGTTAAATCCGCAAATTCCACACATAGTTCATTATTTTATACTATTTTTTTGATGATTGGTGTGAGAACAACCTCCTCGTCGTAATTTTTAGAGTACGCCAATGAGTTTTTACTATACGTCTTACAGAGATCTTTATTTTGAAGAAGAGTTTTTAAAGCTGTATACCATTGGTGAGAATTATTAGCTAAAAAACCAAATTTATTTTCTGGAATAACGTCTAAGGCAGGGCTTAAGCGAGTGGTAACGATAGGAAGACCTGCCGCACAGTATTCAGTTAACTTAGTTGAAAGATCAGTAAGGTTGAACATATGCTCAGATTTTCCTGGTACTGGTTTTGTGATATAGGGGCATATGCCTATCTGGTAGGATGGAAAGATTGTTTGTGTAAGATCTTCATTTTTTGCTACTCCTCTGTACATTATTTCTGATTCTAGATTTAGATCTTTAACTCTCCTAAGCACTGAGTCTTTTTTATCCCCTTCCCCGTATATACTCATATGAAAGGGAATTTTTTCTTTCTTAAGATCAACGAGTGCAATAAAGAGCTCTTCAAACTCAACGGCATACGTAATATTTCCTGCAAAAATGATCGAGTGTGATTCACGTTTTTTGTTGAGATCGATATTTTTTGAGTTAAACCAGTGACGAATATGAAAAGACTTTGAGCGATATTTTTTTTCTGGATCAAGCTGATTTACGAGCGCAGGAATTAGGTAAAAAAGATAGTCACAGCGTTTTATGGAAAACTGGTTTAATTTCAGATAGATGAAGTTGAGAATTGGATTTTTAAAACGTTGTGCAGTATAGTCTACATTCAGATAGACTATTTTTTTAATTTTGAGCAGGTTTTTTAGAAGGAAAAGATGAAGAAATGACAGCGGATCTCCGCAAATACAAAGATCAAACTGGTGTTTGAAGCTGTTTTTTTTCTTGTACTGAAAAAAAACAGCTGCTCCTTCAACAATATACTGAAAGTAGAGGTTAAGTTTGAACTCAATTTTGTTTTTATCATTTTGTACTCGCACGGGAAGACCATTTTTTGGATATAGCGGAAAGGTCATATAAGTAGTGTTGTAGAGATGAGTTTGAAAGTATCTTACTAATTTGTCCATTGGTCCAGGAGTAAGCGTGTAGTGAGAAACAAGCAAAATATTTTTTTCTTGATTCATAGCTATAAGATTTTATAGGGAACTGTGTCAGGATTTTCAGGATCAAAACGTCGTTGATAAGTGCAAGAACAATGAGTTCATCTTTCCCTATATTTTTAAATGCATGAGCTTTTCCTGGTTCCATATGAAAAATATTCTCATCTTCGGATCTAATTGTCACTGTTTCACGTTTTTTTGTATTCATATCTTCTACAATAATTTCACATGTTCCCTGAATCACATAAAACCACTCCGATTTATGGGTGTGATAGTGGTTTCCCCGAACAACTCCTGGCTGAGATTTGGAAACGAAAAAATGGTTCGACTGCTTCATTATTTCAGGAAGAGTATTTTCCACCAACATTCCTCGTTCGTCTTTATGTTGTCGTAGCTTTACAATCTGCATATTAAATGATCTGCATATTCGCATCAATTTCTTTAATGAACTCAGTTATCATTCCAACAACTTCTTTATCTTCAAAGAAACAAGCGGGATTATTAGAAAAAAAGTCGTTTAGATCTTCAAGTGAGGCGGTTTTTTTATCGAGAATAAGATTTGCTTGGAGAGCATTTGGTGTATAAGGAGAAATGATGAGGAACTCTTTGTTTTGTTTTGTTCGAAATATCTCGTCTGCAGTAATCAGATACTCGTGCATCTTCTCACCTACTCGTATTCCAATTTCTTTCACAGGATAGTTTTTTGGCTGTTTAGTTACTTGAAGAAATAATCTAATCAGATCTTTTATTTTAATTGACTTCATTTTTTTGATGATTGTATCTCCATTTTTACCATGTTCTGCGGCCCAAAAAACAAGCTGAATTGCGTCTGCTTTTGTCATGAAAAAACGGGTCATATCTAGATGTGTAAGAGTGATAGGCAGGTTATTTTTGATCTGATGATAGAGAATAGGAAATAAACTTCCTTTTGTGCCAATAACATTTCCAAATCTCACATTTACAAATCGAATTGTATGATTTCTTTTCTGAAGAGAAAACGAACTAAAGATCTTCTCTTGCAGTGCCTTCGTCATTCCCATTACATTTAAAGGGTCAACTGCTTTATCGGTACTTATCGAGACCACTAATGGAATTTTATTGGTAAGTGCTGCTTTTTTGACATTGATACTTCCACCAATATTAGTTTTAATAAACTCCTCTGGAGATTCTTCAGAAATTGGTACATGTTTTAATGCTGCAGCATGAAAAATGACATCCATACCTTGGCTCACATACATAAGAGACTCAAGGTCTTTTATATCTCCAATAACATACTCAATATTTGCGTTATTGTTGTATTTATATTTGAGTGCATGTTGCTTATATTCATCACGACTAAAAATCACAATTCTTTTTGGGTTGTGCGGAAGGAGGTGTTTAAGAATTTCTGATCCGATGCTTCCGGTTCCCCCTGTGATAAGAATGTTTTTATCTTTAAATAGAGTATTCATAGTTGAGATTATTCTTGAATGTATAAAATATTTGAACTATCAAGTTGATACTTCTTATTACAGCTACAAATTGCTTTGTCATCGTTTAAAACCAGTTTTTCGCCGCATTGGCAAACAAATCCTCTGTCGGCTGCAGGATTTCCATATACTAATGTGTAATCAGGAACGTCTTTTGTTACAACTGATCCTGCTCCTATCATAGCAAACTTGCCGATAGTTATTCCAGGAACAAGTACTGTTTGTGCTCCGATCGAGGCTCCATACTTCACGGCTATCTTACCCACGACCCAATCTTCTGGGCCGATCGCCATGCCTTGTTTATTGAATGCTCGAGGAACTTTATGATTCGTAAATACGACATGTGGCCCAATAAACACAAAGTCTTCAAGTATTGTTCCATGAAAAAGTGAACTATTATTTTGGATTCGGCAGTTGTTCCCTATCTTTACACCAACATCAATATAGACATTTTTTCCTAGAATACAATCTTCTCCAATCTGAACATCCTCTCTGACTTGGGCATCGTTCCAAATTTTAGTATTCTCACCTACTACTGCATTTCCTGCAATCTCAGCTGTTGAATGGGCAAAAAATTTCATAATAAAATGGACCTTAAATCATCTAGTTTATCTACGATCTGGACATCTTTCAATGTCTCAAGCTGTTTTTTATCTCTCACTCCGTCAGCAAGGAGGATAGTTGTAATTTTCTTTTCTTTTGAATGATTGTCGTCGTCTGAATCGCCAATACTATAAACTACTACTGGCTCAGCACTATCAACCATACTTCTTATTATATCTATTTTGGGCTGCTTTGTGACAATGATCTCATCAAAGTAAGTTTCAAGCTTCATATCTTTCAGTTGAGCACGGCAAGCAGCCTCTTTTTTCCGTTTTGTGATCAATATGAGCGTTGCTACAGGATACAGTTTTTTTAACAGTACCTCAGCTCCTTTTTTGAGTATATCCAGTTTCAGATACTCAGGGTCTTCAATGCAATCGAGACGTTTTTTATTGTAACTGTGAATATCATTTGGAGATATGTCTGTTTGTTCAAGAATCTGTTGCTCAGAAACTTTCATTCGCTTTTGTTTAATATACTCTTTCTCAGGGAGTGGTGTAAATTCAAATGCTTTTGCCAGATCAAGATGGATTTTGTACCATCGTTCATAGATTGAGATAAGCGTACCATCAAGGTCGAAAAAAATATATTTTTTAGACCTGCCGATGAGTTGTACTGCAGTTTTAAACGGAGTGTTTTGCTTAAATTTGAACTGTAAAACTAGTTTTGTATTGCTATAAATAGTTGAGGAAATTTTTCCTGTATCAAACGATACGATTTTTGAGTGAGAATGGAGAGCTTCTTTTATTTGTTTTGCAACTTGTCCAATTGAAATTCCAATTCCAGATGAAATATTGAATGTTCCTGGTTGAAAGTTGTTAATTACTAGATTAACTGCTTCAGCAGCATCGTTGACATAGATATAGTCCCGTATATTTTCTGATCCATTTACGTTAATTTCCTTGTTCAGAACTGCAGAGTCGATAAAGTTAGGAATTGCCCTGTTTATTTTATCTTTTTCTCCGATTATTGTGGTAATTCTTAGAATAGCGGCAGGAATTTGGTGTTGTTCTGAAAATTTGTTAACGAGAATTTCAGATGCAAATTTAGACTTTGCGTAGTTTGAAATTGGCATTGGTTCCAGATCTTCAGTTATGAGTGGTGAGTTCTGTGGACCATATACTTCACAGGTGCTTATATAGATTAATTTTTTAAACTTAGCTTTTTCAAGTAGTTTTTGAGTCACGACAGTGTTTCCTAGTTCTGCGTTTTTTTCTAAGTCTTCACTTTTGTTCTTGGGTACATATCCGGCGCAATGGACAACTAGATCAAATGACTGATTTTTTATCTGATTATAAGAAGAATTTTTTGAAAGATCAACATGAATCTGTATTTTAGGCGAGTACTCGTGAAGAGTTGAGCGGCTAAAAATTGTTACGCTATGTTTTTTTTGTGCGATAAGCTGATTAAGAATTCGAGATCCAAAGTAGCTACTTCCTCCTGTAAAAAGGATCTTCATTTTTTCAACTCCTTCAAAATAATATCCATTTCTTTGTGTTGTTTATCAAGCAAACTACTGGGAATGAGTACAGGAAGAAAGTCGATCCCCCGAATCCAGATAAGATCAATTGGAAGCGGGTTTATCTTCTTTTTCAGTTTGGGAATTTTTTCACCATATGCCAGTTTAAGATAGATTTCTGGCATATTGAGACCCGCTAGGGTAAAAAATTCATGCGTAGTAAAGAAACGACCTATATTGATTTCTGTAGGATTAGGAAGCCCAGCAAAGTCGTATGTCATGTCTACAGAAAATATGCCGTTTGGTTTAGGATCAACAGCGAGAATAGTTTTTACAGCGAGGTCGTCGAGTCGTTTGTCGCTAACTGTTATTCCTCCGCCTGTTGCGCCCGTTATACCTGAAGGAGAAATTTTCGAAAGCTCCCAATACAGACGTTTTCTACCTTGAGCAACGATTAGCTCACCATCTTTCCAGATAGACATCCAGGTTACTGAATCTGGTGTAAGTAGTTCGGCTGCTACAAAATGACCCCAGCCTTCTTTAAAATCTATCCAGATTTTTGCTTGCTCAATGTCTGTTGGAGCCAGAGATCCCCTTCCCCCGGCACCGGTCGTATCGCGTAACCAGATTTTTTTGCCAAGTATTTTATAGGCTTTTTTCAGATCAGCGATGGTATTAATAAATACGTTTTTAGGTACTTTTATTTTCTTTTCTTCCCATTTTTTGTATGTTTCATATTTATTCATGCAGACAGCAACAGTTTGTTTATCTGGAAGAAACATTTTAATAGAAAGTTTTTCTCTATTTTTTGAGATCATCTCCATCTCGATATCATTCTGAATATGAAGAAACTCTATTTTGTATTTTTTGATCAAATAATTGAGAAAATCGAAATAACGTGGGTTGCTGCAAGAAGGTGCAAGATAAGTTTTATCTGCTTCTGATCTGTTCACATAGTATTTATCAGAGTCTGTTCCCAAAATAAAAACTTCTTCTTTCATTGCCCGAATCGAACGAATAAAATTAGTTGATGGAGCACCGCCTGCGCCTGTTACGAGTATTCTTTTCATTTACGGCTAAGAGCAACTTTTAATGCATCTAAAGCAAATTGAGAGTCTACTTTTTTGTTCGTTTTCACACACTCAATAAAGTATAAAAGTTCTTCTTTGAGTGGTTCTTTCACAATTACAGGAATTTCTTTCAAATCAGGTTCAGAAAACCTAAGTATATAATCTGAGAATCCTTTGACTGTCTCTCTAAACTTTTCATAGTTGCTTTTAAAAAAAACGATCTGTTGGGTGATGTAGTCAAGCTCAACATAGCCTTCACTTCCGGTGATATTAATTTTTCTTATTTTAACTGGAGTGAACCAATTAGTTTGAATGTATACAGAACAAGTTTTATATTTTAGGAAAAATTCTACTGCATCTTCTCGGGTTTCTGTGTGGACACGCGTTTTATTTATGTTTATTTCTCGTGGAAGTTCTTCTAGAAGAAAATTTACAATATCGATATCATGAATAGCCAGATCAACCATGATATTTGCATCTCGATTTTGTGAAGGGAAACCGCCAACTCGTCTCACAATGATTGAAGTAACTTTCCCTAACTTCTTTTTGTCAAGGAGTTCTTTCAACTTTTTTACTGCAGGATTATGCCTTTCTATGTGGCCGACCAGCATCTTAATATTATTTTTTTTTGCAAGCGCAAGTAACTTTTGGCCTTCTGACACCGTTGTAGAAATTGGTTTTTCAAGAAGTATATTCACATGTCTTTCGATACAAATTTTACCAACTTGATAGTGAAAAGAAGTTGGCACACAGATAGAAACAATATCTGGTTTTTCTATATCCAGCAGATCTTCAAACTTTCTGTAGTATTTTGTTCTATATTTTAATGCGGTTTCTTTTCCGAGTTCTTCATTTAAATCTGCAACACCTACAAGTTCAACATCTTTAATTTCACTATAGACGCGAACATGGTGCTTTCCCATCTTTCCAACACCAATAACTGCGCACCGAAGCTTTCTTGCTGTCTTTTGTTTCATACTTTACGAAGCTAAACTTTTAATACCATTGATGATGAACTGTATCTCTTTTTGGGTGAGGTACGGGTGCATTGGTAACGAAACTATCTCCTTAATGGTTGTTTCAGTTATAGGAAACTCTTTTTTATTTACATTTGATATCAAATGCTTAAAGTTATAAAGAGGAACTGGATAGTAAATATTTGTAGGAATACCTTTTAGTTCAAGTTTTTTTCTAAACTGATCACGAGTCAAGGGGAATTCTTTGGTAATTCTCAAGATATACTGATGATAGACGTGTTCATTTCCCACTTCAAAAAATGGAGTAACTATACCTGGTATGTTGGCAAGCCCTTTATCGAAAGCTGTAGCAATTTGCTGTCTTTTTTTTGTCAGTGCGTTGAGGCGTTTAAGCTGAACTCTGCCGATTGCAGCTTGAATATCGGTCATTCGGTAGTTGTAACCGAGTCCAACATACGAGTATTTTTTATGTTCATCTTGGTCGTGGTGCCTGAAAAGTTTTGCAGTCTCATACCATTTCGCGTTATCTGTGGTTATCATTCCGCCTTCGCCGGTGGTTATATTTTTAGTTGCATAAAGGGAAAAGGTTGCGATATCAGCAAGCGAACCAGACGGTTTTTTATGATAAGTCGCTCCTACCGACTGTGCAGCGTCTTCAATAACAAAAATGCCATGTTTTTTTGCTAATGCATTGATCGCGTTATAATCCGCAGGTTGTCCATAGAGATCAACCGCAATTATTGCCTTTGTTTTACGGCTAATTTTTTTTTCAATTTGATTGACATCGATGTTATATGTTTTTGGATCAATATCAGCAAAAACAGGAGTTGCGCCGGCCATAAGAATTGAGTTAGCAGTTGCAACAAAAGTTAATGGAGTTGTGATAACTTCGTCACCTGGTTTGATGCCGAGCGTGTCCAGAGCCATATGAAGGGCTGCAGTTCCATTGCTACAAGCAAGTGCATACTTTGTTTTACAGAGTACAGCAAAGCTATCCTCAAATGCTTTTGTTACGGGTCCTTGTACTAAGAATCCTGAATCAAGAACTTTTGATACTGCTTTTTTTTCTTCTTCCCCGATAAAGGGTCTGGACAAATAGATCATAAAATAGGTAAATTTTTAATAGTAAAGGCAAATTATTAACCTAAGTATAGCTCATAAAAAGCCCAAATCAAGATATCATTCTAGTGCTTTTTCATCTTTTACTGCTTTGAAATATCCTTGTTGAACTTTACTAATTTTATCAAAATTTCCCAGGTAATAGAAAAAGCAGATAACCACGTCATGAGAGGGTGAAGTAACCAGATTGAGTTTCTTTCTTTTAGCGCTTTGTAGATAGAAACAAGAGCTGGGAATAAAATGGTCAGAGAATACGGAATAAAAAGATACGCTCTTATTCTTTGACCGGTCGTCAATGACCTCTCACGATATGCAATTCCATACTCTTTTTTGTTGAGGGCATTTCGAGCAGTCCAGCGTTGTTTGCGAACAAAATGGTCAAGGTCACGAATTGTGTGATGATACAGGAGAACAGGATATGCATACGCCATTAATTTCCTTTTATGAATCATCTCAAGGACTGAAACGATATCATCCATTTTCTCTTTTCTCTGAGAAATAAATGCTCTTCTCACTGAAAACCCTTGAGCTAAAGCCAGAATAGGTTTATTAGTGCTCATTTTAAAATCATAAATATCATAAGTATTTGTATGTTTCAATGTGCTAAAAACTTTTTTGTAAGTTCGTGCATTCGAAGCGTCCCAGTAAACAAAATGGTTAAACGGATCAGTAAACATATTTACATACTTTGAGTAGATCGAATCTTGAGCAGCGCTCGCATGAGTTGGATAGACTGCATAAATAGTAGGATCAGAGAATATCTCTGCAATCTCCTGGAAAGCGTTTGGGCTTACAAAAATATTGTCAGTTGCAAGAACAACAAGAATGTCGCCAGTTGCAGCCTGCATTCCATGATAAACTCCAGGTTCAGCAAGTTTCTCCGGATTTGGAATAATTCTTGCATGGTGTTTTTTTGCAATCGGAAGAGTACTATCGTTTGATCCCCCATCCACAATCAACACTTCGATATTCACTTTGGGGTAGTTTTGAGCTTCAACTGATTTAAAAAAATGCTCCAAAATTTTGCCAGCATTGAGAGTAGGTGTAATGATGGAAAGTCGTAATACTTTTTTCATAGCGTTCAAGGAAGTGGATGTGCCGGATTGCCAACAACTGTGGTACCATCAGGTACATCTTTTGTAACAACAGCTCCAGCTCCCACAATCGCTTTTCTCCCAATAGTTACTCCTCCAAGGATCGTAGAATTAGAGCCTAGAGAAGCCCCTTTCTTAACTACTGTTTGAAGCAGTTTCCAGTCGGCATTATTCGCTTTGGGATATTTGTCGTTTATAAACATCACTCCGTGTCCGACAAATACTTCATCTTCAATTGTCACTCCTGAGCAGATAAAAGTATGAGACTGGACTCTAACTTTATTTCCAATTACTACATCAGACTGAATTTCAGTAAAAGCACCGATCATACTGTCGTTCCCGATAGTGCAGCCATAGATATTTACAAATTCCCAGATCTTTGTACCTTCACCAATTTTTACGTTATTTATTTTTTTATTCGGCATGTGCAAGAGTTAAAATGGTAAGAACTTTAAGCGCAATATCTGATGTCATCGTTCCTTTTGTTTTTTGTTGAAGCTGCTCGTACACATACGAAACTGCACTAAAAAGAGCTTCAGTTTGATCAAGGGCTGGAACCCAGATATCTCCAGTTCGATAAACAGGTTTAAACGGTGTCACTTCGGTTTTTTCTATCTCAATGTTTTTGTCGTAGACTTTAATTTTTTCAGAAGGCTGTACATCGTCAAAAACGACCATTTGCTTGCTTCCCCCAATGGTGATCAGTCTGGTTTTGACTGGGGAAAGCCAACTAAGATGAATATAAGCAGTAAAATCGTCTGAAAAATCTAGTACTAAATTAGCGATCTGACTCAGATTATTATGCTTGATATGTGAGGAACCGTTGTAATGTAGATTTTTAAAACTGAACTCTGGAAAAAGATAAAAAATGATTGATAAATCGTGGGGAGCGAGGTCCCAGATCACATCAACTTTGCTTTGGATATTACCCAAATTTGTGCGAATTGAGTCAAAATAGTATGGCTTCCCAATGATTTTCTTATCTAATATACTTTTGATTTTTTTGACAGGTCCTGAAAAAATGAAAGGAAAGTCGATATGAACATACAGATTTAACGATTTTGCCAGATCTACTACTTCTTTGGCGTCTTCATATTTAGTCGTAAACGGCTTTTCAACCCAGATGTTCTTTCCATGATTGAGTGCCTTCAAAGCCAGTTGATGATGAGTCTCTGGAGGTGTAGCAATTACTATCAAATCAATATCAGGATCATTGAAAAGCTCGTCGCTATTTTTGGTAAGCGATATAAGGGGAAGCTCTTTCTTAATTTTTTCGAGATTGGCATCGATTAGATCCGCGCCTCGAGTGACACTAAAGCCATCATGATTTGAGAAGTTTCGTACCAGATTTGGTCCCCAATACCCGAGTCCAATTATGCCTACTTTTATTTTTTTCATATACTCTGAAATTTTACCACATATTCTTTAAAAGACTGAAAACTTTTTTCGAGAGTTAACGAGCTTGCAAACTTTACTGCCCCACTCTGAAGTTTTTTTAATTGATCTTTATCAGAAGCTAGATTGAGAATTTGTTTGGCGAGTTCTTTTGGGATATTCTCTTCGCAGATGATCCCTGTTTTGTTTTGAACCACGCTATCCCTCAACCCGTCTACATCATAAACTATCGCGGGTGTCCCCTGGCTAGCTGCTTCCGTCACAATCAGACCCCATCCTTCTTTAACAGATGTTACTAGTATTATATGAGATTTTTGCATAAGTTCAGTTTTCTTTTCTTTACTTACTTTTCCCAGGTATTCTATATCATTGTTATATTGACTATTTTTCATATGGTCCAATACTTTTCTCCCATATGAATCGTTTGAATCACCTGCAATCTTCATCTGTAACTCTGGAATCTCTTTTTTTGCCATTTCGAATGCTCTAACCTGATCCAAAGTCCTCTTCATTGATCTGATTGCACCAAAAGAAAGTACTGTAAATCTCCTATATTTTTTACTGTTACTTATATCTTCAATAGGTTTAATGTCTATCCCAACCGGAACTATCTCAACATTATTTCTAATGAATCCATACTTTTGCAGATCTTTTTTTGTACTTTCTGACTCGGTTATCACTTTATTGTTCTTTAACAACCATAAATAAACTGGTTCAATTAGGAAACCAGTAAGATTTAAAGGAAAGAATATTTGATAAAACCAGATTTCCCGACATAGTTGGTAAATGAGTAACAATCGTCTCTCTTTCGCATACCACTGTGTCATAAATGGGATAGTATTTATCTCCTCAATAATTAGATCTGGCCAACCTTTCAAGTATTGAGAGTAGTACCTAAATGCTTCCCAGTAAACGGTAAATCTGTTACCTAGCCTCACAACTTTATATCCATTGATAACCTCTTCTTTTCTACTCCCTTTATAACCTCCAACTAATAAAATAACCTCATGGCCATCTCTTACAAGTCGTTTGGCCAACTCTTCATTCATAACCTCTGCTCCACCGGCTAAAGGATGAGTTAAGTCTTTCCATGTAAACCAGAGTATTCGCATAGTTAATCGATGAATTTTATGTCCTCAGGAGGCACAAACTTAGTATGAGCATGATCATAGTAATGGAGTATATAGGATCTATAAAATATGGCAAGCGTATCCATAAATATCCAGTAAATCGCTCTTACAGTAGCCGCTGAACTTATTTCGCCTAATTTATAGTCAAGTTTTATTGGTGCTTCAAAAATGCGCTTAAACCCATTTTGTTTTGCTGCAACAAGGATTTCCAGATCACCAGTAAACTTCTTTTCTACTAATCGGGGAAGAATTTTTTCTAAAACAGGTTTTCTAAAAATCTTTATTCCTGCCTGAGTATCATGGACACTTATACCAAACAGTATTCGTACAAGAATATAGTATCCGTAACTTAAAATTTTTCTTATCGGAGAGTAATTAACCAGAGAAGCTGGGTGTCGTTTCGAACCGACAATTATGTCAGCGTCATACCACTCCATATGTTCAAGCAACATCGAGATTCCATTAGGGTCAATTTCTGCTCCTGAGTCAATGAACATAATATAATCTCCTTTTGACTCTTTCATACCGAGTCTTATTGCAAAGCTTTTTCCATGATTTTCTCTGTATCCAATACATCGTACTTTATCGATTTTAGCTTTTTTTATATATTCAAATGACTGATCGATCATCCCGTCGACGACTGCGATTATTTCGTAGTCATATCTGATTTCATCGAGTACTTTTTTAACATGATGGAGGTTATTAACGATAGTTTTTTCTTTTTTATAGACCGGAATAATCAGACTCAAGAAGTGAAGAGGTGATTTATTTTCCATGCAAATTATTATATACCAATCTATCTCAACTTTACAGCGGCATTCTTTCAAGAATTCAGAGTTTATTTTTGGAGTAAAAATAAGCCAGTAAATAGATCGAAACGGTTACTGTCCCGTATAAGATGTTTAGAATAAAAATATTGGCAATGTTTCTTGACGTGAAAAAGAGCGCTACAACGTAAATCGGAAGTGACAAAGCCAGGATTAATGAATACTTGCTTTTTTTAGCTATGAAGAAGTTATTAATAAAAGTTATAATTGCATAAAGAGAGCCGTAAATACTTGCCAACCCCAGATAAGGAATGATACTTACAAATTTTTTTCCAAAAAGAGTTGAGATAATGAAGTCTGCAAAAAATGTGTAGAAAATAAAGCTACAGATGCCTAATCCAATGAGCGCCAGTAAAGATAAAATAAATGATTTCTGCTCATCATGACGGTCTTTAGTATGAGTAAAGAAAATATAACTCACTCCTAGTAAAGGCCCCAGAACATAAAAAATTGCTTTAGCAAATAGTGACCATGAACTGTATAATCCTGCTTCTTGAGGGCTGAAAAACTTCTTAACATAAATTATATCCACGTTGTTTAATGCAAGCATTGCCGCGACGGAAAGGCCTGTAGTAATAAACTGAGGAGATAAAATAAAAGATAGCATTCGCTTCTCTATTTTTTTAGCAGGTTCCAAAGTAACCGCTTTTTTTGATTGCACCCGTAGAGCAATAATATTTCCTGCATATCCAACAATAGATGCTATAAACAGAAATAGCAAGACAACTTCAACTCCACCCATGTGCAGTGCTGCCGCGATCCCTCCAAACATTTTCAAAAAAGTAATTGCTAGAGATATTAATGAAATAAAGAAAAAAAGCTTAAGGCCTTGAAGCATTGAATTATAAAACGACGTCAAGACTGCAATTAGAATGAACGGAATAAGCACTGCACTCGTTAGAGGCGATAAATTAGTAATCCGGTGAATAAATGGTGTGAGAAGAAGTGAGAGGATAATGATTGGCGCGTATTTTTTTAGCTTTTGATTTATATATGCTTCAATTGAGAGAGCATAAGGTAGCTTCTCCTGATCTGTTGAGCCAATTTTTTGAATAATAATGGTCGTGACTACTGCTGTAGGAATTGTCAGTAATGAGACGTAGGAAAATAAGCTTGAGATCTCACCATATCCGGCAGGCCCCAAGGCCCTACCTGCCAGAAAGTTAAAAATATAGTTGAAAAAGTTAACCAAAATAGAAGAAGCCGTGAGAATTATTCCCCCTTTATAAAACTCGTTGGAGAATATTTTAGATAACTGCTTTTTCATGTATAGAAAGTATACAAAATATTATGATAAACTTATTTACTGTTACTAGTAGAAAATATATGAATAAACTTACAAAAATTGTTGCAACCATCGGTCCGTCTTCTGACTCAGAAGAGATGATTGAAAAACTAATCTCTCTTGGAGTGAATATTTTCCGCTTTAACTTCAAACATAATACTGTAGAGTGGCATAATGAGCGCATTGAGAGAGTTAATACAGTTGCAGACAGAATGGGCATTGCTATTGGAACGCTTATTGATCTCCAAGGAGCAGAGATTCGCATTAACATGCCAGTTGATCAGATAGCTATAAATAAGGGTGATCTTCTCCTATTTGGTCCAGAGTCTTTCGAGAATAAAGAACCCGGTTTTTCGATGTCTCATCCAAATATAATCGAGAACCTTACCGATGGCCAAAAATTAGTAGCTGATGATGGAGCATTTATTTTCTACGTAGTCAAGAAAGATGGAAAGTGTTACCTCAAATCAGACAGCGGTGGTACTTTAGGCAACCGAAAGTCACTTAACATACCAGGAGCCGACTTCCCTTTTCCCGTACTGGTTGATAAGGACTTTGAAGGACTAAAATTAGCCCAAAAAAATGAGATTGACTATGTCGCACTCTCCTTTGTTAGATCAGCTGAAGATCTTATATTTGTTAAAACCGAGATGGAAAAGTATCAATTTAGAGCGAGTCTAGTCGCAAAAATTGAGACAAAAAAAGCAATTGATGACCTAGATAACATTATTGATAACTCAGACGCAATTATGGTTGCTAGAGGGGATCTAGGTGTTGAACTCCCTATCGAGCAGGTTCCTTACTATCAAAAACTACTTATTAAAAAATGCATTGAAAAAGGTAAGGCAGTCATTACGGCGACGCAGATGCTGCAGACTATGATGACGAATCCCTACCCGACTCGTGCTGAGGTATCAGATGTTGCCAATGCATGTTATGACCAAACAGATGCAGTCATGCTATCTGGAGAAACAGCATCTGGGCAGTTTCCTTTTGAAGCGGTCCAGGTTATGAAAAATACTATTGATTTTAATGAGCCTAAGTTCTTCTATGATATCCGACATAAATATAAGATTCTCACCAACGAGATAAATGACGTTATTGCAGAAGCTGCTTATAACGTGTATATGAAATTGAATACTCAAGAAGAACATTTAGCGGGATTTGTTGTTTTTACTCACTCGGGAAAAACAGCTGAGCTTGTTTCAAGATATAGACCCTTGGTGCCGATATTCACATTTACACCAGATAAGTCTATATGTGATAGGCTAAGTCTTTTCTTTGGTGTCTATTCTTTCATTAATGATGAAAAACCGAGTGATGAAATAACGAAGGATGATATTTTGAGATCGGTCTCCTTTCTTCAGAATAAAGAATTAGTCAAGAAAAAAGACCGCTTAATTATTATTCATGGTGATCATTGGGCTGAAGGGACAACCTCAACGGTAAAAGTTTTGACTGTATAAACTTTCCTCCTCTATTTGCTCTTACGCTTCTTTACCGATATAATGTACTCTTATGACCGAGCCTAAAAACATTCGGAACTTTGCCATTATTGCTCATGTAGATCATGGTAAGTCAACCTTAGCTGACCGTTTACTTGAGCTAACTGGAGTCATAGATGCGAATCAGCATGAAGCTCAGATGCTTGATAGAAACCCGATCTCCCGTGAAAGAGGTATTACCATCAAGCTTGCACCTGTGAGGATGAACTATACCTCCAAGGCTACCTCTACTACTCCTTCAACGACGTATCTATTAAATTTAATTGATACTCCAGGCCATGTTGATTTTTCATACGAAGTTGACCGTACGTTAGCTTGTGTAGAAGGGGTAATTCTTTTGGTAGATGCAACCCAGGGTATTCAGGCTCAGACAATCGCCAACGCTTACAAAGCTCTAGATAAAAATCTCGTTATTATCCCGGTAATTAATAAAATTGATCTACCAAGCTCTGAAGTTGCTAAGACAAAAAAACAGCTTGTAGATTTTTTGGGTATTGATGAAAAAGAAATTTTTGAGGTTTCTGCAAAAACTGGTCTGAATGTTGAGGCTCTTCTACAGACAGTTGTTGAGAAAATACCGCCACCATTTCACCCTTTCCATGTAGAAGTTACGGGGGATGAACTTCAGTCACTCATCTTTGATTCATACTATGACCCGCATCGTGGTGTTATCGCCTTTGTAAGAGTTTTTGAAGGAAAATTAAGAAAAGGGTTAAATGTAAAGTTATCAGCCAATGGAAGTATGTTTGAGATGGTTGAAGTTGGCATTTTTGACCCGGAACTGAAACCTAAAAATGAACTAACGGAAGGTGAAATCGGTTATGTTGTTACAAATCTAAAAGATATTCATCAGGTCCGTGTCGGTGATACCATCATTGATGAAAAATCTAAGAATCCTCCCTTATCTGGCTACCGCAAGGTAAAGCCAATGGTTTATGCTTCAATGTTTCCAACAGACACAAACGACTACTTGAATTTAAAAAAAGCTTTAGACAAGTTATACCTTAATGACTCTTCCTTAGAATTTAACGCTATATTCAGCCAGGCGCTGGGTGCAGGATTTAGAGTTGGCTTTCTAGGGCTTTTGCACGCCGATGTGGTCCGTGAGCGTCTAGAGCGTGAATTTGGTCTAAGTTTGGTACTGACTCCTCCTCAAGTTGAGTACAAGATTAATAACAATGCATATGAAGAACCATATGTCAAAATTATGATTTTAACGCCACAGGATTATTCTGGTGCGGTTATGCAGCTTTGTGAGAAGTACCGGGCGCGGTTTTTAACAATGGACAATATAAATCAGATATCTGTGACCTATGAAATGCCTCTTGTAGAGATGATCTCGGATTTTTTTGACAGGCTTAAAAGTGTTACTTCCGGATATGCTTCTCTTGATTGGGAGTTCTTGCGTTATGAAAAGGTAAAAGCAGATAAGCTCAGTCTTTTGATAAATCTTGAGGAAATTGAGGAGTTCTCGGAAATTGTTGTACAGGAAAGGTCAATGGAAAAAGGAAGCGAACTAGTGAAAAAGTTGAAAGATGTAATTCCCCGTCAGCAGTTTGAGATAAAGATCCAGGCAAAGTATAAAGGTAAAATCATTGCAAGTGAAAAGTTATCTCCCTTTAGAAAAGATGTCCTTACTCATAACAGTAAAACAGTTGGTGGTGGGGACTTTAGTAGAAAACGTAAACTTCTAGAAAAACAGAAAGAAGGTAAAAAACGCATGAAGATGGTCGGTAGTGTTGAAGTGCCAAAGGAAGCTTTCATGAAGTTATTCAAAAGGGAGTAAATTACTTTAAGATCAAATCTCTATATGCTGAGATAGCTTCTTGAGCCATTGATACAATGTTACTCCTGATGCAGAAAATTTCAATGGATTTTAGGCCACATATTATACTTCTCTCCAGGCGATATTTGTATCTCGTTTCATGAAAGTAAACTGGCGTTTGGCGTACTGCATCTCTTTAGTAATCCAAGCTTCCAACATCTCCTCTTTTGATCTTGTGCCCATAAGGAAGTCAATCATCTGTTGATAGCCAATAGTTTTCATTCCCGGGTCATTTTTAGTATACCCTTTAGCGAGTATTGCTCTTACTTCTTGGACAGCACCTTCCTCCACTCTTTTAGTTACTCGTGTTTTGATAGAGTCTAGTTCTGCTGCTCTGTCTTTATACTTTAAACCAAGAAACTCGACCTGCAGGTTTTCCCTAGATAGTTTTTTCTCAAGTGATAGTTTTTTTTGTAAAGATTCTTGATTAAAGTCATTATGTATCAGAGAAACCTCAATTTTTCGAATAAGTCTTTGAGGATTCTGTTTCTCACTTTCATTCAGGCTCTCAAATAAAGATCTGTTTATTTTTTTAAGTTCATCTTGCAGCCTTTTTAAAGGAGAGTTTTTAAATCTTTCTCTTAACTCCCAGTTAGGTTTGATATTTTCAGTTTCCACGCTATAAAGGAGGTGATATAAGTAAAAATAAGTACCTCCGACAATTATGGGAGTTTTTCCCTGATCTAGAATGTGTTTTATAGTGAACAATGCACATTGTTGGTAGTCAAAGGAAGAAAAGTACTCTTTAGGAGAGATGATATCGTATAGCCAGATCTTAGATCTGGCATGGGTGTCAAAAGTGTAGTAGCCAACTGAAAATCCCCCCATCTTCCGTGTTTCTCTGTAGCGATCATTTGTCAGATCCTTACCGCTAATAATATCTAAGTGTTTGTAAATCTGCCTAGAGTCGCAGTTCACAAGCTCTCCGTTACATTTCTCAGCCAACTCTAGAGCTAGCTCAGTTTTACCTGTTGCAGTTTGACCAGTGATAATAATAACATTTTGCATATGATCTATAAGATCTGAATGAAGAACTGAGAATTAAAGGAAGTCTTAATGAAACTTTTGATAGTTCTGTAGCTTCGAGGCGTCAAGAAGATTTTTGAAGAGATAGACGACATCGATTGGCCCAATACCACCAGGTGTTGAGCTATATAAGGATGAAACATCTTTTACTTCATCTTCTTCATAATCTCCTCTTAATTTCTCATCTTCACGTCTAAGTCCAACGTTCAAAAGCACGGCTCCCGGTTTTAGCATGTCAGATGTAATAATTTTTTTACCTACGGCGGTAATGATGATATCAGCATCTTTGTAGTATGCATGAGGTTCGAACGTTTGAGAAGCTACGCTCAGAAAATCTAATTTGAGTTTTTTAAATGTTTCGCCAATGGGAAGTCCACCAGTCATCCCTCTTCCGATAATGACAACTTTTTTACTTCTGAGATTTTTCTTGAAGAAATCCGTATCTTTTGAAAGATCAACAAAGAGATCCGCTGAAACAACTGATCCCTTAAAAACATATTTGAGCGCGGTAAGGATAGCTAAACCAAGAGGTGCACAGAATGTAGTCTTGAGCTTGTGTCCTTCAATCTCTTTTGAGAGAGGAATAAAGTTGTAAAGACTGTCAGTTTGAAGCTGGAAAGGGAGTGGCTGTTGCACGATTATACCAGTAACTTTTGGGTCAACAGAGTAACCCTTTAAAATATTTGCAAAGTTTTCAAAAGAAGGGGTTTTTATCAGATGTACAAACTCAAACTCAACACCAAGTTTTTGAGCCATTTTTTCTTTGATTTTGACGAATGATATCTGATCGTCAGCTTCACCGATGAGAATATCGACTAATTTTAAAGGAATACCTTTTTTTTTCAGAATTTGCACCTCTTGCTTTAAGTTTACTTGGAGAGCCTCTGCTATTTGTTTACCGGGTAATTTCATGCTTATATTATACCACATTAGATGTTTAGGGCTCTAGGATAATCTAAAACTTAAAATACTTCTATGGAGTATAAGCGATAGACATAGTTCTGAGGTTTTTGTTATGAAAAAATAGTTGAAAATTATATGGAGAGAGAACTTGTCACAATGGGATATAGAGATAAAAGATTTAAGGAGTTCGAAAGTCGCCAAGATTATAAAATGGCTGTGAAAATTTCAGCGGTTATAGACCACATTGATTCGAGACTAGAGCCTTTTGAAGAAATGCGTAAAGATTTTTTAACTTCGATTACTCCACAAAGGTTGCGCTTACCACCTTATCAGATTTATCAGAGAATCTCATCAAAATGACACCTTTTGCTGTTCTTGACCTCGATGGAATGGAAGCCATCGGAATCTTGACAACTTGACCATGACCACTCGTAATGATGACCGTATTTTCCCCCGGATCAATGATCTCCACAAAAGCAATTTTCCCAAACTTGGCATCAATTGAGGCTATTTTAACTCCTTTTCCTCCTCGATGCTGTCCTTTAAACTCAGATAAGAACGTTTTCTTACCGATACCTCGGTCAGAGATAACAAAGATATTTTTTTTCAGTTCATCCTGATTAAAGACATCTGCTGATACTACTTCATCATTATCGTCTAGGTCCATACCTCTGACACCAATAGAAGATCTTCCGGTAGTTCGGACCTCACTTTCCTTGAACATAATCGCTTTTCCTTCCTTAGAAACGAGCATTACATTTTTGGAACCATGGGTGAATTTAACCCAATTTAGGGCATCACCAGGCTCTAGTTTTATCGCGATCAGTCCATTACTACGAATATTTGCATACTCTTGGAATGGTGTTTTTTTAACTGTGCCGTCTTTTGTGATCATGATGACATAGTTAGTAATCTTATCTACAGGTTTTAGTGTTTCAGTATTATAGGTGAGGATTGAGGTAATTTTTTCATCTGGTCGTAACGTCAAGAGGTTAACAATAGCTTTTCCTTTTGAGATTCTAGATCCAGCCGGAATATCCCAAATTCTGGTGGTAAATACTCTTCCCTGGTTGCTAAAGTACAGAATATAGTCATGCATCTTGGCTTTTGACATTATGTAGACGTTATCTGTTTCTTTCGTTTCCATTCCAGAAACGCCTTTACCCCCTCTGTTTTGGACTTTGAAAGTTTCCATTGGAATCTGTTTAATATATCCTTCTTTAGTTAACACGACAAAGACCTCTTTATTTTCGATAAGTTCTTCGTCAGAGATCTCTCCTGGCTTTGACTTAATGACTCTTGTTCTTCTCTCATCACCATACTTGTCTTTCAAATAAAGAAGTTCATCTTTAATAACTTTAAGAATTTTGAAAACGTCTTTAAGCAGCATTTCCAAGTAGTCAATGATCTCCTGGAGAGTCTTGAGTTCATCCTCAATTTTAGCTCTTTCAAGACCTGTAAGTCTCCTTAACTGCATCTCTAAAATTGCCTGAGTCTGAATTTCACTGAGCCCAAAGTTTTTCATTAATGCAGCTTTTGCGGTTGGTTCGTCCTTAGATCCACGGATTATTTTTATGACTTCATCAATATGATCGAGTGCAATGAGGTACCCTTGGAGAATATGAGCTCTGTGTTCTGCCTGTTTAAGTTCAAATTCAGATCGCTTTGTAACAATATCTACACGATGCTTCAAATAATTTTCTAGGATCGTTTTCAGTGAGAGTGTTTGAGGGACTCCATCAACGAGAGCCACGATATTTACGGGAAACGAGGTCTGTAGTTCTGTGAATTTGAAAAGATTATTAAGGACTTTTTTATAGGAGGCATCACGTTTTAGCTCGATGACAACTCGGATTCCATCGCGATCTGACTCATCTCTAAGATCAGAAATGCCGACAACTTTTTTATCCATCACCAAATGAGCAATTTTTTCAACTAGATGAGCTTTGTTGACCTGGTATGGAAGCTGTTTTACAATAATCGCGCTTTTTCCTTTTCCTAAGTCTTCTTCGTCGACTAAAGCTCTGATAAGAATTTTACCTCTTCCTGTTAGGTAGACTTGTTTAATATCATTTGCTCCATAAATTATTCCGGCTGTTGGGAAGTCCGGGCCTTTTACATACTCTAAGAGATCTTCGCCAGTTAGTTCATATGATAAGAGGTCTTTTTGTTTATATACTCCAAAAACTTTGCTATACGGACTGGCTTCATTAACATCAGGGTCGTCTTTTGGTGTGACAGAAGTTGCTTTTGTTGGATCTTTCTCTTTTTCGTCAATGAGTTTAGCTTTATCAATGAGTGCAATACATGCATCTGCAATCTCATTCAAGTTATGAGGAGGAATTTTCGTTGCCATACCTACTGCAATTCCCTCAGCACCCATCAGTAAAAGATTCGGTAGCTTTGCTGGCAGATAAAGAGGCTCTTGCAGTCTGCCGTCAAAGTTATCGATAAAACCAACAGTTTCTTTTTCAATATCAACAAGCATTTCTTCAGCTATTTTGGAGAGCTTAACCTCGGTGTAACGCATCGCGGCGGCTGGATCACCATCTACAGAGCCAAAGTTTCCCTGGCCTTTTATAAGTTGGTACCTCATTGAGAAGTCCTGTGCCATGCGGACAAGAGCTTCATAGACTGGCGCATCACCATGAGGGTGATACTTTCCAAGGACTTCTCCGACAACACCTGCAGACTTCGAGAATCTGCCATTAAAAGATAGACCCATTTTGTGCATGGCAAATAAAATTCTGCGGTGGACAGGCTTTAGACCATCTCGTACATCAGGTAGAGCGCGTTCCACAATGACCGACATCGCGTAGTCAAGATACGCGTTTTTCATTTCCTGCACTATTTCAGTGTGTTGATCTGAAAGCGGTGTTTGTGCTAACTCTTTTTTTTCTGTTTGGTCTAGGTCTGACATAGTTTTTAAAATTTACAATAATTCATAGTTTCTTAATCAACGAGACTATCTAGTTCAATCTTTCCACACTCGGGACATCTCCACGCATCAACAACAATCTGATCAATAGACGAGATGGGTAAAGGATCGGTATCTGTTTTATACCAGAAGCCTCTATCCGTCAAACCTCGCTCCATTTCTGTTTTACAAACTGGGCAGTCCATATTATTTCATTGATTTCTTAATCGCTTCGATAGCTTTTTCTTTTGGAAGAAAGTTTTTAGTCTTAACCCATTTATTGGGTTCCAGTTCTTTGTAGTGATCAAAAAAATGTTTGAACATTTTTAATGTTGCTTCGTCTATATCTGTAATGTCTTCAATGCGCGCATGAAAAGGATCAACTTTTTTAGTCGGAACTGCAATAATTTTAGTATCAATTCCAGCCTCATCTTCCATCTCGAGCATTCCAATTGGTCTAACGACAACAACTGCATTGGGTACAATTGGATACTTTGAGATAACCATAACATCTATAGGATCTCCGTCTTCGCCATGAGTCTGAGGTACGAAGCCATAGTTAAATGGGTAGCCCATTGTTGTATAATGAAATCTGTCGGTCATTAAGTAACCGCTCTCTTTATCAAGTTCATACTTTACGTATGACCCTTGAGGTATTTCGATAACAACATTCACCTCTTGTGGTGAATTTTTTCCAGCAGTTAGTTTATTGACGTCCATAGTTGGTTTTAAATATTAAATGTCGAGATTTGCCATCTTTGCATGTGTAATGATGAACTTTTTTCTTGGTGGCACTTCTTCGCCCATCAACATTGTAAATACTTTATCTGTCTCTTCAGCGTCATCAATGGTTACCTGTTTTAATAATCTATTTTCAGGATTCATAGTTGTGTCCCAGAGTTGATCTGGATTCATCTCTCCTAAACCTTTATATCTTTGAATATTGATGTTGACAGTTTTATCATCCTTGACATCTTTTTTGGCAGCAGCTTTTTTCTGAATTTCGGCTGTTATTTTATCTCGTTCTGCATCCGAGTAAGCATACTGGATCTGCTTACCCACCTGGATTTTAAAGAGGGGGGGCTGTGCAACATAGACATGTCCCTTCTGAATTATATCTGGTAAATGTCTAAAAAAGAATGTTAGGAGTAAAGTTCTAATATGGGCTCCATCAACATCAGCGTCGGTCATGATAGCAATTTTATGATAGCGTAGTTTACTATAATCAACACTCTCTCCAATTCCCATACCCAAAGCAATAACAAGATCTTTTAGCTCCTTAAATGCCAAAACTTTATCTAAATAAGCTCGTTCGGTATTGAGAATTTTTCCTCTCAGGGGAAGTATCGCCTGAAAGTGTCTATCTCTACCTTGTTTAGCTGAGCCACCTGCCGAGTCTCCTTCAACAATAAAGAGTTCTGAGCGGGAAGCATCCTTCTCCTGACAGTCTGCCAGTTTTCCGGGAAGAGTTGCTCCTTCAAGGGCACCCTTTCTCAGCACAGCGTCTTTGGCTGCTTTGGCTGCTAATCTCGATTTTTGAGCCAGTAAAATTTTTCCTATAATTTCTCTTGCTGTTTTTGGATTTTCCTCAAAAAAAACATCCAGGTACTCAGAGACTGCCTGCTGAACTATCGACTGAACTTCAGAGTTACCCAATTTTGTTTTTGTCTGTCCCTCAAACTGTAAATTTGTAGAGGGCATCTTTATATAAACGACAGCTGCAAGACCTTCTTTGACATCTTCACCTGATAGACCATCACCAAAGTCTTTTTCTGAAAGTGCCTTTCTGGCATAGTTATTAATTGCCCGTGTTAAGGCTACCCTAAAACCTGTTAAATGCGCTCCTCCTTCTGCTGTATTGATGACATTCACAAAAGAGTGAATATTTTCATTAATTGAGTCGTTATATTGAATTGCCACTTCGACATCTTTGTCATCAGTTGTTTTTTTTATAAATATTGCGTCGTGGACAACTTTTTTACCACGGTTCATATCATTCAAAAGTGAGAGAATACCCCCATCAAAGTAGTAGGCAACTTTATCACTTTCTTTTTCATTAATTATTTTGAATAAAACTTTATTGATGAGATAGGCCTTCTCTTTCATGTACTTTTTAAAGATGTTGTAGTTGATCTCAGTTGTTTCTTTAAAGATATCTTTATCAGGAATAAAGGAGACTGCTGTACCATGTTCAAATGGAAAGTTTAACATTGACTCAGTGACTCTTTTTACAGGATATTTAGCTATACCTCGTTCATACTCCTGACGATATATTTTGTCATCTTTTTTTACCTCAACAATCACATGCGTTGACAGTGCATTTACTACTGAAGCTCCGACTCCATGAAGACCTCCGGAAATTTTATAAGCTCCTTCATTAAACTTTCCTCCCGCATGGAGTTTAGTAAAAACAAGTTCAAGTGCAGATACATTATATTTTGGCACTTTGTCAGTTGGGATACCTCGTCCGTTATCAAAGACAGTAAGATAGCCATCTTTTTGGACTATTATCTGAATTTGGTTACAAAATCCACCGAGTGCTTCGTCAATACCGTTATCTACAATTTCATTTAAACAGTGATTGACGCCGGCTTGCGAAGTAGTACCGATGTACATTCCTGGTCGTTTTCTTACTGGTTCGAGTCCTTCCAATACTTGGATAGACTGTGCTCCGTACTCTTGATCTTTATTTGCCATAAGAGATAATTGTACAGAAAACTTAGTCAGAATTCTAGTGTAAATTATTAAATGGTATTATAATTCTGGTAAACGTTCGTTTACTTATTGGATATTATTTACAAAAAATAGTTATGTTGTTGGAGATGTTATTTGTGGTGAAGATGGTATTGTTGAGGGTGAAATCTCTGGAGTTACTCTAATTTGGGTATCTCGAAGAATTTGAATATAATAGTAAACAAGTATTGTTATGATATTGCCAAGAAAAAGAGCTATTATCCAGATTGTCTTATGATCTTGAGCTATTGAAGTATTTGTTATCATATGTCTTAAATAATAGACCAAAAGTCCCAGACATACAAATATTGTAAGAATATGAAATATAATAAGTACTGGAAAAAATGCTGGCATTGCTGTGGAGCCGTGAGTACCATTTGCTTGCAAACCGAAGAGGAAGCTAAAGATAGATGCAATAAAGATAAAAATATAAATTATTGGCCATATTGTAATCATACCTAGTACTATTTTTTGAGTTTTACTCATCTTGATTTAGTGTATTGATTAATTCAGATTTTGTCAATCAGTTTTATACCAGTCCATTATTTGCATCCTGACATATTTTCTTTCCATTCACATGCGTCTGGATCGCCATATGCTCCGATATCTGATTTAGTTCCATCTGGGTTCATAATTCTTGCGTTACCGGCATGCTTCGCAATCGAGTTATTAGTTAAATGGAAATCTTTTTCGTTTTCATTAACAAAAATTCTATCCTGTTTATGCCTAGTTAAATTTATGGAGTTTTCAGCTGTACAGTATACCAAGCTAAACACACAACCATGATTATTCTCCCAGAAAAGATTATTAGAGACACTTAGATTTTTATTGATGTTATCCTTGCCATCGCGAACGTATTCAATTCCCATTCTCATATTTTTTGCAAATACTGAGTTGACAATTAACACATAACTCTCCTTTGTATTATACATACGTAGTCCAGAGCTACCATTTCCATAGACTACATTATTAAATAGTTTAATATGTTGTTGTGGTCTTGAATAAATATCTATCCCGTACTGCTGATTATCATAAATTAAATTATTTTTTAACTCACTGTCTGAGAAAGCCGATAGATAAACCCCGTTTTCTTCATTGAAGTAGACTTTCGTCGTGCTCATCGTAATATTAGCATTATCGTCAACACGCACACCTGTAAGGCTACAATCATGAATTAAACTATGGCGTATAGTTCCATGACTTTGATCACCATACGTAACTCCCCATCCTTTACTTTGAGTAACCTCAGTATCAACTATGTTAATATCGGAGTTGTTAAAACCTACTATACCACTATATACTATGTCTTTTTGTGTATCCGAGCCTCCACCATTGCTTATCTTAATATTAGATATCTCTACTATTGATGATCCAGTAATTTTGAAAACAGATAAATTAGAGAGATTTTCTCCTGATATATTAGTTGATGTAATGCCTTCACCCAGGATCTTGAGGTTTTTGTTATGAATTACAATATTCGTAGAAAGTTTATAGGTACCAGACCGAATGAGAATCGTTACTTTAGAACGGTTTTCAGGTATGCTTGTTACGGCCTGGTTTAATCCTATATTTCCATAGAAATCACATTCTGGATTTTCAGAAGCACAGACTGTCAGCAATTTTTTAGGTGCTGCTAGTATCTGATGACTATTATTTACAGTTTGTTGATTTGATTTCAAAGAAGGGAATTGAAATATTGCAGTGATAAGGATAATAATCCCTCCTGAATATAGGATTACAACTAGTAATATACAGAGAATTAGTTGGACATTTATTTTTGATTTATCAGGAATGCTTTGCTCTTGCTGTATATAAGATTTAAGATGTATATCGTCTACCATACTAGTAAAATCTTTTCATACATTTTATTTATTGTCAAGGAAGCATTCTTTTCTGAAGTTCCAATAGAGTCTTTTAAGGGATTTAGTTGTGTATCCAAGATTAAGAGAAACGCGAAAAAATTATAAGATTCTTATTTTTTTAAAAAATTCTCGTGCAGATGACTGTTAGACAGGTTAATAAAAAAACGACTCGGTTTCCCGAGCCGTCAATTGTCGCAAAGATAATGAATTTCGCTTAAAATAATAAATTATTTAAGTGTAACTTTACCTCCTGCGGCTTCAATCTTTGCTTTTGCAGCATCGGCATCAACTTTTTTAGCATCTGGTAAGACGTCTTGAGGAGCTGATTCAACGAGTTTTTTAGCTTCCATTAATCCTAGATTAGGAAGAACTTCGCGTACAGCTTTGATGACTGCTAATTTGTTGGCGCCAGCTTCTGTCAAAACAACTGTAAATGATGTTTTTTCTTCAGCAGGAGCAGCAGCACCGGATGAAGCAGCACCAGCTGCAGGAGCGGCCATAGCCATAGCTTGAACACCGAATTTTTCTTCTAAATATTTTGATAATTCTGCTAGATCAAGAACATTTAAACCTTCTATTTCTTTAGCTAGTTTTTGTAATTTGTCTGATAAATCTGCCATAATTGTGTTCACCTCCTTGGTATATTAACTTGCTTTTTTTGACTGTGCGTTTAGCACGTAAACTAATTTTTGAATGTTGAATTTCATTGCGTATGTCATATGAGACATTGGCGCTTTCATTGTCCCAATAAGTTGGGCAATTAACTGATCTTTTCCTGGAAGCTTTGCAATCTGTTCAATTTGCTTTGCAGGATATGCTTTATTTTCTAATAAACCAAATTTAAATTTTATTGACTTCTCTTTTTCTAAAAATTTGCTAAATACACTGAGGCCTTTACTCCAGTCTTCGCCAAGCAATAAAAGTGCGGTATTTTCTTTCAAGGGAAATGTCATTTTTGCGACATCATTAAACTCTTTATTCTTAGGAGTTAGTCTTCTCACTGCCTTTTCAAATAATGTATTTTTGACTATCTTTAGTTTTGAATTGCTCACTATAAGATCTTTTCTGAGGCTTTCAAGGGTTGTATGAAGAGTTTTCTCGTATTTAATTAACGCAAAGTTGGTTTTGTTCTCAAGTTGTTGCATTAATGCATTAATTTGAGACTCTTTTTTTAGATTCGACATAGTGTTTCACTTGCCTATCATTCGCTAAAGCTTTGGGATAGTTCTCCTTTAGGAAATTAATAATCTTACTGTTCCGTTTTAAGCGGATCAAGCCTAAAGTCATGGTGATCTTGTTTTATTTTATCAAAAAAAACCAGATAGTCAATATGAGTCTTAGGCTTCAGCCAGTAACTCACGGAGTGATTTGGACTCTTTTTCCTGTTTTTTATCCTTCTTATTATTTTTAGTTGAGTACTTTGCCTGATAGACTTTTGCTGCTTCTTGTCTTTTCTGAAAGCTTTCGACTCTTCCCTGAGTATCTAAGAACCGATGTTCACCAGTATAAAAAGGGTGACAGTTGAAGCATACTTCAACACTGATGTTTTCTTTTGTAGAGCCTGTGGTAAATGTGTTTCCACATGAACTACAGCTTACTTTAGCTTCGTAGAACTGTGGATGTATTTTAAGTTTCATAGAAGAGTTTATTATAACATATGTCTGAATAAAAGGACAAGCTATTTATTTTTTTTCATGAAAAAAGTGGTTGTGACAGATATAAAGATGATCATTGACAACAATGAAATAAGATCACTCACTAGTATCAATGGTGTTTTCGAGTAGTATATATGAAGATTATGGTCACCCGTAGGTATACTTCCTTTTATGATCCCGTTTTTAGAAAACGTGTGGTTGATAGGAATTTCTTTACCATCGACCAGGAACTTCCATCCTGGGAAAAAGTATTTGTTGACGATCACATCCGTTTTATCTTTAGTATGAATAGAAGCAGTTATATTTGCCGGTTCATCTTTAATCATTTTGAGATCGGCTTTTCCCGTTAAAAGAACTGTTTTTTGAGCAGGATTAGAAGCGCATTCTTTTACCCAAAGTGGTAAATACTCGTCTCCCCAGCTCGTTGCACAAGCTCCCGTATCTTCGGCTTTGTACTCATAAAAATATGAATATTCTTTAGGCTTAAAAGTAGGAAGAAAAATTAGCGGAACCGCAATCATTATAAAAGCCGCTGCGTAGCGGAGGGGAGGAGTTTTTATAAGAGAGATAGATATACTGGTAAAAAAGGGGAGAGCAAATGAAAGTAGTATCAAATCCCTCCATGGAAACTGTAATATTCTAGAAATTGGTAGAGTAGCTTTCCAGAAAAAAACAAGTGGTTCAGATAGTATGAAAAATAAAAACAAACCAAATATCCCCCAGAAGAAAAAGAATTTTTTATTTTTTTGAGGCTTATAGACTGCCCAGATTACAAAACCAATGAGGTAAATATAAAAAAATATTCCAGAAAATCTTGCCTCACGCGGGACTGGAAGTTCTACTGTTATAAACTTAGAAAAAGGCTCTAAAAAGTTGAGAATTTGGCCAGTATTCATATGAGAATAAGTAACCTTAACTATCGGTAAGTAATAGAGTGAAGGCAGCCAGAAGAAGATTCCCATCCCCATTCCCAGGATGAGAAAATGCCATAAGCCTTTATTTTTTATCTGAAAGACAAGGCCGTATAGAATTGCAAATCCTAAAATCAACATCCCGCTTAAGTTATGAGAAATGATACTGAGAAAGAGGAAAAATGAGAAAATCACACCACCCAATTTATTGTTTTTTTCCATTAGGAAGATTCCGCCCATCATAAAAGGCAGAAAAGCCATTGCCCAAGCTTCTCCGACACCACCGCGTGAGTAGGTGTCGAATCCTCTAAATGGAAATAAGGTATAAAAACATACTCCAACCAGTGCAGGCAACTGATCTAGTTTTTTTCGGGCAGCCCAGTAAAACCCGAGGGGTCCAAATATGAGAGGAAAAATATAGACTCCTTTAGTTGCAACAATGTGGCTTAACCCGAAAAATTTCATTAAAATAGCACCAATATAGTAAGTCAAAGGCGCATAAAACAGATAAAGAGGGTAACCGTATCCGTGAGATAGCTCTCCGGACCATCGTATGGGGAAGTTATTAATCAAGTCGATTCTAGAGAACTCCTTAAGCATGTATAGTATTCTCACAGTAGTTATGTCGTCGATAGTTCTAAAAAATCCTGTATGTAAAACGGCCTTTGCTGATAAGAAAATAAATATCGATAAAATAAGAAGGTAGACCCACTCTTTTTTGAGAAGTTTAGATAAGTTTCTTAACATCAACATTACCACTAATTTTATCATAAATTTACTCTGGCAAATACTTTCTTCAGATAATTGATTCTAGATAGAAATGCATTTGACATCACAGCGAAATTATTACAGAATAAGTAAGCTATGCTAACAAAAGAGGTTATAGACTATCTTGAACAATGTAAAAAATTGGGTCTAAATAATGATGCTGTGATCGCCCAGCTAAGTCAAAAAGGCTGGGATGCATCTAAGCTAGCTGAAGTTACAGAGTGGTATCTTCCAAAAACAAACATCACGACACCAATTATCTTTCCGTCTACATCCGTACCAGTCTCAACTCCTCAAGCCTCAAGTGGTAGTTTCGTGACTATAAATTCAGGGAATTCCGTAAGTGTGCATCCGAGAGGAAATGCGTTTCTCATTCTTTTTATATTGGCTCCTATTCTTTTTTAGGACTTATATTTGCATCAATGACGCTGGTCGCATATGACAAAATTAATTTAAATAATAGACCCTTACAGGATAAGATTACCAATATCGTTATGAGTATTCCTTTTATGCCAAAGACTCCGAGATATTTACTGAGTGCTACTATTAAAGCGCACACAACTGTTAAAAAGTTTTTCTTTGATCTTTCCATTGCCTCAAGCTCCAATGAGTTGTCCCAAATAATCGGAAGCAATGGATTTGACTTAGCAGTAAAAGGCCCTGTTGACTATACAGATTCAACGAACCCGACAATATCTCTTACCACTACCTCAAAGGAGCTCCTGATCAATACTCTGGCTAAAGATCATTTCGTATATTTTAAGATTGATACTATTCCCTCATTCATCAAACTGATGCTTACTCAAATTGGTTATACCGAAAAAATACAGATGAAATTTATGAATAAATGGCTTTACTTTGGCAGTACTCCAATGGAAACTGAAGCCCGAAAAGAACTAAAACAAAAACAGACTACAAAACCACTGACTGAAGAGTTTATAGATAATTTTTTTTCTGTGCTAAATGAAAAACAGTTTTCTAAGGCAATTAAAGTTGAGAATGCTACAGTTGATGAGTTTCGAACATATAAGGTACATTTCTCTCCGACTGATGAAATTTTGGATAGTCTTTTTACGAATCTATCAGAGAAATACTATCCTCAGTATAAAAATATCTCAAATAGTCCCTTTAAAATCTCAGATATAATTACGGATTTTACCGTAGATTCTTGGATTGATGTAAATGACTATTATATGCGAAAAATCAGTATTTCCTACAGTTTCAAACCCGCAAGTCCTATGAGTCCGTCGATGAGATCAGACTACTCTTCAATGACTCCTTTTCCTGCTCCTTTGACAAAAAAGACACCAGTAACCATGTTACTTAAACTATCTGATTTTGGAAAAGAGGTAATTGTTAAAAAGCCGGATAATCCACAAAATATTCAAGATGTATTTAAGTCATTATCCGTAGAGATGGCAAGTTCATCGGGCTCAGTGATTCCGGGAAGCCAGTTTCAGTCTGCTGATAATACTAAGAGGCGTAGTGCAGTCGTACAAATCCTGAATGCAGTAGGTGCTTATGCTGCTGAGAATAAAGGAATTCTCCCTTCAGAAATAAATAGATTAGGACCTGGAATAATAACATCTGTCAGCAGTAAAACTATGCCGACTATATGTAGCAAATTAGTGCCGAACTATATCCCTGCCTTACCTACCGACCCATCATTACATGTTGAGGATATTACTCCTAATAAATGCGCTCATAAATGGGATACTGGGTATAAGATGACACGAGATGCCATCAATAGAGTAACGGTGATTGCTCCACTTGCTGAAAACGGAGAAAAAATTTCTGTAACCCGATAGACCAAAAGATAGTTTAGGAATTAATAAATACCTTTTCCCACTTTCCTTGCTCAATAATTTCCTCAAGGTTATGGAAGCTTTTATTAATCCTGTGATCTGTTAGTCGGTTTTGAGGAAAGTTATATGTTCTAATTTTATCTGCTCGTTCTCCGGATCCAATATCTTGAACATACGAGTGCATCATACCTTTCTTTTTTTCCTCCTCAAGTTGAAATAGTTTTCCTCCAAGAAGTTCCAAAGCGATCTTTCTATTAGCTTCCTGATACCGTTCTCTACTTGCGGTAACAACAATCCCAGTTGGTTTATGGGTTAACCTCACCGCAGTTGAAACCTTATTGACGTTCTGTCCACCATGTCCACCTGCTCTATAGAACTGCCAGTCCAGTTCATTTGGTCTGATATCTACATCTGATTGAGTAATCTGAGGATAGACAACCATAACACAGGTGGAAGTATGAATTCTCCCTTTTCTTTCAGTTGTCGGAATACGTTGTACTCGATGTACTCCTGTCTCATTCTTGAACAAATTATAAGCTCCTTCTCCTGTGACTTTAACAATATTGTCGTCCAGGTAGGTATATGTATAACCTCTCCGTTCAGCAAACTTTAAATACGAAAAAAGAAGCTCTTGGTACCAAAGTTTAGACTCATCTCCGCCTACTCCTGGAATCGCTTCTATAATGACAACATTTGGGTTTACTTGCATATAGGATATTATAGTTGATTATTTCAGATTTAAGCTGTTATCGGCTTAAGATTGAAGATATACATTCGGATAGTTCTATACTCTTTTGGTCCCCGCTTCTCATATCTTTCAGCTTAACAATATTTTTTCCTACTTCTTCAGGGCCGATGATAATGACAAAAGGAATATCTTTTTTGTTAGCATACTTAAGTTGCCTATCAAGTTTCTTTTCACTATCCAGATATATTTCTGTTGGCACTTTGTTGTATCTTAAGTAATTTGCCACCTCAATTGATTTATCAGTTAACTCAGGGGAGAATACTGTAACAAGTACGAGAGCAGTTGTAACAAGTGATGGGACTTTATCCAGTTGTTCTGCGGCTTCTAATGTACGGTCAAATCCTAAGCCGAAACCAACAGCGGGTAACTCAACTTCAACCAGTTGTTTGAGTAATTTATCATATCTCCCTCCTCCGCCAACAGAGCCACCTTTATACTCAGGAATAAACCCCTCAAAAATCATTCCAGTATAGTAGTCGAGTCCTCGGGCTAAGGTAGGGGAAAAAGTAAAGATCTCTTTTTTCACACCCATGCTCTCTGCTAGGGAAATAATTTTTTGAAGTTTCTCAGAAACTTTTTGAGATTCCAAGGTCGAAAGTAATGACTTTGCAACTTCTGATTCGATTCCTTTTTGACCAAGCTCATCTCTGACTTCGTCCTTAGATTTTTTATCCAGTTTATCGATGGTTTGGATTACGGTGAAGATTTTATCCAGAGGGATTCCAGTTGTTTCAAGAGTTTTTATGAGATCTTCCCTATCATTTACCTTAATTTTAAGAGAGTCGAGTCCAATTTCAGTATAAATAGCCGCGTATAAGGTAAGGATTTCTGCTTCTGCTGAAATTGCTGTTGTTCCGATTATGTCGGCATCGCATTGTAAAAATTCTCTATACCTACCTTTTTGGGGCTTATCAGCACGCCAAACCTGTTGCATTTGGTATCTTTTATACGGGAGAGCTAACTGGTTTTGGTACTCTGAAATCACTCGAGCAGTTGGAATTGTTTGATCATAACGTAAGGCAACTCTTCTCCCGCCTCGATCTTCAAATCCATAGATTAATTTATCCGCTTCTGTTCCATATTTGCCTAATAAAAGTGATTCATATTCGAGTGCGGGTGTCTCCAGGGGTTCATAGCCGAAGCGTTCAAAGACTGTCTCGATTTTTTTAATTAACCACTTTCTTTTTCTTGCTTGACTTCCGACAAAATCGCGAAATCCCTTCAGTGTTTGTATCTGATCGCCCATACTTCCTATTATAAACTACTTTTAAGTAATATTAAGGAAAAAAGTTACCGTATTTTTATTAACTATATATGAGCTAACTAATAAACTATAAATAAACATTGGCAAAAATTCTGTAATCTACAATCATTTAAAATTGGATATGATACAATAATCGTGGTTGGCAACAACCAAATCTAAACAAGGAGGCCATCATGGCCCATAAATCACACGCTATTCGGGAAAGTCGTCGGGTGATGGAGGTGGTTTGTTTGAAGAATGGACAGGAGATCGCTCCAGCTAAAGACAAAAAGAAACCGATTATTCGTGTTAGTAAGAAACATGGGAGGCCATGTGGTTCCTTTCAAAGAAGGTGATAAATAAGACCTTAGTGTCTTAACTATTGCCGATAGCTGCGGAGAGGTATGCTGTATTCTACAGCAGGTGTTTTTTAGCGTAGGAAATTTACATTTCCAACGTCGTTGAGTTTTTACTCAACACTCACCTTTATTACCTTTCCGCAGCTCCTTTCCGACTCCTTCAGATACCGTCTCACATAAAATACTAAGGTATAAAACAGTCTAACCCGATTTTTCTTTATCCTAAATCAGCTAAGATTGATATATGCGCTAAACATCATCCTTTGGACTGCATAGGTTGGAAAATGCTCTGAAAGAAGATAGAGGAGATCTGGAAAATTTTTATACGTGGATGTTAGATCGAAAACTACATTAATTGGCGAAAAAATTAGATGCGGCAGGATTCCAATATAAGATAAAAAAAGTTTTTCGATTGTTACACGGGTAAGGAGGAAACGTTCTTCTTTCATCAGCTCAGAAAAGTCACTTCTACAAATCAGTAGGTACACAGGAAGCAAATTATGTTCAATAGCATTAGGTTGAGAGACGGCAATTGCATTTGTTTGATTAGTAATGTCCTTTGAATTGGTATCTGATTTTTCTTTATTAGGCGGTGAGGGAAGAATTCCTTCATAAATGAATGAATTTACAGTATATTCATCTGGTTCTTTAGACGATGATGTTGATGGAGTATCTGAAGGTAGCTGTTTTGCAGCGACTGCCCACCCTTTAATAGCTTCTCGCAGTGCAATAAAGATGAGACATATTTTGATATTTGTGGAAAAAATATGATTGAGATCTTTCTTAAAATAATAAAATGAAGGAGAACTGCTATATCTTTTTAGCCACTCATTTTTTTCTTCTGAAGAGGTTAAACTATCTTTGATAAGAGTTTTTAACTCAATTTGGGCTTCTTCGACAATAATTTTAAAGTTATTATCATTTACATTTGTTGTTAGTTGCTTTGTAATGTAGGTCAAATACTCAGGAAATGGCCCCAAAAAAGTAAAGAACATCGGTAGCGAGCGAGTGTGAAAAGCATTAGTTAGTTCTAGGTATGACTCTTTCACTATTCCGGTCGCATCTTGTTCTAATACTGGTTTAATCTGCATTATTAGTTAAGGTGAAGCTTCAAGAGTAACGGTGACATCTCGGAAATTACCAACTCTCCAAACCTTCAGAAGGACTGCATCCCCTACTTTTTTATCAGATATTACTTTAGTAATGGCTTCTTGATCACTTGTTGAAACTTTTTTACCATCAATCTCTGTCACGATATCTTCTTGCTGTATTTTTGCCTTCTCTGCAGGGCTCCCCTGAATAACTTCAAGAACATATGCTCCTTCTGCAACTTCGTGAAGTATGGCGGACTGTTTATCAATCATCTGATACCGAATACCTATATATGGCCTTTCAAAAGACATGCCATTACTTTCAAACTTTGAGATAAGTCCCTTAATTATATTAACTGGAATAGCAAACCCGATATTTTGGCCTTCAGATGCGACAGCGGTATTTATGCCGATGACTTGGCCGCTTGAGTTAAGCAACGGACCTCCAGAGTTTCCAGGGCTAATGGCAGCATCTGTCTGGATGACATTATCAAGCTTTTCTACTGACCCTTCAAAGGGAGATCCAGCCGTTATTCCTCGTCCAAGTCCAGATACAATTCCTGAAGTAATAGTATTTTTGAACTCTCCAAGTGGTGTCCCAATAGCAATCGTCAACTGGCCTAATTTTAGATGGGCTGAGTCACCGAGCTTCAGAGGAGTCAGGCCTGAAGCACTTATTTTTAAGATAGCCAGGTCATTTAAAGGGTCTCGGTATATTTTCTGAACATCGAATTTCTTGCCGTCATTAGTCAGTACTTTATATGTGGATGTTGTGTCTGAGACAACATGTTTATTAGTAATTACTAAGCCGTCAGGAGAGATAATAAACCCACTTCCTATATTGTTTTCGACATTCAGTTTAGAAGGCTGTCTAAAGGGTGTAAATGGGGAGAATGGGTCCGTGTTAAATTGATCTGATGAACCTGCATTAGACTGAACAATGCCGATTGTGACGACAGAAGGGAGAGAGTCTTGAACTACCTGTGTAATAACAGATTCTTCATAAACAACTTTCTGTTTTTCACCCTGACCAAAGAGAGGTGATGAGGCTTGATTTTTGATTAAATTTTTAAGAGAATAGGATTTATTTTGAGACAGAGCTGCGAAGATTATTACTATTATCGCTAAACCCAGTAGGAGTTTTTTCATAGACTAGAAACGAATAAATAATATTTATATATGAGCACTGACACATTTTATCACTCTATTGCTGAAAAAAACCTGAATTTCAGCAGACCGTATTATTTTATAACTAAATCTATTGCCTTCTGTAGTTGAGCATCTTTTTCTTTCGAGTAAGAGTCATTTTCTTTAAAAGCACTCTCGACTTTCACATTTGGCTCTATGCCTTTGCCGTTAATCCAAACTCCTTTAGGGAGAATCCATTTGGCGACAGTTACATGTAAACCTGCACTCTCTCTTAAATCTACAGCTTCTTGAACTGAACCTTTTCCAAAAGTCTTTACTCCCACCAAAACTGCTCTTTTGTAGTCTTTCAGAGCACCAGACATAATTTCAGCCGCAGAGGCAGAGTACTGATTTACGATAACGGTCAAAGGTATGTCTTTAAGTCTTCCGGAAGGAAGTGAGTAATAAGGAATTGAGGAGTTTGTTGACTCTTGAGTAACGATAACTTTATCTTTATCAATAAAATCAGAGGTCAGATAGACTGCACTTTGGAGATATCCTCCTGGATTATTTCTTAAATCCAAGACCACCCCGCTTATCTCCTTATTTTCATATTTTTGTTTTACCTCTTCTACCGCCGTATCCCACTCATCATTGCTCGTGTCGCCAAACTGATGTAGCTGTAATAGCGCAATTTTTTGACAGTTAGACTGGCAGTTTGCAGCTGTTTCATAAGAAAGATCAAGAGAGTTTGTTTGAATCTGATCGCGGGTGATGGTATAAGGAATTTCTTTTCCGTCACGAACTACGACCAAATTGACTTTTGTACCCTTTGGTCCACGGATCTGGGCTACAACTTTAGTCAAAATTTGACCTTTCATGGAAGTATTATTGACTTTTGAGATGATATCGCCGGGCTTTAAACCTGCGTCTTCAGCTGGGGAGTTTTTTAAAAGAGAGATGATGGTAATATTGGTATCTTTCATCTCCAACATAGCACCGATCCCTTCCAGTTTTCCCGCAAGTTCATTCTTGAGTTGTTTATTTTCATCAGGAGTTAAAAAGTAAGTGTAAGGATCATTTAATGTTCCGACCATCCCTTTAATTGCGGCGTAAAGCATTTTTTTCTTGTCGATTTTTTTCTTGTCGACATATTTTTCATCGATTTTTTTCACTGTTTCAAGGAGTTGATTTATGTCAAAGTCTTTATTACTTGAGTCACTTTTGAAGGCTTGTACTAAAGATCCATTATAGGAAAGCTGAGATTTTCCAAACTGTGTACCTATCCAAAAGATGAAAATAGCTGCACACAAATAAAGAAGAAAGTTTGTTGACTGATTGGATTTCATAGACTTTTATTATATTTTGTTCTGTCTCTAATGTCAAAACAATTAAATTACTCGTAAAAAAATACTTTACTCTCCGTTTTTAACACTAGACAGTACGGAAGTCTATGCTCTTCGATTTTTTGGTGGTCTGGTTCTCCTGTGAGTTTTGCGAAATGGGCTACTGATTTTTCGGGTAAGGTATGTAGAGAAATAAAACCTTTTGCACCGAGAGCTTCGTATTTAACCTGCTCGTACGATGGTATTCTCTCATCAACCACAACTTTGTGACTTACCTCATCTGCTGTCAGATGAGACTTAATCGGATTCTTGCAGTAAACTACCTCCCCCCCAAAGCTTTCGGAGGCCTCTTTTACTTCATACTCTTTGGAATGTTTTGTTTTAAGTTTAATATTCACAGTTTTACCTCCAGATGCATGCTGTACTGCTTCTATATCATCAATCTCGCCAATAAAGAAAGCATTTACTGTACCTTCATCCTCAGTGTTGACTTCAAGCACAATCGTGCCATTTTGGTGGTTAACTTCTTTGAGAGTCCCGTCGTATTCACTCATATACTTTTTTTTTGACAAAAAGGAGCTGCTTTCAGCTACAATATCTCCTTTTGCAATTTTATCTCCTACAAATTTTTTAAGACTCTGAAATATTTTTGAGGGAGAAGTATGAAGAATTTTAGCCAAAGGTACAGAAACATGTACTTTCGTGAGCTGTTTAAATAAAGGAGTTTGAAATCCCACTCGATCTTCTTTTTTTATGAGTAGTTCACCATCGAAAGGTATTTGAAATTGAATAACTGACATGGTTTATTATATACCTTTTTCATGCTGGTTTGCAATCGGAAGGAGTGTCACAGATTGACGCATTTTACTGTCCTTAACCCGGAAATATAGTTTTTAATGAATAGTATATAGATATTTCCTTAAGAGAGATTCCAAAGGAGGGATCTTTTCAAACTATAGGATGTTATCTCGCGCCTTGGTAAGAAACATAAGGCACTAAAGCAACATAGCGGGCATATTTCATGTGTTTAGTGAGCATTCTCTGGTGTTTTGCGCACAGACCAGATTTATCTCTACTGAGGATTTTTTTTCTAGGAGATAAAAATCTTTCTAGTGCATCCACGTCTTTGTAGCTTGGATGTGAGCCAAATTTACAGTAAAAGCATTTATTCATGTTTGTAGCCATATTTTAGTTAGAATGGAATATCGTCAGGGTTAACGTCCTGATCAGTTTGAGCTGGTGCTGGTGTCTCTTCTGCAGCATGCTCCTCATGAGCGAATTCAGCTTCCGGAGCTTCAGATTTTACTTCTTCTCCTCCACCCTTTTTACCGTCTCCAAAAACAATAAAGTCATCAAGTACAATCTCAGCGATTGTTTTTGGCTGGCCATCTTTACCAGTAAAATTTCTATAAGTTAATCTGCCTTCAAGATAGACTTTTCGACCTTTAGTTAGTAACTTACCACACAGTTCTGCTAGCTTCTGCCAGGCAACTATTCTGTGATATTGAACGTCCTCTTTGGTCTGTCCATCTGCAGTAGTCCATGATCTATTTGTTGCCAAACCAAATGTACAGACAGCAGTTCCGGCCGGAGTGTACTTTAGTTCAGGGTCTCTTGTTAAGTTACCAATTAGTATTACTCTATTCAAAGATCTACTTGCCATGGCGATTACTCAATTTTTAATAAAAGATATCTCATCAATTTTTCGTTAAAGTTAAGCTTTTTTTTGAGTTCTGAGAGCTGTTTTGGTTCTATTTCGAGCATCCAGGTAATATAATAGGCACTCATGAGTTTATTAATTGGATATGCAAGTGAGCGTTTTCCCCATTTTTGTTCATCAGATATTTTTCCCTTTAAAGATTCTAGGAGGGCTCTAATTGGCTCTACTTCTGCTTCATCAGGTAGTAGAAAGGTAAACTCGTACTTATTCATAAATGAGCATTCGCTGTTAGCACTTTGGCAATAGCAACTATCAATTTGATATATAATAATAAGAAATGGGCGAAAAATCAAGGGCAAACCTAAACCACCTCTACTCAATTTTACTTTTAGTAGTAGTCTGTTTGCTAATTTACACGCGTTTTAATCATCTTTCATGGGGTCTACCCTATCCATTTCATCCTGATGAAAGAAACATGGCTGATGCGATAATGAAACTAAGCTGCACGCAGCTGGACCTTGAGTGTTTTAATCCTCATTTTTTTGCTTATGGGCAGTTACCTCTTTATCTTGGTTACCTAGGAATTTCTATTTATCACTTTGTGACAGGCTTAAAAACTCCGGTAAATTTTGAGGAAGCAGTGTTATCACTACGAACAATCTCAGCATTTTCATCTGTGCTAATGGTTTTAATTATGATTAAGCTAGTCCAGGATATATACAATGGAGTTCTATACGCGCAAGGTAAAAAAATAGTTAATGATTATCGCAATAAGTTTAAAGATATATTGATTTTACTTATCTGTGGGGCCGTATTTATATTTTCACCCGCACTTATTCAGTTTGCTCACTTTGGGACAACTGAGTCACTATTAATGTTTTTCTTGACGTTAGTTACGTACTTTTCGATAAAGTTCAGTAGAGATGAGTTATCTTTTTCCAGATACATTGTATTGAGCGGTACAGTCTGTGGGTTAGCGCTTGCAACTAAGGTCTCTGCTTTCAGCTACTTAATCATACCCGCAAGTATAATTTTCTATCACTATAAACCGTATACAAATTACAAAGCTTCAGTTTTAACTTTTTTTACTGTTTTCCAGTTTTTGACGCTTAGTTTATTAATAGGTGTAGTCTTCTCTCCTTACAACTTTATTGACTTTAATGGTTTTCTTGGTTCAATGCAGTATGAATCTTCAGTAGGATTGGGAAAGGTACTCGTGTTTTATACCCGTCAGTTCCAGCTAACTTTACCAGTTATCTTTCAGCTGAGCTCAATTTTTCCATATGCTCTTGGAAGTTTGGTTTTTGGTTTTTTTTGTGGTGGGGTAATCTTGCTTCCCTATAAAAAAGAATTTAATATCCTCCGTCTCTCATTCATTGTGTACTTCCTTTTAAACGTATTTTTGTATACAAAGTGGACGCGATTTATGGCGCCAGTTTTCCCTGTTATGGAGGTAATGAGCGTTCTCTTCTTACTGTATTTATATGAGCATCTATCTTTTCTTTTGAGGTTAGAAAATAAACCTAAAAAAAAGGTACAAAATCTCCTTTATCTCCTTGTAGCGGGATTTGTTTTTCTCTCACTATTACCTGGAGTTGCCTATCTTTCAGTCTATTTAAATCCAGATGTGCGTTTCAGGGCTTCAGAATGGATCTACCAAAATATTCCTCCAAATTCGGTATTGCTTAGCGAAACTGCGAATGTTGTGAATTTGCCCATTCCTCCACCTTATCCTATTAAAGAGAACACTAACTCATACGAAGTCATTCCCTTTAATTCTTATGAACTTGATGAAAGTCCTCAGTTAAAGCTAGAGTTTACTGAGGATTTAAAGAAAGCCGACTATATTGTTGTTCCATCACGAAGAGTATTTGCAAATCACACCTGTATTGTAGAAGGCTTAAGTAGTATATTGCTGAATAGTTTCCGCTGTGATTACCTTAAAAAACAGTATCCACTTTTAAATGAATATTACGATCGCCTTTTCACTGGAAAGTTAGGATTTGGTCTTGTTAAAGAGTTTAACTCAGATCCATACATATCTCTACTTGGAAAAAAAATAATCTCTTTTAAAGATGAACACGCTGAAGAAACATGGTCGGTATTTGATCATCCAACCATCAGAATATATAAAAGAATTCCGTAGACTTGAAGTTAATCATCAAATCCATCGCCTTCTAAAACCATTGGATCTTCATTAAGATCATTGTCAAAATCGTTTTCAAAAGTTCTTAACATTTTATCACCATCCTTTATCTGGCATAAATTATTAATTAGATTATTATAAGATTTTAATGTTAATTAGAGGTAAGAATTGTGTAAGTGATTACTTCCAAAAAGACAGCCTTTCGGCTGCCAGCAAGTAAGAAATAGCACTAGTGTTTACCTCCAACTTTTCCACCCTTACTCTGAATTGCGCGTTTTTTTTGTGGATCAATATTCCCACCTAACCCTCTTTTTGCCATCTATAAACTCACCTCCGTTCTTCATTATAAAAAAAACTACTAATGGATAGGCCTGATGTAAGAGAAAAAGGTAATAAGTGATGTAAGACTGCTTCTTTTTTCAAAGTTCTCTTCTTTTTCTTCATACTTTTATATTACATTCCTTAACTTAATAATTATTGAAGAAAAGGTACTATTTGTGTAATAAATAGTACGATAAAGTATGTTTTGTTTCTTAGATTTTTTTGTTTATATACTGCTCTTTAAGTGATTGTACAAAATTTGGTTATTCAAGATCAGGTTAGGAGAGTTTATACCCGTTGTAATGTTATGGAAAAGGGTATAATGAATTTATGTCTCAAGATTTGACTACGCTTTTGAATCCTAACTCAATCGCAATCATAGGTGTATCTCACGAACCACAAAAGGTTGGGCATATTGTAGCTAAAAATATCATGGACCAAGGATATAAGGGAGAGCTTTATTTCATAAATCCACACCTGGACAGAGTACTTAATAAAACAGTATATAAATCGATTGTTGATATTGACGCGCCAATTGATCTTGTTATTCACGCTGTTCCGTCTGAAATTGCTCTCAACTCTCTTCAGGAAATCTCACAGTTGGGTATAAAGAATGTTGTAATTTACGCTGCAGGATTTAGAGAGACTGGTGACGATGGGAAAAAGCGAGAAGAGTTACTTATTGCAAAGGCTAAAGAATATGATTTATGTATTTTAGGACCGAACTGTCTAGGCTTTATTAACACCTCACGGCATATTAATGCTACTTTTCTCAAACACAGCTCGCCAAAAGGAAATATTAGCGTTGTTTCTCAATCTGGGGCACTTGGAAGTGTGATGATTGATCATTTTATAGATCATAATCACCTGGGTTTTTCTTACTTCATCAGTCTAGGTAACAAGACAGTTGTGGATGAGTCGGACTGTTTGGAGTTTTTATCACAGGACAGCAGTACAGAGGTGATTGGAATGTATTTAGAAGACGTGAAAGATGGGAGTCGTTTTAGAGAGACCCTTGCAAAGGTAACTAAGTTGAAACCAGTTGTTATTCTTAAGTCCGGAAGAACTCAGGAAGGCTCTAAAGCTGCTTTATCTCACACGGGGGGACTTGGTGGCGATGCAGAGGTTTACGAGACAATTTTTAAACAGGCTGGTGCTGTGGTCGCGAACTCCTATCAACAGTTTATTGATATATTAAAAGTTTATAGCTTTGGAAAAATTCCCACGTTTAGGTCAGTTTTAGTACTCTCAAATGCAGGTGGTGTTGGTGTTTTACTCACCGATGAACTTGTACATAATCATCTTAGCCTCGTAACCATAACTGAACATACTAAAAAAGAGTTAGAGAAGTCTCTTGGCAGCAAAGGTTTTAAAAGAATCACTATTCATAATCCGATCGACCTTCTTGGAGATGCAAGTGTCTTTGACTACCGTCAGGCGATACTAAGTAGTATTCAACAGCAGGATATCGGGGCTGTGATAGTCTTACTTACACCCCAAGCAAACACCCAGATCATGGAGACGGCTAGAGCTATTATTGAAGCTCAAAATCATTTTATTAAACCTATATATCCGGTATTTATGGGGGAACACTCGATTAAGGATGCCCATCGATTATTTGAAGAACATCATGTTGTTAGCTTTGATAGTTATGAACCTTTACCAAGTATGATTAATGCAATTGTTGAGAGCTATGAGTATCGTCCAAAGCAGCCACCCTCTTCTCATTCACCTGAAACCCTCATAACTCTCGCGCATGAACAACAGATCAAGGATATACTGGAGCTTGCTTCCTCTAAGAAGTTTTTGAATCTTGAGGAAAGCATGAATATCCTTCACTTAGCGGGTATTCCTTTGCTACCGATTCATCATGTCCATCACAAAGAGGAACTGGACTATGTTATAAAAAAACTCCGTTTTCCAGTGGTTGCTAAAGTTGCCTCAGATAAAATCACTCACAAAACAGATGTTAAAGGAGTAGTTACAAATATAGAGACTGTCCAAGATCTGAAAAAAGCCTTCAACGATCTGTCAAAAATTGCAAATTCAGAAGGGTGCTATATTCAGAAAAATGTTAAAGGAAATGAGCTATTCATTGGGGTAAAGCGAGATAACGTTTTTGGGCCCATTTTAGTCTATGGTTTAGGAGGTATTTACGTAGAACTACTAAAGGAAGTAACTCAGTTTGTCTATCCTTTTACGCTTAAAGAGTTCACGAAAAAACTTGAGACCACTAAGGTAATAAATATAATAAAAGGGTTTAGAGGCGCACCAGCCATTAAACCACAACAACTCTATGAAATTGGCATGACACTCGGTTTTCTTATGCATCATTTTTCAGATATTCAGGCAATCGATATTAATCCCCTCTTTTCTACAGACAAAGGTCTTTTTGCAGCAGACTGCCGTTTAATACTCGGTTAATACCCTTTCCTGAAGCTCCAAATTCCCGCTAAAATGTGGTATAATACATACCTATAGTATTTATATGAGTAAACTTAATATTTTCCTAGTTCTATTACTGGCGGGCATGTTTGCATTCGTCAAAATTGAGAGTGCATCAGCCGATATTTCCTCTGAACATCCGGCTGTGACACCTACGATCATGCCGAGTCCAACACCGACGGCTATTCCTATTGGTGTGCCTGAAACCATCCAGATTCCTAAAATTCAGGTCGACGCCCCAATTGTACCCGTAGGAGTCGATTTCCAGGGCAAGATGAGTATGCCAGATGATTGGGACAAGACAGCATGGTATAGTGCTCAAGGAGCTGCTAAACCTGGTGAAATAGGCAATGCTGTGATAGCTGGACATTTAGACACCATTTATGGCACTAAAGGACATTTTTATCTTTTATCCCAAGTTCAGGTTGGAGACGAGGTTATAGTGCATGATAACTTAGGCGGGGAGTATCACTTTACCGTTATCAACGCTCAAACTTATAAGTATAATGAAGTCCCCCTTGAAGCTGTATTTGGTGCAAGTAAGGAAAAGCACCTCAACTTAATTACTTGTACAGGTTGGTACAGCCGAGCAGAGCATAACTACTCTCACAGGCTTGTCGTGTACACTAAGCTCGTTGAGTAAGGCTTTTTAGGTGGTGCTTCTCTTTTTTAGTTAGTATAATACTACCATGGCGCGTAAAAGAATTACTGAGTTTACTGCAAAGAAACTTCTTAAACCTCATCTAAATAGCACAACCAATTTTTTTTCTGTGAGTACAGAGACAGTAGAAAATGATATTAATCAACTATCTGGGACAGATTTTTATGTTGTAAAAGTTGATCAAGGTATTAAAGGAAGAATGAAAAAAGGGCTAGTAATGGTAAATGTTCAAAAAAAAGCAGTCAAGAAGTTTATCCAAGATAATAGTAAGAATTTCAGCAACTTTTTTGTCGAAGAGTATATTCCTCACAGTCTCGAACAGGAAAATTTTTTATCACTGGAGAGAACGAGTAATGGAGTTGAGGTTTACTACTCTAATATGGGTGGAATTAACATTGAGGAGCACAAAAATAAGATCAAGAAATTGTTTATACAAGCAGTCGCTCACGAACAATCTAAACTAGAGGAAATAGCTCGAGAATTGAAGGTGTCAATGGAGTTTTTAAATGGAGTCTTTCAAGCATTTGATGAGCTCTACTTTTCTTTCTTAGAAATTAACCCTCTGGTAGTTAATAGAAAGGAGAATTATATAATAGATCTTGCTGTAGAGGTTGACAGTACCGCAGAGTTTTTTGTAAAGGGAGCTTGGAGAAGAGATGATTTTATAGATAAGTATTCGATAAGGAATAGAGAGGAAGAAATAACTGTTTCAAAGTTAGCAAATGAGAGTCAAGCCGCATTTTCACTACAGCTACTGAATGAGGATGGTGCAATTTTTCTGTTATTATCCGGTGGAGGCGCTAGTCTGGTTATCGCAGATGAGGTGTACAACTTAGGGCATGGGAGAGATCTCGGAAATTATGGGGAGTTCAGCGGTAATCCAAATGCAGAAGAAACTTATATATATACAAAGGCTATTGTCTCTGTCCTACTGAGATCTAAAGCGAAGAAAAAGGCTCTATTAATAGGAGGAGGTGTTGCAAACTTTACAGACATAAGAATCACAAGTATGGGTATAGTTAAAGCACTCGAGGAGCAACGTGTTCGTCTTAAAAAACAAGGGATAGCAATTTTTGTTAGAAGAGGCGGACCTCATCAAGAAGAAGGTCTCAGTTTGGTCAGGACATTTATAAAGACAAACTCTATTAATGGCTTAGTCTTTGGCCCTGAGACTGTTTTAACAGAGATTGTTCGTAGAGGAATTGATTTTATTAAGATTACAAACTAGTTATATGTTAAATATAAAAAAACTGAGAGAGGTCCACCCGAGAATACTAGTTATCGGCACTCACCCAGCCATTATTCAGTCAATACTAGACTTTGACTATCTCTCGGGAAAAGAAAAACCAAGCGTTGTCGGAATTATTGGAACAGGTAAAAAATTTGAACGCTACTTTTTTGGTGATCAAGAAATGTTACTGCCTCTATATAGGGACTATGAGTCAGCTCCCACTTCTATAAAAAAACAAGTTAATTTTTTTATAAGCAACGCGTCAGGAAGAAGAACTTTTTCATCGACTGAGTCATTATTTCCGCACTTTCCAAATCTCCTAGGTGGAGCAGTCTTTGCTGAAAATGTGCCAGAAAAATTCGCTGTAATGCTTTCGGATAAAGCACACAAATTAAATAAATTTATTATTGGTCCGGCAAGTGTAGGTATGATTATTCCAAATCACTTAAAGTTAGGAGCAATTGGAGGGACCCAGGCGAAACAGTTGATAGACTCAAACCTATTCACATCAGGAAATGTCGCAGTATTTGCAGCATCAGGAGGGATGACAAATGAAATTATCTCAGTCCTGAGTCAGTATAAAAAACATATTTCCTTTGCTGTCTCATTTGGTGGAGATCGTTTTCCGATTGTCTCTCCAAAAGAAGCATTTATCGCAGCTGAAAATGATCCAGAGACGAAGTATATCGTCTACTATGGTGAGCTGGGTGGATATGATGAATATGAAGTCGCCGAGTTACTTATAACAAATAAAATTACTAAAAAAACTATCGTGTATATCGCTGGTAGTATATCTGAGATGTTTGAAAAACCACCCCAGTTTGGTCACGCAAAAGCAATGGCAGAGAAGGGTCGCGAGTCTGCACAAGAAAAAAGGAAGGTGCTTCAAAAAGCTGGTGCTGATGTTGCTAACACTTACAATGATTTTGTAGATCTTATAAAAAAAATCGCTCCAGAAAATAGAACAGTGAATAATGATTTACGTATAAAATTTGAAAAGATAAACTCAAGGCGAAGCTCTTTATTCGTAAGTAGAATTTCTGGTGAAAAAAACCAAGATGTCCAACTACTTGGGGAAGATCAACTTGCCTTTACCCAAAAAAATTCATATGCAGCAATTGTCATTTCAATGTTATTAGGTAGGAAAATAAAGTCTAAAAGGTTAGAGATGTTTGTTGACTTGATCCTGAAATTAATGGTAGATAATGGTCCTTATCAATCTGGTGTAACAAATACTATGGTTACTGCCCGGGCTGGGAAAGATATGGTTTCTTCGGTTGTTGCGGGGCTATTAACAATCGGGCCAAGATTTGGTGGAGCAGTAAATGAGGCAGCCACAAACTGGTTCTCGGCAGTTAGAAATACTACTGAACCTTATATTTTTGTAGAGAACTTTGCTAAACGGAGGAAATTTATTCTTGGCATTGGTCATAGGAAGTATCGTTCTGATTTTCCTGATCCTCGTGTAAGTGAAATCCTTGCATTTACCTCGTCACTTAAAGATAAAAAATTTTCAACATTTGCTTTAAATGTAGAAAAAATTACCGTAGCAAAAAAAGGTAATCTTATTCTCAATGTAGATGGAGCGCTGGCAGCAGTCCTGCTTGATCTATTGTATGAGGAGGAAAATCTTCGCCTCGAAGAGATTGAAGAACTCATTGAGGCAGAGTTTTTTAATGCATTGTTTATAATTTCCAGAACTGTTGGATTTACTGCCCACTTCTTAGACCAAAAACGCCTTGATGAAGGGCTTTTTAGGTTATCTTCTGACCAGGTTAAAACAATTAATCATGCTGAATAAGATACTACTTTTTCTTTAGGCGATATGTTCCAGAACTATCTTCTACTATGTACCCCTTTTTCTCAATTGCTATACGGAGTTCATCTGACTTTTTCCAATTTTTAACTAGACGTGCTTTCTGTCTCAATTCAGCCAGAGATAAAACAGCATCTGGGGCTCTGGAAGGCTCTGAATCTAGAAGTCTAAGACCTAGAACCTTATCAAACTCGAGTATCAGGTCTAATTTACCCGGAGCAGGAATATTTGATTTTATAGTTTCGAATAGGACGGCGACCGCTTGTGGCATCTGAAGATCAGTAGAAATTGCGTTCATAAATCTGCCCTTGAAGTCGTCAACCTTTTCAAGTTTTTCTGCTGATAGCAAAGACCTTGAGTTCTCATGTCGCAAAGAGATGACTGTTTCCTGGAGCTTTTTATAGGCTTCTTGAGCCGCTGACACAGCATCCCAGGTAAAGTTCATTTGCTGTCGATAATGTGTTTGTAAGAATAGTAAGCGTAATGATTGTGGATCTATTTTTTTATCTTCAAAGTCTTTTATAGTTAAAAAATTCCCAAGGCCTTTGCTCATCTTTCTCCCTTCGATCTGAAGAAACTCACTATGTACCCAGTACCGGACAAACTCCTTCCCTGTTGCAGCTTCGCTCTGGGCAATCTCATTTTCATGATGAACGGGGATGTGATCCACTCCACCCGTGTGAATATCTATTGTCTCGCCCAAGTACTTCATACTCATAGCCGAACACTCAATATGCCATCCCGGAAATCCATCTCCCCATGGTGAGTCCCAGTGCATTGTATGGTCTGAAAATCTGCCGACACGTTTGAACCATACCGCAAAATCTGCAGGATTTTTTTTATCCGCATCTACTATAACTTCGTCTCGTGCGCCTTGTATTTTATCTTCAAGTTTTTGGCCTGACAACTTCCCATATGAAGGAAACTTACTGATATCAAAGTAAACTGCTTCTTTCGTAACGTAGGTGTACCCTTTTTCTTCAAGTTTTTTAATGAGTGTCAACATATCTGGTATATGATCGGTAGCTTTACACAGAATTTCAGGAGCGGTCACATTAACAGCCTCCATTGTCTCTGTGAAGAAATCAGTATAAAACTTAGCTACTTCCCAGACTGTTTTTCCGGATTTTTTAGCGCCTTTTTCCAGTTTATCTTCACCCCCATCTTTATCACTTACCAGATGTCCAACATCTGTAATATTCATGACGTGCTGTACTTTTAGTCCTAGGTACTCAAGTGTACGCTTTAGGATATCATCATTAATATATTTTCGCATATGGCCGAGGTGAGTATAGTCATAAACGGTTGGACCACAAGTATAAAGAGTAACGACATCTGGGTTAAGTGGTTTAAAATGCTCTATTTTTTTGGTGAGAGTATTATAAAGATCCATTTTCCTATTATATATAATCTTCAACATCTTGACACTATTAAATCACAATTGTTATATACTACAGTATGAATAGGAGGTGATAAATATGAAAAATGCAAAAATGCTTCATATGATTGCTTTTATACTATTAATTATTGGTGGTATAAACTGGGGCTTGATGGGCTTACTTAATATGAATCTAGTCCACTCTTTGTTAGGATCAAGTGAGATGTTAGAAAAGATAGTCTATATTTTAGTTGGTATTTCAGCAGTATATATTGCTGTCACTCATAAGAAAGACTGTAAAATGTGTTCGAGGTAATTTTATCTATCTTTAATAGGCTCTTAAACAGGGCCTATTTTTATTTTAACTTTCTTAATTCTGGTAAAACATGTTTTCCAAGAATCTTAATTACATGAGGTTGATCTATTGAAGTTGTTTGGATAACAACAATATCTGAGTTTATTGTTTCAATAAGAGGCGCATATACATTTATATAATCTTCTGGCGTTTTGACAATACTATACTTGCTTAATACTTCTTCATGTGAGAGCTGATCCGCCTCTTTTTGTAGTTCTCGTGGATCTGTTGCACCTTCTCTGCTAGGAGCACGTAGTCCTTTCCAAGCACGAACAGCTTTAAAACTCTCACCCTCATTTTGGGCATAGATTGTCCAACGACTACTGACAACTGAAAATTTTTCTTTTTTTAACTCCTCGGCTTTTTGTTTTGCAGGAGTTATAATTTGATTAAGGGAGTCTTCAGGATTTTTTATACTAACGATAATACCATCTGCAAACTCAGCTGCGAGGGTTGAGGATTTGGGGCCTCCAGAAGCCATAAATATAGGCATATTATGAGTTGGTGGACTATAGAGATGGGCATTGACTGTTGAGTAGAACTCTCCTTTAAAAGTGAGTGTCTCTCCTTTAAGAAGTTTTTCCATAATTTGTAGCGCTTCCTGCATGCGTTTTGAGCGAGTTTTATAGTCAGGGAATTCATATCCAAGTGCTGTCTCGTTGATTGACTCACCGGTGCCAACTCCAAGGGTAAATCTGCCTTTTGAAAGTCGGTCCAGTGTCGCAGCTGCTTGAGCAACTACTGCAGGGTGATATCTGAAAAGTGGAGTAATTACACCTGTCATTAACTCGATTCGGTGTGTGGAGGCCGCAATTGCTCCAAGAGTTGAAAGTGCAAATCCGGACGCACTATTATCTGCGACCCAGGGATTAAAATGTTCAGAAACAAAGAGCCCATCGAAACCTACCTTTTCAGCTAACTTTGCATGATCAACCAAGATCTCTGGTTGGAACTGCTCATGTCCTAGAAAGTAAAAGAATTTTGTCATACCTAACTCTATTTTAATATATTATTTCTCGTTTACAATTTAAATACTCTGATAAGGAAAATTATCATGTACAATGTTGTCATGGAAAAAAACGTGATGTAGAACTACTTTTCGAGTTAGGTTGTATACGTTTTATTCAGAGGTCATGGAAGCGGTTTTTGAATGCAGATTTCCAAAATCTAGCTGAGCATCACTTTAGAGTGGCGTGGACTGCAATGATAATCGCAAAAAGAGAGGGAGTTACTGATACTGGCAAGATATTGAAAATGGCACTCATACATGATATTGGTGAAAGCAGGACAGGAGACTGCGACTATTTGTCACGTCAATACGTAACAAGAGATGAGGACCTAGCTATGAAAGATATGTTGGACGATACCTCTGTAGAAGAAGAGTTCATCGATCTATGGAAAGAATACTCAGAACGCAAATCGATTGAATCCAAGATTGTTAAAGACGCAGATAATTTGGATGTAGATATTGAGTTAATTGAACAAGAGGCGGTTGGACATCCTATAGGAAAAGAGTGGACAAAACAAAGAAAATTAATAGCAAAAAATAAACTTTATACTAAGTCTGCAAAAAAGTTATGGAAAGAACTACAAACTTCAAATCCGCATTCATGGCACTTAACCGGAAGAACTCGATTTAGTAAGAGTGGAGACTGGAAAGATATAAAATAACATCAACTTGTGGGTTTTATTTGTCGGGATGGCGGGAATTGAACCCACTACCTCTCGGTCCCGAACCGAGCGTTCTACCGATGAACTACATCCCGAATTGGACGATTTGCAATTAACTCTAAACTACTGTCTAGCTGGAAATACACCTGAGCTAGGTCTTCTCATTATATTACCTCTAATGAGGTTAATTGCTGGTCTGTCTTCTTTTTTATAAATCGTTGCTGAACCGATAACCTTATTACATTTTGAACATTTCAAAACTGACACATTTTCAAATAGTTTTTTTGGAGCTATAATTCTATCGTAATAGAGTCTTTTTAGCCATCCGCCTTTAGGTCCATCTTTTTGATACAACATTAAGTGACAATGACAGAATGCACAGTAGAGGTTTATAAATCTCGACTCCCCTCCTCTATTTCTTCTATACTTATCTTGAATAAACGCAAACTTCTTCTGACTCATAGTGAGCATTATATCAAATACTTATCCACTCGATTTGTTCGCTTTTACTTCCTGATGCGAGTTGTCAGCAACCTTTTTATGTGCTGCACCGATTGTTCTATGTACTTTTCCTCTTGGAGCATCAGACTGGGATTGTTGCTGATGTGCGTCATACTCTCGCTTCTTCTTCTCCTGCTCTCCATATAATTCTTTATTTTTCCGTTCTTCTTCCTCCCTCTTTCTTTCAGCGATGGCTTTTGATTCATCACCTTTCACTAACTGAAACAGTCTATTCCTCATAGCATCAACTTTTATTTTATCTTGATCAGCATAGGTATTCTGTAATTTTGCAAAGTTAAGAGGTGTACTTTTGGATTTTTCCATCTGCGACTGCATTTTTTCAATACCAGGGTCTCCGGATTGTGCCGTAGTATTTTTATTTTCTAGAATAGACTGAACAGGATTCAGAGACTTAACAACATTTGTAGCTGTCGCTTTTGCAGTAGATACACCAAACTCCATAATTTCATCTGCTGTATCATTCCAGAAATTTCCTTTAGGCATACTACTTACATGTTATCAGACCTGGACACAAAAGAGTATGTTTCCAGTACTTCCTGTACAGTACCATGGGGGCCAAGTCGACATAAAGCCATTTTTTCCGCAGTAAATGTTATTTTTTTGAACTCAATAATTTTGGTCAATATTTCTTTATCTTTAGGATCGATAAGTTTTGACAATGTTATATGTGGTGTATATCTGTTGTTTACACGAATCATGCCATATTTTTTAAGATCAGATTGATCTTCTAGAGTTAATTTCAGATTAATAGTGGGATGATCATTCGTACTTCGGTGCTGGTTTGCTGGTTCAATTATATCCTCATGAATAGACTGTAACTGAGGACATTTTATACAGTGCCATGAAATGAAAGTTTCATATACAACTTCTATAGCATCTAAATTGATTGAAAAAGTTTTATGTCTGGATACAGCATCTTTTAGCATTTTTTTTAAGGATTTTAGTCCGGTTTTAAGAAACCTCCCTTGAAATACTGTTATATGCGGAAGAAAATTGGTTGAGTTAAGAGTAAACTCGGTTTCAATTTTAGTTGAGATTAGTTCACTGAGTGAAACTGCAGTGTTCTGCACTCTTTTATCGGGTAATATGACTATATTTAATGCTAAATCATCCATAATTATATTATATTCCTAACATCGCTTTTGCGCTTTCAGACATCTGCTCGATTGACCAGGGAGGATCAAATGTAAGATCAAGTTCAACGTCTTGTTCATGTATACCAATTTCTTTCAGTTTTGATTTAACTTCTTGTTCAATTGTTGCAAATAATGGGCAGCCTATTGTGGTTAATGTCATTGTAATTTTGACTTGATTTTTTTCAGTTGCTTCAATTTTATAAACGAGTCCTAAGTCCACGATTGAGATATTGAGTTCAGGGTCAAGGACATCAGTTAAAGCAGTTCTAATCTGTTCTTCAGTAATTTTCATAATAGTCTAACCAGTATAGCATACTGGATTGTTATTTAAATTCATCAGATGTATAATGTATGTATGCACAAAGAAGACTATAAACTACGATTCATTGCCTTGGGGGGCGTTGTCGGAGTTACAAAGAACATGTATGTTTACGAACTTTATAAAAAAGATCAGCTGCAGGATATTCTCATTGTTGACTGCGGAATCGGCTTTCCTCAAGAAAAAGAGCTCGGTGTAGACTTCGTGATCCCTGACATTTCGTACTTAAAAGATAAAACAGATAAAATTCGTGCAGTTATCCTTACACATGGTCACGAAGATCATATTTCAGCTCTCCCCTTTCACTATAAAGACCTCGGAGAGCCCCCCGTTCTCACAAGCAAACTTACCCTCATGTTTGTTAAAAACAAGTTTAAAGAGTTCAACAAACCAATCACCATTTCAGAGGTAGATTTTGATAAAGAGTATGAATTTGGAGAGTTTAAGTTGACTTTCCTGACAATGACTCACTCAATTCCAGATACAATGCATGTTTTAATTCAGACTCCACTTGGCACAATCTACCACGGTCCTGATTTCAAACTCGACTTAACTCCTCCCTACGGAGCAGGTCCTGACTTTTATAAAATTGCAAAAGCAGGACATGATGGAGTTCTTTGTCTTCTATCAGATGCCTTAGGCTCAGATAGACCAGGTCTTACTCTTTCTGAAAAAATTGTCGGTTTAACATTTGAAGAGGAGATGAGAAAAACGAAAGGCAAATTTTTCATGACAACCTTCTCTTCGAATATCTCAAGAATCAGACAGTGTGTCGAAGCAGCGATAAAGTTTAACCGGAAAATCGTATTTCTTGGGAGATCAATGAGAGATAATACTAAGGCTGCAAATGAAATTGGCTATTTACCAATACCTTACTCGCTAATGGGAAAAGAAGAGGAAGTTATGAACATTCCCGGTAATAAAGTCTGTATTATTCTTGCAGGTTCTCAAGGACAGTATGGCTCTGCCCTATCTAAAATTGCCATGAATAAAAATAAGAATATAAAGGCAGTCTCGGGAGATAAAGTAATATTTTCATCAGACCCAATCCCCGGAAATGAGAATGAGGTTTACTCGGTTATCGAGGAGTTATCTCAGCTTGGCGCAGAGGTAATTTACTCAGATATACAGGACCAATTACACGCATCAGGTCATGGTAATCAAGAAGATCTTAAGATGCTGGCACGTTTTACTAATCCAAAATACTTTATCCCTATCGGTGGCACTATAAGACATCAAAATGAGTATGAAAAGATGATAGCTGACATGGGATTTGATAAAAAAACTGTTTTTAAATTAGATGAAGGTCAAAGCGTAGTTTTTACCAGCAAGGCAGTAGTCCAAGGTGAAAGCATCGATACTAAGAATATCTACGTTGATGCCTACGGCGTTGGAGATGTTGGAAGTATGGTCCTCCGTGACAGAAAAACACTTTCTGCAGAGGGAATGGTCGTGGTAATTTTAATTGTTGATAAAAATGGTAATCTGGTTAGTAGGCCAAAGCTGCTTTCGAGAGGATTTGTATTTGAAAAAGGGGAAAACCGACTATTTGAAGGGGCTACTAAGCATATCGAGAACGTCTTGAAACCAAGGACTGAACGGATGATTGATTTTAATTCCTTGAAAAAAGATGTGGCAACCGAACTCGAGACATACTTTCATAAGGAACGAGGTCGAGAACCACTTATTTTGGTTGATATCATTCAGATTTAATCTCGTTATAAATATCAGTTATGAATACATTACCCCCTAGCCTACGACAAGTCTCTCTTTTCCTTGAACGACTGCCGGGAATTGGCGAAAAAACAGCCCACAGGCTCGCCTTTTATCTCCTAAGACTCCCTGATCAAGATCTTAAAGAGTTTGCTCACTCGGTAAATGAGCTTAAAGAAAAAACTAAACTCTGTAAGAACTGCCTCAACTTAACTGAAGATGAGTTATGTGTCATCTGTCAAGACACAAAACGCGACCATGACCTCATTACAGTTGTAGAGAATGTCCTTGATCTCCTTTCGTTTGAAACCGGCAATATGTATGATGGTGTCTATCACGTTTTGCACGGGAGAATCGATCCCCTGAATCATATTTCACCCGAGGATATTTATATAAATAAACTTCTTGAAAGAATTGAGAAGAAAAAAGAAAGTTTGGAAGAGATCATTTTAGCAACTAATCCCGATATGGAAGGAGAAGCCACAGCAATGTATGTCAAAAATAAAGTTCATGAACTTCAGAAAAGCTTAGGAACTGATTTTAAAGTTACTCGCCTAGCCTATGGTCTTCCAATGGGAGCAAATCTTGAGTATGCAGACTATATGACTCTCCGTAAAGCAATGGAAGGGAGAAATAAATATTGATACTACTTATACTTATAGTTAATCTGTAACCGATGACTGAACTAAAAGTTATTTGTGCTCATTTACTTCCTTCGTTGGTTATGTAGTATAGTATTTGATTTTTCTCTGAAGCTATAGTATCATTTGCCTGTCAATGCAAGAGGCTCTCAGTACACGTTTTGTGCAGTCCCCGCATGAGATTTGTGCTGCCCCAGAGTGTTTCTTCTCATTGATCATGTATTATCATTATATTTGACAATTAGTTAAACCTATAGTATAATGCAACTAGCACGTTCATAAGGAGGTGGTTTACTTGAATGCGTTTAGCCTCGGTTCAAAGATTATATTTAAATTTATATTCTAAACCTTGGCCGCCGGCTGCCGGAAGTCTAATTTAGGAGGTTAAAACCTATGAATTGGCCTTAACACATCAGCTAAAATACCTACATTTACGTGTACGAATGGCTCCGGCTTCGAGCTTGGACTAGGCTTCGGCCTATAATCTTCGGCTCACTGCTGCTCCATTCCAACCCTACGAAGGGAAGGGCGTTTATTCGCCAGCTATGCACTCTTTTGTGCGTACCTTGACTTTTGTCACTTCCCTTCTTATTCTTTTTATTTTATACCTACATTTCCTCTTTACATACATATCCAATGCGTATTGATTAAGTACGTTAGTACTGTAAAATTAAAGAAGCACATCTTAATCCAAAAGGAGATGAAAAATGTCTAACGAGGTGACTGTAAAAAATTTCTTACACGCTGAATCGGAGGCACTGGAGTACTTCAAGGAAAAGCTTCCTTGTTACAAAGAAAGAAACCTTGGCATTATTCCCGGCCGCACTGAGGGATATAAATCCCCTTGTTTTCCTCTATTCGGGACATTCCATTATGGAAGGAAAAGTGGCTTTTTTATCTTTGACAGAGACGCCAAAGAAACAGTTGGATTTTTATCCAATACGGGAGAAGTTACTTTTCCTGAAAAGTAGCCACGAAAACTCGATTCATTTGAAGATGTGCTAACGAAGTCCGGATTAGGTGGTAGTGGGAGTACCCATATTGACTGCGCAGTTTTCTGCGTAACGCGACTCACATCGCCTGTTGATATGTGAAACTTTCATTACCGCCCCGGCTTCTTTTCTTACGAATTTATTTTCGTTAAGAAGAGGGCAATTACTGGAGCTATTGAGATCTCATGGAGTTTTTCAAATGTATCAGCTTGTTTCAAAGGGATGGTATTTGATGTAAAAAAGGCTTCCAATACTGAGTTTTGAATAATTTGAGCGACACCTGATCCAAAATCGTGATGAGTTATGACTGAAAGAACTCGCTTCGCGCCATTTTTAAGACATAACTCTGCCGCATGAATCAATGTGCCTCCTGAAGTACATATATCATCAACAATAATACATGTTTTATCGGTCACATCGCCGTATAAAGCCAACGCTTCACTTTGATGAATTTTATCGACATCTCTTTTTTTATTAACCGTTGCCGTTGAGAATGAGTCGTCACCAAAAAAACTCTCACCAAAGTTTCTAGCTCTTTCAATTCCTTCCTGATCTGGAGTAACAATAACAATACTTTCATTCTGGATCGTATCACCTAAGTATTTTTTTACTACAGGTGCAGCTTCGGAGAATACGGTAAGATTTTGGAAAGGAACTGAAAAAATTCCCGATGATGCTTCTTCATGAAGATCAAAGGTATAGACTTCATTAAATCCCACCGCTTCAAGAAAGGTAACAACTACATGGAGAGAAACACACTCACCAGGGCGATGCTGTGCATTTTGGCGGGCGTATCCAAATAAAGGAATTACTGCTACGATTTTTTGAGCCTCACTTCTTTTAAGTGCGTCACAAATCAGAAGCAATTCCATCAAATTTTGATCTGTAGGATTGCAGGTTGGTTGTATGACAACGCACAGTTGGTTTTTAACATCTTCTTGAATAGTGACTTTTACTTCTGAGTCATCAAATCTAACGATCTCTGCCTTTCCAAGCGAGACATGTAGTAATTGAGCAACCTCCTGAGCAAGCTTCAGATGAGCTGTACCGGAAAATAGTTTCATATTATCCCTGAGTTTGGGAAATTTCGATTAATTTTTTTGCTGCTAACTCCTGGGTTTTTTTAACAGCTTCGTTGATAGCGTCAGCGACGCGGTTTTCAATAATTCCGTCAATTGACACTTCCAGAACCTGCTGATCTCCTCGTACGATTACCTGAACTCCGTTTTTATCAACCGAGACCTGTTCCTGTTGGAGGGCTTTTTGCATGAGTTGTGCCTGTTGTTGTAATTTTTGTAAGTCTCCAAGTGCGCCAAATGGATTTGCCATATATTGTTAGAAATTATTAATTATTGTTTTCCTTTTCTCCCATTATAGAACTCAACCATAGCTATCTCAAGCGGAATTGATTCTATCGGGCTAATTTTAAGCATACCATAGGCATCGTTCATACCTTTCATGAGCTGTGTGATTTCTCCCAGAGAAAAATCTAAGTCCGTTGTTTCGCTTATCTCAACGCCATTTTTAATCAACAGCGCCTGCCTGAGCTGTTCAAGTGACTGTTCGAGAAGATTCTTGATACTTCCGCCATTCTCTGAAAAGGTATTTATCCAGCCTAATGTTTCTTTTAAAGATTTTGTTGCTACTAACTCTAAAAAGTTCACATTTGAGAAAAGGCCAATATATTTTTGTGCATCTTCAAATGATGTTTTTTTTTGCGTGATTAACTCTTCCAAGATTTTATTTGCGTCTCTAAAGGAAGACTCAGAGTGAGAAGCGATAAACTCAAGAACTTTAGGATCTATCTGTTTATTTTCTTGTACCACTATCTTATTAAGTCTTTGAATAATATCTGCGGTTTTGGCTTTGCCAAATGAGATACGAGTACAGCGCGAGATAATGGTTTTAGGAATTTTTTCTTCATTTGTTGTGGCCAAGATAAATATGACCGAGCTCGGCGGTTCTTCTAACGTTTTTAAAAGTGCATTAAAGGCGTCATTTGTGATCATATGAGCCTCATCGATGATGAAAACCCGGTATTGGGAAATAATAGGAGAGAATGAAGTGTCTCTGATAAGAGAACGTATCTCATCTATACCTCGGTTTGAAGCTGCATCCATCTCAATTACATCGGGAGAAGACGAGCTTTCAATACTTTTGCAGTTTGAGCATTTGTTACAGGGTTCAACTGAGGCGCCTTTCCTGGCAAAAGCATTTTCCAGACAGTTCACAGCTTTTGCCACAATTCTTGCAGAAGAAGTCTTCCCGGTGCCCTTTTGTCCAGTGAATAAAAAGGCGTGGGGAAGACTTGGGGATTTAAGAACATTTGTTAAGTTTTCCTTTACATATGTGTTGTCCAGATCTCCAATAGTTTTAGGCCGGTATTTTTGATAAAACATGTATCTTTATTTTAATAGATTCTTTAACCCGTGGTCGACCAACTGATTGATCATGATGTCTAGTTTTTTACCTCTTTGGGCAGCTAATAAGACGACTTGTGGATAACAAAGCACAATTTCACCTAGAAGCTCTTCGTTATCTACTCTTTCACTTTTATAAGGAAATGCCAGAACCGGAAGTGCTACATCCTCATGTTTATAAGTGTTAGAAATCTCCCTCATCTTCCTTTTTCCCACGAAAGCAATATTAAGTACTGCTTTATCAGAAACTTCGTAGGTTTTAAGTAATGACTCCGTATAGATTTCCAGACTCGTTTTATGGATTCGATACCGTGTTGAGGATACTATATTTATCATAAGAGTTATCTGCGATATTTATTCCTCAAGCGCTCTTTTTCTTTCTCCTTTTTAACTCTAGATGGCTTTTTGTAGTACTGTTTATCGCGTAGTTCATTTACCATATCTTCTTCAATAAAAGTTTTTGTGAATTTTCTTAGAATTGAGTCTTTTGTATCTCCTTTTTTTTTGGTTATAACAACCATAGATTACTGCCCCCTCTCTAGTGTGGAACCCTTAAACCAATAACAAAATATTCTTGTTATATGCGGGATTCCTAAATGATTAATCGTGAATGTCCTATAGATATCTCTTATTCTGGTCGTACTCAATTTTATTATATTTTACTGATTAATGCAATTAAATCTTGCAGTGAAAGGCTAGATGGCTTAAAAAAATCGGGGTTCTTTGAGGAACCGTTGAGAAGCATGTGTTTAGAGGCGTGTAGAAACCAGTTACCAGATTTTTCAATTTTTTTGATTTCTTCATACAGTAGAGTGAGATCATACTTATCCTCGGGTAGACATTTGATCCTGATAAATCCTCTAACTGGGTCTTTACGAGCCACAAGGACAAACCCCATTTTTTGACCTAATTTAACCAATTCTTCATTTTTAGACTCAATTACTAATGCCTTTCCCCATGTAGTTTGGATAACTATTCCTTCTGGAATCTCTTTTTCTGCCCTGATTTTATTCTTCAGTACCTGTAGAATACCTTCAAGTGCGGTTGAGACAAACTTCACCATGTCCTCATTTCCCGGCAATGTAGGTTTTAAGCCTTCTATAAGCTGGTAGATGGTAAAGTCGTAGACATCGGAGGTTGGATCAGGAAAATGGACTTCTCCAAAGTTATCAATAACATTTACCAGGCTAACTAGCCTTTCTAAAGCTTCTAGATCATATATCTTAATGTGTTTATTTTCTTTTAAATACTTAAAAATGACTAATGAAGCTGAAAGTTTTTCTTTAAATTGATGGTGGTCGAATCTTCCAAGTCCGGTATCAACATGGATGATGTCTGGATCCTGATCCGGAGGCATCCCATTTAAAGTACTTCCTGTAGGTACAAATGCTAGGGTGGCGTCTTGCCATTCAGGTAGATATTTAAGAATTAGCCAGCAGCTTGTGGAAGCATCCATATCTGGTGAAATGTGAGTAACTAGTGTTTTCATTTTTATGTAAATCTTTTAATAATCTCTTCTGAATTCAATAGCTGAGTTTCTTTTTCTGTCCTTTTTTTAAACTCAATTTTATCGCCGGTTCGTTTTGAGATTACTAACCGAAAGGGAATTCCAATTAGGTCAGCATCGCCAAATTTTGCGCCGGCCGAGACATCTTCACGGTCATCAAACAAAACTTCAATGTCTTTTTTCTGAAGCAAATCATAAAAAGAAAAAGCATGTTTTTTAATAGACTCTTCTTTTAGATCGAGCCCGATAAGATGAACTTTAAAAGGTGCAACAGATTCAGGCCAGATCAACCCCCTATCATCATTATACTTTTCGGCAATTACTCCCATAATCCGGCTAGAGCCAATTCCATAACAGCCCATATAGACGAGTTTCTTTTCTCCTTTTTCATCGGTGAAATAGTAGTTAAAAGCCTCACTGTATTTAGTATTTAAAGGAAAAATATTTCCAACTTCAGAAGCTTTAAAGACTTGATACTTTTCTCCTGTTTCCGGATAGAGATCGCCGTCTTTAGCAGTCTTTATATCATAATATTTTTCTGGTTCAGGTAAATCACGGCCAAAGTTAACGTTAACAGAGTGAAAGTCGGTTTTATTAGCACCCATCTCGAAGTTCTTACGATCATTTAACGATTCATCCATAACAACTTTTACTTCGTCAGGAAGATTTAGTAGTCCTGCATAACCTACTTCTGCGCCAGTAGTCTTTTTTACAATCTCCGAAGATGCAAGCTGGAGTTTTTTACATCCTGCAGCTTTTTTGAGCTTTTCTTCATTAACTTCATATCCTCCACGGACTGCAGCGGCTATAACTTCGCCTTTATCTGTTTGATAAATAAGTGTTTTAGTTGTTTTTTCTACAGGAATTTTTAGGTACTTTGCAAGTGCTTCAACTCCCTTAATGCCTTTTCCTTCAACCTCACTCATAGGAAAAATCTCTTCGGTCAAACTTAGTATTGGGGCTCTGGAAGGGGCTACTTCTTTATTAAAAGTGAGTGATTTAGATGGTATATGAAAGAGTGTATCTTCTCCTGTTTCACATGTGGTCTGAAACTCGTGTGAGTAGTCGTCAGTAAAATCACCACCGGAAGCAAGAACAACATAAGTCTCATCAGCTATCCCTATTTTTCTGAAAACTTCCCAGTAACTTTCCTTAACAACCTCGTAGTATTTTTTAAGATCTTCTTCTGATGTATGAAAGCTATATAAATCCTTCATTCTAAACTCTCTTCCTCTTAAAAGTCCAGATTTTGCTCTTGGTTCGTTTCTGAACTTAGATTGAATCTGATAAACAGCAAAGGGAAAGTCTTTGTAGCTTAAGTTAAACTTTTCCGCCAGGGCGGTCACAACTTCTTCATGAGTGCAGCTAAGGATATATTCAGTATCATTCTTTGTCTTTGAGACTGCATTTGCGGGCGCTGTCTTCATGAGAACATCTACTGTCTCAAGTCGACCACTCTTTTCCCAGAGTTGTTTTGGGACAATCGCCGGCATTAAAATCTCGCTAGCAATTTTGTCCATTTCACGACGGATAAGATTTTCTATTTTTGAAAGAACCCGATTACCTAATGGTAAGTAGGTATAAACACCTGCCATTACTTGATCAATAAATCCCGCTTTTTGTAAAAGGGTAGCGTTTATTGAGTCATATTCTTTTGCTTGTTTATTTGTCTTGCCAAATAGTTTTGAGTAGAGCATATCTGTAATTATATACTATTCTAAACTAATATTGCGGACTGAGCTTATTAAAAATTAAAAGAGAAAGGCTATACCTATCGTAATTTAGTATGAGAAGATACACAACTTTTCTTATAAATAATAATATTGGGTCTAGTCTAGATAACGGTTGATAAAACTGTTAGTCTGGATTGTAATGACAATCAAAAGAGCTAGACCAAAACGAGCTAAAATTTCTCATACTAAATTTAGGCTTATAGTTTCTTATTTCTGTGACGATTTGACAGC
>JBBRMU010000002.1:0-101023 GCA_038230655.1 Patescibacteria group bacterium | reverse complement strand
GTTCAATTATCGTTACTTCATGGCTCATCTAGGAATAGCTTTTCTGGTATATACGCTCTTGTATACACAAACGTTTATCCTTAAAAAAGGTCACTTCAATATTTTTTGGCATTTTCTAAAAACCATTAAGTACCGCTTGCAACATAATACCTCTGCCTATCCAGGAGCAGCTCTCATTATGTATGTTACGAGTTATGTGAAAACCTGGTGGGGAGACCAAACTATTGTCTCAACGAAACCATGGACTCCCCTATGGCCGGTAACTTTTGCACTGTCTCTATGGAGCATTTATGATTTCTTGAGGAAAAAAATCATTACTGAAAGGCTTATAATCGCTTTTATCCCGTTAGGTTATCTTTCATATTTAGGTGTCCAAGCATCCTTCTCACGCTACTTTATGCCGATCCTACCATTTTCTTATTTGCTACTTGCATCAGCAATCTATAAAAGTCTAAAGCATAAAGAAAAACTATGAAAATAAAAGGACTCTATAAAAAATATATTAATGATTATCGCCTGGAACTACTCCCTTTTATTATTGTTGGAATCTTTATATTACTTTCCGTCCTTGGATTGCTGCATAAAGGTTTTTTTAGAACAATTGATGACGTTACAACGGTTCGTATAATGTATGTTCTTAAAGAACTCCATAGAACAAATTGGATAAATAATTTTCCAGTTAGATGGTTAGCTGAGCTTTCACATAATTATGGTTATCCAATGTTCGTGTACTATGGAGCATTAAGCTACTTTGTTGGTGCACTTTTTATGCTCTTAGGATTTAGTCGCATAGTTTCTACAAAGATCATCTATTTCCTCCCATTTATATTTGGCTCCGTATTCTTTTATCTGGCAGTTAGACAAAAGCTTCCATTATGGCCATCTGTAATTGCTTCCTGCTTCTTTACTTTATTTCCGTCCCGAGGTTTTGAGATATACTTTCGCGGAGGCGTAGCAGAAGCCTGGGCTCTTAACTTTATCCCTGGAATGTTCTTAGGTGTTTTTCTGCTGGAAAAGAATAAAAAAGTAGGGACAGTAGTTCTAGCATTGTCGATAATGCTCGTGATTATATCCCATCAGCTTACATCATTTTTAGCTTTAGCACTTCTCATTTCTTATGGAGTTTTATTTTTATTTAAGAATAGACAGTTTTGGTTATCCATACTCTTAGGGTTTGCACTGTCCACATTTTACTGGCTTCCTTGTCTTTACTATATTAAAGCAGTACGCCTCACTGCAGTTCATTTTAATAGTGGCGAAATACTCGACCACCTAGCTCCTATATCATCATTCTTTAATGGTACAACTATCCCTGGGCTGCAACCAAACTATCCTACATTTATTCCCCTTATTCCTATCTTTGGGTTATTATATCTTTTTCTAAGAAGAATAAGCCCTTCATTAACCGAAAAAAGACAGCTGATTTTTTGGGGAACCACACCTATTTTTTTATACTTCCTTCTTACATCATACTCGTATATCCTGTGGAAAATAACATTACCAATCACTGGTCTATTCCAATTTCCTATTAGGGTACTAACTATAGTTTGTTTTATGATCCCTTTTTTTTGTTGGCCTGTGGTTGAAGCAAATTAAAAATATATATCTACAGGTCTTTTATTCTGTCATCATTTTGGCTATTTCTCTGAGTTTTCTTACCTTCTTCTTTCCAAAGGAATACTCATATTTTTATGAATATAAACCAGAAGGTATGTGCGCCACTACGACCTGGATAGATGAATATTTACCTGTTGATGTGAAGAGTTGTCCACTCATGACACCTAAAAATGATCTTGAAACTTCTTTACCTGCACATACCACGATTATTAAAAATGATTTTATAGATATTAACTCAGTTGTTACGACTCCTACATCAACAGAACTCATTGTTAATAAATATTACTTCCCAGGTTGGCATATATACATTGATGGGAAGGCTGGTAAAATTAATCATGCTTTTTCAAAGTATGGCATTTTTAAAACTACAATATCGCCAGGGAAACATACTGTTCGAGTTGTTCTGGAGAAAACTATTCTAATGTGGGTTTCTGATATTATTTCACTGCTGTCCTTAATTGCTTTCTTATACTATACCTGGAAGATAGCAAAAAAGTAAGTAAAATTCAGAATATTACAGGCATCCGCTCCAAGCAGATGAACCATCTTTGTGGATTTTAAAAGCAGCAGCTTCTATGGCGTCTTTTCCAGAAAAGCGCTTATCCGGACTTGTGTCTAATCCCATCTGCTGTCGCGTTGTTATCCATGTTTGAGTTGCAAACTGAAACATACCTCCATAGTCTCCGTTTCTACTACCAGGATTTATACCTGATTCGCACTTGGCTATTTTTTTAAGAAGATTTTTATCAATTTCATATTTACTGCTATATTGATCAAAATCTGATTCATAGCTACTGACTGGAAGAGTTTGAGTGGGTGTTATAGTTGGAAGTTGAGTTGGAGTAGGGCTATTTATTGGTGTGGGAGATGGTGTAAGTGTGGACGTAGGAAGGATAGTGGGAGAAGGTGAAGAAACTGAGGGCCGTACATGAACCACAGGACTTTTCCTTGGTGGAGCGACCGTTACTGCATTAATTCCGATCAAAAACGCTAAAAGTATATGTTCAAGCATGAATACAGATATTATACCAATTAAATACCTCTAAGAATAAGCGAGTTATTCACAAAGGTAAGTAGGAGATTCTTTTGGTTTCCGGCATAGCGCCGTAGCCTAGGAATCTCCTAGATGAACATTTCTGTAGAATATCCTACCTATGGGGTAGGACAGTGAATCGTTTCAGTACCAACAATGGATCCTGCTGACCTTGGTAGTTGGTCATGTTGACCTGACTCCAGATCTGGCATTCCCCTAAAGGAGCATTGTCTGGAATGTGAATGTTCGAAGTAACCCAGTCATATGTTCTTAAACTCTGGCTCATATATGACTGTGGCAAACCTTCGATCCCGCAGCTTGATCCCCAAAGCTTTGTGCTCGGGTTAAAGTAGAACTGAGTCAAGATAGGGGAAAAGAAATTCCACCGCACCCATTTGAAATCACCCTGATGAAACTCAGGAGATTCACCAGTCCCAAGTAGAAACTCCCCATATGCAGAACCTTCTCCTTGAGTAACGTTGATCATGCTCAGAGCATTTAGAGACAAGCCCACAGTAGGTGTGACTGCTCCGCGTGCAAGAACATACTGAGCTGTATACAGGCCAGAATCCACGGGAATAATCAGCTGAAAGCCACTCATTGCGGGGATTGTTCCCCTCCAATAGGTGGTAATAGAGTTGTTAATCGCAACTGTATTGTAAATCCTTCCGCCAGTTAATTCTACAGGGCCATAGGCACCTCCCCAGGCGGGTCCAGCTATCCTGACAGAAGAGTCGAAACTCTGATCTATCGCAGATAGATTTTTGACTACAACTTTAACAGTTAATGGCCGATGACCGTAGACTACCTGTGTAGGCGTGTCCAGATAGAAAACTAGTCCATGGGAATCCAATACTCCACTATTATCAGCTCTGGCTGAGTCTGACAAAAAAGTGAAGCTAAAAATGCCAATTATCAGCATAACGGTGAGTTTGGAAAACATTTTTTCTCCTTATACCTTGTGATTTTGATAAGATTTTTTGTGCTGTCCAAGCTTGGAAGCGCTTTACCTACCATTTTGATAGAAAAAGCGCTTCCCTGGACAACATTTCTACAGATTGTAAAAGTACGCGAAAAATGTCTCAAAACCAGTTTAGATAGCAATAATCTAAGAAGATTTTAAGTACTTGATTATAGCAAAAATGAAGACCAAAGTCAAGTACTATAGGATAATTGTGGAGATGCCGGGAGTTGAACCCGGATCCGGGGAAACACCGTTAAAAAAGTTTAGCTAGGGGTAGAGTATTTTTAAATAATGCATAACTCGGAGAATAAACAAACCTTGTTATGCTACCGATGCATGGTTATCGATGAGATAAGTCCATCGGGAGTTCTTAGTCATCTTATCTCGATTGGTTTGCTCTATTATTGTTGAACCGAGAAAAACTCAAATAGAGGTTGTTGCCAAATTAGGCAGCGTAAGCATACTGCATTGCTGCAGAGCCACGTTGCGCTAGTCCAGCTTCAACTATGTCAAGGAAAGAATCCTTGGCATAAGCCATTTTATTAGCATTTATTGTTTTTTCTATTTGTCGAATAGATTCGCCCTAACCTCTTTTAAAAGTGCAAATTCCTCGTCGAATCCTGTCATCCCCTTATTTTTATCATTTGGAACCTACGCGGGCCTTTTTCCATACCTGTTGAGTTAGTTGTGAATACGCCCTTTTTTACTCAAATTTCAAAATCTCATTTACTTTTTCAGATATTCTCTAACTTCCCGTTTCTGCTCAAGAACTATATCTCTTTGCTTAACCAATTTCTTCTTTTCAACGTCTTTTCGACCCTTTGCCAAAGCTATCTCTAGCTTCAACATCGTGCCTTTATTATAACACGAAAGGGGTGCTATGGTCAAATTACCACCCGTGGCAATTTTTACCTGTAATTTGAGAATTTCTTTCTTATGAAGAAGAAGCTTACGCGACCTTTTTGAGTCGTATCCTTGAGGCCGGGTAAAGTGGTAAATTGGGATATCAGCATTAATCAAAAACGCCTCATTGCCTATAAATCTTACGAATGAATCATCTAACTTTAGACTTCCTTCCTTCACCGACTTTACTTCAGACCCAATAAGAACAATACCGGCTTCAAATTTATCGATTTCCTGGTAGTCATGGTGAAACTTACGGTTAACTATCTTCATGACTTCATTTTATCAGATTTGAGCTCTTTTTTTGTGTACCGTCTTACACTAGTTTGTAACTTACTGGATTGTCAAATTGAATTTGAAAGAATATAATGGGAGTATGTACTACTTCTTATTCTTGATTCTTTGTATTGGAGTGGGATACTATATTAACCGGAATAACTTTACAAATTACATGAGAACTGTATTTGGATTTCCTGTACCGAGTTATGTAATCTCAGCAGCATTAAGTTTACTCATCGGATTTATCCTCTGGGTAATAATCCTTCTTATTCTCTGGCAGCTAAGACCTAAATTCTTGTAATGTGTCAAATATCTAGTTACTTCTTCATTGGTGTCACTTTTGTATCGCCATCAAGATTAAGAACATTTACCAAGTCAGCGGATGACGGAACAATAAATTTAGTGTTATTCGCTAAAACAAGTGACGAAACTTCCATTCTTCTCCACATCTGAGCTTTTACATCAAAATATTTATTTGCTGCCTCTGCAACAGTTTTAATCGCAGCACCTTCTGCATCAGCCTGCAAAATTTTTGCCTTTGCCTTACCTTCGGCTTGCAAAATATCTGCCAATTTTTGACCTTCAGCCTGAAGAATATTACTTTGTCTTACACCTTCTGCTTGTAAAATTGTGGCTCTTTTTTCTCTTTCTGCTCTCATCTGTAAACCCATCGCCTCTGAGATTTCTGGTGGCGGATCTATCTTTTGAACTTCAACTCTAGTAACTTTAACTCCCCATCCATGTGTTGCTTCATCTAAGACATCTCTTAAACTAGCGTTAATCACATCTCGAGCGGTTAAGGTTTCATCTAGTGTTTTATCACCGACAACGTTTCTCAAATTTGTCTGTGCCAATGTTGTTGCCGCAGTATCAAAGTCCTCTACCTCAAACTCGGCTTTCACAGGATCAACAACACGGTAGTAAATGACGGCATCAACAGTTACGCTAACATTATCTTTTGTGATGACTTTCTGAGGATCGACATTAATAACTCTTTCACGGATATCCACTTTTATAAGGGAGTCGATGAACGGAATAACGACATTCATACCCGGATCGACGACCGATTGGAACTTTCCTAATCGCAAAATTATACCTTTCTCAAACTGTTCAACAATTCGTACTGAACGAAAAATGGCAATTAATGCCAGTACCGCTAATATTATAAAAAAGATCATAATTAAAAATTAATTAATAATTATTTTACTGGAGTGACCATAAAGGTGACACCACTTAAGGAATCGATAATCACCTGTTTCCCTGCATCAATATTACTTTCTGACTCTGCTCGCCAAATTTCTCCTTCAACTTTAATCTGCCCTGGCTTATCTGAAGTTATTTTCTTTATAACAATCGCTTTTTTTCCTATCAAATTATCTATATTTGTTTTCCTTGTCGTGACATTTAATCTTTTTTTAATCATTTTTCTTCCTATAAAAATGTAGATAAATGAGAGAAGAATGATAATAATTAAAGCCGTTAGAAAACTTGAAGTAAGAGTTCCTATTCCTCCACCTATTAGAAAGATGACTCCGAGAAGGAGTAGGTCAAAGCCTGTTGGTGCTCCCAAAAGCATCTCCAGAATAATCGCTATGAGGCCCATGATCATCAACAGATAATTATTGTCAAATTTATCCATAGTCTTATTGTACCATATCTGATACCAGATCGGAGCAACAGATTTTATCCTTAATATTAGCTTAAGAGTAATATACAATTGCTTTATGAAATGGAAGGATACTATCTCTCGACTACTCCTTTTCAGTTTTGTTCTTTTCCTCCCTACGCAGCTAGGTAAACATTATTTTATGGATTTTTCCTTCTTATCAGGAGTAAGAATTGACTACTTAGCCGCAACCCTTTACTTGACCGATATCCTGGCGATTCTTTTGGTTATTTTCAATCTTAAAGAATTTACTCCACTACTCAAAAATAAACTGAGTTATATCTTTCTATTTTTGTTAATTCTTAATATTGTTTTTTCATTGAGTCCGCCTATTGCGGCTTATAAATCAATAAAATATATGGAGATGATTTTAGTGTTTATTCTATTTAAGAACTTCTTCAAAAATCTTAACCATGGTGACGGAAATGAAAATAGTTCCCGTCTCATTTTAGTTGGCCTTTTAATTGGTGGAGTAACAGAATTATTTCTCTCTATTCTTCAACTTATATATAAACACGCCATTCAAGGTCCCTTTTATTACCTTGGAGAGCGCTACTTTACGCTTTCATCGCCAGACATTGCCAAAGCATCTTTGAACGGTGTTGAAATATTAAGAGCATATGGAAGTTTTTCACACCCAAATTCGATGGCAGGATTCTATTTGCTTATTTATTTTTTTGCACTAACTTATAAGCGGTTTTCGGAGGATATTATTTTGAAGTATATGACGTTATTTGTATCAGCGGCTCTTATTTTATGTAGCTTTTCTAAGATTCCAATTATTGTTTTTTTTATACTGAATTTATGGTATGTTATTAGTAATCCATTAGAAATAAAGTGCAGTTTTTGTAGAGTCTCACGAATTGTAGTAATTGGTATAGTGAGTTTAGTTTTTTTATTTACGAAAGGTGATCCTTTTACATTAACCAAACGCGGTGATTTATTTTCAAATGCGCTGACTATTTTCTACCATCATCCACTCTTCGGAGTTGGACAAGGAAACTATCTAGTGGCTCAAAATTCTTTTCCAATTAAGTACTCTTATTTTTTCCTCCAACCTGTTCATAATATACTTTTATTATTCCTTGTGGAAGGGGGTGCTTTTTTAGCATTTTTTTCGAGTTTTCAGCTCATTAAATATTTTTGGCAGTATAAAAAATCCATGTTTTTTTTCTACCTAATAATCCCAGTGATGATAACAGGATTTTTTGATCATTACTGGCTAACTCTACAGCAAAACATGTTGCTTCTTCCTCTCCTTTTTGCCTTACTTTAAATATCCAGCTCTCTAAGATATAATATACATACTTATCGGGTATAGCTAGACTTTGCGGGATCGTATAATGGTAGTACAGCAGACTCTGAATCTGCTTATCATGGTTCGAGTCCATGTCCCGCAGCAATGACTATCTACATATCTCTTCTCCAGATTATCTTATATCCTTTTTTTTGGATAGTAAACTTTTTTTTAAAATCTAAGATTACTTACAATCTAAAGCCCGAGGATTTTAAAAGAGGAGTTATATTAGTTGCCAATCATCAGAGCCGATTAGACTTCGTTCTTATTTATACAGGCATCCCTTTTCATAGACTTGTAAAGATGCTACCTTTGTATCAGCTGACTGCAGAGAAGTATATGAATACCTGGTGGAAAAAAATCTACATGACTGCAGTGGGGTGTATTCCTGTTGAAACAATGTCTAAAGAAAAGGCCATTATTGGCTTGTTAGATATAACTGAGAAAATTATGGATAATAATACTATACTGATTTTCCCGGAGGGGAAAGTCGTTAGTCATAAACAGCCACAACCAAAGATATTTTCTGGTGTAGGTTATTTATTTCATAAATACCAAAAAAAGCTTCTACCTATCTCACTTAGAGGATTTAGTGATGTTACATTTATATCCTTCTTCTTTCGTCGTCATAATGCTATGATTACATATGGAAAGCCTATGAAACTTAATCAGGATTTCCCAGATAAAATAGCTCGCAGTATTATGAAGTCAATTTATTCTCTATGAATATCCTGGATACTAAATATTTGATTATTGCATTACTATTGCTTTTTGTTGTTCACCGAACCATTTTACCCATTCTTCGAAGAAGGCCAATTGTACTATCAAAGAGTACGCTCCGTATTGTCCTGTTAATTAGTAGTATATCTGCCTTATTATTTTCTAACTTCATATTCCTAGACATTTTTATAGTCATACTTCTAATTCTTCTTAGCCTTCCGATTTGGTTGGTAATAGGAATAACAGACAAAGATTTTTCCGAATCAATCAACAGAACGATACAAGGAACTTTAATGAAGGCTGAACTTATCCAAATTCGAAGTACAATCCATTTTATTCAGCCAGCTGGAAATATTTATATTTTACGGATTTTTCAAGTCAGAATTATTTTATCCATTATTTCTAGAACTCCAAAAACAAAGTTGTTTGAAGAAGTCTGGAAAAAATTGATTGATAATTATTCTTTACATGTATAGAATTAGTTCATATGAAAGGAGGTGAATAATAATGAATAAAGTTAGCTCATCAATTACAATAAACGCGCCAATTCAGAAAGTATTCGAGTATACGGCATCTCCCGAAAATGGTCCATCATTTATACCTAATCTTAATGAAAACAGCAATATTTCAGTTACTCCTACTCAAGTAGGGCAAAAATGGAACTGGAGATTTAATATGGTCGGTGTCGATTTTATAGGATCAGCTGAAGTTACGAAAGTAGATACTCTTCATGTCTGGGAATTGAGTACGACTGGAGGTGTTGCCAGTACTTGGAAATACGCTTTTGAAGAAAAAGATGGAGGAACAATGGTTAATCTTAGTGTAGAATACGATATGCCACAAGGAGTAGTTGGAAAAGTAACAGCCAATGCTATCGAAAAAATTAACCAAAAAAACACCGATGAAGCACTCCAACATCTTAAAACAATATTGGAAGACTAAGAATATTTCCATATCTTTTTACTTTAAAAAGGAACTGAATACACAGTTAGCCGATTACTCGGTTGATTATTTGTGCAGTAGAAATGAACTAGTATTTTATAATGCTATCAAGAGTTCTGAAAAAAAGAACGAGTGGCTCTGCGGTAGGTATATGCTTAAAATGCTGTTAAAAGATGCTTATAAATCTGCGCTATCCTCAAAGTTCAATGAAATAGAGATCATCGGTAAGCATAGTTATAAGCCTAATATTAAGGTAGGTACTCGTAAGCTATTTTTTGATCATTCTCTTTCACATAGTAAAGACATGTTCTTTGGAGCATTACTTAATAATACAGATCAACTGGTCGATGATACTGAGATCTGGGTACTCAGTTATTATTGCGCTTCTGAGTTAGCAGGAGCTTTACTTATGGGTAGATGGGCACGTAGAGTGAAAGATATTGAGTTACGATCGCGAATGGTGTGGCACTGTGCAGAGGAAGCTCGCCACGCATGGAAATGGGTTGAACTCATACGGATACTCGGTGCAAATCCTATATCTATCCCTGATTCTTATCAATCAAACTATTTTGCAGAGGTAGGGATACCAGAAAATGAGATTGAATTTCTTATTATTACTCATATATTTGAACAACGAATAGCAAGACATTTTACTTCTCATAAAAATAAGGAAGGAGTTCATCCACTGGTGAAAGATTTACTTAGTGCTATGATTGAAGAAGAAGGTCCTCATTTGAGATGGGTAAGAACTTTATTAAATAGCTTATCTAAACAAGACAAGAAAAAAGAAATAAATAAACGACTTAAATATTATAAAAAAATTGATGAAAAAGCATATAAGAAGGAAGTTGAAATCTTCACAAAACATGGATGGAGCTTCTGACTACAAACAAATAAAAGATAAAACAATTGAGATTTTGCACGAAGTGGCCAGTATTGATATGAAAGATTTAGATTATACAGCACCCTGGTATGAGCTCGACGCTGAATCATATGAACTGGTTGAGTTTATCGTTGCTTTAAGAGATGAGTTTGAGGTGAGTATTACTACAAGAGATTTAATTAAAATGAAGAACCTGAAAGATATTATAGAATATATTTATAAAATTAAAAAAATCGGCTAAATATAAAAAGCTTCTATAAGCAAAGTATCTCAGCGAACTTACCTCTAAATTACTCATCTTTCGCATTCTTATTATTTACTGAAGTTACTTATACTCAGTGTTTAGACAATTATTCTAAGCTAAAATATAGAAATAGGATTAATTATTATCATTATTCTTAAGTACTCAATAACTGATGAAAAATGGAAACAGGTCATTTAGTAAAATTGAAAATAAAGCAAAATTACAATACTTCTCTTGTAAAATACATTTCCAGATATAGTATTGATATGCATTTGTTACAACTGAAAGATAAATTGATGAAGTTCTAGACTAAATTTACCATTAAAAAAAGTGAACATTATTTCTTCATCTGTAGATCAAGAATTTTCATCCTTAAAATAATTTTCTCCATATTTATTTCTTTCCCTAGAACTCCTTTAAAAAAACGCCAACTTTTTGAATTCTTTGTAAAGTATTTTTTTGCTTTGACTTTTATTACTCATAATACTTTTACCTAATAATGATGTCCCATATAAAACGACTATATATTTCTTCATGATTTTCATATTCATCTTATTCTACCTGTTCGGATCAGACAAGATTGAAATCCATACACTCATCTGATAGAATGGGCGCATGAGTTTAGAGAGGATCTACAAACACCAGATTAGCCATGATCTGGAGCTTGAAAATGTAAAGAGTTTTGTAACTTTCATTGAAAAATTAACGGGTGAAGAAATGCCGTTTGCTGTTCTTCAAAAAACGACAGGAACTGATGTTGGCCCAAGGGTAATTGCGCATGAATATAGGAATGGACGAAGACCAATTATTGCATATGGTGGGAAAGAAACATTTCCACTCCTGTCAGACCCGGATGAGATCATTCCAGGAGCTTTGGCAATTTTAGATAGACAGCTGATCTACTCTCCAACAGCTAACCCCGTTCGCCTAATGAAAGATCAATACATTTGGAGAAACTCATTAACTCAGTACTATACTTTGGGAACATTCAATGATATCGTCAAAACTTTTGTCGATCAAGGATATCCAATACTATCATCACTTGATCTTGTCGATTATCATCGTGAGAACCCATTTACAATAAATGGCACCCTTGCCCTAGAAGATATCTTCAAAGAAAATCGAATTAATTCATAAACATATATTTTCTATTCTTCACACTCTGGAAACAACTTTGTTGATTATCATCATCCATAAGTTCGCATATCTTATTTGCCCTGGAGATAGAGTCATACTGAACAAGAAAGTAACTCACCATTCCGTCTATGCAAGACGCAATTTTATCTTTTGACTCAGCCGTCATACACACATCTTCCACAAACTTAGGACTTCCCATATTTCGTTTCATCGTCCTGCTCCCCACACCCATCATACATTTATTTACAAACCCCGGCTCAGCCTCTCTACACCACTGAATTGCCCCTTTAAAATCATCTTGATGAAGTTGTAGATAATAATCTGGCGCATAGAAGTAGCAGCTATCTTTGTAAAAAGTTGTCTGGTCAGGACAAGGAAAAAATGGATCTGTTTTATGGAGGTACTGAGATGTATGGAAACGCTCATCAGAGTTAAAGTTCTCCATAAATACACCTTCTGAGCATAAAATACGCTGGAAATTTGTTTTGAAGAGATCACAGTCTTTTAGTGAAGTAGGAAGATCATTTTTTGTATAAAACATCAAACCATGCCCAATGCCGTGGTAACACTTTGCTGAGTCGTTTGCGAAGCTGGCTGTCTCACATACTGACTGCATCGCTATGACAGGATCTTTAACATCTATGAAGTACTCTTCAATAACTCCATGAATAAATCCGGAGCCACACAGATCGTCCTGATAAGATAAAGCCTTTACCAATCCATACTTTTTATATGTCGTATGCCCTATCTCGTGTACAAACCCGTGACAGTGTCGTTCAATTTTTGGATCAATATCTATAAGAGAGGATAGTTTTTCAATTGCTGACTTTGTGTCATTAGCCTCAACTTCATCGGTTAAAAGATTCTTTACCTTATTATATTCATCGACGCTCATTTTGTCAGAGGCATCAATAGTCATAGGAGTTACGGGGATAACTGGAACGGTTGGTTGTAGAACTATCTTATTTTCAACCGGCGTAAGTGGTTTATTTACAACGTATATATGTAAAAAATTTATAAATGCACATACCAAAAGTAAAATAATGCCACTTACATATATAGTTCTTCTATGTTTGACTAAAATTAAGTGTAGAGATTTTTTACCTTCCATATTTTAATTTAACTAAGAGAGACAACATTCGTCAATCCCAGATTATTTAGAAAGGAAAATTTGCTATACTTCACTTCATTAAGCTATGATAAGGAATAAAAAAATCACAACCATCGAAGAATACCTTGTACATCTTAGTGAAAACAACGAAAAACTAATAGGAGAAATACGAAAACTCCTAAAAGAAACTTATCCTGAGATTGTAGAGAAGATTATGTGGAGTACTCCCTGGTATGATCTCAGAGGAGCAAAATTTATTTGGCTCATGAGTTATAACGACCATGTAAACTTTGGCTTTGCATATGGAGCACACCTGAAATCTGATTTACTCGAAGGAACAGGCAAAAACATGAGACATATCAAAATTAAAGGCATAGATGATTTTAATAGTAAAAAACTTGAGATTGTTGAGTTACTTCATAAAGCTGCAGGACTAAAGATCTAAATCTTTTCTTATAAATCTGATAGACTATTTCTGTGGAACACATTAATAAACACCTTCGGATATTTATCTACCCATTAGGAGGATTTTCACTCGGTGTATATGCTGCTTTTATAAATGCGCTTCTACCGTTATATCTCACTACCTTCACTAAGAACGCAGCACTAATTGGACTATTGGTAACAATTTCAGCATTTGAAGGCGCAATTGCTCCTCTAATAATTGGGCCAATAACAGACCACATTCACTCACGTTATGGAAGAAGAAAAATCTTTATACTTGCAGGTAACCTTCTGACTGCAGTTTTTATGCTGTTCATTCCTTTTGTTAAAAGTTTTACAGAACTCGTGTTTGTGATATTGATAGCTGGATTCGCAAACAGTATAACCATTGCTCCATACTTAGCGATGATCTCAAAAAATTCTACCCTTTCAAGCAGAGGAAAAGTTTCGGCTTTTCTTTCATTATTTGGGTTAATGGGGCAAGTAATTCTAACTCTTTGCGCTTATCTATTATGGAGTAATAAAATTCCGGCATCTGCATTTATTGTTATCGTTTTGTTATTTACAGTTCCCACACTAATAATGGTACTCTATAGTCGTGACGATAAAACTGCAGTTGCTGCTCCTGAAAAATCTCCCCTCTCAGCTTTCCATACTTTTTTTAAGAATGAGACAAGAGATTTATTTATGCTGGCAATTTTCTTTATTTTTTTTGGGTTAAATAGCGTCCTACCTTTTTTTACTTTATTTGTAAAAGAGTATCTAAAACTGCCTCAACAAGAGGCTATTTTACTCTATTTAATTATTATTGTCGCATGTGGTATCTTTGCCTATCCATTCGCTTTATTAGGGAATAAAATCGGAGAAATTAAAGCTTTTAGTATTGGTCTCATGGCATTCATGATTGCAGCACTTCTGGGAATTTTTTCCAAGAGTTTACCACCTTTTTCTCTCCATTTGCTCGCATTCCTTGCTGGATTTGGAAATGCAGCAACGGCCGTTTTTTCCTTTACAATTCTCTCTAAAATGGTCTCTGAAAGTGAGATGGGGTTAGCAAGTGGAATCAACTCATTCCTCATTTCAGGATTTGCTCCTGTAGCCGCTATTCTAACCGGTTTTTTGATAAGTATTTTCGGCTATGAAGTAATGTTTATTCTCCTTGCTCTACTAACAGGTATCGGCTTAATTCTCCTCAACATACGCCCTTTACGATTTAAGCCGAAAGCTTAACTATCTTCTATGCCCGTAAAAATTGGAGTAGATATCACAACTAAAACGAGATTTGAAAAAAGCCTTGAAAATGGCGGAAATGCTTTTATAAATCATCTTTTTACCCCACAAGAGCTTCGTCAAAACACTAAAGATCAGCTTGCAAGTATTTTCTGCCTTAAGGAAGCCGTTATTAAAGCCTTAGAACTCCCTCATAACTCATGGCTTAAAATCAATACCAATAGACAGTCTAACGGAAAAGTTGTATGCTCATTTATAGACAAGGATACTGCCACGAAGATTAGCTCTCTTGACACAAGTATTAGTCATGAAGGAGAGATTATTATCAGCGTGGCTGCTATTATTTTAGAAGAAAAAAATTAATAAATGTATAAATCTGTAAAAGAACTCATCCATAAGTCAACACTTAAGTATGCTCAAATGCCAGCATTCTCTTTAAAGACTGGTTTTAGAACAAAAACATATACTTATAAAGAAGTCTACAGTTATATTACCAAGTTTAGTTCTTTTTTCGAAACGAATAATATAAAACGTGGCGAAAAAATTGTTATCTTATCACCCAATAGGCCGGAATATGCTGTAACTATAATGGGAGCTATGATCGCAGGAGTCACAATTGTCCCCATAGACTATCGGACAAATCATGAAACAATTTTGAAGTTTATAAAGCTTACAAATCCTAAAGCAATTTTTGCTTCCCTATTCTATAAAGAACTCTTTCATGGTGTACATGAGAAATTATTTCTGTTTGAAGAGTTACTTGCAGAAGTTGAAAAATCTGAACCAAAGTATGTAGATCAACCTCCACATGATCATCTAGCCGCAATTCTTTTCACCTCGGGAACAACCGGCGAACCTAAAGGGACAATGATTACCTATGAAAATATTGTGGCAAGTATTAACAATATCAGAACAGTATTTATTTTGCCTCCACAAACAAGACTCCTTTCGATACTTCCCCTTAGTCACGCACTTGAGATGTTTGGAGGCCTTATGACTTCATTTTCATATGGTTCACATATACACTACCTTGAAAGGATTAATAGTATTACTATCATTCAGGCTCTACGACGCTATCATATCCAAGGAATGGCTGTGGTTCCACAGATGCTGCGTCTACTTTTACAAAACATTGAAAGACATATTAAAGTTGAGAAAAAAGAAGAAGTATGGAAAAAATCTCACTCGATTGCGCCTTACCTGCCAATGTTCTTAAGAAAACAACTATTTCGTCCTGTTCATGACTCACTTGGTGGATCTTTCTCGTTTTTTGCCTGTGGGAGCGCACCATTAGATGTAAAAATTGCAGAAGAATGGATGCGTATGGGAGTTGAAATCGTTGAGGGATATGGAGCAAGTGAGACAACAGGATTTATCTCGACAAATACTTTACAACATAAAAAGATAGGTACAGTTGGAAGGATTCTACAAGGTATTGAGTATAAAAAATCAGAGACTGGCGAACTGTATGTCAAAGGCAAGAATGTCGTTTCTGGTTATTTTGATAATCCTGAAAAAACTAAGGAAGCTTTCCCAGATGGATGGTTTAATACCGGCGATATAGTTCAGTTTGACTCAAGTGGTTATATTAAAATTGTCGGAAGAGATAAATTTAAAATTGTATTACCCGATGGGAAAAAAGTATATCCTGAAGATGTCGAGAAGAAGCTCAATAATAATCCTCTCGTTGCTGACTCAACTGTATTCGGTCTTGATTTGGGCGAAGGCGAGATTGTTCATGCCGAGATCATAACATCTAATCCTCATAAATTAACTCAGGTAGTTGATGAGGTAAACAAAACTCTAAATCCTCATGAACAGATTTTGGATTACGGTAGATGGCTCCATGATGATTTTCCTCGTACCAAAACGTTAAAAGTTGACCGGGAAGCGGTAAGAACTGAGGTAAAAGAAAGAAAATCAGGAATAAAGGTTACAGAAGATCACGAAAGAGAAAATAATGATAAAGTTTTGAGAATTTTGAGTACTGTCAGCGGAAAGAAACATGTGAGCATGCATGGAAATGCAACGTTAGCAACTGACTTAAAGCTTGACTCGCTGAAGCGTATTGAGCTTCTTGCTCTCATTGAAGAAGAAATGGGAGTTTCGGTAGATGAACTTAAAATAACATCTCAGACAACTATTTCCGATCTTAGAACGCTCATTGAACACGGAAAGCCAACTGTTGTAGATGATAAAATAAGAATTCCTCAGTGGCAGTTCACTCGTACTACAGATAATATGAGAGTTGCTTTACAAGATGTAGTAGCGTTCCCTCTTCTCAATTCTTGGATTAAAGTCAATCTTAAAAACCCGGAAAATCTTAAGAAAATTAAAACTCCTCAACTTTTTATTTTTAATCATGTTGGTGTCTATGATGTTGTAACAAGCATCTTAAGAATTCTTCCAAGGGAGATAAGGAAAAAAACTGCGATTGCAGCAACCAATCTTATCTGGCAGGAAAGTGATATCAAAGGAATTATGGCTGGACTTTTTGCAAACTGTATTCCATTTGTGAGAGCCGAAGAACACGAAGCAATGAGAGGTAATTTTGAGCGTGTAGGACAGGTTCTAGACAATGGATATAATATTGCTATATCTCCAGAGGGTAATATCACACACACAGGGAAACTTCTCCCTTTCCATACCGGAGCTGGATACATTGCAATTGAGATGGGAGTACCGGTTACACCGTTTAAAATGAATGGCTACTATGAACTCTGGCCTGAGGAGGCAAAAAGAACCTCCCAACTATTTTGGCCAAAGAAACCTGGCAGTGTCGAGGTTATTGTTGGTGAGCCAATTACTTTTCCTCCATCAACTTCCTACGAGGAGGCAACTGAGATACTTCGAAAGACTATGCTAGATCTTTCTTGAGATTAATTCCCACCCCTTTGTCCCCGTTATTAAATAATACTAAACCATAATTAGTATAATTATCTTTAGATTTTATTAGTAGTTTATTAATTACTATGGCCTTTGATCAATATCATGAACCTCCAAACGAACTCTCAGATGAAGTTAGAACATTTGCCCGGATGATTCTCTCACTCATTGAAGAGGCGGAAGCAATTGACTGGTATGAGCAGCGAATGTCTGTAGAAAAAGATAAACAGGCAAAGGCAATTATGGGCAACGCTCAACAGGAAGAGTTTAAACATTTTGGTATGGACCTGGAGTTTCTGTTGAGAAAAAAACCAAAGTGGCGTAAAGTCCTTCAGGAAATCTTATTTACAGAAGGTGATATTGTAAAACACGGCGAGGAAGCTGAAGAAGAAGTTAAGTGAAAATTAGCTAGCTTTTTTTTTGAGATAGGCTAGTATGTCGTCAACAGCTTTTCTATATCCTCCTGCCTTAATAAAAGTCTCTTTTAGACTCACAATACATTCATGGAATGAAGGGTCATTTAATACTTTTTCTGCTGATTTCAACAGTAAACTAGAAGTAATTGATTTTTGCTCAAGATACATTCCTCCTCCTAATTGAGCAATACGAGATGCGTTCATCTGCTGCTCTTGAATTACAGGGATAAGGATCATTGGAACCTCCATCATGACACTCTCGTTTACACTATTCATCCCTGCGTGCGTTATAAAAAGATCTGCTTTTTTAAGCACTTCCAACTGCGGTACATAATTTTTTATTGTGATGTTAGAAGGAAGAGTCTTAAAGGCAGAAACATTGACAAAGTCTCCTACGGATATGATGACTTCGTAGTTACTTCCTTTGAACGCTTCGACGCAAACTTTATAAAAATCTAGGTTGTCATTATATATTGTTCCCATAGAAATATAAATGAGTTTCTTCTGTGAGTCAAGATGCGGTAAAAACTCAAGACTCTCTTCTCTCATCTCAATTGAAGGGCCAACGAATGAATAGTTATCTTTAAAAACTTCACCTTTTGGTTGTGAGAGTTTTGAAGTAAAAACAATGTTTAAATCTTCCTCATTACTGAAGATGTCAAAGATATTTTCTGATGTAAAGCTGTAAGTCTTCTTTAATTGATTGTATTTTTTATTAATCTGGATAAACTGATTTGTATTTGTAAGTAATAATTGAAACTGCTCCAAACCAATTTTAGGAAATGACATAACAACCTGAGGGTTCAGGACATACATGGTGTAGTAAGAAATGGCTGGAATATGTTGATTTTGAGAGAGTACCTTGCCCCAAAGTGCTAGTTGATCATGTAATATTAGGTCCGGTTTTTCTTTCTTAACTTCTTCAATAAATTCTGGCAGAAACTCTTCTGTATATTTAAGAAGCAACTGGGCAAGCGCAATGCCATTTTTAGAGACCTGTCGATCGCTTTGTGAGAGCTCAATTTTAGGAGATCTTAACTCTGCTCCCACAGACTCAATTTTATTTTTAAACTCCTTTGTATTATATACAACTACTCTATGCCCTTTCTCCACTAAACTTTTTATTACTCCTAAAGTCGGGTTTATATGCCCATGAAACGGCATGCCAAATACAAATATTTTATAGTTTTTTTCCATATTTCTTTATCAAATTCAACTGTTCACTAATAACTCTTCTCATGTAAAATCATCTCTACTACTTGAAGGCTTACTAGTCCAATAATTCCTAGACATAAACACATATATGTAGTAACTAGAACGATATTTATACTATGATTGATTACTATAACAGGAATATTAGACGAACTTTGAAAAGTTCTTACAATAAAGTAAGTGATGACTCCAGTCAATAAAATTGGTGAAAAGAATACGAAATTTATTGGTTGTGTAGAATACCTCCATATCATATTTCCAATACTCATATAAAGTACTGGGAGTAGTGCAGCGATAGTTAAAAGTTGAATTACCAACATGAAGACTTTCACCTGAAATGATTTCTTAGCTTTTGCCATATATCATTTTAACATGTTGTCATTTATGAATGATTTAGAACGAAACATTTTTATCATGAATTTAGTAATCGCAAACATTTAGCGAAGTTAATTCCTGACATTATGAATGGGTTAAAAATTCTTTATAAGATTGAGCACACTTATGTTCTCTTTGATTAACTTCGTGACGCTGATATAATATGCATATGAGGAACCTTCCAGCCATCCTTCTTGCTTTGTGCGTAATTGCAACTCTTATAATTTTCTTAAAATTTTCACATCATAAAGATGTACATTTCCACTCAGGTTTTCAGATTTATATTGATGGAAAATTGCAGGATTTCTCAAACCCTAAATATATGTCCTTAATACCATGCTCAAATGACGATCATCAAAAAGAAACAGAGGATAAAGCCCATCTCCATGATGGTGTGGGGAATGTTGTCCATGTTCATCAAGCACATGTAGTCTGGAACGATCTATTTACTTATTTAAAGTTGAGCGTAGATAAAAATAAATCCGTCGAGGCTTATGTAAATGGAGGTAAAATCAAAAATATATTTACTACTGAGATACAGCCATACGATAGCCTCGTTCTATTAATTGGCTCTCATGGTTTAATAAAAGATTATCAGGATAAAGCTCTCAAAAAAGCATATATTCATGATGTAGAGACTCGTAATGGATTATGTAAGGGGTAACTCACTTTCTATTTCGATTTACTTTTTTCAAGTTGAAGAAGCCACTCTTTTGTAGATAAACCACCAGCATATCCAGTTAACTTGCCATTACTACCGACAACTCTGTGGCAGGGAATGAAAATTGCTAAGGGATTTGTTCTGCAAGCGACACCTATGGCCCTTGATGCCTTTGGCCTGCCAACTGCAAGAGCTAAGTCTTTATAAGTGTTTGTGGTCCCATATTTTATCTTCGCCATTTTCTCCCATACTTGTTTCTGGAATGAAGTACCATAAATATCAAACGGCACATTAAACTCTATTTTTTCACCTTTGATAAACATTTTTAACTTGTGCGCAGCTTTTTTTAAGGCCGGATGCTCACCCTTCTCTCTAAACTTTTTAACAGAGAGATGTTTGCTTAGCCAGAGTTTACCTTTCTCCAGAGAGGAATTTGGAAGTCCAACCCAGCATATTCCCTTTTCTGTTGCCATCAGAATATACTCACCATTAATAGTTGAAACACGTGACCAGTAAACAACCTCTAAATTGTCCTCCATGTAAGAATTATAACTTTTTTTAGTTAAGATTGACTTTGTTTTTTAAGAGTGAAATACTATATCATGAACCTCCCAAATGAGTTAACCACTGTCTCACATTTTTCAAAAGGACTTGCTATGGGTATTTTTATACTTATGCCTTTTGTTGGCTTTCTGAGTGGAATTAAGTACCAAACTTTCATTGAGTCAGCATCAAACTCTCCTATAACAGCAGCAATTGATCCGGATATAAGTTCTTCATCTTCAAAAATTGATTGGAAAATATATACAAATAAAAACCTCAACTTTAGAATAAGTTATCCATCGACCTGGGCTGCCTTAGAGACTGAACCAATCTCAACTGTAACTTTCAGAGACTCAATGAGTGAAGCATATGTAGATTTGCATCTAAACTTTAATGGAGGTTTTTGTGACAGTGAAAATCTCGACTGTAAGGAAGAAGCGTTTTCGGTTAATGGATTAGATGGGAAGAAATATACAACCAGCTCAGACTCTTACTTTGTATTTCCATTCACTAGTAAGAACACATATAATATCTTCCTAATTGCCCATTACGTCTCTGAAAAAGATACCGCAGATAAAATCATCTCATCACTCTCGCCGCTAAGACCCCATTAAATTAAAGATTTTGAGCCAATTGATGTACTTTCTTGTTCTTAGGTTTGTCCGGTGTGGCTCATATCAAGTTCCATTCTTCAATTATATAAAACTGCCATTTACTGTCTCGAAGCTGAAATAAATGATTTTTAGTCTTAAATAATACATATCTGATATGTAATTGTAAATCCGGTGGCTAATTGGTATAATGATGAATTACTTTTGAGAGTAAGGATTTGCTTCTTATATCTTGAAAGTGATAGTACATTTACAATTGGAGAGGAAAAGAAATGCACTTTATCGGGTTGGTAGTATTGAGAATAATCTATTATTCCTAGTAGTACCCGCCTGATGAGGAGCAGGTAGGATGAAGCCAAAATTTAGGCTTCGCGTGTGGAAGGACAGAGCCTTTTTATATCAGCCTGAGAATCTAGAGCAGTAGATTTTCGTAGTATCTCAGGAGAAAACTAAATGGTTTCAAATACTAAATTCAGTCGATCTACTAGAGATAAAAAGTTGTCTCCTCATATTTTTGACTTTGATGTCGAAGATGAGATTGACCCCGTTACACCTCCTGGACTTGAGGAAGTAGAAAAACTGGATTCGGAAATCGTCGAAGAGCCACGTTATACCCCTGAGACCATAAATGGCTAACAGTTACTGGTTAATTATGTTCACAACAACGTTGTTTTGAGCATATATTTTTCCTAAAGGAGGCGTAGTTACTCTACACGTTGGTACTACAAAGCGGGCGTACAATGTTGTACGCCCATCTTTGACCTAACAGTCATACCAAATCACTTCCCACCACTTTTCCTCTCCATCTTTCCTTTTAATCTACTTTCGTCTGAAAAAAGAGTTTAACTCATTTAGTGTTGTTTCTATTTTCAGAGGTCTTCCGTGTGGACAGGTATATGGATTCTTTAGATTTCTCATCTGTTTTACTAAATCTTTACACTGAGTTTTTGTTAGTTTATCACCGGCTTTTACTGAGGTTCCTTTAGCCATACCTTCTGGCACAGTCTTGGTTAACCTGCCTTTTTCAATAGTAACCTCCATACCAATTTTTACTTCGCTAGTTCTGCTCCTGATTAATAGACTACTTATTGCTGTAATACTAAAGAGCACTTCTCCACGAAATCCCAAGGACTTTATCTCAAGAAGATCTGAGTGATGAAATTCAGATAGAATCTGATACCATATACGTATGGATAATAAACTACGTTGCCAGAGCTGCGCGATGCCACTAGGAGGGGGTTTTTATGGGACAAATCTCGATGGCACCGAGAACCACACATACTGTAAGTTCTGTTATAGAAACGGTGACTTTACTGAGCAGAATATGACAGTTGGTAAAATGATAGAACTTTCAGTTGAAAATATGATTGAGGAACTGGGTTTTACAGAAGAAAAGGCGAGAGACCTCGCAAATGAAGTTATACCAAATCTCGAGAGATGGAAAGCCTAATGTAAATTATACTCCCTTAGTTCGGTGATAAACTCTTGAATAGAATCATCATTAAGTGACTGTAAATCAACGAATACATTTTCCTGAATTTGCTTTTCTATTAAAAGACATTCTTTCCATCTTTTGTTCCACATCTCAGAACTCTTTTCTTTATACCTAAGCCTTAGGTCGTTAAATCGTTCATCAACTGTAACAATATGAAATGGAGAGATACGATAATCAGCATAACTGGTAATTTTAAGATTGAAGTCTTCAGATTTAATTATCTCTGGTAATTTATTAATTTCTCTATTTTCAATCAAAAGCAATACACACTTAGATACTTTTATTTCCTAAGCAATTTCTACAGTCCCAATATGCTCATCATTACAATACTTTTCCCTAAACTTTTTTGAATTTTTCTCCAATATTGTACTTCATCTTTTATAGTTTTATATAGTGGGTTATCAGGATTGTCTAACTTAAATTTTATGATATTCCCCATATCATGAAGCAAGAGCGTCTCTATGATTGCTTGTTTATTTAATATATTCTGATCGGTGAAGTTTTGATATATAAGTCCCCCTACAGCAGCCACTCTAAACATATGGGTTTGAAGAAGAGGAGGAATTTTGTACTTTTCGTAAATCTCTGCAATTTTCATATTCAAATTCTACAGTTCTAACAATCTAAATTCAATGCTATAGGAGGTGATTTACTCAACTCTAGCCGCTTTATTATCAAATACTTACATATATCAGGTAATTTAGTAATAATGTATTTTAAGGACAGCACTGTTGTCTAAAACAAATGATCTTGATTCAAGATGATATATCTGGTATCCTTAATACAAGGAAGTTTAAATTGTCAACCTATCAAGTTTGTGGAGGAAGTGAGGAAAATGCCTAAATATAGTAAGAGGGGCTCAAAAGTGGGTTGAAAAAGTAATGTATGAGTTTAAAGAAGGTGAACTAAAAAGTGGAAAAAGTGATAAGAAAGTTCCCAATAGGAAGCAACCATTAGCAATAGGCCTATCCGAAACACGATAGACTAGATCCAAAGTACCAAAAAAATAAAAATAATTAACAATACACAGAAAGGGAGGAGGTGAAATATATGGCATTTGAATTTAAAAACTCAAGAGGTACAAATTATTATTTGCACAAGAAGGACGTTACATTAAGAGGAAGTGGGAAAAAGCAAACAATTTACTTTTTCGCCCGAGACGAAAGACCTGGTAGCATGGATGCACTTCCAGCAGGTTTTAAGGTATTAGAAGTAAAGAAGACTGGTCTTCCAGTACTTAAAAAAGGGTAAAAGAATGAATGTATCCCACGAAGAAGCTATGCATAGGAACATAGAGATTGATATGTTGAGAGGAATTGGTATCGTTTCTGTACTACTCATTCACTCAACCGTTCAGTATTTATCAAATCCATTTGCATACTTCTTGTGGGACTACAGCCAATTTTCAGTTCAACTACTAGTTTTTTGCTCTTCTTATATTTACTTTATTAAAGAAAAAGCTGAATCTTCATCTAGTTTAATTCCCTACCTAAAAAAACGTGTTATTAGACTTCTAAAACCGTACTACATATTCCTGCTCTTTTTTTTATGTGTTCTTTTCCTTTTTAGTAGTAAAACACTTAGTCCTTCATATATACTCCAAAGTCTTACTATTACAGGCGGAGTAGATATCAACTGGTTAGTCCTACTTTTTCTTCAGTTCACCATACTCTTTCCTATACTCTCATTTCTTAAAAGAAAATCATCGGCAATATTTACAACGCTAGGAATTCTCAGTTTAGTTTCAGCTATCCTGCTCGTTTTTATTAAGTTCCCTTGGAGTTACTACAAACTCGTTATGTGGCTACCTTGGTTGGTTGTTGGCTATTACAGCATCATCTTTATTAAGTATCAGAGAAGTATGAAGTTTCTATCAAACTCTTTTTTTTTGTTTTTGGCTGGGACAGTCCTCCTCCATATTGGTCAGCAACATTTAGGTCATTCTGTAAAGCTGTATGATAATAAGTATCCACCTAACCTCTATTATTTACTGTACGGACTAACGTTTATACCATTCTTTGTTTTTATAAGTAGATGGAGTATCTTCAACATACTTAAAATAGAGAGTTTTCTTGAATTCTTAAGTAAAAACTCATTTAGTTTGTTTTTTATTCATTATGTTGTTATCTACTTTCTTCTAAAACTACCTTATTCTCACCTTCCATGGTATGTTTTTTTTCTGATTGTATTGACTAGTAGTCTTCTGATTCAGAATACTCTCAACAGATTTTCAGAAAGATTCAATAGATAACTTTAACTTTTTCCACAAATTACTTTCTTTCGGCGTTAAATAGCGGACCAACAATGGAAAGATTAGCAGGCGCACGGACATTGAAATAACTTTTAAACTCGCTTGCGTCAAATGAGACATCTCCAGCATCACCGTTTATATGCACAGATGTGCTTCTCCCAGACCCTTTATCCCAGTCAATACTAACATTGCTTACAGAGTTATACGGGCTGCCACCTCTTGATCGTAACTCATTTTTAACTTTTTCCTTATCCCAAGTGTCTGTGCCTGCTGGGTTTGGCTTGTCTGGTTGATAAAGGTGTTCAGCTACACTCGAGTCGCGTTTTGCCAATGAAAGTACATTAACAATATCCGCAACTTCTTCAGGTTTTAACCACGCGGTTTTACTGTATTCAGGGCGGCTGCCCCAATCACAGTAAAACCATGGCGAGCTTCTATCATATGAGGTGTTTTTTAGATCATCAAAACTTCCCACTGAACCTGATGTCGTATCTATAGCATTTTTCGTATATGGTGTATCTGACCACCCAATTCCCGATGACGAAAAAACATATCCACCGTGGGTTGATGAAAACCAGGCTTTAATTGGTTGACCTCCACTCGTCAAGACAATTCCTGCTGTAGCCGACACTGCATCTTTCCAGGATTGACTGTTTTCTTCTCTTTTTACTACCTGGCAACTTTGACTAGGACAGATAGTATTAGCACCATTGTTTGTGACAGCTAAAGCATATGATCTTGCTGCAATCGCCTGAGCCTTTAAGGCTTCCGAGGGCCAGCTGGTTGGCATCTCGTATATGTGTTTTAAGTACTCTTCGATTTTCCAGTTATCATCAAATGACTGTCCATACTCATTAGAGCCGGTAACATGAAGATTTATATCTTGACTGTAGCCCGAAGTATAGTCAGCATTATAGTAAGTATGAAGTATATCTTGAGATGACTGTCCTGCTTCTGCTCTTCCTTTAGCCCCATACTGATTTAATCCAACTCTGTTTGGAACTCCAAATGTATAAAAGGCAATCCTCGGGCTAAATCCCGGATCAACATCTTTATCATCACTGCAACCTCCTTGAGATGTGTATGCACTTTGAGGAATATTTAGGCTTCCTTGTCTCTGAGCTATTATCTGTTGTTGTTTTGCAGACAGAACAGCGATCTTACTTTGTAGTTCATTCTCAAATTTCTTCGCTTTCGATACTTCTCCTGCTAAAAACTGTGACTGGGAGTCGACTTCTTTTTTAATGACCAACATTTTTACATTTTCTTTTTCAAGACTGGACTTTTTTTCTTCAAGATCTTTAATATATGAGATAACCTTTAAAATAGTTTTTCTGTCATCATCAATTAATGAACGCTGATAGAAGAAACCTTTAACTGACTCAGAGAAATTATCAGCAACCAGAACATTTAAGAGGGGAAAAGAGTCTTTATTCATGTTCTTATAATACGAAACCGTTCTCTGTTCAAGAATCCCTTTTTGGAAGGAAAGTGCCTCCTCACTTACCCTAACCTCTTTCTCTTTCTTCGAAATTTGCGCTTGGAGTAGGTTTACTTGATACTTAATTCCGTTCAGTTTTTTATTAAGATTGTTGAGATTTTCTTCATTATTTTTAGTTGCTTTTTGTGATGAGTCGAGTGACGATTTCAAATCTCCGAGTTGCTTAGATATATCGTCATATTCATCTGCATAAATTTTCATGCAAGATAAGACTATGATAGCCAATATAATAAAGCTAAGGATAAAGAGTCTGCGCATAGTTTCATTATATACCACACGACATATGAATGTGCTTGCGTATCTAAGCCGAAAATTCGTGCGTTTGCCTTTAAGGCAGTAAACAACTTAAGAGCCGCAAACCAACTAAAGGATATACAGTGGGGTGTTATTAAGAATGATTTGAAGATATTTTTTACCTGATATTTATTCTCCCATATCTATTTGTTATACTAATTTACATGAAGCGGATTTTTATAATCATTTTTTTCTTTCTTAGTGTTGTTGTTTGGTCTACGCCAGTTTTTGCACAATCCGTTCCTGGTGATGTCCGCCGGTATGCTACGTGCGACGTTTGCGGATACTGCGTTAATGGACAAGAACCTGCAGCTTGGCCAAGTCCTCCAGGTGATTGGCCTGCCTGCGTTCACTGTCTCTATCCAGTTGCTTATCCAACAGAAGTTAACCCTGATCCTAAAACAGGAGAGTCTTTGTTGGTTGAATCAACCTCAAATGTTCCAGTAACACCAGCGGCTGGTCGCCACTTTTTTTTATCTATGTGTGTCAAAACACAGCTAGATGACTTCACTCAAACAGGAGCTGCTAGTAGCCTGGTTCAGCTACTTCTCAATATAATTTTTGCTACAGCTGGTGGAGTCGCTTTGCTCTACATCATTTATGGCTCGTTCATTGTTATAACTTCACAGGCAGAACCTGAAAGACTAGCATATGGGAAAAGAGTTATTGTGGGAGCGATTATTGGACTAGTCTTTGTTTTCTGCTCGGTACTGATAGTTAATCTTCTAGCTAAGCAAATACTGAGATTGCCAGGATTTGGAAATGGGCAACCCCCTCCTTAATTTTAAGGTAGTACTTATTTCTTCTTAGCTGCTTTTCTTAGGAATATCCCTCCGGCGAGCATAGAAAAAGCGGTTGGGATAAGAAGTGTTGGTGCTCCAGTATTGGGAATATTTGATAGATTATCCGCATTCATTTGAGTGGTAGAGTTATATGTTAGGTACTTCGTAGGAGATGGTCTTACTGGAACTGCGGTTGGAATAACAACTATAGTTTTTCCCTTTGTTGAGTTATATCCTCCGTTTGTTGGTTTATTTTGATAAATAACAATCACTTTAGGAGTGGAAGTTGGTGTCTTTTTATTGAAAAATGGAGTTACAGTAGGAGTTGTATTAGATTTAGTGAGTACTTTTGAGCCTTTCCCGATATGAAATTTTCCCGTAACAATAGCAATGAAAACCACCACCACGATGAGGCCAAGAATGAAAGAAATGATCTTATTTACATTATCCATAGCGCAATTATAACATTATAGGTCAAAAAATGCAAGTTTTAGCCTTTTGCAAGGCAAAACACGACTAGTCTGCTTGCCCCCAGCCTCAAAAAGAACTCTTGCAGCCTCCTTTACAGTACTTCCGATTGTCACCGCATCGTCCACAAGTATAATGTCAAGATTCTTTACTAATTCTTCATTTTTTACGACAAATGCATTTTTCGTATTGTGAATACGATTAACTTTCTTTAAACGTGCTTGCGGTTCTGTTTCTTTTATTCTTTCTAAATTGTGCGTTATATTTCCTACATACTTTACACCAAACCATTTAGCGATTAATTCTGATTGGTTAAACCATCTTTGTTTATATCTCTTTGGGTGAAGTTGAATAGGGGTTTTCCAGAAACAAATTAATCATGTCTTTAAATGGCATTATACTGTCAATTTTAATATTAGCTATCACAAATACTTCCTCCCAGGCATCACTCACCAAATGACACTTAATGTTTGCAATAATTTTTTTAAGTGTTTCGTTATAATTAAAAACTCATACAAACGAGTGAATTCCAAAAAGCTGAGGACAGGATGTATAGGTCAGTCCAAAATCGCTCGTTTGCTCAGAGTAGATACATATATTTTTCTTCAAATATAATAATTTCTTTTGGCAGTCCAAACAGATATACCTTCCAAATTTATTACAGTTAAGGCAAAATTTTGGAAATAGAAAGTTTTTAACGATTTGTAACATTCCTGATTTTATAACAGATAGAAATTAAAAATAAATGAATTATGCTATTGTTTTTTAATGTGTAAATGTTTATTATATGTGGATAAGTTATCCACAGAATTTATTTAGAACTATGCAGAAATCTTTTTGGATAGAGTTCTTACAATTTGTTTCAAATAATAAAGAAAAATACCCTATTGTTCCTTCAATTCTTAAACAAGCTGACACCCATGTATCTGACAAAGATGTCGCTATACTAAAATGTCAAAATCAAGGTTTAAAAATCTACTTAGATACACGTAAAGCATTAATCGAACAGATGTTGTTTGATTACTCTCAGAAGAAAATTACTATTGAAATAGTTTTGGAGATAAAGAAGAGAAAAAGCGAAGCTGCACCTCTACTAGAGTTTCAACCTTCAAGGGAAGATCTCTATGTAAGGGCAGGCTTGCACCCTAAGTATAGATTTGATAACTTTGCTGTCTCATCAACCAATCAAGTTGCCTATGCAGCTGGTCAAGCAGTCGCCCAGACACCAGGGACAGCATACAATCCACTTTTCTTATACGGAGGAGTTGGTGTGGGGAAGACTCATCTGGCACAAGGTGTTGCCCGATATATACTTGAAAGGGATACCGAAAAAAAGGTTTTTTTTTGTCCAGGTGATCAATTTACAAATGAGTTCATCGAGTCAATTAGAGAAAAATCGGGAGCTAAGTTTCGCCGTAAATATCGCTACTTTAATTTGTTAATTGTAGACGATATTCAATTCATTGCTGGAAAACAAGCTGTGCAGGAAGAGTTTTTTCACACATTCAACACAATTGTTTCTTCGGGCGGTCAGGTAATTCTCACATCAGATCGGCCGCCTAGTGAAATTAAAAATCTCGAAGACCGCCTAAGATCACGTTTCTCTGGGGGCCTTATTGTAGACATCAACTCACCTGATTTTGAACTCAGGACAGCAATTTTGCTAATTAAGGCACAAGAAAAAAACATTGATATAGATATTGAAGCTGCAAAAAACATATCTGAGCATATTGAAGATACAAGAGCGCTTGAAGGAACTCTTCTGTCAATATATGCCCAGATTCTTGGAAAAAAAGACAAGATTGATAGTGAAGTTGTTGAAAACTACTTTACAGGCAAAAAGGATGAAAAAGTCGTCAAAAAGCTTACGGCAAACGATATTATCAAAGCAGTTTGCCTATATTACAATATTAAACAGTCACATATAAAGAGCCCTACAAGGGTTGAACATATTGCTCTAGCAAGACAGATCGTAATGTATTTACTGTATAGAGAGTTGAGTATGAAGTTGATTGAAGTGGCTTATTTCCTCAAAAGGAGAGATCATACAACCGTGATTCACGGTAAGGAAAAAATTGAACACCTGGTTATGACAGACCCATCCTTTAAGGAGCAGATTGATACAATAACCAAATCCCTAAAGTCATCGACATAGTGTCCCCACTCTATCTACATGGCATTTAGCCCGTTTTACTTTGTCTTGAAAATCCGTCTCTAATTTTATACACTTATACTCACATCCTACTACTATTATTTTATATATGACAATAAACGTACAAAAGGAACTTTTACTCGAAAAGCTAAATCTCGTGTCTCGTTTCACTTCGAACCGATTAGCGTCATCAACCGCATTACAAGGTGTATTAGTTAAGACCGACGATACACAGATACATCTATACTCTACCAATTTGAGTACATATTTTCACACATCATTTCCTTATACTGAAAAGGAACCAATCCAAATTATTATAGAACCAAAGAAGATAATAGAGTTTTTGAATCTTCTTAATCCGGGCGAAGTGGTTTTAGAAATAAAAGAAAAACAAATTACACTGACTCAAAACAAAACGAAAGGATCTTTCCCAGTAATGAATGCAGAAGAGTTTCCTTTTCCGCCTTCAGTTGCGGACAATGAACAAAAAATGCCAAGTAAATTCTTTTTAGATAATCTTCCACTACTTTTATTTACTTCTTCATCAGATGAGACTCGCCCAGTTTTAACGGGGATTAATTTTGTAAATGCTGAAGGTGAACTATTGATGGTTGCAACAGATGGTTTTAGACTGTCATTAATTAAACAAAAAACAATGGGCGAAATTCCATCTATGATTATTCCTGCCGATTTCTTACAGGAAGTCCTCAAAAGTATAAAAGATATTAAAGAAATAGGATTCTCTTTTTCAAGGGAAGAAAAAATCGTTAAGTTTACAGTAGCTAGAGATGAGTATTATTCAAGGTTGATTGAAGGAGACTTTCCTCCGTTTGAACGAGTAGTAATTACTGAGTCAAAAACTAAAATTACTGTTGATAAATCTGAGCTGCAGAGAAGTGTAAAACTTATCTCAATTTTTGCTAGAGATTTTTCTAATGTTATTATCTGCGAGTTTACAAAGACTGGACTTTCTATACGTCCTAAAAAGGAAGCCAATGAAGAAAACACCGCATTTCAGGAAATTTCTTTCGAGGGAGAAGACCAGAAAGTTGCGTTTAACTATAAATTTTTGCTGGACTTACTCAATCATATTGAAGACAAGTCAATAACGATCGAAATTCTTAGACCTGATGCACCCGTAGCTTTTAAACTTCAAAAGAATCCTAACTTTCTCCATATAATTATGCCAGTAAGAATTCAAGAATAGTTTCCAGGGAGATTATTATAAAAGCCTAAACTATGCAAATACTAAAAAGAGATAAAACAACCGAAGAGTTTGATATTCAAAAGGTTAAAAAAGTTGTCATAACCACTGGTTTAAATGAGGAACAAGCTGAAAAAGTTATTAATCATCTCAATCAGTGGATTGAGGGCCAACACACAGATATAATTGATTCGATTGCTTTAAGAAAAAAGGTCCAAAGTGAACTTAAAATCCATAACGAAAATGCAGCCAACCTATATGAGTGGTATGAAGAGAATAAGTATAAGAAAACTTTTTAAGATTTAATGGTTCATCTCCCTAACGCCTTCTTAACAAGTCCATCCGCAACAGTATTTTCTTCACGAGGAAAATAGGTGTAGCTTATCGGGAGTCCTATTTCAACTTCGAGGGCATGAATCTCAAAAACATACTTTTGGATCGGTGCATGTTTTATTTTCCACGATCCATTTACCTGACTCACCATGAGGTTCGAGTCAGAATACACGGAAATTTTTGCAACACCTTTTAACATGCCGTTTTTTTGCATTTCAATGACCTTTCTAAGCGCGTTAACGAGTGCGGTGTACTCTGCGTCATTATTTGTTGCTATACCGATTGCTTTACCTTCGCTATAAATTTCTTTATCGTCTACATACATCACAAAAGCGCTTGCTGCTTGTCCCGGGTTATTTAAAGAGCCTCCATCCGTATTAATTTTGAGTTGCATAACAGTATTATAGATTTTTTTCATCTAAAGTGGCTATAAAGATTTCGTCAGGATACTCATATACAGTCCAACCATTTTTTACCATTTGAATTGCTGGGTGAAGTTCATCTACATCAGTGCTCCATTTACCAAGTGTCCCTCTCCAAATTGTCTCTGGTTGTGCAATTCGTGTAATTTCTTTAAAAGTACTAATATAATCTTCTTTTGAAGTAGTCCGACTTAGTGCATATCTCGGAAAACTTTCGTAAGTCAATAATCTATTAAAGCTGTTGTCATGAAAGGGCATCTTTCCCCACTCTCCAGCCACAAACTTAAATGGTAAATTATATAAAGGTGATTGAATAGTGTAGCGTATGTCTACACCAATACATCTAATATTATCATGATGATATTTTTTATTAATATCTCTTACGGCATTTCCTCCTCCGGAACCAATATCCAAAATAATACTTCCATCACTAAAAAAACCAGTTTCACCTCTGCTTATCTTACCTAATTCACCAGCCTCGACTACGTCATGGGGGACATATTTATGAGAGCTTTGAGTTGAGGATGGAGTATAAAGTCTTACAGTTTCAGCTAAGTATTTATCATCAGGAAATAAATTAAGGATATAATCTTCAAGATCCCGGTTATAAAACGAAAATTCTGGACTATACCCAAATCTCTTATAGATTTTTTCAGAAATCTCTTTCATTAAGGTTTAAAGCTGTCCTAATTTTTCTTTTCTTTCAGCTTCCTCTTTGACGAGGTTTAAGAAGCGTTCTGTAGAAGATAGTCTACGATGGCCGACGATTTTCGCAATATACTCAAGAGAAGCGCCATTCATTAGCTGATGGGCTATAAAGGTATTCCTAAGATCGTTAACTGTAACGCTTTCAATCTCTACTTCTCTAAAGCAACGGTCAATAATCTGTCTGATATTTCTGATAAGTAATGGCTGACCAGTTCGAGTAATAAATATATGATCGGTTTTAGCATTTCCATTACGCACCTTTAAGTAGTCGTCTAATGCTTTTTTAGATGCTTTATTGAGAGGTACTTCTCTATGGATGTTTTTTCCATATGGTTTTATACTAATAACATTCTCTTTCTCTTTAATATCAGGGACTCTTAACTCGGCTAACTCACCAATTTTTATGCCTGTTTGAAGTAAAACTTCAACTAATGCATAGGTCCTGGGATCTTCTTTAGCAAGGTCACGCAGAGCTCTGTACTCGAGTTTACTAAGGATTCTAGGAGGTGTTTGTGTGTATTTGGGGTGTGAGATATCTAAAGAAGGGTTCTGCTCCACGATATTATCGTTTTTAAGGTATCTAAAAAACGTTCTAATAGAGTTCAGTTTTCTAGAGGCTGATTTTTTGGTGTAATTATCCGTTAATAGTTTTTGGATAAACCCCTCAATATCCTCTTTTTTAACCTCACGAATATCGTTCTTCTCTTTTGTAGTTAAGAAGCCGATAAACTGCTCTAGATCTTTCTTATACGCTACGAGCGTAAACTGTGATTTTCCTTGACTCTTGAGGTGAGAAATAAACTTCTCAAGAAGGCTAGGAAGAAAATAATTTTCCATAACAACCTATAATATATCATATGGAGGTAGAATTATCAAGCACAGTCTAAAATCAAATACATATCTAATATGTTTTTTTGCTATCTGGCCTTGATTCTGGGCCAAAAATGAGCTAAAATGTGTCTTATACCCTTTTCAAGTTAATTGTGATGGGTTAAAACTCTTTTAATCTGATTCTGAATTAGTAGTAAATGGCAAAGTTCGTAAGTCAGGTAAGAAAGGTAAATTATCATTAAAGTTTAATTATGGCCGTTCAACATGTAGCACAAGATTCGTTTCAAAAGTCAGTTTTGGAGAGTAAAACTCCGGTTCTAGTCGATTTTTACGCTGAGTGGTGCGGTCCTTGCAAAATGACCTCCCCTATTATTGAGGATCTTTCGACACAGATGTCAGATATGACGTTTGTTAAGGTTGATGTTGATCAAAACCAGGATTTAGCCTCAGAATACTCTGTTTTTTCTATTCCCACCTTTATGATCTTTAAAGGTGGAAAAGTAGTTTCCCAGTTTGTAGGCGCTATGGGAAAAGAAGGCTTCTTACAAGAAATAAACAAGGCTAAAGCAGCATAAACTAGCCTTGAGTTGAGAGTAATATTTCATTAATCAACCGATCATTTCGTGGGTGTGATAGAAAATGATGGATTGGTGGATAATCTTCAGCGTATTTCTGGAGACTAGGCAGATGGCTAGGAATACATTTCGAGGCTAGTTCTGTGAGTCTGCTTGCAACATTTTCATCTTTGTGACCTCTTCTTTCCCAAGCATTTAGGCCTGTTCTTATGTAACCTGCCTGCTCGATAGCATGAAAAGCCCTTCCTTCTTTAGTTTCTCTTGAAAATACAACCCTATCCATAGCTTCGTGCATGAATGGTTGGAGATCACAAAAAGGCTCAGAACTACAAAACTCCGAAATAATACTTTGCAGAGCAATTTTTTCTTTTTTCTCATGGGCATCTGTTTTTAAAGGTTGTGGAATGTCGCCGACAATTGCCTCTCCCCAGTCATGTTCTACGGCCCCAATACAGAGTAAAAGTCTCTCTTCAGGGGTGAATCTAGCTGCTTCAGGGACCTCTCCTTGCCAACCGAGGTGTGGATTTGCGCATCCATGTAAGAAAGCCTGTGTCGAACGAAGAGTTAAGTATATGTGTTCCAGGTTGTTTACATCTATTCCTAGTAAATTTATCCACTCTTTATTTGAGAAGTGAGGAGGTTTGAAGGTGTCCCAGCGGGTTTTACCACCTAGATGAATCCCGTGAGAACTCTCCGAAAATGCTTGATGAATGTCTTTAAAAGATATATTACTCACACTATCAGGAGCATCAAATCTATAAAGTTCATTCATTGAAAAAAGCATATCAAAATTATTTGATTTTACTGTTATTTTTTTACAACCCTTACAACTTTGCCACGTATAAATTTAAGAGTAAGGTGAGATTTCTCGAGGACATACTGAGCAAAAGTAGCGAGCCACCTAAAAGAAGAGTCATCAGGAGCTTTTAAACCGCTAATGATCTTGTCGTCTGGTAAAGGTAGAGCTATATTTTGATAGTCAGCATACTTTGTCTTTTCAATTGGTTGAAGTCCCAGTTTTTTTAACTCTGGCTCTACTTTCATATTCTGTTGCTTTACATCAATAAATGGTTGAACTTCTGAATCAACTTCCTGTTTTTCGACAGCCTCATTTATGGGAAGAAGCTCAGATGTTGAAGTATGTGTGGGTCCTGCTTCTTTAGAAAGGGATATATTTTCCGGAATTGAAGATGAGGGTGAAAAGTAATCTGATGTGTCATCGACTTGAGACGAAAGATGTTTACTAACAAGGTCGTGAATAGGAGTATGATTTTGAGACATATATTTATTCTAGCAGAATGGAAATTTCAGTTATAGTTAATCAAATTTCTGTTCGCAGCCGCGACAAATATAACAAGGACCCAACTTTCCTACTTTGTCATGGGATTTTTTACAAACCTTACACTTCCCTTCATTTTCATAGTTCCAAGTTTTGTCTTCCTTTGTGAAAAGATCCGATGTTTGATAGTTCATAACGCCTCCAGTTCTTAGCAAGGCCTCTGCTGTGCTTGTAAAACCATTTTGTCTTGCCCCAGACGGGCAACTACCTCCTCCAAGTACGACTGCATCTTGTGTTAAGTAGTATTTATATTCTTCATCTTTACTATCGAAGTAAGGTCGATCAGTTGAGTTTATATAGTCATCAACTGATGAATATGATTTCTCAATTTGAGGTAGATCAATACGGTTTTTGATATTTAGAGCTTTGTTGTAACAAGCTTTAAGACGATTTTCAGCTTCTTGGGTAAAGTAACTTCTTTCTTCTGGATTATCTGAATTTCCCGCCTGAACGACTAAATTGCAAAACTCCTCCATCCAGTCGTGTAACTCTTCTTTGACTGCGGTTGAAAATGGGTGCTCTTTGAACTTCGATGGGTCATCTGAAAATCCAATCTTAGAGAGAAGTTCTGGTAAAACAGTCTCAAGATCTGATGTTTTAAGAAGTACTGGTTTAGCCAAGAAAACCGTCTCATCATTTGTGGAAAGCAGCTCAGTTTCATTCTGGTTTTCAGGGCTCTCAAAAGATGTGGTAATGCCGTTATGTATCTGATTACTTAATGTAAGATTTTCATCCTCAGTTTGATACTTTAATAGATGCATGTCGATTGTGTTTCCCTTTTTGACAAAAATATTCAAAAACCCATAGTCACCGAAACCTTCTTTTCCAAAAGATGGAGGAGAGACTAAAAAGGCAACATTTGCACCGTTTCTAAAACCATCTTCAATTGCTGCGAAGCCTTCATAATCTGCCTTTTCCCGTTTACCATGTGTCTCGTCTGCCCATTTCTTATACATCTCAGCGGCCGGTTCAATAACGCCAGGAGCCCTCATGTTATAACCATCCCAGAAATAATTAATTTTTGAGTTTGAGATTTTTCCTGCAAATTCTTCTAGAGTAGTACGAATATTTTCACGTAGTAACTCTTTTGAGTAGTTTTCCTGAAAACCTTTTTTCTGTTGTTGGGTAACTCTATCAACTTCATTTTCAACAGAGAAATAATTAGTGATGAAGTTAGGCTCATTTTGGTTACTAGATTCACGAAGTATTTTATTACCATAGTCTATGGTGGCGACCTGCTCTAGTTGAGACATATATTTTCCCTTGCGCGGGGTTCCGTCAAAGACGGAGAGTACTTGGTCGGTCTTCGGACTTATCAGCTTGGCAACCCCCGGGGTTGACATCTGATTTACCGCTGCGGCACAGTTGCTGATTTTCACAGCATTCCCGTTTCATCTAGTCTTCCCATCAACCTTTCAGTTAACAGTGACTATCACCAAGTAAATTGTCAATTAAACTTTCTTTAGAATGGAAACCTTAAGTTCCTTGCTCTCATTATACCATCGTGCTAGGACAAAGAACAAGTCGGAAAGCCTATTCAAATACTGAATAGTAACTGCGATGGATTCTTTCTCTAGTGTTGTATTTTTTGAGAGATGAATAACTGCTCTTTCTGCCCTTCTACAAACCACTCTTACTAAATGGCAGATTGAAGAGATTTCCGTACCAGCAGGTAGGATAAAGGAGTGGAGCTCAGGAAGCTTTGACTGCATATTATCTATTTTCCGTTCAAATAATGTTACTCTTGATGAAAACGATTCTATAGGACTATTTGCCGCTGCGAGGAACGCCATCATCTTATAGAGGTCTTCCTGAATTGTTATGAGAAAGTTTTGGTCGGATTTTTGATGAATTTTTGCTATTAAAAGTCCTAGGAAACTACTGAGTTCATCGATGGTTCCGTAAGCTTCGACTTGGGCATCATCTTTAGAAATTCTTTTACCACCAAAGAGTGAAGTCTCTCCCTTATCGCCTGTTTTGGTATAGATTGGCATATGATATAATTGGCTTTTTATAGCAATATAATTATATCAATTTTATAGAGCAATAATGTTAAATATTGAGTCAGGTAAGGAACAACCCGAAGAAAATTTTGTAGATAGAATTGAAAGAAATATTAATGAGTTAGGAACTATGACTGCCAGTGAATGTGTTAGAAACCTCTTGACAGAGAGTGATGTGACATCTCAAGATTATGCTAAGCTTCTATTTGTAAACTATGTATCATCAACAGAGAGGCCAGACTTAATTTTTACTGCATCGGCAATTAAGTATGGACTATTCGGCCTTGATCAAATCAGTCCAATAGCTAAGGGGTATTTACTACGTTCAGTCACAAGAACTAGAATAAACTATTTCACAAACATTATTGACCCTGATGCACAGTTAGCAAGGATAGAAATGGCTGGTATCGCGCCATCTGATGTAAGAATTGAAGAAATAAAAAAAGAAACGGTATTCTTACGAGAGAAATTAGTTGAGTTTACCGAAACTGATAGATAACCTATATACCCCACCTTTTGGGGGTGGGGCATATAGAGCAAGTTAATTTTTACCTAGCACGCCGCATATCCGCAGGCGTAGCACTTTGCGCATCCTTCTTCATGAGCTAAAGTCGTGTCTCCACAGCTTGGACAAATATCAAATAATTTACTGTGTCCATTCGTTTTTTGAGACATCATGGGTGAAGAAACAGCCGCGCTCACCAAAGCTGGTTGTTCCGAGACTGTTACCGGATTCAAGGTTGTTTTTGCCTCGTCGTTTTGAGCTTGTACCATCTCCTGATTTAATGTCTGGAAATGCATCGTCAAAACCTTTGCAATAGCGTCTGGAAGGCTTTTAATGCGTTCTTTTCCAAACCCTAAAGCTCTGGCTCCTCCTATTCCTTGCATCTGATCGATAATCTCCCTCACACGTTCATGAGGAGAAAGATGAGATGAAAACCTCAAGGAAACAGAGATCACTCTACCTAGCGCTGTCGCCATCGCGTAGACATCTGTTCCGGCTTTACCTACATTTATAAAGATTTCCAAAGGTTCACCTTCATTATTTGTGTTAACCGTGATAAATGCAGTTCCCACAGGTGTGTTGATCTTGTATGTTGAACCATGTACCACCATCGGACGTGGCTTAACAGTAAACTGAGGCACAACAACGGCTGGTTTCTCTTCAACTTTTGGCTTTTCTTCAATTCTCTCCAAAACACCTTGTCGTGAACCCTCTCTCATATAGGCAATTCCCTTTAAGCCATGTTTGTATGCGAGATCATAAAGTCTTTTTACATCTTCAACTGTGTGAGTTTCTGGTGCATTGACAGTCTTTGAAATTGAGGCATCTACATATTTCTGAATGACGGCCTGAACCATAATGTGTTCCTCTGGTGTCAGGTCGTTGGCAGAACAGAAGTAATTAGGTCTTTGGAGCTTGCCGGACTTTACTTCCTCTTCATGTTTTTTAAACCAGGCTTCATATAGGTGATGTCTGAGAATATCCTGACCGAGACGAGATGTTCTCATAAACTCGAACTCAAATACTGGCTCGATTCCCGAAGTTGTGTTTGCTAGGAGAGAAGTTGTTCCTGTTGGCGCTTGCATGAGAAGCAAAGAGTTGCGGATACCATTATTTTTTATATCCTCTTGCAAGTCTTTTGGTAACTGTTGGATAAATCTACCTTTTGGGTAGAGTTTGGCATCAAACTTTCCAAACGAGCCTTTCTCTTTTGCGATTTCAACAGAAGCTCTATAAGCTTCATCTCTTATAAGAGAGTAGACTTTATCAATGAACTCAAGAGCTTGGGGTGAACCATATCTTAAGTGAAGCTTAATAAGCGTGTCTCCAAGACCCATCGTTCCCAAGCCAATTCTTCTTTCGCCTTCGAGCTGCGTTTTCCGGATCCCTTCAAAAACGTAAGGATCCATATCAACAACGTTATCCTGAAAACGAACAGCTGTCCGGACAACTCCTTTGAGCGATTTAAAGTCGAACTTTCCTTTTTTATCAACATCATATCCCTTTACAAATGCTGATAGATTAACTGAACCCAAGTTACACACTCCCCATGGAGGTAGAGGTTCTTCTCCGCATGGGTTGACACAGTTAACTTTGTTCCAGTACCAATTGTTATAGAACTTATTACAGCGCTCCATAAATACTACACCTGGTTCTGCTGATTTCCAGGCTGCTTCGGCAACGAGATCCCATATCTTTCGAGCTTTAACCACTTTATGAACAATTACTTTCTTACCTAGTTTTTTCCAGGCATCAATGTCACCATCCCATTTCAAATCATATTCAGGATCTTTCTTATCAGGAAATAAAAGTGGCCAGTCGGCATCATTTTCAACAGCTTTCATAAACGTATCAGAAATACAAACAGATAGATTCGCCCCATTTATGCGGGACATGTCTTGTTTTACAGTAATGAACTCTTCGATATCTGGATGCCAGTCCCACAACATCAACATAAGGGCTCCTCTTCTCGAACCACCCTGTTGGATAATATCTTTAGTTGCAAGAGAAAAAAGCTCAGCCCAGTTACAGGGTCCTGATGAAAAGCCGTTTACTTTTTCGACGCGAGCTCCTCTGGGACGGAGAGATGATAAGTTTATTCCGACACCACCACCCCGTGCCATTATCTCAATCATTTGTTTTAGTGTCTCAATAATGCCCCCGCGATCATCTTTAGGGGAAGGGATTACAAAGCAGTTATAGTAGCTGACAGAAAACTCACTACCCATTCCTGCGCCAGTAAGGATACGTCCACCTGGTACATACTTAAAGTCTGTTAAGGAGTCATAAAAAGACTTTGTCCAGCTCTTTTGTACTTCTTTTTTTTCAACCATAGCAACAGCTTTAGCTACGCGTTTCCACATTTCTTCAGGTGATTTTTCCATCGGTGTTCCCTTCTTGTCTTTCAATGAGTACCGATCCAGGAAGACCTTTTGTGAGATACCAGTGAGTTTCATAGTAATCTTAATGAGCTTTCGCTCAATTATTAATAATATTTTCCGGAATTGATGATTGCACAGCCGGAACTATCTGCGCTTCATGAAGGGTGATTTGTTGCAACTCTTTTGTAAACTCTTCTATATCTACAAATCTTTTAAAAACTGATGCAAAACGGATGTAAGCAACTTTATCAAACTTCTTTAGTCTCTTTGCAACAAGTTCACCAATAAACAAACTTGTAATTTCATTTTGTTCAGACTGTGTAATTTCCGCCTCTACTTCAGACAAAATCTGTTCTATTTGAAGAGCGGAAATAGTTGTCTTGCCTACTGCTTTTAAAATTCCTCTTCGTAACTTCTCTCTGTCAAATCTTTCTCTTCTAAGGTCTCGTTTTATAACTAATATGGGCAACTCTTCAATTCGCTCGTGTGTTGTAAATCTCTTCTTACACTTTGGGCAAACTCTTCTTCTTCGAATCACGGTTGAGTTTTCAGAAAGTCGTGTTTCAATAACTTCTGTATCTGCGTTCTTACAAAAAAGACAGTGCATATTACTCTATTATCAATGCTAATGGTTTGCTGCATTCGGATTCATCTCATTTAGTGTACTTATCACTCTTCACACATATGGTTTATAAACTATATGTGGTGTATAAACTAAATGTACCGCACTAATGGTGGGGTTTTCAATAGGTCAAAAATGATCTTGACTGTATCACTAATTTTGCTGTAGCCGTGAAGTGGCATATAAATAACATTATCCATAATTTTTTTGAACAGAAACAGTTGCTTGGCAGTGAGATAAAGAGATGTAAGTATTCCACATAATATTTTTATAAGGTTGCTCTTCAAAGGAGAGAACAAATTTAATTCTTAGGTTATAATTACGCTATTCTATGAGTGTGAAACTACTTAAGAAAGAACTAATTTTGCTTGCCCTTTTAATTCTTGTCGGGGTATTAATCCGTTCTCTCCATTTTCAAGAGTATTTAAATTTTTCCTCGGATCAAGCAACTTCATCAATGAAGTCTTTAGAAATATGGAAAAATAAAGAGATAACACTTGTGGGAATTCCGATTACGTCCTACCAGTATCAAGGCCGACAACTATTTATTGGCTCAACAACATATTACTTTCAACTCATCTTTTTACTAGTTGGCAAATTCGATCCACTAATCTCTAGTTATATTTTTTCAATATTTTCCTGTTTGATGATGCTCCCTCTATTTATTGGCACAAAAATGCTCATAGATAAAAGATCTGGATACATATTAACAATCCTATACGCTCTACTACCGCTCTATAAAAATTATACGTCCTTCTTATGGAATCCAAATTTCCAGTTTAGCCTGTCTCCGTTACTAGTCTTGAGTATGGGACTATACCAAAAATATCAATCTAAAAAGTTTATCATCTTAACTGGTTTATTGATGGGACTTTTATTGACGTTCCATTACCAGTTTATAGTAGTTGTCATCGGAGTGATTATATATTACATATATAAAAGAGAAAAAAAGAGTTTTTTTTGCTTATTGTCATAGGATTTGTTGTCGGTTTTTCTCCGGTGATTGCATTTGAACTAAAGAATCATTTTTACAACTTTCAGACATTTTTGTTGTATCTTCATCATCCTGAAGTCTTCCGATCCAGCACAACTCCTCCAGTTCACTACATGTTGAGCTCATCCTTATTTTTGTTACTACTCCTATTAGCTGTTATAAGGAAGGTACTTACAAAAGGATCTGTAATTGGAGTATCCTTTGCTCTCCTAACCATCGATTTATTTTTATACTTTCCACTTCCTTCACATCCATTTGGAATGGAACATAACTGGAACTATCTTTATGAGAAAAAAGCATATGAGTTGATCAGAAAGGAAGGAATAAAAGAGTTTAATGTTGCCAATCTTATTTATAATGCAAAAGCTGACGTTATAAAATACCTTCTGAAGAGGGATGATTTAAAAATTGACTATGATAACTACACGTCAAATAAATATTTATATGTTCTAGAAGATAAAGACAAGGATTATAGGGTTGATCCAGCGTATGAAGTCCATACGTTTACACCTGCAGTACAAGTAAAGAAATGGTCCATAAATAATAATTACAGCTTATATTTGTTAAAAAGAAAGTAATGGTAAAGAATGAGAGAAGCTTTCGGAGTATTTTTTTCGGGATGACCCCGAAAGCTTCTCAAGGTGAGAATTCCAGTGTCGGTGACACCTCAAAATTGGTTTCAATAGTTGAAGGCACTAACATTAGAACTCATAAAACCTAATGGGTTAGTGGTGTTTAAGTACAACGAAATCCGAGTTAAATTGGCATTGGTAGCAAAGCTGACTCTATTTTCTCCTCTAGGCTCTGTAGAAGATTACCATACTCTTCTCCAACGACATCAGGACCCATCGACTCGAGTAATTTTTGAGCAGAATTAAACTGATCATAAGTCTCGAGTGTGTCAACGAGTTCCTTGAAATTCTCCACCAACGCATCGATGTACCCCATTTTGAACCTCCATTAAGGTTGACATAAAACCACCAATTCCTCTCTCCCTTTCGGGATAAAGTCTATTATAGCACTGAATTAAAAAGTAAACTAGATCATAAACTTTTTATAAATTCTTGCGTGAGTATGCTAAAATACAGATATGAATATTTACATTCTCGATACCAATTTGTTCTTCAATATGGAGGCAGGGTTAAATCTTGGTGATAAAACCGAAGAGGTCGTCAAGAATATCACTAACGCTGCCAGTTCTTTAAAAGACTCAAAGTTTCTACTTCCTCCAAGAATTGTTGATGAGTTTTTGAGTTTTTTTGAGAATAAGGAACAGCTATTTATAAAAGAATTTTTAGCATCAATCTCCATAAAATCTCCTTCATTCAATGAAATGTCGGTTCCTACATCTGTTGTTTATCAGTTAGTTGAAGATATCAGAAGTCGTAGCTACCGCGGTATGACTGTCGCAGAAGAAGAGATTCAGAATGCCGCCAAGGATATGATGGGAAAACCGGAACTGTCAAAGATTGACTTCCAAATAACTGTTGGAAAGGTTGTAAAAGGATTCCGGGATAGATATCGCCAGGCTACCCGTTTTGGATTTATTGATAGTCTTGGAGATCTGGATCTTATTATGCTTGCAAAGGAGACAGATGGATATCTCGTTTCAGCAGATGAAGGAGTTATTAAGTGGGGACGGTCGTTCGGGATTAAGGAGATGCCTGCATCTGTGTTTGGGACAAGGGTGCGCGAGTGTTTATAGTGTCTTCATCATCTGGTACTAGTTTTGAAAATATATCAACAAGCTTATCTGTAAAGGTTCTCTGAGGTTTTTCCTGAAAAATAAGATGCTCACTTAAAATTTCCATGACTTTCTTTTTAACTATTTCATCAGGCATTACCATATATGCATGAAGGTAATATGGCTCATGAGTAACGACGGTAGCGACATCATATCCAAATCGTTTTATAAAGTAAAAGTGTGAAAGAAGTTCCCAGCGAATTGTCATGCCGGCAGTCTCGATTCCAAACTTGTTAAACTTGTTTTCAACTTCTGGAGGTGGAGTGATAGTAAGAACATAGAAGAGAAAAAGCATTACCCAAATTGGAACCAACAGGACTTTGTCTCCAAAAAAGAAGACAATCATCGAGAGGAGTAAAGCTAGTGCGACATAAAATCGAATAATATTTTTACTTCTTTTTTTATAAGGACGCAGAGGAGCTTTCCAGGAATACAACATCTGTGGATTTGCGTCAGGGGTTGAGTTAATAGTTTGCTCCATTCCTTATTTTTTCACCTTTTACTCTAAATGTCAATGAAAACATATCCTCCAGATAGTGTAAGACATACTGTAGATTCCACAACCGGTCTTTACTCTCTATAGCACGAACTCATAACAATGTCCGAACATTTTTTGCTAACATAAAGCTATGTATAAAGTGGAGATTTCTTTAAAGACCATTGTTACAACGGTGTGCTTTCTCCTACTTCTTTACTTTATTTGGATCATTAAAGATTTAATTTTTTCACTCTTCATAGCTTTCATTTTAATGAGCGCACTCCGACCTCCAGTTGCATGGCTAGAACAACGCAGTGTCCCACGCACTCTGTCTGCCCTACTTGTTTACTTACTCTTTATTCTCTTCTTTATTTTCCTAATCTCTCTGATTATTCCGCCGATTGTGACAGAGACATCAAATCTCCTTGCTAACTTTCCTATGATTGTGAAAAGCATAGGTCCAAGACTTTTTAGTTCCTTTCGTATTGACACAGTTACACAGTATATTCCAACTTTCACTGGCAATTTTTTTGATATCCTAGGTGGACTAGCTTCAAACACTTTTTTTGTCATCTCAACACTTTTTTTTGGATTTTACTTCATCCTTCAGGAAAATATTTTAAAAAACTTACTATCAAGATTTTTCGAAGAGTCTCAGACTGCTAAAGTAAGGGATATAATAACGAAGGTTGAAAACAGGATGTCCGCCTGGTTCTGGGGTGAGTTTACTTTAATGACGGTTGTTGGTTTTATGACATTTGTTGGCCTCAATATTATTGGTATGAAGTATGCACTCGCTCTTGCTGTACTTGCAGGTCTTCTGGAAGTAGTCCCGAATGTTGGTCTGATTATCTCAGCAATCCCTGCGGTTGTGATCGGCTTCGCGGTCTCCCCTTTTATGGGTGGTACTGCTCTGGCTTTATATATCATAGTTCAGCAACTTGAAAATAATCTAATAGTGCCCATTATTATGAAAAACGCAGTTGGCTTAAATCCAATTGTCACATTAATTTCTCTAGTAATAGGCGGTCGGATTGCGGGAACAATCGGAATTTTACTAGCCATACCTGCCTATCTTTTCATTGAAGTTGTCATGATGGAGTATCTAATAAAGAAGAAGTCTGCGGAGAATCCACGTTAAATCTGCGGTAATTATTTATGGACTTAAGAATAAAAAGAGGAAAAACACTCAAAACAGTAAGATTTGGCAAATTTTTCACTATTAAAGAGGTTGAAGCTATAGCTCCAAATGGTAATAAAGCTCATTATTTTATTAGGGAAGCTCCAGAATTTTCCATTATCATCCCTTTTTTGAATAATGACGAGGTGGTGATGGTTAGGCAGTATAGAATGGGTGCAGACTTCATTTCTCTTGAGTTTCCTATGGGTTCTGTCATTGGCAAAGACCCGGTAGAGACTGCTAAAACAGAGTTAGTGGAAGAAACTGGATACTCACCGGCTGAGTTGACCTATGTGGGCTCTTTCTTCCCTACCTCATCTTCCAGCCCTCAAAAAGCCTCAGTATTCACTGCTAAAAACTTAACAAAGGGTCATCAATTATTGGAACCTACTGAGGTCATAGAAGTGGTTAAAGTGCCTTTTTCCGAAGTAGGAATATTAATAGATAAAGGAGTCATTATGGATGGATCTACACTCGCTGCATTTAGCCTTTTGCAGCAGTCTTTACGGTAATTATACGGATAATGTGCGGTAAAAAGGACTCACACTTAAATCTTATAGTAAATTTTAGCTATAAACTATAGGACAATCATTTAAAACAACAGTGAAAATCACCATTTAGAGCTAATTAGTAGGCTAGTTCAAACTTCGCTAGTATTTAGTTTTCAATATCTCTGAAAGTTATAATAATATTATAAATAAGCGCTATGGAGTTGAGTAGAGGAGTAAAGAGCTTAAGGCGAATTTCTAAATTAGCATGATGCACCAGTAAAAATAGAATCATTACAATTATTACTGGCTCATGAAATAGATTTAAAAGTGAAAGATTGGTACAATTGATCTCGAAGATAAAAGTTTAACTAGAGCAATATGAAAGTAGCAATTTTAGGTGGAGGATTTGCCGGGTTGACAGCCGCGTTTTATCTCAAAAAAAAAGGTCACGAAGTAACGCTATACGAACGAGAGAAAGTTTTGGGTGGGTTGGCTGTCGGTTTTAAAGCACCAGGATGGGAGTGGCCTCTTGAAAAAGCTTATCACCATTTGTTTTCATCAGATAAAGCAATGCTTGACCTGGCTAAAGATACAGGCTTTAAAGATATCTTCTACCAACTTCCTGCAACAGAGTCTCTCTATAAAATTGGCGATAATTACCGTAGATTTCCCGTAGATACCCCGCAGGATTTTCTGAGGTTTCCTCTTCTCTCAATCCCCGAAAGAATACGCACAGCTGCAGTTCTCGCTTTTTTGAAGTTCTTTCCTCCACTGCCTCTTTATAATAAAGTTTCAAGTGAAAAATTGTTTAGTACTTTAATGGGAAGACATGCCTGGGAAACATTATTCGGAGAGCCAATGCGGAAAAAGTTCGGTAAATATGCGGGGAATATTGTAGCTATGTTTATCTGGGCCCGTGTGAAGGTCCGCACAAAGGAATTAGGATATATTAAAGGTGGCTTTCAAACGTGGGTGGAGTATCTCACGAAAAAAGTTCAAGCCGAAGGTGCGGTGATTAAGAAAGCTCACGAAGTACAGAAAATCGAAAAGAGTGGAGAAGGGTATACGATCGGCTACAAAGATGAAAATGGAAAAACCAAAAAAGAGGAGTTCGATACGGTTATTTCTACATTACCAAGCCCGATTCTATCCAGGATCGCAGAACAATTGTTTCCTAAAACCTACTTTGAAAAGTTTAAAAAATTGAAGTATTTAAACGCAGTTGTTTTGATTCTCGAATCAAAAGATGCTTTGCTTGAAAAAACGTACTGGTTAAGCATTTGCACGCCAGAAATACCAACAATGTTAGTTGCTCAACACACGAATTTCATTGATAAAAAACACTATGGAAATAAAAACATTGCATATATCGCATGGTATCTAACTCAAGATAATCCGATCTGGAAAATGAGTGAAGATGAAATTTTGAAGTATGTAACCCCTCACTTTAAAAAGATTAATCCAAGTTTTGATACCAAAGGCATTAAAACATACGTCTTTAAGGCTCCTTTTGCTCAACCGGTGTTTGATACAGACTTTGTCGAAAACAAACCTACTTTTGAGACACCACTAAAGAACTTCTATATAGCAAATTTAGATATGACTTACCCCAATGATAGGGGGACAAACTACGCAGTTGCGCTTGGGAAAAAAGTTGCCAACTATGTTTGAATTAAATAAATTAAGAGTCCATAGCTAAAATCTCAGCATGTCGAAACCTGCTTATAGAAGGGTACTTACTACAGTTTTATGTAACGAGTAACTCATAATGACATAACATCCATGAATAAAAAGCGTCTTTCAGTAAACGCAATATCTGGTTATCAATGAAATTACCGTATAATTTCCGCAGATTCACCGCAAGAAAGGCAGTTTTTAATAATGTCCAACAGATTAACCTTCTAAAATTTTTTTAGTCTCACTTTTATAGAGCTCCACATGAGGTTGATCAAATGTATTTACGTTTAGTAATTTTCCTAGGTACATCATCTCAATCATTTTAAACTGCAAAAACTCACCTAGACTGAATTCATCCCTTACGTTAACTGATACTTCCATATAAGGCAGATTTTGATTTTTATAAGCAATCTTCACACCTTCGAGAATAGCTGACATAATTTCATGGGGTTTTTTGCCAGTGATACCATCAACTAGTGGGAATTGAAGGGTAGCAGGGATAGAAAGAGTAGAGCGATGATCCGATGCATAAACAAAAGTTGTAATTTTATCTAGGGTCCACCGAGATAAAGTTGTCCAACGGAGTGAAGATCTGTAGAGCCAATTGAAACGGTTGGTGTAATACCTGCATGAACTTTCTTACCTTGAAGATCCAACTCTTTACCAAGACTTTCGCCGGTTAGCTGCCGATACCATTTTCCGATCGACTCCAGTTGTGGCAGAAAGAAAAAAGTATCGTTTATATTTTTTCCGTTCTTATTATGTAGATATATTATCGCAGCCGAAAGTGCTGCAATATTTTCAGAAATATCTGAGCTTAGACACATGGTTCTCATTTTCTCGGCGCCCTTTCGAAGTGAGTCAACATCAATACTGCAACAAGCAAGTGGAAGTAGGCCGACTGCAGACAATACTGAAAATCTCCCGCCGACAGTTTTAGGAATCGGCAAGACATCAACACCATTTTTATAAGCTAGTTCCCAAAGTTTTGAGCCTTCATCAGTAGTAATTACAAGCCTTTCATGTACATCTCCAAATTTGCTTTCTAATTCCCTTAATATGATTTCCAGATTGGCAATTGTTTCCGTTGTCCCGCCGGATTTACTAATAGTGTTTATTAAAAATTCGTCTTTATTTTCAAGAGTTTGAATGAGTTTGGAACATTTTAATAACAGATTTTCATCGGTTGTATCTAAGAAGATCATTTTAGGGAATCGGTTTGGCTCTAGCACATCATAAAATCCATACAGAGCATCATAAACTGCTTTAGTGCCTAAGTTAGATCCTCCAATCCCGATATCAACGATGTATTTGAGTTTTGAAGATATCTTTTTTTTCACCATTTTCATTACTATCTCAAGTAAATTTTTATCAGATGGCAGATTTACAGAAGACTCAGGAGCATCAAAGGTATGAGAGTTTACAACTAATTGTAGTTGTTTGGAATAACTCTGGAGAAGAGGGAGTAGTTCGTTAAAACCGCTTTCATTTATCAGCGAGCTATTTTTATACTGAAAATTCATAGTTTTGTATTTTAAGAAACATAAAGTATAATTTCTTTATTAAAGACATACAGTATTACTTATCATATCTTAAAATGTAGTATAATTCAATAATGAAAAATCAAAAGCTGATTTACTACCTTCGAGCATTTCGAGTTAATCAGTGGATAAAGAATTTAGTCGTTTTTACTCCTATTATATTTTCCGGAAAACTCTTTGATGTTCCTACTCTCCTTACTTGTGTCTATGCCTTTGCAGTTTTTTGTGTTCTCTCTTCAGCCTCTTATTTACTAAATGATATTATTGACTATCCTTACGATATCAAGCATCCGGTTAAGAAGAAAAGGCCGATTGCTGCAGGTTTAATTACTGTTCCGGAAGCCACCTTCATTGTTTTCATTATGACTTTGGCGGCATTAATTATCTCTATTTTTCAGTCCATACCATTTTTTCTACTTTGTTTAAGCTTTATACTTCTTCATTTCTTTTATTCTTTATATCTAAAAAAACAGCCGGTTATTGATATTTTTGCAATATCATTTGCGTTTATGATCCGTTCATTTGCTGGTGAAGTTGTCTCTGGCTATCACGTTCCTATCTGGCTTCTTCTGACTATTTTTTATATCTCGCTTTTTATGGGATCTGTGAAAAGACATGCGGAGTTAGTTGTGCAAGGAAGAGACACCAGAGAGTCTCTCGGGAAATATAAACCACATTTACTTGATTTTTTGACATATATTTTTGCCACAGCGACTATTCTTGCATACTCAACCTACACCTATTCTCCAGATGCAAATAGCGTCTCATCTTTGAGAATTTTTTCCCAACATTTTGCAACTCTGGAGACGAGAAAATGGATGATGGTGACTATTCCGCTTGTGGTTTATGGAATTGCACGGTATGCGCAACTACTTTACGAAAAGGAACAAGGAGAACGACCTGAAAAGATTATTACAACTGATATTCCCCTTGTTGTGACAATCTTTTTGTGGGGTATTATCGTCATCGGTCTAGTCTATATATTTTAGTCTAAATCTTCTTAATTGTGTCGCTTTTAAACGATTGTTTTATTTGATAAAATGAGATATACTCCTCTTAGCGCTGGTTTGTAGTTCAAAGCAGTTTAGAGGAATGTATACCCATATGTTTCTATGCTAAAAGGGCGTATAACTTCGATGTTATTATTTCATTATTTTTTATGACAACATCCGATAAAGCTCAAAAAGGAGAGGCAGTAAGAGTCGCACTAGAACAAATTCAAAAACAGTTTGGGCGAGGGGCAATTATGAGATATGGAGAGGCACCTGTTATGGCGATAGATGTTATTCCAACAGGAATTCTACCAGTTGATATGGCCCTGGGAGTCGGTGGTGTACCAAAAGGTAGAATAATTGAGATATTTGGTCCAGAGGCTTCTGGTAAAACAACAATTGCACTTAGTTTAATCGCAAACGTTCAAAAAGAAGGTGGAGTTGCTGCATTCATAGATGCAGAACATGCTTTAGACCCTGCATGGGCACAAATTTTGGGTGTTAAGCTAGATGATCTTCTAATTTCACAACCAGATACTGGTGAACAGGCGTTGGAGATCGCAGAGGCTTTGATTAGATCAGGCGGAGTAGATCTGGTAATTGTTGACTCGGTGGCTGCTTTAGTACCTCGAGCCGAAATTGAGGGAGATATGGGAGATGCCTCCATGGGTCTTCAGGCGAGATTGATGTCGCAGGCATTACGTAAATTAACGGGTGTCGTTTCAAAGTCGAAAACAACAATCCTTTTTACAAACCAGCTGAGACTAAAAATCGGAATTATGTTTGGAAATCCAGAAACAACACCTGGCGGGTTAGCATTAAAGTTCTATGCCTCGGTAAGGATGGACATCAGAAAAATCGAGTCGTTGAAAAAAAATAATGAAGTTTATGGTTCAAGACACCGAGTTAAAGTGATAAAAAACAAAGTTGCCTCTCCGTTTAAAGAAGCAGAGTTTGTGGTAACAGCAAGAGGCGTAGATAAAGAGGAAGCGTTGATTGATGCGGCAATTGTTGCCGGAGTTCTCACAAAGAATGGGGCGTTTATAAAATATGAAGATAAAAATATCGGTCAAGGCAAAGAGCAGGTTAAAGAGATGTTGGCAGGCGATGAGAAGTTAAAAGAAAAAATTCAGAAAGAGATACTAAGTAAAAATAAAGAAAAAACTGACGCAGCAAAAAAACCTTTAGGTATTAAGCCAGCCGTCGCAAAAGTAAAAGAAGACTAAATGACAGATTTATATATCTTGAGCTATGTCGTCACAAGATGAACAAGAACAGATACATCAAGCTTTGAATCGTGCATATTTTTATCTAAAGTTTCGTCCAAGGTCGGAAGAAGAAGTAAGAGATTACTTGGTAAAAAAAGGTGAAAAGTATCAATGGTCAGAGTCTATTATTGATGCTTCAATAACTTCTTTGAAGGAAACTCACCTTGTCGACGATACAGCTTTCGTTGAGTGGTTTGTAAATCAGCGGAGTTCTGGAAAGCCCAAGAGTATTTTTGCTCTCTCACATGAGCTGCAAAAATATGGAGTCAAAAAAGAGACGGTTTCAGAGTTTTTTGAAAGAAATCCCGTCAATGAAGAAGATCTTGCATTAAAGGCCTTAAGAAGAAGATGGCAAAGATTCCAGTACTTAGATCGAAAAGTTCGGTTTCAAAAAGCAGCAGCCTTTCTTTCTAGTAGAGGATTTAATTTTGAGATTATAAAAAAAAGCATTCATTCACTTGAACAAGGATAAGACGCTTCCTTCTTAGCTATTCTATAAAAATGAATCATTGTTACGAATAGAACAACTATCAAAGTAGCATATTCTAAAAAGAAGGATCTTTTCATGAGAATATTATGTTTGAGAGTACTGAGTATACTCATTAATGGATACTTTCCTCTAAGACTGATGTCAAATGAAGTAGATGTAAATTTCTTAGTAATATTATCGGCTACATCAGGATCTAGATATGTATCAAAAACGTTGCTAATTACTACATTTGAGCCGGAGTCTTGCTCAATCAAATACACCGAAATATCATTTTGGTCGGTTTCTTTTGAGATACTAATAAAAAAATGTTTAGAATTTACAGAATTTTTCAACGTGAACATTATAGTTTTGCCAGCATCTGAAGTATCGGGAATGATGTAATCATTAATTTTCTGACTTAATAAGATCTGCTTTGAGTCTGCGTCCACAAACTGAAATATAATACTGTCGTCATGCCTAATAAACTCATTGTGTAATTTTAAATCGATTGCGGTAATAACTCTACTTTTGGGATTAAATACTTCTACTTGGAGAGGCTTTGTGGTGATTTTGGTCTTCTTTTCCAGTGGTCTATTAATAGGACTTGTTAATGTAACGAACTGTGATCGAATTAAAAAATCTATAGTGAAAAAACCTATAAACAAGATGAACAGACTTAGGATGATCCTTTTAAACGTAAAAATAGTTGAAATATTCGAAATTCTTTTTAGTAAAGTTGAGCGAAAGGAGTACAAGAACATATATAACACTAATGAAAGATAAAGAACAACCATTATACTTTGTATTAAATACAAGACAAGAGTGGGTTGCATTATATTTTGTAGCATTTCTTCATATTTCGGCACATTCGCTAGTTGTGGACCAGAGGTCAAATTAAGTGAGCCAACTAAAAAGTCATTATCAAAGAGGAATGTTTTTGCGTATGAAATGACGGGTGCGATAAAGAATAATGCATAAAATGAATCATATAACATTGCTAAAGCTAGAAATGGCATTATCCAGATACTAAATTGTGGGAAGAGAAGATTGTTTGACTCAGATACATAGATAATGATAATCAGGAAGATGATAATTTGAATAAAGTGAAACACTGATCGAAGAATTATATCTTTCAATATAAAGACTGCCAGCAATAATGCTAAATATCCTAGAAGGAACACTGGAACGCCATTTAAATTAAATGCAAACAAAGCCATTGATTCCTTTGAAAATGTTGAAAAGTGACGAATTAAGCTTATATCTGGCTCCCAACTTTGATACACAATCCAATATGTGAATAACGTAGAGAATAGATATACTAAGAGCTGTTTTAGATTTTTAGTAAAAAGGATGAGCACAATAGGAATAAACAGTAATGGCACTTGTTTAATAACTGCACCAACTGCAAGTAAAGTTAAAGCGAAAATAATATCTCTGTCCATGCCTACACTGTCTTTCTTATATGCTTTAATACAAAAATAAATTCCTCCCATCAAAAAACACAACATGGCCATATCTGATTGAACCTGAGCAAAGGAGACAAACATAAAAAAGGGATTTAACGCCCAAAAAAGAACAGCATAAGGTGCCATTTTTGGATTTATTAGTTTAAATGAGTTATAGAAAAAGAATAGAAAAATACCGTCAAATAAAAACTGGAAAAGGCGTATTGCTATTAGCACATACAGAGGTGGGCTAAACATAAATAATCCAGGCATATAATTATTTAGGGTATAAGCTTTTGTATCAAACAAGTATCTTATATCTATAAGATGAATGAACTGTAGAATATGCATCCAAGCCGCCATAATCTGATAGTAAATTTTTCCATATAATTGAATTTCACCGGTCACAAAAAAACCTTGAGTTACCAGTCCAGTATCAGCAACAGATTTAGCAATTGCTAAAATGTTAAAAAAATCAAAAGAATGGATTACAAATAATGTGAAAACGAGTCGAGAAAGAATACCTAGAAGTAAGAAAGAAATAACTTTACTATGTTTGTATGCTAACTTTCTTAAGTCTTGAAACATATTTATTGAATTATAGCATGAGTTGATAAAATCCATTTGAAGATTTATTTTAAAAGTAGTAAAATGGGGTAATTAAAAATTTCTGAAGAAGGTCAGAAGTTATTAAATTCGTTTAATATCATTATATGAATGCGAAATTATTTCAAATTATCAACGTCTTTCTTATTCTGAAAGCGCATCCGTCAAGCACGTGATAGCTTTAGCTGATATATATTCAGCCGCGAGGAAATAATTTCTGCATAAACCTTCTTCACATTATATTCTTATGTTTAAAGACTTTTTAAGAAAGTTGCTTATAGACAAGAAACAGCAGGAACAGGATATCTTAACTGCCAAGCAACAGGCAAAAGAGATTGTACTTAAGGCAAATGAGGAGTCACTCCGTATAAAACAAGAGGCCGAGAAGGAAACCCGGAAAGCTACGTTTGATGCCGTAGACATAGAAAAAAGGCTCGCAAGACGAGAACAGCAGATTGAGGATCGAGAAACGCAGGTAAACCGTGAAAAAGCACAGTTTGAGCGTGAAAGAAAGCAGATCGAGGAGCTCAAAAAGGAGTTAAGTGACAAACGAGAGTCAATTCTCCGGAAGCTAGAAAAAGTTGGGGAAATGACGAAAGATCAGGCTAAAAATCTTCTTCTTCAAGGCTGGGAAGATAAATTAAAAGGTGACATCGCAAAACGAATTAAGCAGTCTGAAGAAGATATTCGAGCCAAGGAAGAAGAAAAAGCTAAAGAGATACTTGTTGATGCCATGAGATATGGGGCTACTGATTATACGGCAGAGTATACACTCTCAGTTGTAAACCTCCCGAGCGATGACTATAAAGGCCGAATAATCGGTAAAGATGGCCGTAATATCCGTTCGTTTGAGCTTGCAACAGGAGTTGATGTAGATTTAGAAGAAGAAGGTGTAATTAGACTCTCATCTTTTGATTCCGTCAGGCGTGAGATTGCCCGTTTATCCCTTGAAAGACTTATAAAAGATGGTCGTATACAGCCACACCGTATTGAGGAAATTATCCAAAAAACCAAAGAAGAAGTGGAAAAAATCATCTTTAAGTCTGGTGAAGAGCTCTGTCATAAGGTTGGCGTATTTAATATGCCACCAGATCTAACCCGCATGCTTGGACGGTTTAAATACCGATATTCCTATGGTCAGAATATGATTCTCCATACTTTGGAGGAAACAAGAATCGGAATAGCATTGGCTCACGAACTTAAAGCAGATGTTATGACCGTTAAAATGGGTTGTTTGTTGCACGATATCGGGAAGATCGTAACAGATAAGGAAGGTTCCCATGTAGATCTGGGTGTAGATTTGATTAAAAAGTATCGAATGCCACAGAAAATTATTGACTGTGTAGCAGCTCATCATGAAGATATACCTTTTCCTTCTGTTGAGGCAATTATAGTGTATATCGCTGATGCTGTATCTGGCGGAAGACCAGGCGCTCGTCACGAGGACCTCCAAGAGTACCTTAAAAGGATTAAGACTATAGAGGATATAGCTAAAACCAAAAAAGGTGTAAGAGAAGCCTATGCATTGCAGGCAGGAAGAGAACTCCGTGTAATTGTAATGCCTGATCAAATTAGTGATGATGAGGCTACAGTTATGGCTGCAAAGATCAAGGAAGAACTCGAGAAAAAGTTTGATGTTTTCCCAGGTCAGATAAAAATCACAGTGATTAGAGAGACTCGAGCAGAAATCACGACAAAAATTTAACATCTGTTTGATTTACTTAAATGGCGCTAGAAATAGCGCCGTTTTTTTGGAAGAGTTAACGATGAGGAGAGAGTCAGATCGTCTTTCTGCTTAATAAAGGCAGGTAAAATGCTGTTGAGGCTACCTTAATTTAGATTACTGCACAGCCCTAAATTTGATATAGATTGTTACAATAAGATATTCTTGATATAGATTGACACAAGGCCCAAAAATCACTATTCTGATAGCATACCCAAGTGATTTTTTCTAGCTTTGCGACGGGCTTCGTTATTTACTTTTGGTAAATAAGGAGGCATCTCGTACCAGATATAAATCACTCCATTAGGGCATTATTTTACGGTATTACTTAAGGTCGACGAAGAATGACATTAGAATAAAAGGAGGTGAATATATATGACAAAAGCTGATTTGATCGCTCAAGTCACTAAAAAAGCAGGTTTGACGAGTAAAGCTTCCAAAGACGCAGTAAACTCGGTTTTCAACTTAATTACAGATGCTTTAAAAAGGAATGAAAAAGTAGTCGTAACTGGATTTGGAACCTTTATGGTACGCAAACGAGCGCAACGAAAAGGGAGGAACCCACAAACGGGTGCAGAAATACAAATTCCCTCGACAAAAACGCCTGGCTTTACCGCTGGAAAAAGTCTCAAGAGAATTATCAAATAACCTTGACCTTAAGCCCCGTCTAGATCTGTCAAAGGACAGAAACGGGGTTGTTTTTTACCCCTTAAATTGATATAATTGTTGAATTATGAAAGCCGTTTTAATAACTTGTTTCTTTGCCGTAATGCTTTTCTCGACAGTCCCAGCATTTTACGTCTTTAGTACAACGAATGGACAGGAACCATTAACCTTACAAAACGCAAAAGTTGTCTATGAAATGCCATACCCTGGTCTTCTTCCTGACCATCCTCTATATCTCATAAAGATTACTAGAGATAGAGTGACTGAGTTTTTTACGCGTGATAATATAAAAAAAGCACGACTTTATCTTAATTACTCAGATAAAAGAGCAATGATGGCTGTTAAATTGGCAGAAAAAGGAAAGAATCAGCTAGCTTTATCAACACTTTCAAAAGCAGAAAAATACTCAGAAAAAATTCCCGACCTTTTAAAAAATTCAAAACAACAGGGGACGAGTCCTCCTCCTGACCTAGTTCTTCAAGCAAAGTTGAGTAATCAAAAACACTGGGAGATCATTCAAAATCTTCTTCAAACTTTTCCTCAAGGAGATAGACAGACCTTCCAAGATATTCTTCGTCTTAACTCACAGGTGAATAAACAACTTCAAGGAATGTAATTTAGTCTTGTTTTTGACAAATCTTTTTGATATAGTATATTGTCTTAAGAAGACGTTAAAAAAAGGAGGAACTATTTTAGATGCCAAAAAAATCAGTAAAAACTACCCTACAAACAAGTGCGGCACATCCAATGGAAGCGCTTCTACGTACTAGTCAACCAGCTTCAATACGAAAAGGACAGGAATTAGACGCCCAAATAAACGCTCTCTCTAAACGTGGAGTGATGTTTGATATTGGCACAAAAGCTTATGCTGTTCTTGGTGACAAAGAAGGAAAAGAAATTTCCACATACCTGCCTTATTTGAAAGTCGGAGACACCATCAGAGTAAGAATTATTTCTGAAGAGTCTCGTGATGGTTACCCCGTTGTTTCAATGTCAAAGTTTTTTGAAAAAGGAAAGTGGGACATTGTTAAAGAGAAAAAAGAAAAAGAAGACGATATTGAAGTATTGTGTGGTGAATACGGAAAAGGTGGAGTCTTTATTGACTTCATGGGTATCCGCGGAGTCATTCCAAAAATTCAGTTGATGGGTGACTATCTAAATGAACCTAAAAAATTAGAAGGTCAGAAAATAAAAGTAAAAGTCCTTGAAGTTGACCAAGCTAAAAATAGATTAGTTGTTTCTCAGAAGGCGGCTGTCTTAAATATTTCTCAAAAAGAACTGAGAGAACGGTTTGATAAGATCAAAGTTGGAGAAAATTACGAAGCAAAAGTACTTGGCGTCTCTGAATTCGGTGTCTTCTGTGAGGTCGATGGTGTTGAAGGTCTTATCCATATCTCAGAGATTTCCTGGGAGAAGGTATCTGACGCTTCATCATATGTGCGGCCTGGAGAAACGATAAAAGTGGCTGTTGTAGAAAAAAATGAGAATGATTTAAAACTCAATCTTTCACTAAAACGCTTAAGTCATGATCCTTGGTCTGATATTGAAGAGAAATATCCAAAAGATAAAGAAGTTGAGGGTGAAGTCATAAGAAAAGAAAGATATGGCTACTTCATCCGACTACAACCTGGTGTTGAGGGGTTAATTCATATCAGTAAGCTAACTGGAGATGAAAATCTACAGATGGGGCAAAAAATAAAGGCCTTCGTCGAGCGTGTAAACTCCAAAGAAAGAAAAATGAGTCTCATTCTTCCTCAAACTGAAAAGCCGATCATGTATAGGTAATGCTTCTTTCCTCCTTTCGCCTTGATTTATACCATTTTCAGACAATCTGTCCATAATCAAAATACGCCGTGGTACATTTATGTACAACAGGTATAAAATCCTATATACTGAATATAATCTATGGAGCAGCATCCAATACCACGCCAGATAACATCCTTTGAGTTTAAACTCATTGGCTTCATGACATTAAAACAGTTTCTATATCTGTTAGTGAGTGTTCCTACAGGCTTCATAGTGTTTAAACTATTCCCAATTCCATTAATAAATGCAGTTCTGGGAGTATTAGTTGCCTCAGTTGGAGTAGCTTTCGCATTTATTCCAATAAATGATCGGCCGATGGATGTATGGGTAAAGAACATGATTAAACGACTGAACTCTCCAACACAGTTCACTTTTTATAAACAAAATTCACCTCTCTATTTTATTGAAGATTTATTTTTTGTCAGCGATCCCCATAAAGTTATTAGTCATGTTGAGTCGAAAGAAAAACTTGCAGCGTATCTGGAAAAGACTCAACCTAAAAAACCATCTAGTGTGAAGAAAAAACAAATTCAATCATTGTTGCAGACCCCAACAACTCAGATTAGTCCTCAACCTATTTTAAGCCAAGTAAACACAACCCCAAGAATCAATACGCTGGTTAAGGTGCAATCTCATCCTCAGGTTGTGAATGTCCAACCTGAAAAGTCTCAAATTATTGTCCCGACTCCGTCATCTAAATCACCTAAGCAGCTTTCTCATACATTTATTCCTAAAGACTTTAATCAACCTGTCGTCATAACATCTGTTGTCTCAACAGTTCCTACACCTACATCTACACCAGCCGAGCCAGCAGTTGTTAAACAAACAGTCCAACAGATCCCAATTGAAAGTCTTAAAGTTGCGCCACAAGTTACACAACCTCCTTCTGCAATTGTATACACTCCACCATCCCAAACAGCGCCAGTAGTTATCCCTCAAGCTCGTTCCATGGAACATCCCTCATTAACTGGGGTCATCAAAAATAATAGAAAAATACCTTTACCTGGCGTTTTGGTCTATATTAAAAACAAGCAAGGTGTCTCTTTGCGACTTTTGAAAACAAACCCTCATGGAATCTTCGCGACATATAACCCTCTTCCTGAAGGCGACTATGTATTTGAGATGAAAGATCCAAATGGAGGATACTTTTTTGATACAATGAATGTACACGTGCCTAATACAGGTAATAAACCGTATGAATTTTATTCAAAGGAGTCAATTTAACTATGGCAACTCAAAAACCAACATCACCAATTAAAGCAAGTACGCAAAGTTTCGTCGAGATTGAGGATATAAAAGATGATATTTTACTTTTAAAAGACTACTCAGCGGCTATCGTCATTGAAGTTGGAGCGGTAAACTTTTATCTCTTATCTCAGGAAGAACAAGGATCAATAATTTACTCTTATGCGAGTCTGTTAAATTCGTTATCTTTTCCTGCTCAGATTTTAATTATCTCGAAGAAGATGGATATTTCCTCATATATAGACTATCTAAACAGCAAGATTGGGACACAACAAAATGATCTTATAAAAACAAGACTACGAGCTTATCAGGAGTTTATCAAAACTATTGTGAAAAAAAATACAGTCCTTGAAAAGAGATTTTTTTTCCTGGTACCATTTTCTCCGCTGGAGTTGGGAGTTTCTGGTGTTAATGCTAAAGGTTTACATAAAGAGTATGTCATTAGCCGCGCTAAAACCTCACTTTATCCAAAAAGAGATCATTTGCTGAGACTTCTTGCAAAAGTTGGTCTACGGGCGACACTTTTACAAAAACAGGAACTAACTGAGCTTTTTTATAATCTTTACAATCCTTCATCTGTAGGAAGACAGTTGGCTACTGTTGACAGTTATACCGATGTTGTCTTGACAAATGTTTGATAATACTCTGGAATAAATACTATGTTTGGGTCAAATAAGAAAAAAACAAATAATTCGCGAATCCCTATAGGTGCCCAAAACGTGGCAAAAGTAATGGCTAAAGGTAGTGTCAGCATAAAAGATATTATTGCGCCATCTTTTGTAGAGGTAGACTTCAATCATCTCAAGGTTGATGACAAGTACTATCGGACTTTATATGTTGTGGCTTATCCCAGATATGTGTCGGCAAACTGGTTATACTCGCTTATCACCTTCGATCATCCTCTCTATATTTCGATGTATATTTATCCAACGGAGTCAAAGGCTGTTCTGGAGGAACTAAAACGGAAGATTGCGGAGATGGAAGCAACCATTGAAGGTGAAATTAAATCTGGAAAGGTTGTCGATCCGTCAATCCAAGTAGCCCTTGACGATGCTCTCTCTCTTCAGGCAGAACTTGCAAAAGGCGCTGAACGCTTTTTTCAGTTTGGCTTATATATTACGATACCTGCAGATAGCCTTGATGAACTTAATCAACTTACAAAAGAGATAGACTCGAGTTTATCTTCCCTCTTGATCGTAGCCAAACAAGCAACTCTGGAAATGGAAGAGGGTTTTAAATCTACTCTTCCGATGTTTTACGATAAAGTCGCTGTCTGGAGAAATATGGATACAACCTCATTGGCAATGACATTTCCCTTTTCCACAGCTTCTTTAACAAAAAATGAAGGCATTCTTTATGGAATAAATCAACATGATGGTAGTTTGATTATTTTTGATAGATTTACTCTTGAGAATGCTAACGCTGTTATCTTAGGTAAGTCAGGAGGGGGAAAGAGTTTCTTGGTAAAACTGGAGACCGCGAGACTACTAATGATGGGCGTGGACGTTTTAATTATTGATCCGGAAAATGAGTATCAGAAACTAACAGCTTCAATGGGTGGAGAGTTTGTAGAATTTGCCGGCAACTCATCAATAAAACTTAATCCTTTTGATCTGGCAACCACAGATCCCGAACCTGACGAATTATCAAATAAAATACTGGATCTTCATTCATTAATGAAGGTTATTATGGGAGAAATTAATCCTTCTCAAGATGCACTTTTGGATAGAGCTCTAGTCCTAACATATCGAGAAAAAGGGATCACACAGGATCCGGCAACATTCAAGATTCAACCGCCGCTACTGGAAGATTTATACAAAATTCTTTTAGGAATGGAGACTCCAGAATCGAGAGAGTTGGCAGACAGACTCGAGAAGTTTGTAAAGGGATCAGCTTCCGGAATTTTTAACCAACAGTCAAACTTCGATATTAAAAACCCATTAACAGTATTTGGAATTCGTGATTTGGAAGAAAATCTTCGTCCAGTTGCTATGTATATTGTTCTCGACTATATCTGGAACCGAGTTCGGAAAGTCAAGAAAAAGCGCGTCTTAGTGGTAGACGAGGCTTGGTATCTGATAAAAAATAAGGATTCAGGTGCATATATTCATAGTTTTGCAAAAAGAGCTCGTAAATATATGTTAGGTTTGACAACAATTACACAAGATGTTGAGGACTTCCTCTCAACGGATGAAGGAAAAGCGATTATTACCAACTCAAGTCTTCAGATAATACTAAAGCAGTCTACCGCGGCTGTAGATAAAATCACCGATACATTCTACTTAACGGGGGGAGAAAAACATTTTCTACTCTCAGCGGGCGTTGGTGAAGGACTTTTTTTCGCAGGACAGTCTCATGTCGGTTTCAGAGTGATCGCATCGGAAGAAGAAAAAGGGCTTATTGAGTAAATTAACTAATTTTTCTTAAATTGCTGAACTCATTATGAATAAGATCCCCATCATTAAAAAAGGCTATGTGGGTGGTATGGACTTCCAAAATTCATATAAGGGACACTCATTACTATTTTTATTCGTTTTTATCTTAATTATTGGGGTATTTTTTCTTGCTTTATTTTTGAGACTATTTCAGCTAACGATCGTTAAAGGCGACTACTATCGTAGACTATCTGAAGATAATAGAATTCGCGAGGTTATCATTGAGCCCCAGCGAGGCAAAATCTTAGACAGAAAGGGAAACACTCTGGTAAACAATACTCCTGCAAACTTGGATGAGACGGGACTGAGGTTATTTTCCAGAAGACACTATGAGGATTCTGAAATATTTGCACATATCATCGGATATAGACAGGCAGCAGATCAAAATGATGTTAAAAACGATACCTGTTTGGTTAAGATAAAGTCAAACGATAAATATGTAGATAAAGTAGGAAAGAAGGGAGTTGAGAAGTTGTTTGAGTGCGCACTCCGTGGAAAGGATGGGAAAAAACTCATAGAGATGGATGCTCGCGGTAAAATTGTAAGGCCTCTTAATGTTATACCACCTGAAGACGGTCAGACTGTTCAACTTTCAGTTGATGCTGAGCTACAGAAAAAAGCCTATGAGCAGATAAAAGGTAAAAGAGGTGCTGTGGTTGGTATCAAACCATCGACGGGAGAAGTTTTAATTTTAGCTTCAACTCCCTCATTTAATCCCCAGGACTTTGAAGACAGCATTAACTCAAAAATTAATGCCTATTTTTCAGATAAAGACAATAACCCACTTTTTAATAGATCCACAGAAGGTACTTATCCTTCAGGATCTACTTTTAAACTGGTTTTGGCAACCGGTGCTTTGGAAGAACATACAATAACAGAGGATACGACAGAGGAGGACACGGGATTTATAAAAATTGGATCTCTTCAGTTTGCAAACTGGGCATATCTTAGGAACGGCAAGATGGACGGAACAATCAATGTAGTCAGCGCTCTTAAAAGATCAAATGATGTTTATTTTTATAAAATAGGGGAAAAACTTGGGCCAGAAAATTTGAAAAAATGGGCAGAGAAGTTTGGTTATAATCAAGACAGTAAAATAGGCATAGAAGAGAGTCACGGGACAATTCCATCTCCGTTTTGGAAAGAGGAAGTTCTCAAAGAAAAATGGTATACGGGGGATACATATAATATGTCAATTGGTCAAGGATACCTTCTTGCTACCCCCTTACAGGTTGCAAGGGCAACGCAGGCATTTGCTAATAACGGAACACTGTGTCAACCTACCTTATTGAAATCAGATAGTAGTATAAATGATTCTTTATTCAGTCAATATCAAAAACAGCACTGTGACAAATTGCCGATATCAGATAAAACTCTTAGAATAATTAAAGAAGGTATGAAGCAGGCATGTGCGCCCGGAGGAACTGCGTGGCCACTATTTAATTTTGCAGTCAATGACTCTTCTATTAAGCCGCCTCAAGATGCCAGCACTTCTGCGGGAATTGCAAAAAGACCAATTGAGTTAGCGTGCAAAACGGGTACTGCAGAGGCACACTTAAAATCCGGAATTCCCTATGCCTGGTTTACGGTATATGCGCCCGTTGAAAATCCGGAGATTGTGCTTTCGATCATGATAGAAGAAGGTGGCGAAGGGTCAGATGTGGCAGCTCCTATTGCAAGGGAAATACTCAAAACATATTTCGAAAGAACTCAGTAGATAACCAGTGATGTCTTTAGTTGTTTTATTATATTTCTTCAATAGAAAAAATATAAAATCCCTCTAAACTCGTTTTTAGCCAATTCTTAACCTCCAAAACCACCTAAGAGTGGTATACTTAAAAAATGTTTATTCCCAGTTTCTCACACCGATGCCTAAAACTATAAAGTTAAATATTGGAGCTGGAAAAACCAGATACAAAGGCTATTTGAACGTGGATAAGATCGACTGGGGACATACTGATGTGGTATTTAACCTAGAAAATGCCCCACTTCCCTTTAAAGATAACTCAGTCTCAGAAGTGCTCGCGGAACATGTTCTTGAGCACATATCAAACTATATGCAACTGATGGAAGAGCTACATAGAATCTGTAAAAAAGGAGCGTTGATAAGAATAAATGTGCCATATTATAAATATGAAGGAGCTTTCCGTGATCCTACACATGTTCGTTTCTTCTCAGAAAGGTCTTTTGACTACTTTGAAGATAACTTTGAGTACGGGTATTACACAAAAGCACGTTTCAAAACAATAAAAGCCGAGTTGAAAACTACTTCTAAGACAACAACATATTCCCAGCCTAAGACAGCTATGAAATTCGTACCTTTCAGAAGGTTTTTCAGTAATTTTTTATGGAACTGCTATACCGAGATTTATTTTGAGATCGAGGTTTTAAAGTAGTAGACAGTCTAAGATTGACTTTAAGAATAGTCTGTGGTAGGATATACGTAATTTTAAAAGTATGTATTTTTCTTAACTAAATGAAGATATTCTTTGCAACCTCTCACAGGGGGAAAAAGGAGTTTATAAAACACTACAGAATCATTTATGAGGAAGCTAAGCAGTTAGGATATAAACATATTGACTACGATCTATTCTCTACTTCAACAGAAGATTTTTACCAAAAACTAATCGCAGGAGGCAAAAAAGCTGATGTGGAGCTCTATAAAGCCAGAATACAGTCTATCAATGAGGCTGATATCTGTATCTTTGATTGCAGTTACCCGAGCCTATCAATTGGTTTTTTAATCGATAAATCTTTAGAGCAAGGTAAACCAACCATAGTTTTATACTTTAAGGACAAAGGAAAAGACACAACTCCATACTTTATCTCCGGAATAGATAACGAACGACTGATTCTGCAGGGGTACACGGAGAAAACATTAAAAAAGATTATTAGAGATTCACTTGAGCTGGCTAAAGAAAGGCGAGATAAGCGGTTTAATTTTTTTATAAGCCCTAGATTACTAGAATATCTGGAAAAAGTGAGTAAAGAGGAAGGCATGACAAAGTCTAAATTTATTCGAAATCTTATCCTGGAACATATGCATAAATCTTCATAAATATGGCTAAGGATAAATCTTGTTGACATTTATTCACAATCATATTATCCTGATAGGTATCTTATGGAAACAGATATACAGTTACCTAAAATAGATTGGAAAAATATTTTTGCTATTATTGGCTTTACTGCAATACTCTTTAGTGTGGTTGGTATCTCAGTTCTCTCAAATAGTCAAAACAGCGATATAAGATCGCGCGCATCAGAAATGACTATGAATAGGCCAGTTACGCCGACCTGTATTCCAGGAGATCCATGTAATTTCCCTCTTCCAACTGACATTATCCCTTCTCCTACATCAAATCCTCTTTGTAGAGCAGACTTAAATGGAGATGGGCAATTAAACTCTGCCGACCTTGCCGTTTATACTTCCGAGCAAGGAGTAAACTGCAGAAATCAGTCTTGTGTTTCAGATGCGAACTGCGATGGTGTTGTCACAATTATGGATTACAGGCTCTTAAATATGCATTCTGCAATGAGGAGTGGAGCAAAATGTCCTGGTGTAATCCCTGCCGCCTGTAGTTATCCGAGTTCTGCACCATGGCCATCCACTACATTAGTTCCAACCTTTACACCTTCACCCGCCTACTGTCTTCCTGAAGGGGCAACCTGTGTAACTTCATCAGATTGTTGTTTCAATCGATGTGTGTATGCAGCTTCAAAAGGTATATGTCAGGGAAATTAATATCTGTGTTGAGTCGTTGACAAAGTACTCAAAAGGTGAAATAATGACTTTTAATGGACACTCAAAAAGTTGCTACTCAATCTCCAAACTCAAATAATAACCTCTTGGTTCCTATCATTATTATTACAATAATCATTTTTTTAATATCTGCGTTATATCTTGTGAGTAAAATAACTAAGGGTGGAGGATCGACCCATACTCAAGATGTCAGTTCATGGAAAACCTATGAGAATAAACAGATGGGAGTAGCGGTAACATATCCAAAAGATTCATTATTAAGTGTCCCTGCAGATGAAATAAAGGATAAAATAGAAGTTTCGTATGTCGGGCCGACACAGAGAGCTTCAAAAAAGATGCAACCTTATGTAACTGACGGTTATAGTTTGACAGTGAGAATTCGTCGTGATCTCCAAAATAAATCGTTGGACACAGCTATCCAGAAATCAATTGAGGACTCAAAAAAAGTCTGCAGGAATGATAATTCTTATTCTGCAATTAGAAAAAGTAATTTCGATGGCAAGGAGGCTATGTCTTATGAAGTAACAAACTGCAATCGAAACTTTACAGTTAGCTTTATCTTATTAAATGGAAAAATTGTTGAAGTAATAGAACTATACTCTAGTGATAACTATAAACAAGTAACGCACGGTATTCTTTCTTCTCTTAAACTCATTTAAGTTGATAGGTAGCTTAAATCCTATTGATCGGTTGACTTTCTTTTGATGGTGTTCTATTATCTGAATAATATAAATAGCTTTTTATCTTGAAAGGAGGCGACAGTAATTATGGCCGATTCTTCAGGTAATGCGAAAATAAGGTTGCTGGTTGTTGAGGATGAACAGTACTTGCGTGATTTGTATGTCGAAATTCTTAAAGGAGAGGGGTATCAGATAGATCAGGCTTCAGATGGTGATGAGGGTTATGATGCTATGCATAAAGGAGGTTATGATTTGGTGTTATTAGATGTTATGCTACCAAAAATGGATGGATTCCAGATATTAGAAAAATTAAAGACCTCTCCACCTGAAAAACCAAACCCTAATATTGTAATTTTGACGAATTTAGGAAAAGACACAAATATAGCTAAGGGCATAAGTCTGGGAGCTAGAGGATATATGATAAAGGCAGATTATACACCTGATCAAGTTGTTAATGAAGTAAAGAACTACTTGTCAAAATAAATCCATTTGATATTTCTTGCTAAAGTATTATACTGAAATCAATACAGCATTTGTATCAGGTTTTTGTATATTAAATACTCATGAAATTATTTAAATTATTATTTGCAGTTTTAGGTGTACTTCTTATTATTAAGCTATTTAGTATTCCGGCTCAAGCCGCTTCATCACATATAACATGTAACACCGATTGTTCAGCGCCAGTTTTCCAGGATGTCGGACTTGACAATGATTTTTTTCCATATGCTACGAGTTTGAAACAGTGTTTTATACAGAATCGCAATAACCTTGGATTGAGTTGTATTACACCACCTCTGCTATGTGTCCCTCCCGCAAATTTAGATTACTTGCTACCTCGAAATCTTATTACGAGAGCAGGACTTGCCAAATTAGCAGCGGTAACACATGGAAGTCTCCATGATATTCCCCACAGTCAAAAGACATTCTCTGATGTCTCGTGTATCGAGGATGGGGATGGAAACTGTACAGACCCATTTTGGTATTTTATTGAAAACCTTGCAGACGATGGGTTGATATCAGGATATATTGACGGGACATTCCGGCCTAATACTACTGCTACTCGTGGACAGGCAGCTAAATTAGTGGCAGAAGCTGCTGGTATCTCGCCAGTATCTACCGGTCAATATTTCTTTGATGTGACGGCCGCAAACAATACATTTTATCCATGGATCCAGGCTTTGGCAATTCAAGGAGCATTGGATGGCTATGACTGCGATATTACGGTTAATGACCCTACTGCTCCCTTATACTGCGATATTCAGCATAGTCCATGGTTTATTGATGGGAATGCTACAAAAATACAAGTTACAAAAATGCTCACCGTAGCGGCTGGAATTACCTGTGCTCCTTTCGCAGCATGTGGCCAGTATTTCCAAGACGTCAGTCGCGTTAATCCTTTTTATGATTATATAAATCTAATTGGGATAAGTCACATTATGTCGGGGTACAGCTGTGGAAGCGCACCCGCAGGTGTATGTGTTCCCCCAGATAACAGAACATATTTCATACCGCAAAACATCATACAGCGAGGACAAGCTGCAAAGATCATTACAAACGCAGCACATTTAACGGGTGTTTTGCCACCACCACCTCAGCATACTTTTTCTGATGTCCCCAGAGACTATGTTTATTGGCCCTATATTGAACAAGCAGCTGCACATGGAATAATATCTGGTTATGATGATGGTACATTTCTTCCAGGAGATAATGTACTAAGAAGACAGTTTTCTCTAATGATTGCTAGAGCTGCTCGTTATTGTACTGGTAGTAGCTGTAATTGCGGGAGTAATATCTGTTCTGATTTATGGACTTTTGCGGATGTTCCAAAGAATGATACTTTTCATGACTATATTGAGGCAATATATGCCCGTGGTGCGATCAATGGTTACAGTTGTGATCCTGATCCTGGGAATCCAGAGAGTTGTGGATGTGCTAATGGAAACTGTCAAAATCGTCCTTATTTTAGGCCTGCTAATCCTCTCACGCGTGCCCAAGCCGCTAAAATAACAGCAATCGCGTTAGTTCCTCCTGCTTGTGTTCCTCCACCTCAGACACCACCTCCAAATTGGTCATGTTCATTTACTAACGGACAATTTGTATTTTCCTTAGACTGGAGTGGAAATCCCACAGGTCTTGTATATGCAGAGCTTGAAGATCCAAATACTAGTCATAACTTTATTAGGGATGCTTGGACAGGCGAGAGTTCAATTACGTTCCCCGTTGGTACAACGCCAAACTATTACTCTCTTCATGGAAGAGTGACATATCTTCCAGCGAATTCAAATCAAGAATGGTTACCTTCTCCTTGGGCACCATCATCACCAGTTTTGATTAATTTGACGAACTGTCCACCCCCACCGACAACAATTCCAGGACCGACAATTGTAGTTCCTACTTGTATTGTGCAGGGACATACTGGAACTGATGTTAATATCTCTTGGTTGAATGCATTTCCACCAAGAACAAACGTAGATATTCGCGCTTATACGACACCTCCTCCGTCACCATGGCCAACTTATCCCGATTATGCAAATAGAGTAGTTTCTGGCTTAAACACTACAGCTCCAGATGGATTCATCACACCAGCAGATACCGGCAATACTCAGCTGACATTAGATCCTGACACGCTCTATAGGGTAAGAACATGGGGCCAGGGAGTATTTAGTGCAGAAAGCACTTTCAGTATAAGAGAATGTGCCCCTGCTATAACTCCACCAGCATGTTTTATTCCTAACGATACAAGAGATATTGATAGAGTAAATATAATATGGCATGATACCAGAGCGAGTCATGTTGATATGACAGAGCAGATTGCTTTTGACCCTCAGAATTTTTATAATAAATATGTGTGTACAGGAACCTGGCCAAGTTGTGGTCTTGGTACAACACAAAGTACTTTTGCGCCCACAGGATTTTATGCTGCTGTTGATGTTACTGCACCTCCTTCGCCTGGGACACCAACCCCACTTCTATTTCAACCTGGAATACGATATAGTGTCCGGACATGGAACCATATTGATGAAAGTTTAGTTTCGCAATTTGGTCCGCTTCCTGAATGCACGCCGACTCCATCTCCTACTCCAAAACCTTGGACTCAGATGAAAAATGCTGCATATCAGAGTAGTAAGCCTTTGTACAATACAATTCCTCGAAATCCAATACCTTTCTCTAGTCTGACTCTCGCCCCAGGTGAACCATTTTTCATAGTCAACAACTCCTCGCCAGTACGGAAAGCAGGAGTAGTTTTAGCGCCTACAATTGCCCTTGGAAACCAGAATCCAGGAGCAAAAGTATCAGCTTCCGGTTGGGAAAATCATGTATATTACAACTACTCAGACCCAATCTTCATGGACTTTGTTAACTATGTCAAAGCAAGAAAGCAATATAACGAGATTAAGAATGGAGATTTAACGAAGCTAAAAGCAAATACAATTAATATTGTGACTACGACCTCTGGAAGTGATATAACTGTTGCTCGCGATGACCTCCCAATTTCTCCACCATTAGGTCCTACAGATAAAATAGTCGTTATAGTTGTAGGGTCAAATATTACAATAGTTCCTCCATCAGGGATCTTTAACAGCCTTAAGAGAAATATAGCTATATTATCTGTAAAAGATTCAACGGGAGGCAACATTTATATAGGTGATACCACAACAACGTCTGATATAGTCTCTGAGGCAAATGGTATATTTATTGCTGATAGTATTGATATTGGAACAAACCCTAATCTAGGATTAAGCATTAGTGGAAATATAATAACGAAAGATTTGAAAAACGGAAGAGAGTGGCAGGTACCTTTTACAAACGACCGTCCTTCATTTTTTATCGAGCATAATATTGATATGTATATGAGTTTATTAGGACTATTATCAAAATCATCGTATGACTGGAAGCAGTTACGTTAAACTAAGTTATATCTAAAATGAAAGACAAAAAATTATATAAAAAGGGACAGGCGCTTTTGATTATTGTGCTGTTACTGGCCACAATAATTACAGTTGTTCTGGCTGTTTCTTTTACCTCCAGAACCGAGACCAAAGTTTCCAAACTTCAGCAAGACTCTGATAGATCACTCGCTGCTGCGGAAGCAGGTCTTGAAGCAGCAATAAACGTAAGTGTAACGCCTGCACCATATACCTTCTCTCATCTCGGTCTGGAACTACAGGGAATAGACTTGGAAAATAGTACAGTCAAAGTGGAAAGCACTACTAGTAATTTTGTGAGTCCATTACTTAGTAAAGATACCCAATATACTTTATATCTAACCCATTATAAAAATGACGGAGTATTTGAAAATGAGCCTTCACCAATAGGCGGCAAGTCACTTCATCTATTTTACATGTCTGTTGAAAATGTTACCAATATTCTCAATGTATGTGATCAAGTGGGACTAGAGTTGACGCTTGTATATGGTGATGGCACGGTTCCATCTCCCTATAGTCAAGAAAGGCACGTTGTAGCTACGGGTAACAACTCAGATAATACAGTTAGCAATCCAGACATAACTCCTTCACTAATAAATAGTCATAGTATCAATAACACATCATTTCTATGTGAGGCCGTTCTCCCAAATATTCCTGTAAGCGCTAAGCTACTTTTTGTGCGGTTAATAACGACATCGCTCAACTCCTCAACAAGAATAGGCGTGGATACAGGAGTAGGTTATACTCCAAATTTTCCTGCCCAGGGCAAGTATTTTTACTCAGAGGCCAAGACTGTTTCAGGTATTTCAAAGAAGATTCAGCTTTTTCAGTCTTATCCGCAGATTCCATCGGAGCTTTTCGTAACAAGCTTTACTACCAAAAATTTTCTTTCCCCTGGCCCTTCTACTACAAACGCACCGACGCCACCAAGAGGAAATAATGTTAATAAATAAATGTGGGTGCTTTCTTAAAGATAGTTAATCCTGGGAATTTAAAACTTTTCGAAGATGACACGTTCCTTGGGGACATTTTTATAGTATAAATACTGCCGTAGAAACTCGACAACGGTCCTTCCAGCACACAAGTAGTAGTCTTGATCCTTAGGTATCTCAATAGAACCATTCATAGTATCTTTTCCAAGTATCTTTTCCAGTCCAACTGTAACTCTGCCGAGCATGTAGTACTTTTTATCGTCTTCGGGAAGACTGTCTAAGCTTGTTTCTCTGGAGACGCAGATATAAAAACTAAAGTTAGGATGTTCATCTTTAAATTTCCTCAGTTCGTGAATAAAGTAAAGATCTTTAAAGTGTGGGACTCCCCAAAAAAGAATATTACTATGATCAGATCGGGCATTGCCCCGGATTATATCCTGCAGCATGCTCATCATCGGGGCAATGCCTGTACCCGTAGCAAGAAAAATACGGTTATTAGTACCCCTTAAGGTAAACATCCCTGCGGGTCCTTGAAACTGGACTTCATCTCCCTCATTCATAGTCACGAAGTATGTTGAGGCAACTCCGTTTGGGATCAACTCTGCAACGAGCTCAAATGTCTCATGATTACTTTGGTGAGAAGCGATCGAGAAAAGTCTACGAATATTTAATCCATCTGGTTGGGGACAGAGAAGTATTAAGTACTGTCCTGCTTTAAATTCAAGAAAAGATGGATCTATGAGTCTAAACTCAACGAGATACACATTCTCAGTTAGTTTTTTTTTACTGATGAGTTTAGTTTTAAAAGTTTGAATCATGGTAAAGTGGGGGTTAAAGTTTAGCTCTTTGTTGAATTTCTGCTTCTACAAGTTCTCTTGGTCTTCCATATTTCAACCTAGATAGCTGAATAATCGCCTGAGCGATGCTTTCATTTGCCTCAGCCTTGAGTTTAACAACATCTTTTGTAGTGTCAATAGCAAATGGACTGACTGGATCATTATTCACAATTGTCTGCATGTATGCGTGATAACGGTCTATATTGATAATATCTGTCTCATTAAAGTAAGGTTGAAACTCGCGTTGCATAAATGAGGCATCCGTCACTCCTAAACGAAGACAGATTTTTGTTCCTACATTCCCGAAGACTGCATTTTTGACCTCTTCATCCATCTGACCGATAAACTGATTGGCCACCGTCAATGCAAGCTTATATTTACGCGCTTCTGAAAGAATAACTGCAAAGTCCGGAGTTGCAAAGTTTTGGAATTCGTCTACATATAAATAAAATGGTCGTCGCTGTTCCTCTGGGACATCAACACGACTCATGGCAGCAGCTAAGATCTTAGGAATAAGAAGTAAGCCGAGGAACGTAGAGTTTTCTTCACCAAGTTTCCCCTTTGAGAGATTAACTAAAAGTATTTTTCCTTCATCCATAACTTGCCTAAAGTCAAAGGCACTCTTAGACTGGCCAATCATATTACGCATCATTTTATTGGTAACGAATCTACCGAATTTTGAAACAATGTAGTCTAAAACCTCAGATTTATGGAAGTCTGCTGTCTGTGCAATTTGGTCCGTCCAGTAACGCCTAATCATTGGGTCTGTAACTTTTGGAAGTAGCTCCTGTACAAACTTAGGATCAGTCATGATGCGGACAATCTCAATAAACGTAGCCCCTGGTTCATACATAATCGTTAACATTGCGTTTCTGATAGCGTGTTCAAAACGAGGACCGATGATGCCTGTTCTTTGAGGATCATAGAGCTTATACATTAAGTTAATAATCGCGCCAGTGATAAAATGTTTTTGCTCTTCTGTTTGAGCTTCCAGAAGATTGAGTCCCATCGGACGGTCAGTATCAGATGGATCAAAGTAAATGACATCTTCGGCACGATTGGGGGGAATGTATCGGATAGTAGTATCTATTAAGTCTCCGTGGGGATCAATTACACAAACTCCCTGCCCCTTATTAATGTCTTGCTTAATCATTTCAAGGAGTAACTCAGACTTTCCCGTACCGGTTTTACCAATGATATACGTGTGTCTAAGTCGGTCTTTATCAAGAATATGAACTGGTCTTTTTTCTCCACGATGGTAGGCAAAACCCATAAATGTTCCTCCAGAAGTTGGAACCTCAGATGACACTGGAGCAGTTTTAGATTTAATCCATTGGATATGAGGCGTTTCGACGGTTTTGTTGGGAAAGTGGAACATTGTGCCGAGTTCTTCAGATGTAAATATAGAGATCGATTTTGTAAAGTTAGGTTCAAATACGGGAAAGAATTTATAGATGAAATTAATCATGAAACCACCTTTAAAGAACATGCGGGGTTTTGTAAGAGTATTCTGATCAGAATTGAACTGAGAAAACGCATTTTTCATATTGCGGAGATGTATATCTGCCTTTTCTTTTGTTGGGCTGGAGACCACCATCCGTATTGCTGTTTCAAATCCCGGTTTACTTGTTTTCTCATCAATTTTTTCGAGTGCTTTCGGGTCATTTTTAAATGTGGCTTTTTCTGGGTTTGCCTCATTTTTCTTAATAGTTGCGACATGTGACTTTCCGGCACTTTTCCATTTTGAGTTTGCAGGCCGGATAAGAAACTGGATTATGGCTCCTTCTTTGTCATCCATCTTAGAAAGAGCAGACGTCAATGAGGCAAGAGGGTCGGTCGGAATATCTTTATAAGTTTTTAATGGTAGATAAGGAACGTTTTTTTGGACAAGAGCACCGTAGGAAACCTTTCCTTCTTCAAAGAAGATATTGGGCTCATCGACTTTACTTATATCAGCGTTTGGATAGTAACCATAAATAATTTTTTCAATGAGATCAATTATGCGTTTAGGTGCTGATATATAAAAACGGATATCAGTTTTTTTACCTATGATTTCAAATGCGAGGACATCGTCCACCTCAAGAAACGACCAAAATCCAGACTTTTTAAGTGAGCTAAATGACGCAAACATCTGCTCAGCTGCGTCAATCTTAATCTCATTATCTTTAGGAAGCATCACCTGCATGGTTACCATTTCGAGTGAGATTTGCTCTCTTTTTTTCATCCGGGCCATTAGAGTCAGAACATACATGAATAGACCTGTTAGACCCGCTGCAAAGATGCCTGCAAAAAGTGCCAGGAGAAAAAATATGAGCCTGTCAAATATAGATTGAAAAGAGGACATATCCATACGGAAATTATATACTATAATTGGGTTTGATGCCTTTAAATTGCGCAAGATATGAAAATTAAAAAAAACTATACACCAATTCACAGAACTCTCCATCGTAAGGAGGATCCGACAACCGAAAAAATCAAGACGATCGTCTTTTTTATTGTAGGTTTCTCGCTATATTTCTTCGTATATATGAACACATTTGCTTCTCAGAGTGTTCCCCAACTTTACTACTCATTTGTTAATGAAGATCAAAACGCATCTTTAGATATGTTACGACATATCCGTTTTTTAAGTCAATACGACTCTATACTGGCGATGCAGGAAAATATTTATGGGAAGCAGTTTTCAGCCGAGGTAGATAAAGCTCCTTCATTGAGGTCAAAGAATATTCAGGTTTTAGAAGGAGCTCTTAAAAAAAACCCTAAGGCGAGAGAAGTTCTGTATGAGTTATCGGTTTTATATCATGAAAATAGAGACCCTATCCGTTCAAGCGAGTATCTTCAGCGAGCAAAAGAGCTTGACCCGATGCTTAAATAGTATGAAATCCCAGACTCGCATTTATCAAGCCCAATTAAACATAAAAGGTGATGTTATCGGTGTGGGGTTTAGACAGTGGGTTAAGTCCCAAGCTAAATCGCATAATGTGACTGGATGGGCAAAAAATATATATGAAAGTCCAGAAGTTTTCGGAGCTGACGGTGGGGTTATGGCACTCATACAGGGTGAGAAGGAAAAAGTCGAAGAAATAATTGAGGTTATAAAAAAAGGATCTTCGCTTTCTCGGATCGACGAAGTTGATATTAATTATTCTCAGCCAGACGAAATTTTTATAAGCTTTGAGATAAAAAAGTAGCTTATTTGTGTTGAACTTTGCCTATTTGCTCCATAGTTATTTGCAGCTCCTGTACCGTTAGCTCTTTAATATCAATTTTCTCCTTTAAGGCAAGAACTAACCCGCTGATGATCCTTCTTAATTTTATAGCTTCATCTTTTTTAAGGAACCCGATGGGTGGTGGATTTTGTAGGTTACCTGTTACCTTAAAGTTTATTGATGCAAAAAACAGGCTATAATCAATATCTACTTCATATATATTCTCAATTAATATGCTAATCATTTCTTTTGTGGCGATGAACATACCAATAATAATATCTACTCGGCTACGGTTTACGGTGATATGATCGGGAAAAAAATCAAAAGGAAAGACGCTTGAAGCTTGGTAGATATTCTCTGAAGAGCCTTTAACTAAATTATCTACTTTTTTCAATGCTTCTAATTTTTGAAGGCTATGAGGAGGGCTTCTTAAAGGGAAATTGATTGTTGTCATCCCTAACGCAATTATAACACTAAAGTGTAAGAAGTTAGTAATACTTTTTAATGACACTCGTTACAACACCTCCGATACTCAAACTCTCACGCGGGTGGAGAGGAGGGTATTTGCGATTTGCGGCAGATAGATATACCTGGCCTTCCTTATTATGAAAGTATTTAAGAGTCCACTCATCATCAATAAGTGCTGCAACGATGTCATTATTTTTTGGCTCTCTTTTCTTGTCTAAAATTACGAGATCTCCCTGATGGATTCCTTCATCAATCATAGAGTCTCCTGAAACTCTGAGAAGAAATGTATGCCCAGGGTTGGTTACTAAGTACTGGTCTAATGAGATTGGGTCTTCGTTATATGCGTCTTCTTGAGTTGGGCTACCCGCCTTAATTCTACCCAGAAAAGGGACTAAAACTGAAGGATTTGTGAAAGATGAGGTGACAGGTTTCATAGTAGTATTGTAGTAAACGATTGTTTACTTTGTCAACAAGAAAATAATAATAGGTGAATTAATGGGAGTTTCTTTTGATCATTACCGTTAGAGATTGTCGCCTAGACTTTAGGGATTTCGGAAATGTGAGTTTTGAGTTACTATTTTTGACATATTCTGTAAAGAGCTTGAAATGAGGAGTAATTATTCTTTAACGCATGTCTTAAAGCGTGACGCAATATCGAAAATACCTGAAAAATTTATAAGTATCTTATAATTTTTAACCATAATAATTGTAAGAGGTTATACAAAAGTTACATATTGATTTTATGGTAAAATATAAGGGTCGAGGATAAGCAGAGGCAATAACTCAGAAATCATCGTCTATAGTCAATCGATTATCGTCCTATTCGGGCCCGTAGCTCAACTGGCGGAGCACCTGGCTGGCAGTCAGGGGGTTACCGGTTCAAATCCGGTCGGGTCCACAATGTTTTGAACACGAAGAGTTACTGCGTCTTATGTAATCACAATATTGATATTGCTATTTAAAAAAACTGGGACTACAATTCAAGATAACATGGTAAATACATCAGGACAAATTTCCGAATCAATTTTTAATAACCGCACTTTCAAACGAAAGGAGACGGTTTTTTGGTAGAAAATTTTTTGTAATTTACCAATAAGCCCGCAAATTAAGCGGGCTTTTTTATTATGGAAGCTAAAGATAGAACAATGGAAAGAAAAATTAAGGCTCAAGTTGGGCTGGCTTTAATTCCAGTTGCACTATTGGGGATGGTTTATGTTCCACAGGTAGTCGAATCTTTCATAGCTCCTTATCAGGCGTTTTTACCCAATCAGGACAAGGAACCTAAAACTATATCTGAAAAAATAACCTATCCAAAAGAAGGCACTGTCGTAAATATTGGTGATAGTTACGGTGCGGCTTTTACTGAAGATGATTCATTCAAAGGGCCCTCAGTATCAGCAATGTTTGCAAACTATCTGAATGTTACCTATGATGCTAATTGGCAGGTTTACTCTTACGCTCAAGCCGGACAAACATCTGAAGATTCAATTCAACAGTTATTAATGGCAGAGAGTAATGGAGACTTCAACAGAAGTTTAGTAAATGAAGTTCAGGAAGTTTCTGGAGCAAATAATGTAATAAATAGCATGTCAAAGAATATAAGTTATCAGGAAATAGAGTCTTTACAAAAGAGTCTTTTTCCTCAAAGAAACGATGTGGTAGCACTAAAAAAAACTATTGATAAAGGTGCTAAAGAATCTGAAGATGCAAAATTTGCATTTCTTCAAGAAGCTGACAAAAACCCATTAATAAATAGAGTTATTCTCTGGGATTATCCCGATTTATCAGTCGGGAATGACCTTAATTTAGGAGGGATCGGAATAAAAACACAAAATGGTGAGAATAAACACATCAATATTAGTTCAAACTCCGGAGTAAAAGTCTTACTAGCTTATGTATCGGATATGTTGAATAATGCAAATACTAAGGCAATATCTAAATTTAATAAATTGCTTCATCATATTGCTGTAGCTCGTGCTGCGTTTAAGCTCAATAATAAAGAAATGTCAGGTCTTCATCCAAACAAACAAGGTTATCTTGAAACTGTTGATTTATATGTAGAAATGACTCAGTTTCAAGAAGACTACCATTTCTTACCAACAGAAGCAAAGTAATTATACTGTCAACTTACGAAGTATCCTTGAATAAAAAAACCAAAGAGAAATATATGAAGTATAGCGAAGAGTACAAAAAGGGTGGCTTTAGTGTAGTTATTTTTGATTTCTGCTAAAAAGATAAAAAATGAAAATGACATTAATGAGTAACGAGGAATAGATGAAAGTGTGCCAGTGAATGTCGGAAGCAAGATATTCACAAATGAAAAAATATTTAGAGACAACCTATCATAAAAATGATCATCGTGTTTTTTTATAATTGAGATTAAATCAGCTAATAAAATAGTTAAAATAAAACCAAAGATAACAAGCTCCATAAGTGATATGAAGTAGGTAAAATTTTGTTGTGCCATCATAAAAATTCTGACATATCTATAAATGACCTGCGGAAACAAAATAAAGTGTGATGATCGGTTCGCTCCAAACTCTGATTGAGAGTTAAGAAAATATAAAGGATCACCGGTAGTTTTCCATAAATAAAAACTATAACTTCCTAAGCCAAAGAAAGGTGAAAGCATCAAGACAAGCCATTTTAATTTCTCCATAGGAAGTAAACTTTGTGATGTTTTACTTGATTTTGATGATACAGCAAAAAATGAGAGTAAGATAGGGATGAAAATAAAGACACCTACAATTCTTGTGAGTGAGACAAAAAAAGCTAAAGTAGCAGCTATGAAATAGCTATGTTTTTTTATAAAGTACAAAGCGGCCATAAACAAGAGAAAAAATGTCGCTTCAGTGTAAATAGTTATAAAGAAGAAGGAAGTAGAAAATGTAAGAAGTAAAAGCTGGCTCCACCTCCAAACAGGCATTTTTTTGTAATTTTTTGTAATCAACTGTAGATAGTTTTTAAAGAAGAAAAAACCAAGAAAAAAACTAATGGAGGAAATTAAGACTCCTGCGATCAAGTAATTCTCTCTAATAAGTAAACCCAGCATATGAATAAGAGAAGGATAAAAAGGAAAAAAATGCTTGATCATATTGATGGTATCCTCTATGGGCTATAAAAAGGTAGTGCTCACCATCAAAGTTCGCCAGGTAGGTGATATATGATGGCAGATGATAATCTGTAGCAACTTCTTTATAAGGGAAAAGACCGAGATAGGGAATAAAATGGGGCAGAACGAAAGAGGCGAGAATATGAAAACTTATCCAGACCACTGCAACTAGTAAAAACCAGTTTTTCATGTGTATATATTAGCATATCAGAAAAATGAGTTTTAAACAAAAAACACCTCTGTAGTATGTATAACTACACAGGTGTTTCGGAACCCAGACTCAGATTATACGCGACTACCGAGCACTCTTCCAACCCAGATCAATGCCATGGCTCCAACTGCAGCAACCAATATGCTATAGATGTTGAGTCCTGATGTGCCAGAAGCTCCAAAAAGGTTAAATATAAAACCTCCAACGAAAGCACCAATAACTCCCAGCACCATATCCATCAATGGACCTTGTGAACCATTTGTACCCATAATCATAGAAGCTATCCAACCTGCGACTAAGCCAAGTAGTAAGAAACTAATTATTCCCATGTATTTCACCTCCTTCTCAATTTTTATAAATTTTTAATTTCATTGATTGTATTAATCGTCTATAACTATACTTTACTATTGCTGCTTAAGATAACTAGAAGAAGTTAGTAATAATCTTGTAAGAACTGGTTAAGTGGTTTATTTTTTTAAAATTATGAAGTGTTCCTTTTTAGGAAGTGTTTCCATGCGAGTTAGGATCATTTTAACATCTTTTATTTGTGATTTATGCTGATGAATAGCGTTTACTTTTTGTTCCCACACACCTTTAACATTAATTGTTTTTGAAATTTCTGATTTTTTATAACCTGGTGGGCGGTAGATAAAATACTTATCTTTAAAAGCCATACGCTGCTGTGTGCTCAAACAGTAGTAATAGAGTTGCTTGATAGATGGAAGTTCATAAAAAACAAATGTTGTGACAAGTGAAACGGCAATATGGTCGATGTGTCCTGAAATTCCCCGTGGCTCAAAGGTTAAAAGCATATACGGTTTAAGTTTTTTGATGTGTGAGGTAATGCTTTCTGCAAGTTTCTGATAGAGATTATTTGAGAGTGTTCCATCAATATAGTTTAAGAAGATAACTTTCTTAACTCCTAAAATTTTTGCGGAGTTTATCATCTCATTCATTCTCAATTCCTGAAGAGGTGTCTCTTTATTCTCGTGATGATTCTGGCCGCCCTCGCCTTTTGTAGCAGATAATATATAGACATCATTTTCCTTGGCGAGTTTAGCAATTGTCCCCGCGGGTCCAAAAGCTTCATCATCGGGGTGTGCAAATACGCAGACTATTGTTTTTCTCATAGTGTGGTTTCGGGTAAACTTGATACATACTGTACAATTTCACCCCAGGTGTTAACTCGAATTATACCAGTAATATCAGTTGGAAACTCTTTTCTGTTCCATGGTTTATCTAAAAGGATTACTTGTATTCCTTCTTGTGCACATATTTGAGCATGAACGTCGGAGTCTTCAATAATAAGTTCTGCGCCAATCTGTTTACAGACTTCAGCTTTAGTTCTTCTTTGTTTATTGATATCGGAGGTATAGTGATTAGTATAATGAACTTCTTTTATTAATCCAGGAATATATTCATCTAATAAATGTAGTGTTAAATGCTCTAAATTACTGTTACGAGCTGTAATAATAGTAAAGTCATTTTTTTCACTTAATGCTTCTAAACTTTCTATCATCCCGGGTAAAGGTTCAAGCATGGCAAACTCTGGAGTTTGGTAAAAGCCTTGGAGAAATTTTATAGTTTCCTCAAAGCTGCCACCCCAGACATCTTCGAATATATATGTCTTAAAATCTTCTTCAGAAAAATTGCTGCCCGTTAACTCATTTCTATGTTTAACAAGCGCACCCATAAAATTGAACATTGTGTCATCAAAGTCTAGAGCAATAATCCGATTAGCAGGTGTTTCTTCCCTTCTGAGATGGTCTGGTTGATATTTTTCGTCCATAGGAGGTATATTATAGTTCATTTGAGTCTTTAAGTCGACTTTTGGTATAATAAGAACGGCTAAAGCAGACATTCCAATATTATATGTGCATTTGAAAGTATGCCAAATACAATAAGGCCCGATGTATAGGAGACATGGGGGATAAAACGGGACGTAGTTCAGATGGCTAGAACGTTGGGCTGGGGGTCCAAAGGTCGCGAGTTCAAGTCTCGCCGTCCCGACAAGAGAATCAGTATAACTCAACAAGTTATATATAAACTATTAACTCTTTATACGTCTAAAAACTAGTGATTACAACAGATACTCCAGTAATAATAACTTTTTTGAGTTATTTGCGTAGGTTTATAGCTAATCTTCTTGGCTGATATAGAGAGGTTAAAAGTATGAGTAAAATAGAAGCAGTGAAAGCGATAATTGCTCCAAAGAAGAAAGGAGCTGCTGGACTCACTTTGTCCCATAAGAATCCCGCAATAATGCTTGCAGGAAGAGTTACTAAACCTATCACGGCATTATAAACACCATATGCACGGCCTCTATATTCCGCTGGAATAATATCAGCAACAAATGCTTTAGCAACACCTTCGGTAGTTGCATAATTTATTCCATAAAATGCAAATAGCAACCATATCTGCCAACCCTTGTTAGATAAACCAAATCCCAGATAAGCTAAAGCATAAGAGATCCAGCCAAGTAAAATAACTTTTTCACGTCCAATTTTATCTGAAAGACTACCTAATGGAATAGAAGCTCCTGCATATACTGCATTAAACAATGCATAAATAAGAGGGATTGCCAATAATCCCACACCTACATTTTGTGCTCTTAGAATTAAAAATGTATCCGAGGAGTTACCAATAGAAAAAAGAACAATAATACCTAAAAATAAATAAAACTGTTTTGGTAATTTGAACGAAAGATTTTTTGAAGGGTCATTTTTAACATAGGGAACTTCTTTTACAAAGAAGATAATAATTCCAAGAGTAAAGAGTAAAGGAATAGCCGATATAAAGAAAATATAATGGTATTTAAGATTATTATTTTTGAGAAGAAAGAGTAAGGCAAATAATATTAGCGGGCCAATTACTGAGCCGAATGTATCCAAAGCTCGTACTATTCCAAATCCTTTGCCACGGCTCTTTTCCTGAGTTGAATCTGCAACTAGAGCGTCTTTGGGTGAATCTTTTATTCCCTTTCCGATGCCATCAACAAAACGTAGTAACAGGACAAATCCTGCAGAGCTTGTAAGTGCAAGCAAAGGTCTTCCAATCATGGAAAGAAAATATCCAACAAAAACAATTTGTTTATTATTCCTAAATTTATCAGATAAAAAACCTGAGACAATCTTAAAAATACTAGCGCTACTGGTAACTAAACCTTCTGTTAATCCAATAAAGGATTTATCCAAGTGAAGAACATTAGCTAAATACAAGGGTAATACAGGAATTATTATGTCTTGACTAATTCCACCAAAAAGACTGAGTAATCCGATGAAAAATGTATTATTGAAATATGTTTTTTTTTGTTTAAGATATTTTTTTGACATAAGTGCTTCTACTTTCATTGTAGAAGCTATTAGTCTTTATTGAAGACGGTTAAAGGCGAGCTTCATCACCTATAAATTATTATAGCAGAATATTGATGATGCTGTGGCATTATCGTATCTGGCATAAGGGAATTTTTATATGATAAATTTAATAAATGTAAATAGTTGGATACTTTACTTTGGAAGATTGCTTATCATAAGTTTCTTTTTTCCACTGGTTATAATAGAAGTAGTTAATAGTTCGAGATTACTCGCTTCTTCCCGACAACGGTTTTTTTCTTCATTATTGAAAAGTTTGTTTAAGTAGAGTAATAAAAGAAATATGCCTGCACTAGTTTTAATTTCCTAATGCAGGCAGGAGACCTTGTGAGAAAATTTCACACCTAATCAAGTTCATCAAGTTGAACTGATTCAGTGAGAAACCTCATCAGGTCCTGTTCGGATAGGACGTGTAGCTCATCCGTCGGTCCCCAGAAGAAATGGTAGTACAAATTGCCCTCATGCTCTGCACAAGAAACAATTTTTACTCCCATGTTCTGTCTTTCGAGAACCGGTCTAGTTTGAGCGTAGACTTTGTCTACATCAAAAACCGGACTCTGGACCTCAATAACCTCGTAGACGGATAATCCATCGCCTGTACGCGCTCCTGCTTTGAGTAGCCCTGGCCTGCAGTAGATTTCGTGACTCCACCAGTGTCCTAAATACTCTTGTGAAGCATCTGGATTGGTAGAATCGAATTCTACAACAGTGTGCAACTCTACAGGATGGACGTATTGCCCAACTCGTAATCGCATTTTCATGCTTGTACCTCCTTATAGTATCTAGTGTTGGAGCCTGTATTATACTATATTTACGTGCTGAATTCAATACTATAGGATTTTTTTCTTCAACTGATTAGTATAAAAATAGCAATATAACGAAGCAAATAACTATACTGTATAATCAATTATGGCTACTAAGAGATATTGGTTCCGAGCTAAAAAATATGGCTGGGGTTGGTGGCCATCTAGTTGGGAAGGATGGATAGTTTCTGCAGTATATATCTTCCTCGTCTTCATTTGTAGTCTCATAAATGCTCCTCAGTCTTTTTCTGAGAAATATCTTCTCTTGACGATTCTTCCCGGAGTGTTAGCGCTGAGCATCATTTTCATTATAATTTGTTATATAACAGGAGAAAAACCTCATTGGCAGTGGGGAGATAAAAAAAATAAATCTAAATACTAAATTTTTTGTCATCGGTCAAAGCTTAAAAATAGTATATAATTACTCTCGAAACTCAATCCCGAGGTTAACTAATATCTATGAAAAATAAAAGAATACTTTCGTCACAATTAAAGGAACATATAGGTAAGACAGTTACGATTCAAGGATGGCTTCATAAGAAACGTGAAATGGGAGCTATGACTTTTTTAGTTTTAAGAGATCGGCAAGGTTTAACGCAGATATTAGATGAAAAGTCGGAAGAGTCAAAAAAACTTAAAGGTTTACAAATAGGTACCGTTTTGACAGTTGAAGGTCTGGTTTTTGAAGAAAAACGGGCGACATCAGGTGTAGAAATTCATAATCCTTCGATAACTGTTGAAGTACCCGTTGAGTATGTCCCACCAATAGAAATTGATAAACCCTTAAGTCACCGTTCTGAGAACTTAGATACACTATTTGAAAATAGAGTTATCGGACTTCGTAACATTCAAGAGCAAGCAGTTTTCAAAATTCAGGCAGGGGTGAAACAGGCAGTAAGGGAGTATTTAATGAGTCAGGAATTTATTGAGTTTAACAGTCCAAAGTTACTTGGTGCGCCGACGGAAGGAGGCGCGGAGGTCTTTAAGTTAGATTATTTTGGTAAAGAGGCATCACTTGCTCAGTCTGGTCAATTCTATAAGCAAATAATGGCCGGAGTTTTTGAAAGAGCATTTGAAATAAATCCTACTTATCGTGCAGAGCTTAGTTATACTACTCGCCATATGACAGAGTTCATGCATATCGATGTGGAGATGGCATTCATTGAAAGTTATAAAGACATTCTGAAAATTGGTGGAGAACTTCTAAATTATGTAGTTGAAAAAATATGGGAGCGTTACGAACCAGAGTTAACACTATGGAAAGCAAAAAAACCTTTAGTAACTGAAAAAATTCCTGAAATTTCTGTTAAAGAACTTCATGAACTTTATTTCAAAGCAACCGGTGAAGATACAAGACAAGAGAAAGATCCAACTCCCTCCGAAGAACGATTCGCTTCAGAATATTCTGCAAAAACATGGGAAAGTGAGGCGGTATTCATCACTGAGTTTCCCGTGAGCACAATGAAGTTTTATCATACCCGTCATCCCGATGATGCAACTCTGACTGAGAGAGCAGACTTTATTTTTAGAGGAGTAGAAATCGCTACGCTAACGCGGCGAGAACATCGATATGACAAGTTAGTCGAACAGTTAAAGGCTATAGGTACAGACCCAGAAAATCCAGGGTTTAAATACTACTTGATGGCCTTTAAATATGGCATGCCTCCTCATGGTGGTTTTGGGATGGGACTCGAAAGACTTACTCAAAAAATAATTGGATTACAGAATGTTAAGGAAGCAAGTCTATTCCCACGAGACGTGAATAGATTAGTGCCGTAATACCATCAGACCGTGCTTATTTTGTTGAATATTATCCATTATAAGATGATGTACTACTACTTGGTTTTGACGTATTTTTAATAGCACCAGTTTATGTTATGGCATCTATCAAGTTTTCATAAACTATCTAAAAATGCCTAGTTTTACCGATTTTATTAACACCGTTTCAATTTCATCTGCGCTGATGATAATAGTTGTTCTTCTTGCGTCTTGCTTTCTATAAAAAAGACCCGAAAAATAAAAAAATGAGTAAATAGGCAAAATTGCGTCTTCCTTTCTCTTAGTAATATTGAGTTGAACATTTGCTATAATTCAGATATGCAACGACCTACATGGGATGAATATTTTTTAAAACTCGCTCATGTTATCAAAGATAGATCAAACTGTTTTCGAATGGCTGTAGGTGTAGTTGTTGTAAAGGAAAAACATATTATTGCTACTGGTTACAATGGAACCCCCGCAGGAGTAAAAAATTGTTTTGAGGGTGGATGTGAGCGCTGTACACAACGCGAGAAGAATCTACTAAAGCTCGATGAACGGAAAGATCTGTGTATCTGTATTCATGCAGAATTAAATGCACTTCTTCAGTCAGCATATCATGGTGTCTCTACAAAGGGAGCTGTGCTTTATTCAACAATTGCACCCTGCATTCAATGCGCCAAAGCGATCATTAACTCCGGAATAAGCGAAGTTTTTTATGAAGAAGAGCATCAGGATAAACTAGGGAGAGAGCTTTTAATACGTGCTAAAGTTACAGTTAACCACTTTAAAGAACCAATCCATTAAGGAACTTTAGCCTATCTTGATTTTTCTAAAATTGATGTAGATAGCTCTCGTGTTAAAATTAAATTACAATGATTAGAAAGAAAATACTGCTTTATTTATTAGGATTTATCACATCTGCTGCATTATTTTTACAATCGTCATTTGTATTTGCATCAGAAAACAACAAATTCGGCATACATTTAGCAGTTCCCGCAACTGAACAAATTGAGAAAGCAGCTCAGTTGGTTAACTCAAATGGCGGTGATTGGGGTTACATTACTTTAGTCATTCAGGAAAATGATAGAAATCACGATAAATGGCAGGAGATATTTAATAAATTAAGAGAGCTGCATTTAATTCCTATTATCCGGATAGCAACAAAACCTATCGGTCCCATCTGGAAAAAACCAATTAAAGAGGATGCAGAACAATGGACAGAATTTTTAGGTTCTCTCAACTGGGTCGTAAAAGATAGATACATCATTTTATTTAATGAGCCAAATCATGGTCAAGAATGGGGTGGTAGTGTTGACCCTGTCGACTATGCAAAAGTTGCCCAAGAGTTTGCTACAAAATTGAAATCTAAAGACTCGAATTTTTTTGTCATGCTAAGTGGATTTGATGCTTCTGCTCCATCAGGAGCGCCTGAATATGCAGATGAAGGTCAGTATCTCAGAACAGTTATAGACACTATCACACCAAATACTTTTAATAATCTTTTTTCTGGTTTATCTTCTCACTCATATCCAAATCCTGGGTTTACTGGATCGCCATTCGGGAGTGGAAGAGGCAGTGTCCGCACTTATGAATGGGAACTTTTTTATCTACAAAGTCTGGGTGTAAAAGACTTACCGGTATTTATTACAGAAACTGGTTGGGATGGAAATGTTGTTCCACGTGGCACTGTTTCCAGTAACTATAAAAGCACATTTGAACAAATCTGGCTTCAGGATAATCGTGTAAAAGCAGTAACACCTTTTGTTCTCGACTATCAAGGATCGCCTTTCCTAGGGTTTTCATGGAAAAAACTTGGAGAAGATGACTATTACTCTCAATTTTATAATATTCAGGAAATGACAAAAAAAAAGGGCGGTCCAGAAATTATTGAAAAAGGTGGTATCTCTTTTGATCTTCCAAAAGAGTTCGTTGTTAACTCTAATTATCACTTTAAGGTTTCTTTGTCTAACGGTGGTCAAGCAATATGGGATGACATTTCTGGATATAAGCTTGTGCTAAAAAACTTTGATTCAGAATATTTAATCTCTAATATTAATACTCTAAAACCTTTTCAAAATATAGATCTGGATATCTTCTTTAAATCAGGAAATACTCCCGGAAAAAAAGAGTCAGAAGTTGCATTATATAAAGATAAAAAACAAATCCTAAAGAGCTCGGTTTGGAGCTATGAAATCGTGCCGTTGCCCAAGCTCGACTTTAGAGTTTCTTTGTATCCAAAACTAAAACATTTAGGAACTGACTTTGAGGTTCAGATATTTGACCAGAGGGAGCAGTTAGTTTATAAGAAAAAGGGTGTTGAAGTCGAGCATGCGCAAGGATCAGTTGGAGAGATTCGAAACATAGCTTTAGGTAAGAAGTATCGGATCGTGATTTTAAAACCATACTACCTTCCAAGGCAAACTTTTAAGATATTTAAAAGAGGTAAAAACTCAGTTGTCTTTGACAAGATGTATCCTTTAGACTTTAATAAAGATGGAAAATTTGACTTTGGGGATATCTGGGCTTTAATCTTGCAACCCTCATTAATTTCGTTATTAATGCCGTAGATTATTTCTGAAACCAGTAAAATTTTCAGGGTTTATGTGTTAGAACGAAAATCTTCATTAATTTTGATCGACTAAAGATAACTAAAGAAAAATCTTTACCTTTACACAGTGTTTTGTCATCAGATGTAGATACTACAAACAGATTATATGAAACATCATACTCTTCGGGTGCCCGGAGATAAATATCAGAAATTGAGAGCATGTCACGATACTTAAGTGCAGTTGGATCAAAATCAGGACTCATCACTGCCGCAATATTTACATCTATCAATTTATTTTTTTTAACAGTATTTATAATGACATGATCGACTTCTAAAATTGTCGTAAGATTTGGTTGCGCTTCTGAGAAGTGGAGTTGTGGAATGAATGAAAAAACTTCCAACTATTAGTAGTATTACTGCACCCTTTGATAAAAAAGTTCCGTATAGTTTTCTTGGCATTATAACCCAAACTAATAAAAACAATATAGCTGGCCAGATATATCTAGAAGCAATTGGGTTAATAAATGAAGCAACGATAATTTGCATAGCTACGGGAATAATATAGAGAAAAGCTTTTCTATTATGTTTAACGTCATAGAGTAGTAAGCCCAAAAATATTCCTCCTAACGGAACGGCTAAAAAATTGTTTTGTGTGAGATAGAAAAAAAGAAATTTAATGTTATCAAGAAGATTTACGAAAAATGCCTGCTGAACTACAGAACTATGGGTTGGAACATTTCCCTGCATTAAATAATGGTTAAAAAATAGCCCGGGAGGGTGTCTCAAATCAAAAAATATAAATGGAAGGAAAGGCAGAATATAGCCAAATATAAAACTAGATGACTCGCGAAATTTTTTTTCTTTCAAAAAAATAATGCAGTGTTCAACTACAAAAATACCTGTCGCAATAACCGCCAAGTAGTGTTGGTGAAAAGCTAAACCAAGACAAATTCCAGATAAAAAATAACTTATGGCTGTCTTTCTAAGAAAAAACCATATTCCGAAAGCTATCCAAAGCGGTATTAAATTTGGGTTCCAGGCCCATCGACTTGTCTGCAAAAGTGGATACCATAAGAGTGTTAGTAGTAGTATATGTGGTAGAAAAGTTTTGTTAGTCTTCTTAACAATCAATATCAAAATGATTGCTGTGATAACTCCCCAAAATACTGTACCATAAACCGGACTAATTGGTTCAAAATGTCCAGCGACAGCAAACGGCATGAGCATATAATAAGTTAAAGAACTAAATATCTTTTTTTTTGTCAGATGATTCGGGTCCGACAAGAGTAATCTTTTTCTCTATGTAGTATTGATGTATACGTCGAAGATCGCTGGACTCATCTCGAGTCATCCTAGCAGTATGGTCTAAGTTGTAGGTTCTGATCAAAAGTAAAAGTAGTATAAAAAAAATAAATAAGAATATTTTTTTATACATCATTTGAGTAGTATATACTATTCTTAAGTTATTTTCTAAATATTTCTCGTGATGGAACTATCTCCTACTGACCTTATCGATAAGATACATGTGAGAGGCTAATTAAATGGATTACTATACTCGTCATGTGTAGTTTGAGAAAGGTATATATTTCTATATAAAAAATATCACTTGATTTTGTATGTGGTTTTCCTTTATAGTATAAAGGCTATGGATGACAAGAATAAAAAAGACGAAGAAATAATTTTGGAAGATGCTGATGGGACTGAAATAGTGGATGAAACTCCGGCAGATGAGGTGTTAGCGGAAGAAAACGAAAATATAACTCCTGAACCAGAATACGCGACTCCAAATGCAGAGGCAAATGAAGAAGTAGAAAACACAACGGAAAGTCGTCATGCGACTCCAAACGCTACTTCCAGTTTACTTAACCTAGAGAGTTTAATAAATGGATATATTGTCGATTTAGAGAAATTGCAAGAAAAAGCAAAGATGCAGCGGGAGATGTTTAATGACTCATTCAACAATGATGCTGAGTATAGCCAGTTTATGCAAAAGGTAAAAGAAATAAATAGAATTAAATCGGTTGCGAAGCAAAGAATTATGAAACTTCCTGCCGTTATAGAGTTGGCCAATAAAATGAGAGAATATAAAGAAGAAATGAAAGATATTCAAGAAGGTTTATCCTCATATTTACAGCAATACCAACAACTTTCGGGTAGTAACCAGATCACAAGCGATAATGGTGAGGTAAGACAAATCGTAAATGTAACTAGATTAGTTAAAAAAAGAGTCTAAAAAATCTATTTTTCTTCTATAGAGTGTAAATACTCTATTTTATCAACAATTTTTTCTTCATCCCCTCTACTTAAGAAACTACCAACACAGACAAAGTCAGGTTTATAAAAATGCGATAATATAATAGGAATTGTTGTTTTATCAACACCTCCATCAATAAAAATAGGTAGCCTATAATAGGCCATCCTTATCTGATCTATTTTAGTTAACAATTCAGGCATAAAAGGTTGTCCCTGAGCACCGGGATAAATTGTCATAATTTGAATAGCGGGTATTGTCAATAGATCGCCAATAGAAGCTAAATCGCTAATATCATCTGATGGATCTAATGCAAGACCTATAACAAGACCCTGTCTCTTTGGAATTGGTTGTCCTATCAGTAGTGATCTGTGGATAAATATTTGCCCAATATGGATTTTTGAAGAAATCTGTACTATATCATTCAGTGAGTGATCGTAGCTATATGTCATCAAATCGAAGTCAAAAATTTTGCTAGTTGGCATAGGGTGACTGTTAAAGTACTCAATCAATTGTTGGGTGAATATTGTTTTTGTAGGAACAAATAATCCATCCTGGATATCAATAGAGAAGTGATCAAAGTAAGGCAATAACATCTGTAACTCTTTATCAAAAGCCTCAATTGTATTATGGAGTAATGCAGGAACAACCTTCATACTTCTATTATATACCTCAACAGGAGATTGTGAAAGCAATCAAATTATCAGATGGCAGCAATACAATATGATAAAATAAGACAGCATATGGATTTTGAACATGCTCTACATATATATAATACTTTATATAGCGAAGTGAATGGCTATAGTTTATCCACGCTTGGTCGAGGTGAACTTACTCTTCCCCATAAAGCTTTCACTTATGGAGAAATAAGCCCAGAAGCATTCTATAAAATCTTGGAGAGAGTACCTGCAGAAAAAACTGGAATATTCTATGATCTGGGCTCAGGGACAGGAAAAGCTATCATACTTTCACATCTATTATTTAATTTTTCAAGATCTGTAGGTGTTGTATTCTTAATACCTCTTCATAGAGCGACTCTTGAAATTATTGAGAGATATGAAAAAGAGTTTAGACCACTACTCCCAAATAAAAAGAAAGGGTTTACAGTCGAATCTGTATGGGAAGACTTTTTAAAGTACGACTTTTCTGATGGTGATGTTGTATTTACTCACTCAACCTGCTTTCCCGATGAACTATGGGAAAAGTTAGTGAGAAAATTTGAAGAGCTTAAAAAAGGCACTTTTGTAATTACTGTTACAAAAACAATAACTTCTTCAAAATTGCGGTCTTATAGTAGTAAGGAGTACGGTATGAATTGGGGCATTGCAACAGTTCATGTGTATAAAAGAATTTAAGAAAGTACGCCCTATATAGTATTATGATTGACAACTCATTAAAGTCTCTCTATATTTAGAGTAAATGGATACTACAACACAGATTGTAACAAACCCTCATCTGACAGAAGATAATTGGCAGATAGAAACACTACTTAAGAAGGCTATGGCCCGCACAAGAGAACGACTTTTAGCATATTTTCTAATTGTCGTTCTAACCTATGGAATAATGCTGGGAGTAATCGTCGCTGGCTTGATTGTCGGAGGAATTATAGCTACTATCTTATATTTTGCCAAACTCACAGCCCTTTATGTAATACTTATTCCTGTTCTTGTAGTAGCTGGGCTATTTGTTCTTATCTATTTTAGCGCATGGACTGGTCTAGCGATGGTCGAGATTATCATTCAAGACAGTAGAACAGATGTTATAGGAGCGTTCAAAAAAGTTAGACCTCTCGTAATGGGATACTTCGTAATACAGATCGTTTTAGGCGCATTATTGATTGGGCTATTGCCTTTCATGATTTTGAGTGTAGGAGTCGTTGGGATACTTTGGGTCTTCTGGACATCTTTTATTACGTTTGTTTATCTAGAGAAGCAGGTGAAAGGACTTGAGAGTATGTGGTATAGTAGGGCTTTGGTTAATAAAGCTTTCTGGAGAATCGTTGGGAGAATGCTACTCGTAAATCTTATTGTCTTTGTTATTTACTTTTTGATTGGATATCTCGGCGCTATGATTTTCAATAACGGAAACCACTCTGGTGGGAATGCATTTACATTTCTAGAGAATATCCTTCAGTTTATATTCACACCTTTTCTTGTAAGTTATAACTATGAAATGTATAAGAATGTAGAACAAGGTGAGGTTGAAGTAAAGAGGCCAACCGGTTGGATTATTACTGCAGTTATTGGTTGGATCTTAATGTTGGTAACTGTTGCTCTCATGTTCACTGCTATAGTTACGCATCTGCCTGAACTTCAAAAAGAATTTAACAGAGGTAGAAATAGCAACGTAAATCAACAACTGAAAACTGCACCTAAAGGTAGTGGTAATGATAACTATGAGCTTCCTTAAACTCATTTGGTAAAGTGTTAATCCAACTCAACTTGGCTTCAAAAAACGAATTGTCGAGTATTGTCGACAGATTTTTCCTACAGAGGTATGTATCCTAATCCCATGGATGAAGTATGTTACTACATTGGGTTCTCTTATTTCTTAGGCATAGGACCGTATCGATATGATTTACTCTTAGATAGATTTAAAGATGTTAAAGGTTTGTTTGTTGCCAGAAATCGAGTTGTATTTGGATTATCAAAAGGAGTTGTACTGATAGAAGGAGCTAAGACCTCTGGCGCACTAATTACAGCAAAGTGTGCTCTTAGTCAAGGAAGGTGTGTTTTTGCATTACCTGGTCAAGTAACTTCAGTAAACTCTGAAGGTCCTCATGAGCTCCTGAAAGTCGGAGGTAAAAATTGTAACACCCACAGATGATATTTTTTATGAGTATGGTATGTAGACCTCACGTAAGAGAAGTAAACCTGTTCAGTTGAGTCTGGAACAACAAAGATTATACTCCTTAATACTTAAAGAGCCCCAGTCAAGTGATGATCTTTGTATGTCTGGAGGAGGTATTACAGTTTACGAGGCACTCTCACTATTGACCGAGTTAGAGATAAAAGGAGTAATCGAGAAAAATAGTGATGGTAAATACCAGGTATTATAGCTACTCGTCAATTTTCTGCACACGCCGTGCGTACTTGATGTCGGTATTTGGTTTTGTTGAAATAAATACATCAACCAACTTACATGCCTGTTCAAAGGTTATGTAGTCGGCTGGTAGGGCAAGAATGTTCACGTCGTCATCCTGTTTTGCTTTTTGTACCTCAACTGGATCAAATCCAAGCACACAACGAATTCCTTCAAAGCGATTCACTGTAATATCTACACCTACGCCGTTTCGACAGACGACAACTCCTACAAACTGTTCTGGATTTTGCAGGACTGCTTTAGCTACATTTTTTGCGTAGTCAGGATAGTCATCCTGGAGATTTAATTCATAGGCTCCCATATCTTCAACTCTGATATTTTTCTCATGAAGGTAGTCTATTAATTGATTCTTAAGTTCAAAGCCTCCGTGATCAGCACCTATAAAGACTGTCATGAGTTGATTATACTATAAATGAAGAGCTGAATTACAGTTATGCGTAAAGTTGGTATATAATAGAGCATTAGCTACTAAATATTGAAAAAAGACGTAAATTCACCAATAAACGCATAAAATGCGGAAATTATTAGAGGAATTTTGGGTTTATCCAGAGCTCTAAAACAAAGATATTATGTTTGATACTCACTGTCACCTAAATTTTTCACGCTTTAAAAAAAATGTTGAGGAAGTTATTACATCAGCCATGGAAAATGGAGTTTCTCAGATCGTTATACCAGGTACAGACATAGATACTTCAGTAAAGGCCATAGAGATTGCTCAAGCTCATGAAGGTCTTTATGCTGCGGTAGGCGTACACCCTCATCATGTCTATGAACTTAAAACTGCCAGTGATTTGAGTATTAAAAACTTTATGTCAGAACTCGAGAAAATTATTAGCAACCCAAAAGTAGTTGCAGTTGGAGAAGTGGGCATGGACAGGCATGTATATCAATCCACAAAGTATGAGAAATATAGTATAGATGAGTCGTTTATTAATCAGCAAAAAGAGTTGCTTGGCGAGCAGATTAAATTAGCGGTTCAATATAATAAAAGCTTGATCCTTCACAACAGAGAGGCTAAAGTGGACATACTTCCTATTGTTGAGGAAAACTGGGATAAAAAGTTAGATGGGCGAGTTGTATTCCACTGTTGCGAGCCAGATGAGGAGCTTCTGAACTTTGCTAAGGAGCACAAAATGTATATTGGAGTCGATGGTGATATCACATACTACCCAGAAAAGCAGAAATTTATTAGAAAAGTCCCCTTAGAAATGTTGGTCTTGGAAACAGACGCACCATTTCTACTTCCAGAGCCGCTAAGAACTCAGAAGCTCTTTCCCAATAAACCAGAGAATATTCCCATGATTGCTCAGTATATATCAGAAATAAAAAATGTTTCTCTAGAAGAGCTTGCATCTAAAACGACACTAAATGCGCGGAATCTCTTTCAGATATCATAAGAGCCATTATTCTGTAGTGCGTCTTTAAGTTGGGACTTAAAATGTTCTGCATTGAATAAAAGTAGTCTTTTATGAGCCTTTTCTGCTAGCTCCCTACGTAGTGCACTATCCTCAGAAATTTTCTGAAGTTTATCAGCGATATCTTTTGGATTACTGACTTTAGCAAAAAGCGCAGTGTCTTCAGCTGTTTCATGAAAGATCGGCCTGTCTCCTAGTACAGATGGAGTGAGCAAAGCCGCAGCCTCAAAATATGAGTAGCCAAAACCTTCATCGCGAGATACTAGAATGTTAGCAACAGCATGTTTATATAAGTATGAGAGTTCCTCGTCAGTAATAAAACCAGGGAAAATGAATCGAGAATCTCCTTTAGCAATCTTAAGGAAGTTTTTAATCTCCTGTTGCTCAGGGTGCGTAACACTCTCCAAATCCATACTTAAAAATGTTGAGAAGACATTCCCAACAAATAGACATGCTGTTGATCCGCGCTTAACGGCTTTAGCAAGATTTACAAGATTTTTATTCCAGGTAGCATCACCAACATAGATGAAGAATTTCTCTGGAACACTAAACTTGGTTGGTTTTTTGAAAGTTTTTACAAAGAAATGCTCGCTTAACATCGGGTAAACAACTTTAATTCTTTTTTCAGGAATTTTTAGCTTCGTTATCAAATCATTTTTGCTTGACTCAGAGTCAGTAATGATCGTGTTGTATCGTCTCAGTGCTAAACGGTTTAGCCTCTTATAGACACCGCCTTTTATTCCGACAGGGTAGTGGGAGGGGTATTTTAAAGAGATAATATCGTGGATTACCGCAATTTGTTTGCGGGAAATACGCTTAATTTTTAAAGGTGGTTTCAGAAAATCAAAGAAAGGATTTAAAAAAGTAGCATGATCTGGAACATCCTCAAGATCGCTGGTAAAGGTAAACTCATCGTCAAAATTCTCTCTTAAGATTTGAAGATATCTTCCTATTCCACGGACTTTACTCAAGTTGTCAGAAGCTGTTGGATCGTAAACATAAACGTCAGACATGATTTATATTGTAGCAAAAAGCTGAGGGATTTACTGTTGATATCGGCTTTGTATATATTCAGCTGCAGAGTTGTTATTCTGTGCGTCGTAGTGAAGTCTTTTCGCGTCGAATATAATAATATTCAGAGCCGAGTTATTCATAATATGATAAGCTACATCTATCTGTAGGTTTAAAAATTGTTCAAGATAATTAGATTTGAGGCCAAATTGGAGAGCTCTAGACACATAATCTGCGCTGATAATAAATGAGGCTCCATGCTCATTCTCAAGTATTTGTTTCTCCTCAGGCGTAATTCCGCCACCCGTTGTTATGATAATACTCTCTGCACTATGAAGATGTTCTTCCGGAGGCCGAATAATACAAGCACCAAGTTTCCCATCTTTTCCTATTGGTTGTGGTTTATGGTGATGGTCAATATGTCCAGCAAAAAGCCTAGTATCTAACCCAGCATTTTCAATAACTTTTTCAGTCACTTCTGACACTTCATCTGGATGAATACCCATCCCTTTTGCCCATCCGCATCCGCGATGACTAGTGAACGCAAGTGGTGCGTCTAGTGATCTTGAAAGTTTGGTTAGAGAAGTATAGATTGTTGGTCTGACTAAGTCAATGAGTTTACGATGTTCTGGAGTAAATAGTTCTAAGTTACCTCTAGCTGGGGTAGAAACAGCTGTGCCTCCAAGACCAAAAACTATAGCGCCCTTCTTAAACGTAAGAGCTTCATCCATACATGTGGCAACTGCCACACGAGCCGATACTGGTTCAAATTCGTGTTGTTCAATCATTTTATGTTGAGCAGGCTACGCAGTTTTAACAGCGCAAGATATATATTATACAAAATTTGGTCTGAATAGTTCAAACCCAAATTTATATGTAAAAATGATGATTCGGAGGTATAATAGTAAAATGCCACCAAAATTTTTACTATCAGACACAGATGTCTATGAGATCATCTCAAATAATCGCTACAAAGTAGAAGAAGTGTCAAAGCACTGCAGTCGCTGTATCGATGGAAGATATGAAAATTCCGCCGATCTTCCTGCCTTAACAATTCCAGGGGCAGATATAGGCGACCTTGCTGTTTTGTATGGATCTGCAGAACAGTTTGCATTTGAAATCGATTACGACAAAGCGCTGACAACTCTTCAAGAGTTGATAGGCTTAGAAAACTTTTCATGGCACACAGACGAACATGGGGATAACAGACTACAAGGATCTGGGTGCGGTCATATTACACAACTTCGTAAAGATCCAAAAGATTACTCCCTTACTAATGAGCAACTAGAGATACTAAGTAAACAGATGAGTAAAGCTCAAAAAAAAGGTGGAAAAGAGACAACTCTTATGGGAGATCATTTAGAAGGTGCAGTTTTGATAATTAAAGGAAATTACGGTGTTTTACCTCAGTTTAATTTGCAGACAGATAAAGGGACTCGATTAGTTCAACTCTTTATCTTTCATCAGTCGTTAGTTGACGCTCGCCATAAAATTTGGGCTAAAAAACTATTTGAAAAAGGAGCAGTAAAACTTTTCGAGAAGCTTGATGATGAGTATTTATATGAAGCTTTATGTGCTACAACAGAAGATCATTTGTTCGAGACTGCCAAACGGCTTGCGAAGGATCTACCTATCTTTGATGTGTCGTTTAAAGACGACGGAAATTTTTCTGTGGAACCACGGGGGTTCGTTTAGTTCGCTTTTAATCGCTTTTGTTATATTGCATTTCACTTCATAAAAAATTAAGATGTGTTAGTCATCTTAAAAGTTTTAATATCTATGCATCTCAAAGTAAAACTCATTGATCCAACACTACCTATGCCAGAGTACAAAACTAAAGGAGCTGCAGCTTTCGATCTATACTCTCGCGTGGAAATCGAAGTCCCGCCATTTGCCCCGGTGATTATTCCTTCAAACTTCATAGTGAAAATTCCTAAGGGCTATTTTTTGATGCTGGCTGCACGAAGTTCTTTACCTAAGACGGGGTTAATGTTAGCGAATGGTATTGGTGTAATAGATGAAGATTTTTGCGGAGAAGATGATGAAATTGGTTTATTCATGATAAATCTTACAAAAAATCCCGTTAAAGTAGATAAAGGACAACGACTTGCGCAGGGAATTTTGACAAAAATAGCCAAGGCTGAAAAGTTTGTCCATACCAGGAAAATGTCAAAACGCTCTAGAGGTGGTTTTGGTACAACTGGAAAGAAGTGAGATATGTTTGTGAAGTTAGCTGGGCAAAGAAAATTTCTGTTTCTTATTCAAAACACTCAATTCAAAAGTGTATCAAAAGTAGCAAAAAAGTCGTTCTAAAGAGTCATGATTTTTTACACATGCCAAAAATACAACTTTCACGTCCGAAGATCATAAGTGAAGAAGACTGTGCATGATTATAAATTCGCTTTATACATATGCAAAAAAAACTCGTAACGGCTGAACATCAGTATCTGGGTCTACTCAAAGATGTCATGGAAAAGGGTACTTTTAAAGAAGACAGAACAGGGACAGGGACTTTAAGTGTCTTTGGCAGACAGATGCGTTTTGATCTACACGAAGGGTTTCCATTACTAACTACAAAAAAAGTTTTTCTTCGAAGCATAATTCATGAACTTCTTTGGTTTTTAATGGGAGAGTCAAACATTAAATACCTGGTTGATAACGATGTTCATAAATGGGATGACTGGCCATATAGATTTTACGCTCAGTCTTTACAGGAAAAAAAAGAAATTCCATTGTCTCAGCCGGAGTTTATAGCAAAGATAAAAGAAGATGGGAATTTTGCTAAAAAATGGGGAAATTTAGGGCCGGTTTACGGAGTTCAGTGGAGACATTGGAAAACTGTCGATGGAAAAGAAATCGACCAAATAAGGAACTTAATTGACGAAATAAAAAAAACTCCTTACTCGCGCCGTTTAATTGTTTCTGCCTGGAATCCGGCTGAGATTGAAGAAATGGCTAAAGCAGGTCTACCTCCTTGTCATTCGTTGTTTCAGTTTTATGTCATAGAAAATAAACTCTCCTGTCAACTCTATCAAAGGAGCGCCGATCTTTTTCTTGGAGTCCCTTTCAATATTGCTTCTTACTCACTCCTCCTTATGATGGTAGCACAAGTTACTGGCCTTGAAGTTGGAGAGTTTGTTCATACTTTTGGAGATGCGCATATCTACTCAAATCACCTAGATCAGGTACGCCTTCAGTTGAGCCGAGATATGCGCCCTTTTCCTAAAATGATTTTAAATCCTGATGTGAGAGATATTTTTAGTTTTAAGTTTGAGGATTTTAAGCTTGAAGGATATGATCCACATCCAGCAATTAAGGCTCCTATTGCAGTATAAAATTATGAAGATTTTAGTAACACACTCATCGAGCTTTGACTATAGGAAGGAACTGTATCTTCTTATTAGGAATTCTGATCTGAATAATGAATACCTATTTATTCTGTCTCATGAAGCTGATATCCAGGTATTTACAAGACCTTTAATGGAAAGACGAGAAATTAATCTACAAATAGCTGAAATCTCTTATCCTTCAACCGGACAAGGAATAGAGATGGGTTGGGCGAACGTGTATAAAATTCCCGTAATATCTATATATAAGAAAGGAAGTAAGTACCCAGGTTCAGTTAAGTTGGTTACAAGTGAGATACTAGAGTATAGTGATAATGATGAAATGATTAATAAACTTTCAAAAAGTATTAAGAACTATGAAAATTAGCTTAATTGCAGCCATGTCCGAAAACAGGGTCATAGGTAAAGAAAATAAGTTACCCTGGCACATCTCTGCAGATCTAAAGAGGTTTAAATCGTTAACCTCTGGTCATCCTATTATTATGGGAAGAAAAACGTATGACTCAATTGGCCGTCCTTTGCCAAATAGGACTAATATTGTCGTAACTCGAGATAAAGACTTAAAGATAGAAGGTGTTACTGTTGTCCATTCGTTAGACGAAGCAGTTCAGTTTGCCAAGATTCAACCAGGAGGCAAGGAGATGTTTATAATCGGAGGAGCTCAAATCTTTCAGGAAGGGATAAAACTAGCCCACAAACTTTATCTAACTATTATTCATAAAACTATAGAAGGGGATGTCTATTTTCCCGATTTTCCCGATTTTAAAAACACAGTCCTTAAAGAAGACAGAATCGAAGAGGACTATCAATATAGTTTTATAGATCTTGAGAAGTAGATTCTACCATGATTAACCCTGAAGATTATGACTACACCTTACCCCCGGAGCTTCTTGCTCAAGAACCTGCCTCGCCCCGAGATTCATCAAGGCTATTTATATATGATACTCTGAAAAACAACGTTTCCTTAGATAGGTTCTATAATCTCAATAAATACCTGCCAGATGACTCGTTTCTTGTGCTAAATAAAACGAAGGTTCTTCCTTCGAGAGTAGTTCTTTATAAAGAAAATGGGGGAAGGGTAAAAACACTATTTTTGGTAAATGAGTTAGAGAATAATCGTGTGAAAGCAATGTTGGATCGTAAAGCTGAGGTTGGACAGATTCTACACTTGGATAAAGGGTATTTTTTTAAGGTTATAGGTCAAGATGAACACGTTTTCACGTTAGGGTTTGAATTTCCAAAAGAAGAGTTCATTAGGATGTTACAAAAGAAAGGTTCAATGCCGATTCCTCCGTACCTGAAACACTCTCAGTTAAGTGAGGCTATACTCAGGAAGAAATACCAGACTATATTCGCTGAGGACGATGGCTCAGCTGCTGCGCCGACAGCTTCTTTGCACTTTACCTATAGGGTATTTAAGAAACTTGAACAAAGAGGTATTAGTAAAACATTTGTAAAACTACATGTCGGCGCAGGAACTTTTGCACCATTACTGGAAAAAAATCTTAGAGAAAAGAAACTCCACGCCGAGTGGTATGAAGTTACAAAAGTCTCAGCCGAGTTTATTAACCATGCCAAAAGCAAAGGACAAAAACTTGTGGCAGTTGGGACAACGGTTGCCAGAACCCTTGAGTCTGCGGCTATATCTCCGGGAATTCTCAAAGACTCAAAAGGAGAAACTGATATATTTATCTATCCTCTTTATAACTTTAAGATCGTAGATATTTTACTAACCAATTTCCATGTGCCTAAGTCATCCTTGATGATGCTGGTTGATGCCTTTCTTCAGAATAAACAATCAAAGAAGACTCTCTTAGAGTTATACGAAATTGCTATTAAAAATAAGTTTCGTTTTTTTTCGTTTGGAGACGCGATGCTAATTTTATAGTAGTTACTTAATCTCAAGTTGACAACAACAGATTGCCCCTCTGATACTAGTCATATCAGCATTAGTAATTCAGATAGTAAATTTAATAGTATGACAACAAATAACTTTAACTCAACTATGTCTCAGTTCGAAGCTCAGTTTAGTGAAATTTTTGTAAAGAAAGCCCCAGCTTTACCTAAAAATATTAAAGAATTTATCGTCGCAATAATTCCATGGTTAAATCTTGTCGGGGTAATTTTCGCTATGCCATTTCTATTAGCCTTAGTCGGTCTTTCATCAATCCTGCCTTTTGTAAAACCATACTCAGATATTCATATTAACTTTGGGTCTAGTCTAGGAAACTAATAACTATAGGTATTCTTTTCGATCAGTTTTAATAACGACTTAAACAAATCTTTTCTATTGTTAAATCGCCATTCTGACTCTTTTAAGTATAACAAGAATTTATCTTTCCTTACTCCATTAAATTTCTGCAGTCTCCGTTTGGTATAACTCCAGAATGATTCAATTCCGTTTACATGATTTTTACCTCTGGCAAACTCATTAACCTGATGATGAATCCGTTTATGTTTATATCCGTAAAGAATGAGTC
>JBBRMU010000001.1:0-111125 GCA_038230655.1 Patescibacteria group bacterium | reverse complement strand
GATTTAGATTACTAAAATTAGGGCTAGGAATAATTGCGGGTTCTGGGAAAACTATTAAATTATCACCTACGTCTATAAATGTTCCTGGGTATCTATTATTTAACTTAATTAACCCGTCTATTGCCTGCTGTAGTCTGACATTTTCAATTTCAGCACCCCAAACAGATTTTGTAATTCCTAATCGCAGATTATTGTTGATTCCTTCAATTTCAGAAGAGGCCCTATTACTCTCTAATGAGTTTTTCATGGGTATATTATATCTTATCTTAAGCCTATACTCCACTCCTTGCGTAATTCATTATCTTCAGATATAATCAAATAATGGACCCAAAAATTCACATCCTTAAAAATGGACTGACAGTGATCGTTGTCGATGCAGCATCTTTTCCAACAGTTACCATTCAACTGTTAGTTGGCGCGGGATCACGATATGAGACGGAAAAGAATAACGGAATTGCTCACTTCTTTGAACATATGGCCTTTAAAGGCTCAAAAAAATATCCTAGTTCTTTCATCATCTCCTCAACAATTGAGGGTGAGGGAGGAATTTTTAATGCTTTCACAAGTAAAGATCACACAGGATACTGGATTAAAGCCTTAAGTGAAGACTTTCCCATCGCCATAGACGTCCTTTCAGATATGGTTTTAAATCCGTTACTTGATCCTGCTGAGATTGAAAGAGAAAAAGGAGTTATTGCAGAAGAGATTAATATGTATGAAGATAATCCGGCTCGTAAAGTCGGGGAGATTTTCGATGGGCTCCTATATCCAAATAATTCTTTGGGTTTTGAGATTGCCGGTTCAAAAAGCGGCGTTAGAACATTTGATAGAAAAACCTTCACAGACTATATTCAAACATATTATCATCCAAAAAATGCCGTTTTAGTTATTGCAGGTGGAGTTAAGTATATTGATAACCTCCTTCCCTTAGTCGAAGAAAAGTTTAATCGCTGGAAACCTGCTGGTGAAAATACATTCGAGAAAGTGATTGAGTCGCAGTCACAACCTCAAATTGTTGTTAAGTATAAAAAAACTGAACAAGCTCACCTATGTTTAGGATACAGGACTTTTTCACAGTTTGATAAGCGTAGATATGTTCTGTCAGTTCTCTCAACAATACTTGGAGGGGGAATGTCATCCAGATTATTTATGGAAGTGCGTGAAAGGAGAGGCCTTTGTTACTACATCTCTACTGGTCGCGAGCTTTACAAGGATGTAGGGAATATTGTCACTCAGGCAGGTTTAACAAATGATATAAAAAAGATAAAAGAAGCCGTTAGAGTTACATTAGCAGAACATAATAAAATTATTGCTGGAGATGTAAAAGAAGAAGAACTTCATAAAGCTAAGGAATTACTCAAAGGAAGACTTCTTCTCTCATTAGAAGATTCCTCAAATGTAGCCTCTTTTTATGGAAACAGGATGCTTCTAGAAGGAAAAATTGCTTCTCCAGAGGAGATAATTGCCAATTTGGAGAAAGTGAACCTTGAATCTGTGGTTGAGCTGGCGAGAGCAACCTTTAAGATGGAGACATTAAATATTGCAATGATTGGTCCGTTTAGAGAGAAGTCTTTGACTGTTGAGGATTTGGATATTTAATAATCCGATTAATCTGAAAGCTACTAAACATTCTTCAATAATGTTGAAAACCGAGACTACTAATTAAAGAGTTTCCCAAAATTACTCCAGTGGTATACAATATCTTAAATGGATATTTCAGTATTACTTATTAACGCAGTTATTTTCATATATGGAACAGCAATTGGTTCTTTCTTAAATGTCTTGAGTGATAGACTGCCACAAGAAGAGTCGATTATGGGAAGGTCTCACTGTGAGAAATGCAAGCACTCGTTAGCATGGTACGATCTTTTTCCGTTAGTTTCTTTTATATCTCTAAAGGCCCGTTGTAGATATTGTAAAACAAAACTTTCCTTCTTTTATCCTCTGACTGAACTTCTTACTGGTGTCATGTTTATACTAACATGGAACTTTATTCCTGTGAATTCCCTCATAAGTCAGGCAGCTACTTTTATATATGTAGTGAAGTTTGCTTATTTGGTAATTACTTCAGTCCTACTGGTTATTTTTTTTGCAGACTTAAAGTTTCAGATCATCCCTGACTCAATGCAAGTAGTACTATTACTAATAGCTGTGATATTAAGGCTAATTGCAGCACAGTTTAATCTCAATGGGCTTTTTTATCCATTAATCGAGGGAGTACTAGTCATGGCACCGATTCTTTTACTTTATGTGCTTACGAAAGGCAGAGGAATGGGATTTGGAGATGTAAAACTTGCCTTTGTGATAGGAGTTTTGTTCGGAGTAAAAATGGGATGGATCATACTCTACATGTCCTTTCTATTTGGGGCTCTGGGAGGGCTTTATTTAATGTTTTTTAAAAGAAGAAAGATCAAGAGTAAGATTGCTTTTGGCCCATTTATTGTGCTCGCAATGTTTATTGCTCTTTTCTTCAACGCTCAACTTCTTAGCTTTCTTCACTCGTTGTGGGGTATTTGATATACTATTCATAGCTATAATAGCCGCTGTAGCTTAACGGATAGAGCAGGCCCGTCCTAAGGGCAAGATGTGGGTTCAATTCCCGCCAGTGGCACAGAATTGGACGATAGAGAGATGAGCTTATCAAAATTGTTATAAAGAGAGTAATGGAAACAAAGTCACACCATCACAAATCTAAAAAAAACGGAGACTACTATAAAGTTCTAGTATTGCGAACGGTCGGGAATTTTTTGATCCTCTCATCACTTTTTATCATTGGAAAGACCTTCTATCAACCTGCCAGAGAAGAGCTTCACTATTTACTTGACAGATATCTAGATAAAAAGTATGTCGTTGCTGGGACAGAGACACCACAGGATCAACAGCAAGTGAAGCAAGGAGGGTTGGCAAGTTTACTAAATCTACAAAAAATAGAGATTCTGACTCCTCAAGATCCTGAGTATAGTATTGTTATTCCTAAGATTGGTGCAAATTCAAGGATCATTCCTAACGTTAACGCGGCCGATGAGCCCGGTTATCTTGCGGCATTGAAGAAAGGGGTTGCTCAAACATTAGGGACGGCAAATCCGGGCGAAAATGGGCATATTTTCCTATTTGCACACTCGGCAGATAACATATTTGACATCGGTACCTATAATGCGGTGTTTTATCTGCTTTACAAGCTTGAAAAAGATGATGAGGTAAATGTTTTTTATAAAGATAAAAGATATGTATACCGTGTTATTGATAAAAAGATTGTGGAACCTTCACAAGTCGAGTATTTAACTAGAAAAACGGATTCTGAGTTCTTAACCATGCAGACTTGCTATCCACCCGGTACAACGTTGAAACGATTATTGGTTTTTGCCGTGCCTGCGATTCAGAAGTAAAAAAGATCAGTTGAGCAAAGTCTATAAAATCGTGAAGTTAATAGCGCTAGGTATCCGTAATACATATGGTTGCGATGGTGTCTCCACACGACAGCACAACGAACCAACCGGTAATCAGGACGTCTGGCATTTTCATGTCCACGTTTTCCCTAGATATAAAGATGATAATCTCTATCAAAATCATGATAAAAAACCTGGGTCGTTGCGGGAGAAAAGGTCGAATATGTTAAGAAATTAAGAAATCAGTTCCGCCTATATCTAAACAAAACTATTAAGCCTTCTCAATAATTTACATGAATATATCATACTGACGTTATAAATATAGCCTTTGGGGCTCACTGAATACCTATTTCATACAAGTCAGAGAAGAGATTATCCTGAGGATTGAGGTTAGTTAGTATATAGAGTTTTCCGCTATTAGTAATAAAGAAAAAGCCTGGTTCAAACGGACCAGAGTAAATAGTTCGCTTGTTACTTCCGTCATAGTCAACCATCACAATTTTTTTTTCTTCCTGGATACTGATATGTTTAGAGTCAGAGTGCCAGATTATAGGGAAGTTGCTGTCCGAGAAGATCGGTTGAAGCGTAGGTATTGGCGTTGGTGAAAGCTTCGTTCTTAAAAACGTCTGTATAGGTGCTCGGGTAGGAGAGAGTAAATCGGCTACATTCTGATTGAAAGGGATTAGATAATTTTTGTCTTCCTTCTTATCATAAATATAGAGATCTCCTTTAGAAATTGAGCGAGTTTCGGTTGATTGGTTTGAGCCTATTAGTGGTGGCGTTATGATGGGTGGGAGAGTAAATGACGACTTTGCCTGATAAAGAACCTTGGTTTGATCAGGTGAAAAGGCAATGATTGAAAAACTGTTTGCAGCAATAGGACGGAGAAGCTTTGGAAAGGTCTCAAGTATCTTTGTGACTTCTTTACTTTTATCTTCTTCCCAGGTAGCTAAAAGTGTATCTTTAGAAGCAGATATATCAAATGGCTGTGTTACTTCCTCTCCGAGAGTAAATAGGTATGCATAAGTTGATCCCGCCTCGGTTGGAAACTCAAAAATAGCTTGTTGAAGGTCTGGAGAAAAATGGACTGTGGTATTTTTAAAGTCTATATCTTGAGGAAGATATTTTTTTAAGACAATCAACTTCAATGGAGCGAAAAATGAAATCGGCTTAGAATTTGCATCAAACAGATATATACCATCCTTTTCTGCATCATTATTCTCGCTAAAGAGAATAATTTTATTGTTTTCGTGATAGGGAATTGCTTTAATAATACCTAGATTAGTAAGAGAAAGAAGTGAAGGGTTTTTTGGAAATAAAAGAGCGTCTAATGTAATAACTATCTCTCCTTGGAGCTTAATATCTTTGACCCACTCAGTATAACCCTCTTTTTTAACCTCAACTTTATAGTCTCCAGGGGGCAAAGTAATATTAAGATCAGTAACACCTTTTAGTTTGCCATTTACATAGACTTTTGAGGCTTTCGGAAATGCACTAACAGAGATAATTCCTGTAGAGGTTATACCGCGAGGAGTCATATCGTTGTCTTCAAAGCTGAGACGGTAGCCTCTTGCATAAGCAATCAAGGAGATAAGCACAATTAAGAAGAGGCATATTAAAACAACTCTGACAGTAATGTTTCTTATTAATGATATGTGTTTAACCATTCTAAATATCTATAACTATACACTTAATAAGACATAGTATACTATATGTATATGTTTTTCCGCAAGAAAGTAGGTATAGATTTAGGTACTGCAAACACTCTTGTCTACGTAGCTAAACAGGGAATAGTTTTAAATGAACCAACGGTTGTTGCTTACTCACAAGAAGATAAGAAAATTCTTGCTGTAGGTGAGGAAGCAAAAGAGATGTTAGGTAGAACTCCGGGGTCAATTGTTGCTGCCCGACCAATGAAAGAAGGGGTCATTGCAGATTACAGCACCACGTCCGCCATGATTACGTACTTCCTTAAGAAGTCTTTGGGTGGTCGTGTGTGGTGGCCAGAGGTGATGATCGCGATACCTGGTGGGGCTTCACAGGTGGAAAAACGGGCTGTCGTAGCGGCTTGTAAACAGGCTGGCGCTTCGGACGTTTATCTGATAGAAGAACCCCTTGCTGCTGCTATAGGAGCAAAGATTCCGATCTCACAGCCATCAGGGCATATGATAGTAAATATAGGAGGTGGAACGGCTGAAATAGGCATAATTTCTCTCGGACAACTGGTCGTTTTCAAGACAGTAAGAGTCGCAGGAACAAAATTTGACGAGACAATCTCTCAACACGTCCGTAAAAAATACAACATGGTTGTGGGTGATAGAACAGCTGAAGATATAAAAATGAAAATTGGTAACGCCTTCATCTCCGAAAAAGAGCTTCAGACAACCGAAGAAAGAACCATGGAAGCGAAGGGTAGAGATTTCCAGACGGGTCTCCCTAAGAACATAGAGATAGGGGAAAGGAGCATCTCGGAAGGTCTCCAAAAACCTCTAAAGCAAATCCTTGAAGGTATCAAAGAAGTACTTTCTCAAAGTCCACCTGAGCTCGCGGCTGATATCGTCGACAAGGGGATAGTCTTATCTGGTGGGAGCTCATTGCTCACAAACATTGATAGATTCATCACATATTATACGGGCGTTCCTTCATTCGTTGTTGAGGAACCACTTTTCTGCGTCATTCGAGGCGTGGGTGTGGCTATAGAGAACCTAGATAGTTACAAAGAAGCCATAAGATAGACTCATAGTTTAATCTCTCGATAAATGTAGAATTGGTAAGAAAGAACTGTTCCTTGTGAAGTATGTCATTATAGTATTATCTTGCAAGCCATCAACGAAAAGACATTGATTTTTGAGTGAGAGGTCTAGTGTGCAGTCTAAAAAGCATTAAATAAACTGAACAAAGTAACTAATAATTGTCTTAAAATATTTAACAGAAATATACCTATAGAATTATTGTGTCGCAGAAAATATAAAGATATTTTTTACACGACCAGCGATAAATTATGCGATACGTGTCTCATAGTTATTTTAATAGTGTCATAAAATTTCAGATGGTATTGTTAGATATATCATGATAAAAACAACAGACAACCATTAGTAGCTTTAAGAAGGTGAAAAATCTTACAGGCTCAAACTGAGCTCAAAAAAATGCAATTTGTGCCTAAGGTGGTCCGCATCCTTTAAGCACTCTCAAAGAGATTTTTCTGGACAGAAGGTGTAGTCTGTTATAGAGCCTCCTAACAAGTATACGCCATTTTTAGCTATTTTGGCACTCAAAGTAACAGTTTGATAACATAAAAACAGGCTCAAAAAGCTTTTGCACATTGTAGGCTCGTGTCTGTACGGCTAGGAAGGCTGGTCCAATCCTCTCTACCGAACCTGAGTCTATAGTCGCTATTGATAGGCCCTAAAATACAGGCTAGTAAAACCGCCTTTAGAATTCGAGGAAGCATAAATGAATCGCACTCACTCAAATAGAGCATACTTTTAGAAAAAAACGGTAATGTTTTACATGAATATTTGAAAAAAACATGCGCAAAGTGTTATCTTTGCTTATTTTTAGTTGAAGTTAGGCTCGGTCTCATCCAGCCTTGAATTGAGGGTAAATCATAAACTCAAGAAAATAACGTGTCTTTATAACATTTATCCTTGTCAAATTTATGAAGAGGTGAGAGAATGGTTGCATGAAAAGAGATTTAGAAAAAGTTTTGAGATATTTTGCTCACTTTCACTACTCGCCAACATTACAAGAAATTCATACTTTTTACCCCAAAAAAATATCTAGAGAAAGTCTCAAAAAACAACTAGATTTGCTAAAATATAGCGAATTTATAGTTGGAAAAAAAGGGTTTTATACTCTAGGGGAGTATAGTACATATCTTGAAAAGACGGTCCAAAGGCTGAATTGGTCCCGGTTGAAGAAAGAGCATATTGCAAGGTACCTTAAAAAGATATCCACACTAAACTCTATACAATTTATTGGTTATTCAGGATCTGTATCGATGAATAATGCTGGATTAGATGATGATATCGACCTATTTGTTATTACAAAAACCAGACGTATGTGGATAACTAGGTTTTTGCTCTTGTGCCTGGCTGAGGTTATGCATATTAGAAGAAGGAGAGGTAAAAAGAAGGCTAGAAATAAGGTGTGTCTGAATATGTTTATTGATGAGCGCGACTTAGAGATGCCTACAAAAAAAAAGACTGAGTATATAGCTCATGAAATTCTTCAAATTAAACCAATTTTAGATAGAAATGAGACCTCTAAATTTTTTTTATCAGCAAATGACTGGGTTTTCGAATACTTTCCAAATGCCCAAAAATACAATATCCAAAAGTATAAAAGCACCTCTAATAGTATCAAAAATAGAGGAATTTCACTTGAGTTTATCGGTAATATATTTGAACAAATCTTTAAGTCAATTCAGCTTGCGTGTATTAGTAAACATAAAACAACAGAGAGGATAACGGACACGCAGCTTTGGTTTTTCCCAGATGACTATGAAAAAAAACTATAAAGATTAGCTAAGAAATAGTTTAGTAATACATTTGAGGTTGAATTTCTGATATCATGTTTGTATGAGTCAAAGATCTCAATCTGGTTTTACTCTCATAGAGTTAATGGTTGTAATCGGTATTCTTGTGCTGCTTTTATCGATTACTGTAATTGCTATCAATCCTGCCAGACAGTTTGCCCGTGCGAATAATACAAAACGGAGAAATGATGTGGGTCAAATATCTGCCGCAATATATCAAAATATTGCAGAAAATCATGGAAAATTTTATGTGAGTAGTGTTCCTTTTACACTCCCTTCAGTTGTAACGGCAATTTCTAATACAGGAGCGGCTAATATCTGCGCTGGTATTATGCCCGGATATATCCCAGCTCTTCCACAAGATCCTTCTTCGAATGGGGGAGCGTTGATTACCTCATGCGCCACTTACGCGACTGGTTACACGATTGTTAAGGATGCAACTACAAATCGAATTACTGTGGCTGCACCTTCGGCCGAGATAGGTGAAATAGTCTCAGTTACAAGGTGAAAAAACTGCTTAAAGTTTGTCAATGAGGGCTCTATACAATAACTCCACTGCCTCAAATTCACTTTTTACTTCTGGCTGAATTTCAACGTCATTTTTAACTTCAGAACGATACAATATTATTGTACTATTCTGAAAGAATTTTCCAGATATATTGGAGCAAGAATGCATCTGCGGAGAAGGCGGGATTTGAACCCGCGCGGGCATTGCTGCCCAAGGGGTTAGCAACCCCTCGCATTTGGCCACTCTGCCACCTCTCCAGCATATGAATTATATCAAATCAACTGATCTGTTTTTCTTCTTTCACTTTCGCTTTTGTTCCATTTAGTCGGTTAAAATTACTCTTAGAATCTTGAGGTATAACTATCTTTTCTGATTTATCACTATCTCTTAAGAAGGACATACTTAGCATACTGCGGAACTGATAATCCAAAAGTATCAGCCTTGACATCAAGTTCAGCTAGTAACTCTAGGGATATATATAGGTGAAGTCGGACCACATTTTTTTGTCATGATTTAGTTAATAAATAGTCGTAAAACAGATTAATTGTCTACTAAAAAGCGACGTGATCGAAACTATTTAAAACAGGGTATCAAATGAATAAGGGGGAAACCACCTTCTATAAACGACATTAGTTGTAAGAGTTATGAAGAATCAGGTCTACCGGGTACTTCATGGTGCTTGCGACACCGTGCTTGATAAGAATCCAGTGCACCAACCTTTACAAGAGGATCGGAATATGGCGCGGGTTTACCATCTCCATTTAACCTTTGTGTTCTTGTCGCATTCCACTTTCTACAGATCTTACAAACGGCTTTTAGCTTTAAGACTTCACCATCAGCACAAGCAAGCAGTTGAGGCATTACGCCAAATGGCTCGCCTCGAAAATTGGTATCTAAGCCAGCAGCTATAACTATAATTTCCCGTCTAAGGAGTTCTTCGACAATGGTAAAGAGTCCTTCATCAAAAAACTGAGCTTCATCGATAACTACAACATTTGTCCGGCAGGTAACTTTATTCAGCAATTCCTGGCTATTCGGAACAGGAATTGCCCGCCATTGGTCCTTAGCATGTGAGGAAATTTTCTTCTTGCCGTAACGATCATCAATAGAATGATTAAAAACTTTTACGGACAAACCAGCAATTTTGAATCTACGGAGGCGCTTTACTAATTCCTCACTTTTACCAGAGAACATAGGGCCTGTGATAATATCAAGTCGGGCTTCACGCTGTTTTACCATATGTATAATCCTAATGAATTATAAATGATTTTAGGTCATTACAATATTGTAGTGCCCCCGTGTTGACTCAATTTGAACCTTTTGTATCTTTCTTTCATAATCTGATTCAATTTTATATAGTTCAAAAGTGAATAACGAGCAACAAAGCAATTTAATAAAGTGTAAAAGTTCGATCAAGGATAAAGAATGAGAATCTTTCAAAATCGACTGTTTTTGAGAGTTACTTTGCTGGATATATTGGTGAAGGAATAGTGTTTTAAGAATAGAAGAGTTGTTGACTTTATGTTAAGTTTTATCATGAGTCATTTCTTCCATTACTTTTTCAATTCTCATCTTCGCGTTTCTTATGAATGGTAGGAAATTTCTATCATTATATGATTCCGCGTCTGGATAGCCATTTAAAATAAGTGAACTACCAAATAATTCTAGCTGAAACTTAATGTACTCAGGACGATGGCTCACAAAACGCTGATCGTTTGTACTTATCGGTTGAGAGTCATCATATAATCTGAGATTTAGAGAGTATCGTTCAAAATAATCCCGGATTGTCCGGTATGTCTCTTTATCAATATCCATTGCACCTCTTATTAGTGATTCTACAAGTTCCCCACATTCTTCATAATTATTAAAACTTAGTGCTAAAAGTGGGGCTGCTTGTGATCCTACTATTTGTGCATCATTAAATTCAATAGCATTTATTGCAGAAGTTTTTAATCCCTCAACATCCATCTCTCTTAGTGAACTACTTTGGTGATAAGTTCGTGATCTTATAGCAGATAAATAAACAAAATCATCATAGGCTTTATGGAAGTGCAGAAACAATCTCATTTGGAAAGCGTTGAGGCCTGGTTTTTCAGTATCTATATTTACATTATTTAATGCGACAGGAAATTCTCGGAATGGGGTTACATTTTGCGGCCCTGTAAGTCCTCTATCTGGAGATAGCATATAGTAATTATAGCATTTTTTATTTTGGACAAATACAGGTAAATAGTTTGTGCAAACATGCAGCGGTGATAATTCGTCTCACAAACCCTCGTTTATGAGACAATAAGAAGAACTTATACAAAGTAAGAGGTATTGAGTAAATGTCAGTTTAATTACTCGTCTCAAGACATAGTTTCACTATTCGAAGTAAAGATGAATAATAAGATAGGATTAAAATAGATCCTAGTTTGTTTCAAATCTTAAGGAGAGTTGAACTCATTTTGAGGCTAAAATTCGATAGTAATTAGAAGGTTATTAAATTTAAAATTTTGCGATAATTTTATCTAGCGCCGTGTATCAATCCATAATCACTTTAGATAATAACACAGACAACACGGGTGGGCAACGTATCAAAAGTGGCAGTTAAAAAAGATATCTAGACTATCAATAAGGGCTAAATCTAAATGATGGGGTATGCTGATCTGTTTTTGATGTTTTAAATGTATTGTTAGAAGGATTTAAAATAAAAAATCAAATTAACTGTTTTTTAAATATAGCATATTATAGCAATATATTAATGGAGTAAAATTGTGTAGAAATTGTCGGATTGTCCTAACAACCTTTTTCTAATCCCTAACTGTCATTTTTGTTACGCTTCTTCGGGTGCCCCCAAGGAGTGTTTATTTGAACTCGCTCTTAAGGTACAATATGACCTTATGCAATATTACGTGAACTAGTAGAAAATGAAAGTTTATCAGTTAATAGTTTCTATATTTATCATGTGTTCCAATATCAATAAGTAGAATCTTTTGTTTATTAAGAAGTGTTAAAAAAATTCGATTACCCTTATCTATGCGTATAGTCCATACGCCATTAGCTATTTTTTCTATATTTAGACCTGGAGATTTGGGATTATTTACAAGTAGTTTGAGAGCCTTCTTAACTGCTTCTGATCGTCTTTTATTTTTCTTGACAAATTTATCTAGTTCTCGTTTAAACCTATTACTCGTTTGAAGTTCATATATAATACTCATAGTTAAGCTGCTGCATCATCGATTTCTTTAAAAAACTCATCTAACTCTTTTTCAGTCTTAATAGGTTTTGTTTTTCCAGCTTTGTACTCTTCTAGTGCTTCATTTTTTACTGATTCAAGTTGTATATTCTCAAGCATCTCTAAATTTACTAGTGCTACGACTGGTTTACTTCGAGAAAAAACGATGATAGGTTTAGACGAAGATTGTACATGTTCAACTACTTTATTAAAGTCTCTCTGTACATCTCGTGCGGAAACAGCATTTATCATATAAACATATAATACAATAAGAATATAAGAATGTCAAACTTAAACATGACATTAATTACCATATCTATTAGACAATTTTAAGTGGAGAGTTGAATTCATTTTGAGGCTAAGATTTTAGAGGTATTTATCAGAGTGACTATTTTATAGAAGGACTTTAGCGTAAAGGTTCAAACTTCACACCTGTGCGTCTTCTCGGGTGCCGCAGAGAGGAGTTGAACCTCCACGCCCTTGCGAGCACAGCGTTCTGAACGCTGCGTGTATGCCATTTCACCACTGCGGCTGAGACGCGTTATCAATAATCCTAGAAGTGCAAGTAAATTATATCATCCTAGATTTTCTGACGGGGATATATAAGAATCTATTCTTTTTCCAAGAAATAACTGTGACTCTGGAATCGCATAGCGGACAAAATTCATTATATTTTTAATAACTTGATAAAAAGTGCCTATTTTTCCGGTTTTTGGTGGGGCAGGTCCAGTCATGATTTCGTATGGAATGCTCAAGGTTTCTATCGATGAACGAATATTTGAAATTTGTTCTTGATCTTTTTGTAGATAATCTATTTGCATGTGATGAAGTTCCTCGGGATTTAAGTGGAGATAGTGAGGCTGAGACAGATCGTCGAATAGTCCTTTAAATTCAGGTCTCACCGGAGATGGTTCAATCAAGGATTCTTCCGTCATTTCTGCTTCTGATAAGTCCATATTTATAATTAGATCAAATTACTAAAAGAATTACAACAAACAGGGCTTTCATAAGTGAGAAGGAGTTTATATAATAGCGAATAGGAAGGAGGGGTCGCATAGTGGCCTAGTGCAGCAGTTTACTAAACTGCCAATCCGCAAGGATTCGAGGGTTCAAATCCCTCCCTCTCCGCAAAACAATTTAGATATCCTCCATATCCACTTTGTATGGCCTTAATATGTGTGATAACAGGAGTACTTTTCCTCTCAGCGTCGTACAGATTTTCCAAACTTGATCTCATATATCTCTCGAATGTATTTTTTTATTTAGCAGTCTGGAACTTGCTAAGATTCTTTGTAATCGAGAATAGTTTTCTTCCTCTCATTTTCTCACTGTTCTCGATTGGAATCTACGCTGTGAGCTATCAGATCAACTCAGAACTTAAAAATAGGTATCAAATAAGTGCATTGGTAGCGCAAACATTTATTGCTTCTGGTTTTACTTTAGTAGTAACCTTGCTACAACCTTGTCAAACATTTATATTATAGACAATTCGATGCAGTATTTTGCTATCGCATCTGGTTATAGTCTATTTGCACTTTTCTCTTATCACGCGTATTCGACTAAGTCTTTAAAATGGGGATATGCTGCTTCCGCTGTGGGGATGTTAGTATATTACTGGCAGATTCAAGTATTTAGGTTTACAGAACAGCAGTGGTTTACTCTTCCAACTTCAGTTTATTTTATGGGACTGGCATATACCAGAAAACTTCACAACGATCTCTCAAATCAGAAAATTCTTGACTCAGTTGGCATATTTATTCTTATCTTTTTTACGGTTTCACAGGCACTTGGACTAGAAGGCACAAAGTACTCACTATTACTGGGAGTTGAAGGCATTATTCTTATATCTTTAGGAATCACTAGGCAGTATAACATCTATAAATTTGCAGGTATCGCAGCTCTAAGTTTGGCTGTTCTGTCTCAAACATATGTTTATATATTAAATATACCCAGATGGCTGATTACCGGTCTTGTCGGGTTGGTTTTTCTTGTCTTTGCTATTTATCTTTTACTTCATCGCAAAGAGAACAAATAGTATGAACCGATATTTATTTGGTTTACTTTTAGGTTGTCTTTTTTCTTTGATAGTTTTTTTCTCGAACGTTATTTTTCCCCAGAATATTCCTGATAACGATCAACAACTCCTCATTGGTTACCTGACGATTGCGCTAATTTTTATCCTGAGTGGTTACTTCACAAGTGGCAAAGAAAGTAAAATAAGGCAGGCTGCCTCTGGAGGTGCCGTTATAGCATATATGAGTATTGGCATCACAATGTTATCTTTCGTTTTAATCGATAATCTTTTCTTGGATACGGTAAGTCAGCAGTCAGAAAAAATTATGATGTTCAAAAATCAGATTGAGTTTAGTAGCATTAGAGACTTTATTAACAATGGATTGCTCAGAGGTATTATTATTGGTGTGCCAATAGCAACATTCTTTGGGGCTTTTTTAGGAACGCTTGGTGGATTGATTAAGCTTTTCCTAACTAGAGATCATGACTTTACTCCAGTCCTCTTACGACGCATAAATAAAAAGTAGATCACAAAGATATATCCAACCATAATTGACAGTCTCATCAGACTAAACTCTTTGTCAACCCCCATAAATCCCTGCAGCAGTTTTCCGAGAAAGCTTTCACGGTCAGGAAGGAAATTTAAGTGAAATGATATCATTTTCGATAAATTTATATTAAAGTGAGTCTCAAAAAGTTTTGTGATACCATTTTGGATAAGAGACGCACCGATGAGAATAATGAGGTATTCAGTGAGTCTGAAGATTTTTCCAATTGAAAACTTCACGTAAGCAAAAAAAGTAGCCACACCGATGACAACGGCTACTGCAAATCCAAGTAGAAGCCCAATAAAGTTTTGAATAAAGACGGCAAAGAGAGAAGTGCTCGCTGTGAAAAGAGCAACTTCAAAGCCTTCACGTAAGACTAAAAAGATAATTGTCAGAAAAAGAGTTACATCAAAGGCGTTTTGCTGTAGTTTCCTGTGAGCTTTGATCAGAGTGTTTGCCCGACCTCGACGAATCATAGTATGCAGTGAGAAGACTACATACGCAATAAAGATACCAGAAAAAATAAGTAAGTAACTTTCCAAGAAGTCAGCATTTTTTTCAGTTAGTACGGTTTGAGCGTGCGCACCAAATAAGTATGTTCCAGTTGAAAGTAAAAGTGAAAGAATAATTCCAATCAAAGCGGCCAGACCAATCTCGGTTTCTTTTTTTAAGATCAATTTTCGTGAAATTCCCAGGAAAACTCCAACAATTAAGAATGCTTCAAGAAACTCCCGGAATGAAATGACAGCAGTAGTTATCATAGTAGAACTTAGTAACAGTTTATCATAAACTCAGATTTATATCCCAGTCTTAGTTGACGTTATGGGTACCGGTAAAGTAAACTCGTTATGCCGTCGTATATGAGTTGCAATAGGTATATCTCTTTTATTTTAATATGTGATATAATGTATTACTCTACACAAAGTGTGTTGAACTGCATTAGAAACTAATTCAGGATAAACTACTTTTACTAGACTAAATCAAAAGGAGGTGAAACTATTAGATGGATAACAAAAAACTTTACGTCGGAAACTTACCATGGTCAATGAGCGGAGATTCTTTAAGAGAAATGTTTGCTCAGTTTGGCGAAGTTACCGAAGCTGTAATAATTTCTGACCGAATGACTGGAAGGTCAAAAGGTTTCGGATTTGTTACATTCGCAACAGACGAACAAGCTTCTGCAGCTGCTCAGGAAATGCACCAAAAAGATATTGAAGGACGAAAAATCGTCGTTAATGTCGCAAGACCAAGAGAAGAAGGCGGAAATCGAGGAGGAAGCGGAGGAGGATTCAGAAACGATCGTGGAAATGATCGAAGAAGAAGCTTCTAAGCTTAATCACTAAACACTATCTGAACGAATAATTTTTTATTTGGAAGGTAGTGTTTTTTTATGGCCAAAAATACGCTTGCACAAGACGTTGCGTCAAAATTCATATTACAATAAGAAGGAAGTATATAGGGCTATTCTTGAATGAGATTAAGCAGCTTATAACGGCCGATAAGGTCATTGAAAGTCAGTTAATAAGGGGAAATAGCTATTGCCGGTGGAGAATAAGTTCAAACGCCTCCAGGACGTCATATTTGCCCTGTCTACAGCACAAAGGATTATCACAAATGATATCGTGGACTATAAAAAGTTTGTTGAAGTCTGCCTTTTTATTAAGATTTTATTTGATAGGTTAAAGTAACTAGTCTAAATTTAATTTCATGATGATTGACTTGTACATCAGGTCTGCTATATCTACCCACTGGTCAATCTGACCTTTACCCACAAAAAGATATAACCTCTCCATCTTTCATTTTTTCTGATATAATTTCCATCATGACAGAAAAAGAAAAGCCTCAATTAAACCAACCAGAACCTGTCACAGAAACAGAAACTCAAGAAACTTCTGAAGAAAGACTATCCACCATGGAGACAGATGTGCTGGACACAAATCGACGGTTAGAAGAAATATTCAATAAACTACCTCCCTTATCAGAAACTGACTCGGAACCAGTAGGTTACACCCCAGCAAGTCCCTATTTTAAATATGAGTTACCCACAATTGATCAACTCCCTCAAGATGAAACAAATATCGGCCTAACTGAACCACAACAAACTTCAGTAACTCCCGAGCCTAAATCCAAATAATCCTCAGTAAGTGGTATGTTAAAATAGATTATGGCCGTTAAAAGCACAATAACTTTAGATCTCTTCTTAAAATGGCTGCCTCTCGCATTCATTATCACCATGTTATCAGGGCTTATATATGTCTCAGTTCAACAAGTATACAGACAGTCAGCAAACGATCCCCAGATTGAATTTGCTGAAAATATCTCAGGTGAGTTTGCAAAAGGACATTCGCCAGAGTATCTAAGAGATGAAAGTCAGATAGATATCGGGAAAAGTCTCTCTCCATTTATTCAGGTATATGATGATAAAAAGAAATTGATCGTATCTACAGCAATGATCGGTAAGAATGAGCCAAATGTTCCTGCGGGTGTATTGGAAAATGCGAGAAAGATGGGGCAAAACCGAATTACCTGGCAACCAACTCTTTTAATCCGCACTGCAATCGTTGTTAACTACTACGAAGCCAAAACCTCATCCGGGTATGTTGTCGTTGGGAGATCCCTGCGAGAAGTCGAAAGGAGAGACGATCAGCTAACAAAGTCGGTTTTTGCGGTGTGGATGGCAACTCTTGTTGGTAGTTTTCTATTCTTACATAAGCAAAGATAGGGCACTTACTTAACTCTTACTCATTTATCACTCAAACTATATTTGGTTCATATAACCTTTTATTGTTGGCAGAGACAGAAAATTTAGCAAGTGAAAGTGAGATGTTAGCCCCGCTTCGGCGGGGTTTTTTATGACTAATATTTGAGTAGCTTTCTTACCAAACTGTAACTTTATTATCAAATAGCTATCATGAAACACTTCTAGTATTTATTATATTGTTATTAGTTATTATATCTATGAATAATCAAAAAGGAAAGCAGGGAGATGAAGCTTACTATCATGAGAAGATGACATTTGATAGCAGGCAGGAAAACTGGTCTGGTGTCTTTAGTCTGCTTCTGATACCGTTATTTATTATGCTTGTTGGATGGGGAGTGGTTACAACCTTTAAACTTCCAGCACGAAATGACGGAAGTCATAATGGTATTGAATCGGGCATTGGGGGAGGCTCGAGTACCTCTATCAAACCCTATAATGTTCCTTCGATAACTATTACTCCTCATCAGACAGATAGTTTAGAGTTTATCCAGTGACCTACTTTTTCTTAGCAGATGAAGTAGCTGTACTATCTGGAGTAGGTGTCGGAGTTATTCCTTCCATAATGTCGTGGAGCCATTTCTGCATCGAGCCATACTGATCAATTCCATCTGAAGGAATTAAGATAAACTGACCCTCATCAGAGTTAGAGTTTTTGAGATAGTTATCTAAAGATGGTACAGCACTTTCTATCTTATAATTAGAGCTGTCATGTTGAACCTCAAGAAGAAGCTTCTTTATTTGATTAAAGTCCAGATCCATCCGGACGAATTTTTTAGAGTCCTCCATAAGAGGAAATATCTTAGGAAGAAATCCGAGACTTAAAACTTTTTCTTTTACTGCTTGAATAACGTTCTGCTGCCTCTTGACTCTTCCAAAATCGGTCCCATCCTGGAGTGAGTGGCGCGAGCGTGCATACTTTAAAGCTGTCATGCCATCCATATGTTTTAAACCCTTATCAAAGTGAATATGCTCATATCGACACGGGAAGGCGACAGCGGGGTCAGTCGTAATGTCCTCAAGAAATTTCTGCAATTCAGGTTTATCCTTAAAAAAGTCTTTTTTCTCATTCTCATCAACTGAGGGTGCTAAAAATTTTTCCACCTGTTTAAATTTCTCTTCATTTCCACACATCTCTTTCTCTTTACCATCGATAGGGTATTCATAGTCGTCGAAGGTTTTTTCAACAACCACATCAACACCACCGACCAGATCAATAATGTCCTTAAATCCACCAAAGTCTACACCAACATAGTTATCAATTGTTAGGCCTGATACCTGCCCGGCAACATACTTAGCAAGCTCCGCAGCTCCTTGTTTCCCGGTATATTTCTTATCAATCTCAGGATAGTCCTCAGGATATAGCCCCATTTCATATACAGAGTTGATCTTAGCATGGAAATCCTTAGTTTTACCCGGGACATTTACCCATAAATCTCTGGGAAGTGATATTAAAAGTGCTTTGTTCTTCTTGATATCCAGGTGAACAATCATTATTGTATCTGTGAGGTAGGCTCCGTCATGTCCATCGCCTCCGTAACCTAATAGGAGAATGTTATAACTAGTCTTTTGAGGTGATACAGTAGGTTTATGATTACTGCCGTCATTTCCTGTATTTATAGCGTTATAAAAGTCATTAATTTTGAAGATAAAGAGTGCTATAAAAGCCAATGCAACGCCACAAAAGATAATACCAGCTTTTTTCATAAAATTGAGAAATTAGTTTCCTAATTATACTAAAGTAATTAAGTATATTGACTGCGCAGAATAAATATCAACTAGCAACATAATAATCTAACTATATAAAACACATTCGACAGTAAATAAAACTTATTTTTGTCGATTTCTAAGGATTTTTTCTACTTCTCGATCGTTTATGGCGTGATATCTACCGCGGTGAGAAAGTAGTGCGCCAGAGAAAGTCTTTGGGATATGCATTAATTCATGGATCAATGTTTTTATTTTTTCACGTTCGGACTGTTTGTCGTAAAGTTTTGCGTTGACTTCTATAATATATGTTGGAGGAAAGCCAGCGACCTCGCTGAACAGTTTTGCCATACCCCATATTCGGGCGATTGCTCTGGTTTTTGCATCAAAACTACGGATGCAGTGTATCTGGGCAGGGATAATATGATCAAACTTCATTTGTTGGACTAAAAACTCAATTTGTTCTTTGATTTCAGGGGCTGGTGAGTACTTCATTATATATACAATATACCATAAATTGAAGCTAATAAAGTGCTATAATATGAGTTACTTATTTACACTATAGGAAAAGCTCCTATAGAAAGAATAGGTAACAGTACTTTAACAATGAGGGTTTAAAAACTGTCTTCACGAAGAAAATGTAAGGATTCATGAGTCTTTATTTTCTCTTCGTGAAGGTAGAAATACCGATGAAGAGATATGAATTTAAGAATCTTAATCGACATGAGATCTGTTTCCTAGACAGACTCCTGCATTATTGCAGTTCATTTAGGTAAGGAGAAGAGCACGTGAATGATTTTAGTCGGAACAAGGTTGAGCGACGAATTATCGAGCTTTACAACGAGCATATTGCACAAACGAAAGGCAGAAGATGGGGTTACCAAGACTATATTCCATGGGAATTAGGCCGTAACTACATAACAGATCCCTGGCATCGAGCCCAGGTCAAGATTTCGCCTGAGTTAGCAATTGCTGTTGAAACAGCATACCTAACCGAATTGAACCTACCATGGTTTACAGCAGGTTTGGATAAGCTGTTTGAAAACGCTTACCAAGTTCTCAGAGATTTTCTGAGAATATGGACAAGCGAAGAGGCACAACATACGACACTTTTAGGTACATACTTACTGGTGACTCGTAACATTAATCCTATACGTCTGAGCCACCTCAGCGATACGGTTTTACAAAACGCCTGGTATCCAGGTGAAGCAACTATTCTGGAAGGAATGGCCTACACAACGGTTCAGGAACTATCGACACAGGCATTTTATGCAAGCGTCGCAAAGCAGGCAGACAAAGAAGATCCTATTCTCGCTAATCTACTTCGTAGAATAGCCAAAGATGAGAGACTTCACTATACTTTCTACCTTAAAGCAGTTAGAGCATATCTAGAGGCAGATCCTAACCTCATACTTGTTGTTGCCGACACCTTGCGAGACTTCGCAATGCCTGGCCGGCTTATGCCCAACTTCCAACAACGGCAACTTATTATCTCTGCTGGTGCCAACTATGGCATTGCCCAGTACTATCGACAAGTTGCCGATGCGGTTGCTAAGGCCTGGAAAATTAACGAATTAGTTCCTACTTATCCTGCATCACAAAAGGCCCTAAAAGACGTTAATCGTTACTTGGACTTTCTAGCTGCAAAAACAGTTCAGCTGGAAAAGGCAAGTGACTCTCCAGATCAGTTAGCGGAGCAGATGAGACAGATACACGAGTTAGCGAGTGGATTACTCGAAGAAGAGGGGCCATTCGTTAGTGAGGGATTTGTTTCCGTTCCTCAGCTGGTTTCGAGACGAACTAGAACTTACCGAGAACTAGTAACAGAATTTGAAGAGCTTGTGCGATAATAGCTCAAGAAGAGGGGAGGGGTTCTATAGACAGAACCCCTTAACTCTCTCTATTGAGAGACTCCATCCTAAACCCTCATTGTATTTCCTTAAATATAACCAACCTAAATCTACTTTAAAGATCAAACTGCTAATGGCTTCAGAAAAATGATAAAATATATCTAAAGTCCTCGTAGTTTAACGGATAGAATAAGGGCTTGCGGAGCCTTTGATAGCAGTTCAATTCTGCTCGAGGACACCAGGGGGTATAGTTCAACGGTAGAATAGAGGTCTCCAAAACCTTTGATGAGGGTTCGATTCCTTCTACCCCTGCCAGATATTATATAATGATATATGAGACTTTCACCTATTTTTGATGTAGTCGAGGACTGGTTGGTAACTTTTTTACATCTTTACCCTTTAATTGGGCCGGTTTTTCTTCTAATTATTGAAGAAGCCGGGATCCCTTTACCGATTCCGGGTGATATTTATATTTCTTATGTTGGATATCAGATCTCACAAGGCACAATACCTTTTCTTAGCGCTTTTCTCCTATTAACTACAGCAGTTCTCATAGGCTCATCAATCCTTTACTATTTATCTTTTCATTATGGGAAAGCAATCGTACTTCGCTTCGGTAAATATATCCACTTAAATGAAAGGAAATTATACTTCCTCGAGGCAAAGTTCAGGCAGTATGGACCATTTGTTATTATAATTGGAAGGCATATTCCTGGATTTCGCATACCGGTGACTGTTTTTGCAGGAATTTCCAAAGTTAAATACAGGACATTTTTTTTGAGTGAGTTAGTATCAATCATTCTATGGATTGGTTTGTTTCTTGAGATAGGAGTAAAGCTAGGGAAAAAAACGCTCTCATTGTTTCATAATCATAACTCTTTTTTTCTCCTTCTCATAATCCCTATTACATTGACGATTGTTACCTTTCTATTTGGTAAGTTTATTCCTGAAAAAAGTGATGATTAATTCTCGTTTGTATTTTTCATCTGGGATATTTCATAAAACTTAGACCTAGGGTTTTTTATCAACTCATCAAATTTGCCCTCTTCAACTATATTTCCGTTACTAAAAATGCGGATTTTATCAACATTCTTCAAAGTTGTAATTCGATGAGCAATTATGATTAAAGTCTTTTTTTCTAGCTCTTTTTCTAATGCTTCCTGAATTAAGTACTCTGTTTTATTATCAAGTGCGGAGGTTGCTTCATCGAAAACAAAAATTTCAGGATCTTTACAAATCGCTCGTGCAATCCCGATTCGCTGTCTTTCACCTCCCGAAATTCTATATCCTTTTTCACCTATCTGAGTTTCTAATCCTTCAGGAAGTTTATTTATCAGATCCTCGAGTTGAGAAATCTTTATGGCAGTACTCAAGAGTTCTGGCTTTACCTGTCTCATGAGAGTAATATTCTCTTTGAGAGAAAGATTAAACATCTCTGATTCTTGTAATACAATTGCTATATTCTTTGTTATTTCTTCATGTTTAATATCGTAAAAGTTAGTATTTTGTACTGTAAATTCGCCATGATCTAACTGATATAACCCTAGGATTAATTTAGCCAAAGTCGATTTGCCTCCACCTGATGTCCCGGCTATTCCAACTTTCTCATATTTGTTAATTTTAAAGTTAAGGTCTTTTATCTCAAAAACACTGTCCTTATCTTTTTCGTCAGTTTTTTTGTAACTAAAGCAACCATGCTTGATCTCAATACTCTCCCAATTTTCTGGAAAGTTCGTAGTGCCATTTTTAAAAGAGTTATCTTCCAAATAAAGTGGCATCATTCTACTAAATGCAGATTTATACTCAATTGACTGTTCAAATAAATCAGTGCTATTTCCGGCAGCTTCAGCTAACTTCATTAAATAGGTATAGTATAAAAAGATGGCACCGATACTAATTACACCAGATATAACTCCGTGTCCAATCATGAGCATATAAACGATCATACTCGCTGCATTGAATACTTGAAAAGTCTTCCATTTAGTTGTAGCGATTTCAGTTATTTTTTTACTAAACTCCTTGGATGAAAACTCATTACTATAGACAGATTTTTTAAAGGAGTCTTTGACACCGAGAGTTTTTATCGTCAAAACATTATTAAGACCTTCATAGTAACTTCCACTAGCTTTTTCCTGTGCTTTGTTAAAATTATCCTGCATTTCTTGCATCAGTTTATAGTAAGCAATATTAATGGTTGTAAAAACTGTTAAGTAAATTACTAGAAAAATGACGAATATAGGATTTAGAAAGATAAATACAACTATGATGCCAACAATCGCCGTTATAGTCTCAAAACCCGATGAGCTTAGTAATCTCCGGAGATTAAGAAAAGCATTCAATCCATTCTGAATCCTTTGTACTTTATTGCCGGTATTTTCCTTATCATGCCACTTAAGTGAGAACTCTAGAAGTCTATCAAAACCTCTAACCTTCATATTATAACTGGCTTCATACTGCATTGCTGCTACCTTATTTTTACTTGTTAATCTGATAATTGAGACTATTCCATAGGAAATGCCTAGCACTGCCACGTACACGAAAAAGGTATTCAAGGAGTCTCCATGTTTATATTTATTAAAAAAGTCAATAATGTTACCTACAATAATCGGGGGGATAATTTGATAGAAGAAAATGGTAAAGAGTGTTCCTGTCCATAGAATAAATTGCAGCCTTTTTCCTTCATAAAAATACCAGATAGCCTTTAAGAAATCTAGCCAATTAAAGTGTTGTGATTCTATTTTTGTATCCATCAAATATACTTAATGAGTTAACTTGTTACAGCATCTGTTTAGGAATAGTGCATTTGGATCTAAAAAATTATATCAGAGTTCTCTATGTTACATTCTCAGACTTGCTGCAATAACTATCCTATAGACTGTACTTCTTATTCTTCATAAATGTTTAACAAATACTAAGATATCTTCCGGACTAGTGCTATAATCTAAGTATGGTAAGGAAGACCATTATCTTCGATTTTGACGGCACAATAGCCGATACACTCTCTGCTTGTATTCATCTTGTTAATAACAACTCAGAAAAATATGGATGGCGAAAAATTCAGGATACTGAAATAGAAAAGTTACGAGGGATGACTCCATTTGAACTCATAAGAGAGTTTAAAATTCCCTTTTATAAAGTGCCGTTCCTCATTAAAAAATTTCAGCTTGAGCTCTATGAAGCTATGGATCAGGTGAGAATTTTCCCAGGTATGAAAAATGCCATTGAGACACTTCACAAGAATGGACATCGACTAGGGATTATTACCTCAAATACCGAAGCCAATGTTCGTCGCTGTCTTGAAGCTCATAAAATAAACAGTTTTGATTTTATTCACAATGAACGGAGTATTTTCGGTAAATCACACTCTATAAAAAACGCCATAAAAGCGTACAAATTAACTACCGAGAACGTTGTGTATATAGGTGATGAAGTGAGGGATATACAAGCAAGCCACAAGAGTCAAATTCCCAGTATTGCTGTAACATGGGGATTTAACTCAAAAAATCTTCTTAAGGAGCACGGTCCTGACTACTTAGTGGACTCTCCATCGAATCTTCTTGATCTTCTCATGAAACTATAGAGCCCTACTTTATAAGTGTGAGTTTAAATTTACAGAATGAATGCAATTGCTACAAGCAAGGCGGGGATGATGATGGCTAAGTATGAGAGTGGTGAGCCCGCACTTGGAATTGTTGGCAAAACCGATGGACTTTCAAAAGATGAAGGAGTTCCTGATGTATTAAGTACGACTATGATCTCGGTTGGTGTGGGTGTATGGCTAAGGTTAGGAGTTGGTGTAGCTGTAATTAAGACGACGACACTGGATCTAGTTGGTGACACAATCCCTCCAAAGGGTGAGCTTATTGAAGACGAAGGTGAAGCAACAGCTTGCTTAAATATGGCTGTTGGTGTCGGAGTGATACCACACCAGCCACCTTTTGGTACGGCTGGATCACATGTGCCTAAAGTTACACATGGAGGCATTTGAGTACAAGTTGGCTTGAGTGTTGAGCTACCGCTTGCAGGAGTTGGCTGAGATAAAGTTTTGGTCAAAGAAGCGCTTGGAGTTCCTACACCGGTAGTAGATGGAAAAGGCGAAAGAGTTGGTGAAGAAGAAGCGACCTTTGGAGTCGAGAACGGAAGAGTGGGTCTGGATGTCACGGTAACACTTGTGGGAGAAGCATTGATGTTATTATTTGAACCTGGTTGTTTCTGTGAAACACTCTGGCCGATCAAAATTACTATAGAGATAAGAATGATATTAAATATAACGGCACCCGTTATCAACATCTTCTTATTGACGCCTGGTTTCTTTTGAGCTGCGACTACCTGATTGACTGGTGTAAAGTGTTTATTAGCTTCAGTAGAGGTGGGGAGTGGGGGAATAGATGCAGCGGTTAGAGGTGATTTCTTTTTTGATTTTAGAAAGAAAAAAACGCCGATCAAAGCGGTAACTAAGACAATCATCCCGACTAATAGTAATGCTAAGTTCATAAAAAATACACCTATAAAATAAAATCACAACAAAATTACTTGCTTCTAATAGAATACGAAAATTGAGTAGGGAATGTCAAGTTGAACTGCAGTAATTATGTAGGGGTTGAGACGTGAGGAGCGTCTGAAGACTGAGTAACCTCACTAATATTACTTTTGAGACTATCTAGTATAGAGTTGAGAGCTTCATTTGACTGAGCTGAGGCTGCTGGAGTAGGAGGTGTTACAGGAGGCGGAGCTGGTGGAGCTGGTGGTTCAACGGGAGTTACAGGTTCTGGAGTTGATACTTGCACAGGCGGAGCTTCAACAGATTGAGGTGGTGGAGAAGCTGGAACATCAAGTGGAGGCATAGCTGGCATTGATGGGTCAACTGTTGGATTAACTTCTGGTACTTCGGGCATGGGAGGCTCATTTGATGGAACACCTGGTGTTGCGGGCTCTACAACGGTTGGTTCAGGCATAGAAGGAGGAGTTACTGGTTCAGGCACTACTGGTTGTGGAGTAGGTGTGTTTGCGTCAAGTTGAGGAGCAGCTACGATTGGCTCTGCTGGTTTTGGTGGCTCAACTTGAGCTGCTGGAGCATCAGCAGGTAGAGGAGTGGACGAAATACCTTTTGGAGCTGTGAGTCCAAGAACTTTATCGAACTCTTCTTTTGTAAAGCCTTTTAAAATATCGATTTTTCCTTCATTATCTATCTTAGTCACAGGTGTACCCGCAAAGTTGTTAGAAATTGAGAGCATTTCTGTTAAAAATTCACGGTTAGTTTCAAGATTTTTTTCTTCGAAGGGAAGATTGTGTTGATTTAGATATTCTTTTTCTTCTTTTGAGAAGGCGCAGTCAGTTATTGTGTAGATCGTTATTTTCATAGTATAGAACTCATTATGAATAATAAATATATCTTTGTCAACTAGAAGTAATGTCAGATCTTAGAGTGTTGCTAATGACTGCTGTATTTAATATTCGATTTTAGAGAAAAAACAGCGTAAAAGATTTAACTGTAAAAGTGGACAAGTACTTGTGCCCCGAAGGGGTATATAATGAGACATGGTCAAAAAACCCATCAAAGCACTCACTTTAATAACTGTCTTAGGTATAGTAGCTGGAGTTGTTTTGTATCATTTTCAGCCAAAACCTCCTCCTATAAAGTCAATGGCTGTTAGAAGAGTCTTAATTACGCCAACTCCGAGGAAAACAGCAGTTAGTAACAAAGCGATCTTTGTTCCTTACTGGCAGTTGGATGAGTCTCTATCTCTGAACGGATATAACTCCATCTATTATTTTGGTATTAGCGCTACTTCTGAGGGAGTTTCATTCTCAGACGCAGGATATAAGGGTATAAAAGCATTTTCAAGTAGTGCGGATACCTCAAAAGCATATCTCACCCTCAGAATGTTAAATAACGATGAAAATATGGCGGTTTTGAAAAGTAAAAAAGCTCAGGCAAAGGTTATTTCAGAAACACTAAAAATAGCAAAAGATACCGGTTTTAAGGGAGTAGTCCTTGACCTAGAGCTTGGGGTTTTGCCATTTTCAGAGGTTGTTGATGAAATAAACACGTTCGTAAAAACATTTTACTCTCAAGCGAAAAATGAGAAAGTCATTTTACTGGAGACGATGTATGGAGATGTGTTCTATAGGAAGAGGCCTTTTGATGTGAAGACTCTGGGGCAGGACTCTGATGGGCTCGTTATTATGGCTTATGACTTTCATAAAGCTGCAGGGGAGCCTGGACCAAACTTTCCTCTATCTGGGAAAGAAAAATATGGCTACGACTTTCATGAGATGATGGGAGATTTTTTAAGCGTGGTTCCTGCCGAAAAGTTAACGGTTGTATTTGGTATGTATGGATATGACTGGAAAACTGATATGGAAGGAAGGTCATCTCAAGCAGGAAAATCTATCACCCTAAACGAAATTAATCAAAAATATGTAGCAAAGTGTGACTGGGATAACTGCGTTTTTCGCCGAGATCCGGAGGCTGGAGAAATTGAGATAAACTATAATGATTCACAGAGTGCCACTTACATCATTTATCATAAGCTTTGGTACGAAGATCAGAAGTCTGTAGCTAAAAAAATAGAGTTTTTGCAACAGCAGGGGGTAGGAAGTATCGGGTACTGGGCTTATGGGTACTTTTAATATAGTTCACGAATTTTGTTCTGGGTTCAATTTCTTAATATATATGAACACATTTGATTTTGGAAAACTTATAAATACAGCCAGTATTTCGACATACCTTTTTACAAATACTGTACTCCTTTTAATCATTGTTTTTAATATAACTGAGAAAGAATTAAAAAAAGATATACAATTTTCATAAGTAGAGTTTATTATTATTTTTTAGTTGCGGCAGGCTTTTTCCCTATCACACCTAACTGTTTAAGTTTCCACATAAACAGAGCGCCTTTACTCTTTGCTCTTGAGTCAACTACAAAGCGTAGTGCTTCTTCCAAAACAGGGCGAGGAATAGTTTTTGCAAGTTTAATATACAGACTTTTGTGTGTGGAGTCTTCCAGTTTTTCTGCCAGATGGACACCAAAAGACTGAAATTCACGTGAAATATATTTATCCTCAAAAGGGTCGAATTTTTTAAGAATATCCTTGATGGTTTGCATAACGACATTATACCTTGTGATGAAGTCAGTAGGAGTTAGAGATGTTTTTCGACGGACTTGATAAATATCTCAATAGTTTTATCCCAGGAAAATTTTTCTGCATTTTCTCTGCCTTTCAATGTTAAATCTGCTCTAAGATTAGGATTGGTCTCAAGTTCAGACATACTATCGGCGATACTTTGGCTATCTTCCTGATTCATATAAAGTACTCCTTCTCCTCCAACTTCATGGAAGGTTGGTATATCAGAAGCAATAACTGGACATCCACAGTTCTGGGCTTCTAATATTTGAAGCCCGAAACCTTCATAGTTACTGGGATAGACATAAGCTAATGCATTTGAAGCTAAGGTTCCAATATCCTGATTCTCTAACTGCTCAGGAATACAGATTATATGAGGATTATTCAAATTATTGAACGGGTTTAGATTACCTGTTCGGGCATTACTTGATATACAGAGTATGAGAGGAGTTGGATTGCTACGCTGAGCGTATATTCCATATGCCTCAATCAGTTTAGAGAGATTTTTTCTAGGTTCATTACTTCCGATATACAGAAAGTATTTCTTTGCTTCTAGTTTATATCTCTCTAAAATTCTTGATGAGAACATGCCGGATTTATAAAAAGGATTAATGTCTTCATAAATTGTCACGATAGGTTTTTTAAAGTCAGTAAAAAAATCTGAGATCTGATTATGAGAAAAGTCTGAGACTGTAAAAATAATATCTGCGTTGTAAATACTTTTACGTCGGACTTCATAACCGAGTCGTCTTTCTGGCTCCCATCTTACGCCTCGATCGATCCAGAGATCGATATCGTGTAGCACCATAAATTCTGGAACGTCAAATTTAAAAATAGGCAGAGAGTTATAAGGGGATAGATAAAAGCTGAGTTGTGAGCTGTCTTGGCTTTTTACATAGTCTGATACATAAACATTTTCCCAGAGAAGTGTAGAAAAGAATTCGGGTGATGTTTGAGGTGATGGAATCACCTTGAAAGCTACATTCGAAGGTAGCTCAAACTGTTCTTGGCTGACTTCAGATGGAGTTAAAATTTCAAATGTGTAGTCTGTGAGTCTTTTGGCTAAATGACTAAAGAAGTTCTTGGCAAAAGTCTGATAGCCAGAGGGAGGTGTCGTGAAAGGTCTTCCTTGAACGATAATTTTTTTGCTCATACATTATTTTCGCACACGATCATACAAATCTTCAACCTCTTTTGCTATTTTTTTCCAAGTAAAGAACTTCTTAACAACTCTCTTTCCTTCTTGACCCATTGTATTACGTTGTTTCTCATTGTTCATTAGCTCAAGAATATAATACACAAAGTCTTTAATACTATTGTATTTCCCGACTGTAAATCCAGTCTTAGCATGACGGACAATATAAGGAGTTCCTCCAACTCGGGTAACGACAACAGGGACTTCCAAAGTCATCGCTTCTCCAAGAACGATCCCGAAAGCTTCATAACTGGTAGGGGAAAATAGTACTTCACTCATCTTAATCAAGGCAACTTTTTCATCTTCTGAAACATAGCCTAGAGTCGAGATATTATTTTTTGACTTTAAATTATCAAATATTTTTGAGAGATAGTCATTGTTTTTTTTATACTTCCATCCAGCAATAATTAGGTGAGAGTTCGGGATTTTTTTATTAAGTAACTCAAATATCTTAAGAGATCGGTCTAGGCCCTTCCTAGCATCTGTGATACTGCCAAAGGTAATAATATATCTCCTATTTTCTGGAATCTTATACTGAGATCTTACTGACCTTCTTGAAACAATTGAAGGGTAGTAAAATGTGTTAATGCCGTTCGCTATAATTTTTATTTTGTGAGGAGGAACACCTCTTCGTGTGACCAGATAATTTTTTTCAAATGGAGAGACGGCAATCATTCTCGTGCTATTTTTGATTATAGGCACCGTAAATACACTCTCGTAGGCTTCTCGGGTATATCTGTAAGGTCTCTGTTCAAAAAAACGCCATGGGTGAAAGTGAGGAGTAAATACAAACGGTACTTTTAATGTCTTTGCGATAGTTATCGCTATCAGCGATGACTCAGTCATAGCACCATGGGCATGGATTATATCAATATTAGGCATATCGAGAAGCTCTTTCGCTAGGTTTGGGAAAAGCACCTGGTTTGGAGGATACGCGACAGCGATTCCTTTACTAATATGAATTTTTATATTTTGATGAAGTTTTAGCTCTTTCTTAAAGACACTTGACTGATCTAAATCTGAGGTACATATTGTAATTTTATGGCCAGATTTAGCCAGCTCGTTAGCTAGATTATAAACATGAATTTCTTGACCTCTTCCAAAGAAAAACCTTTGGCAAGTAAAAACAATATGCATATAGTATGCAATTATATCATAAGGTCTCAGAATTCAACAATTTGTATATGATCACTCACTCATCTGAAGGTAGCAAGTGCCGTAGTATATCGCAGCTGCGGTCCAGGCTTGATCGGTGCAGCTTAGCTGATCGTAATCAGGGTGTTTAAAGCGGGCGTAGTCATTATCTTTTTTCACAAACAGCTCAATACAAGTTCCAAACTTTTTTATTCCTTTTATCATGGCTGTTAAAGTTTGAGTAGCTTCGTATTTGTATCCAAAATGATTGAGGCCATCAGCTATTAAACCAGATACGAAAGGCCAGTAAGTGTTCGGGCCACGGTGATAAGCAACATAGTCGTAGGATGTTCCTTCACAGCTATACGTGCGTATTCCCGCTTCACTGTCTAGCAAATCAGGCTGCATAAGTCGTTTTGCGACTGCAGGAAGGTATCTATTATCGATTATTGACTCACCATCACAGTAAGCCCACATAACCAGCCCAGGATCACAGCTGACTGCTTGTAGCTGTTTCCCGTCACTATCAATAGCTTCAGCAAAGTAGTACTCAGACTTTTCATCTTTCATCAGAAATCCTGACTCAGGATCGTTAAACTTACTCTTTAGTTTATCAGCCTCTGTTCTAAGGAAGCCGGAGAAGTGATGATCATATGTAGCGAGTATCTTTGAGCCATAACTGAGAGCTGACCAGGTGAGTGCATTTACAAAAACATCACGGATAGGTTTTTTAGGAGTAGAACCATCGGTATGCATATATGCACCTTCACTATCTTTCCAGGTTTGATTTATCAATCCAGCCCAAGTTCTTTCTGGATTGTAGCTATACCCTGCAAAGCCTCCGTGATCGTTTAAGTTTCTAACACACCAAAGGAGACCATGTTTCATCGCGCTACGGATTTCTTCTGTCATCTCAACCATACCTTTTTCATATAGTCTGGCAATGACGATAATCCAGAGCTGGGTTGCGTCATTGGTATCCCAGTTTTTGAGAACTTTATCTGAAGGATCAACATACCAAGATCTTCTTCCTTGATCGAGCATGCCTTGAGTTAGATGCTTGTAGTCTTTCTCTGTTAGTCTAATTTCATGAGGAAACTTGCCGAGTTCTTCACCAGTATCCTGATTGTCTTGTTTACTTTGCCAGTTCATCATTTGGAGAAGGCCTCTTGCTGCTTTGTTAAGAAACTGTTTATCACCATGCATGTTTTCTGCCTGAGCTACAAAATAGGCCGTGATCGCAGTATCCCTCCCAAAGAATCCATGATACATACCTTCAGCACCAAGTGCTGTGGATGCGTAAATGCCATCGTTGGTAACTACTTTATCGAGAGTGGAGGTAGAGAGTACTTTGAGTTGGTGTAGATCTTGAGACTGCATGAGTAAATATAAAATTATTAATGACCAAATAAAAACTACGCTGAAGAGGTTGTCAGAACTCGCTAGTATGGACGAGTTCAAGAAGTAAGATGTTAAACTCAGTCTAACAAAGTAAAAAAGCTGTGTCAAGGGTATTTTGCCCTTTTTTTATGCACTCATTTATATTTATAATGAAAGAATGGCGGCAATTTCGGCTAAAGATTTATCTCTACTCGAAGGGTTAGCATTTTCTACTCTTAAGGAAGTTGTCACTCCAAAGGGAATATATGCCTCAACGAATAAGGGTAGGAGCGGGCGATTCCATGCGTTATTCGGTCGTGATACGATATTTACAACTGCTTTTATACATGAACGAGAAAGGTTATCACAAGAGAAGCTTTTTATAGATCTAGCTGTCGAAGGGGTGCTAAAGTTAGGGGAGTGGCAGGGGAAAGATGATAATGAGCTCAACAGAGAACAGCCTGGGAAAATCCCTCACGAGGTATGGGAGGACTCGTCTGAGTGTAAACATCTCGTAGATACAAGAATTAAAGCTGGAATGAAGCCATTTTATGTTGATTTTTCACAGAAAAACTATATTAACTGGTTTAGTAACGACTCAACTCCACTATGGGTTTTTGAGATTCTTCGCCTCAACCAAGATGGATTTATGAGTTTAGAGCCCTATCAGGAAGAAAAAGTGAAAAATGCCTTAAAATGGTGTGTTTTAAATATAAAGGAGCACGATGGATTCGCTGGATATGAGTCTAATCGAGAAGGGAAGTGGTTTGAGCTATTTAACCATAGTTGGAAAGACAGCCAGAAAGCCTTTCTCTACGAAGATGGATCTTTACCAAAGCTACCCATCAAAGATATAGGAGTAAATGCGTACGTGTGGGCGGCACTTGAGATGGGTGCAAGGTATTTTAAAGAAAAAAATCGGGAGTTTGCAGAAGAGCTATCGTCTGAAGCTCGAGGTCTGAAAAGAAGATTTAATAGTAAAGAAGGTTTCTTAATGACAATCGGTGATGGGAGTCCTTATTTTTCGGATGCACTCGATGGAGATAATAAACAACTGAGAGGTATAGCGATAGATCCAGGCTTAGCTCTCTGGGCAAGTGTTGATGGTGAATGTATTATTGAGAGAGAATATATTCCATCTCTAGTTGCACGACTCATGAAAGAAGATTTTTTTGATGCTGAAGCAGGAATCCGGACGTATAGTTCTCAAAATACGGTATTTGACTCTGAGGCATATCATCGCAACTCAGACACATTTTGGCCATTTGCTTCAGGTTTAGTAGCTATGGGTTTTTGGATCTTTGGTTATGAAAAAGAAGCACGAGAGGTGTTAAGTAGTGTCCTGAAAGGAGTGCTGGAGTTCAATTCCTGTATCGAAGTTTTTCATAAAAGAGGAGGAATATACGAGAGATATATTGACAAAGCAACCAATGTAGAAAGCTGTGCTGATCAGGCCTGGACAGCGGGAGTAGTTTACTATGCGTCATCTCTTCTGAGATAGTATATTCTTATATATCTTTTCATAACCATTAACCATTGCCTCGACACTAAAATTCTCATCAACATGTCTTCGGCAGTTAGCTCGCATTTTCTTATATTTTTTGGAAGGTAAGTTGTATATCCGTTCGACAGCCTCATTCAGTCCCTCAAAGCCTGCTTTTTTGATTATGAAGTTACCTCTTATCTCTGTTTCTGAAGAATTGACGATAAAACCGGTAACTCCATCGACAATAATTTCTGGTATAGACCCTCGAGCATACGCAACTACAGGGGTGCCTGTCGCCATCGCCTCTACCATAACGAGGCCAAATGGCTCCTCCCATTGAAGGGGATAAAGAAGAACCTTACCTTTGTTATACAACTGTGATTTCTGAATAGAGTTTTTGACTTCGCCAATATACAAAATAGTAGTCCCATTAATGTGAGGTTTCACAAGCGTGTTAAAGTAAGTTTCATCACCTTTATCTACCCATCCGCCAAAGATTAGTTTCTTCTTCAGGTGATTAACTACTTCTACTACAATGTCTAAGCCTTTTGTAGATGTCACTCTTCCAAGCCAGACAACAGAGTCTCCGCCGTTTTTATCAAATTTAAATTGATCAGCTAATACTCCGTTATAGACTGTTCCCACATAGTTAAGGTCAGGCATATCAATCTGTTGGCGGCGAGAAATAGAGATATATCGTTGGGTTTTAAACTGATCGAAGAGCTCACTGCCGCCAGTATATTTCACCATAATGTCGTTCTTAGAAGTATAGTTTCCATGCAGAGTATGAACGAAAGGAGTTGGTTGAAGATCTAAAAAGTACTGAGCAGATCTCCCCGCATGAGTATGGATAATATCGAAGTCATTTGGTAGCACATCTTTCATAAAGTGATAGAGGTGGTTGAGAACATTATGAACATTCAGTTTTAACTCAACATCGTTCCCAAGTGCTCTTTTATATGCATAAGCTAACTTTGCGGAAGTTTCTGAGTCTCCGGTTGCGAACAGAGTAACTTCGTGGCCTTTTTTCACTAAACCCTCTGTAAGATGGTGAACTACCCACTCCGCACCTCCGTAACCATCAGGAGGGGATTTAAGCCACGGACTAGATAACATCGCTATTTTCAGCTTGTTTTTAGAGCCCAAACTAAACCCATTTGTTCTCTTACTCTTCGTCTTCATTCCATTGGATGGTATTTCTAATAAACTTCACAGCCCATTTATAAATATTATTTTCTTTCAAAGTTTCTTTCATTAATGTATTTCTCTTGAGTTTTTCATCAGGTGACATAGTGATGGCTTCGTAGAGTGCATCAGCAGAACTTTCGAGGTCATAGGGGTTGATAAGAACTGCTTTATTGAGGTCTTTGGCCGCTCCCGTAAATTTTGAGAGAACAAGCATTCCTTTATCAGGTTTACATGAAATAACATACTCCTTAGCAACGAGATTCATACCGTCATCGAGGGCAGTAACCATACCGATATCAGCGACTTTAAAGTAAGCAAATAACTTATCACGGGGAACTGTGTCGTCTATAATATGAATAGGTTCCCAGTCTTCTAGGGCATATCTCCAATTAATTTTATCAGCCAGATCATACATCTCTCTTTGAAGGCTTTTATATGCAGGAATCTGCTGTCGTGAGAGGGGAGCGATTGAAATATAGGTGAATTTACCGATATACTCTGGATATTTTTCTAGGAAGCGGTCAATTATTTGGAATCGTTCTGGGATCCCTTTTGTATAGTCAACGCGTTCTACACCAATAGCTAGAATTTCACTATTGACTCCAAAATCCTTTTTGATAATTTTTTTATCGGCAGAGTGATACTTGCTTAAGGTGTTAGAGATTTTTTCGTAGTCAATTCCGGCGGGGAGATTGACGAGTTTTGTGTCATGGTCTTCATACTTAATAGAGGTGGGTTCAGTATCAACCATAACCTGCAGCTCGGCTCGAGTACAGGTAATAAAATTGCTAACATGGTAGTCACGATGAAAACTAATAAAATCTGAGCCAAGAAGGCCTTTAATGATCTCTTTTCTCCAGGGACAGATACGAAAAAGTTCCTGAGTGGGCCAAGGGATATGCCAGAAAGTACCAATTGCAAGTGATGGCCTTACTTCATGCAGCATGCGAGGAAGTAAGGCTAGGTGATAGTCGTTGATCCAGATAAACGCGTCTTCATCCTGTAATTCTTCCATTATGGCGTCTGCAAACTTTTGGTTTACTTCGACATATTCGTCCCACCACTCTTTGCTAAAAATTGGTTTAACGAATACACCGTGGCAAAGCGGCCACAGTGCCTGATTAGCAAAACCGAAATAAAAGTTATTAAACTCGTTTTTTTTGAGAAAGATACGTTTTAGTGTATAATTTTTTTCGCCTTCAGTAATTTCAATGCGGCCTTTTTCATCTGCAACCTGTTTATCAGCGTTGCCGCGTGCAATCGCAACCATCAAACCACCCGTTTGGCTAAGGACACCGTCAAGAAGGACATGCGCACCTCCAGCCATCTTTTGCATTACTATTTCACCGTCGGCGTCTCTCACATGTTGATATGGTTCACTTTGGATCGCGACCACAAACTTTCTGTTACCCAGCGTTTTTTTTACAAACTCGATTAAGTCTTGTGATGTAGTCATGTTAGCTGGTAAATTTTTTTATAGTGCGGTTTTTAAGGTATAGCTGAGAACGTTGAAACTCATCGCTGTAGTTGTGACTATCTTCAGGCATCTCGGAAGCAACTAGTTCATCCATCTTAGTTGACATTTTTTGAGTTTTTGTTACCTTCGTAAAAACCTTAATATAATTATTAACCATAGACTCAGATGAAAAGTACTTCTCGACACGCGCTCGGCATTTCTTTCTATCGATACTCCCGATTACTTTCATTTTTTCAGCCATTTTTTCAACTGAGTTAACAATAAAACCAGTCTCATTATTTTTTATAATTTCTGGAGCTGCACCGTTATTCAAAGATATAACCGGGGTACCGACTGCGAGGGACTCAGCCATTACCAGACCAAATGGCTCATTCCATTTAATAGGGTTAAGGAAAGCTCTTGCATTGCCCAAAAGAGAGTCCTTTTTTTTCCCTCCGACTTCCCCAACATAAACGATTTGTTTATCGTCGATGAGAGGTTTAATCTCTTGGTAATAATAGGCGGAGTCGAGACCATCTAAGTTATCAATGGCGCCACCTAGTAAAAGTTTGACTCCTGCTTTTTTTGCTGCAAGCACTGCTTCTTTTGTACCTTTATCAGGATTAAATTTTCCCATCCAGACAAAATAGTCTTCAGGGGTATCATTATAAGTAAATTCTCTCAAATCTATTCCGTTATAGACTGTTTTAATCCAATTAAGATAGTCCATCCCTTTTCTCTGAGAGTTAGATATCGATACATACTGGAGTTGACTATATTTTTTGAGGAATGTATCTCTTTCTGGGTAACCTTTTGAGGATGGAGCTGTGAAATGAACAGTAAAAACTGTTTTATTTCTTATATGCTGAGATAGAGGTAGAGCCGGGTAGTCTTCACTAACATTAAGATGAAAATGTAGGATATCGAACTGATGATGTTTTTCTACTGCCTCGAGAATATTTAATAATGGATAAATTGTATTCTTGCGTGCAATACCATCTTCATACATAGAACGAGGATAAACAGAGATTAGTTTCGCAGAAGTTTGAGTATCTCCCGTTGCAAAAAGTGTAACATCATGACCTTTTTTTACGAGTCCTTCCACTAAAGGATAGAGAACTCTTTCTGAACCACCGTATTTTTTTACAGGTAGTGTTTGCCATGGAATATGAATTTCAGCTATTCGAAGTTTCATGAATCTATTGTAGGTTTTGATTGTATGAAGAGGGGAATGGAGAGGTAAGAATTTTGTAAGAGCCAGATATATAGGGCTGATGGAATATCATCTCACCATTACCCAAAAAGCCTCTTCTCAACAGTACTCATGTCTAGTACGTAAATACAACAAAAAGTGGCCTTTTAGGACAGTTCCGGGTTCTATCTATGTGCTGTTTGTAAATATGCCCATATTGTCTCTGGGCCTTTTGTATTTGGAAATACTTCATCACCAATGATAACTGTTCTTTTTCCTGAACCTTGTAGTGCAAAATCATACCGTCCTCCTGGCTTGGATTTTATTGCAACCAGATTTTTTTTAATTTCTTTTAAACTCTCGTCTGCAAACTCATGCATATCATCTTCTACAAGATAGGAAGCCAAACGCGAATGCCCCACAAGGAGGAAATTAGCTTGTGTTCCTTTTCCTCCATAAAGGCCCATTGCCAGATCAGGGTAACTATCGCCAGCTAAAAGTAGGCTCAGTTCATCTGGTTGCACACTCAAGGTGGCATAAATTTTTTTGACAATATACTCTACTGCATTTACTTTTGTGGCTAATTTAGGAGTGATAAAGAGTGTATATTTCTCCTTATCAGGGTTACTATCGTCTGTAAACTGTACTGAAAGATCTGTTTTGCTGACAGTGTCTTTAAAACATCTAACAAAGTGCCGTTTATTTTTCAAGGTTCTAAATTTAACTTCAACTCTATAATCAGGTGGTGCGATATCTGTTTTACCGATATCGTAGTTTTCGATGTACTCGATTGAGCTGAGTTCGCAGAGAGGATAGTCGTGATTAATTGTAGAAATTGTATTTATAACTGCATCACGCCACTGTTGATAATGATCAGGAAAGTTTTTTCTATAATCTTCATCAACAATATACCCTCCAGAAGCCTGTTTTGCCAGTATAGTTGTGCCAGTTGACCCAATGATAATATCAGCATTAATGATGCCATCAGGTTCAGTATTTCGGGGATCAGTATAAAATCTTTTACCGTGTTTATCTTTACCGAGGTGGGGGATTGGCCTCGTCAGGTTGGGTGATAGTTCGCGTTGATCTTGGGAGATAATAATTTCTTCGGTTTTTGAGGTAACAAATGCGACAACATAACCATTTTTTTCTAGATCTTCTCGAACAGTGTTTGTCAAAGAGTCTTTATTAGACGAGGTCATGGTAGAGTCAATGTCCAGAAAAGCAATGTACAGAGGAAGGTTCTTGCTCTTTCTTCTTTTCAGCTTTTGAATCGCTATGCAATTTTCATAAGGCTCGAAGCTGCTCATTAAAGGATTTTTTGTAAGGCTAACTGTTGATGGATTTTTTCAAAAGTCGGAAAAAGGATAATATGCTCCTCTGGAGTAAAGTTTTGCAGTACATACGCTTCGCCGGGAATTCTGCTGTCAGGATCGCGTTTTTCCACTCCAATCCGGATCCTCCAGAAATCCTTTGTTCCTAAATACTGCTCAATTGAGGCCAGCCCTCCATGTAACTTAGGCCCAGTTCCGTTCTGAATCTTAAACTTACCCAAAGGTATGTCAAGTTCGTCATGCGCAACAATTAAGTTATCTAAAGCGACTTTATAAAACTGGAAAAGTTTGACTACAGCCCTACCAGAGGCATTCATGAAGGTTTGAGGCTCTACAATAACGTATTTTTCACCTTTGACTGTTACTTCACAAACATTTGAGAGAAATTTATTTTCCATTTTAAAAGCTAGATTAGTGCCAGTTTTATTTTTTAGGTACTCTACAAACATAAAGCCAATATTATGACGGTGTCGTGAGTGCTCACTACCAGGATTTCCCAGCCCAACGAAGAGTTTCATATATTAATTATACCTGATAAAGAGGTGAGAATAAAGGTCCCTTAGTATTTATATATAGAACAGGTATATAATGATTATATGTCGACATATGTGCCAGATATCTCATCACTCAGATGGGTCATTATCACACCTCAAAGAGTAGCCAGACCAGATAACTTTTTAGATAAAAAAGATGTCTGTCCTTTTTGTCCGGGTAATGAAAAGATGACAACCAGCGAAGTCCTGCGTTTTGGCGGTGGAGAAAAAGATCAAGCTGGGTGGTCGGTAAGAGTCATACCCAACAAATATCCGATAACAGATCATCATGAAGTTATTATCCACTCACCTGATGAAACAAAAGATATCGAAGATTTTGAACTCCCACAGATCGAGCTTCTCTTTCAAGCATATAAACAGAGATTCAACTTTTATCGTCAGAAAGGGAGCGTCTTAATTTTCTGCAATCATGGAGAACACGCAGGCGCGTCGCTTAAACATCCTCATTCTCAGCTCGTGGTTGTCCCCGCACAAATAAGTATTGATGTGCTTGTTCGGGAACCTCTAAATAATATCGTCCAGGAAAGCAGATTTTTTAATGTCTACTGCCCGGAGTTTTCTCAGTGGCCTTATGAGGTCTGGATCGCGCCAAAGAAAGAGGGAACATACTTCGGTGATATTTCTGAGTTTGAGATAAAAGACATCTCGGTGTTGTTAAAAAAAATGGTTGTACGTTTAGAAGGAATATATGCAGAAAAGCCATTTTCCATGCTTCCTTTTGGATATAACTTTTATATCTCACCGAAGGAAAGTTGGTACTTACGGATAATTCCACGCTTTATCCATAAAGCGGGATTTGAGCTCGGAACGGGATTAAACGTAAATATAGTCGACCCTCGGAACGCTGCAGCAGACCTAACAGATGTCAGCGTCTCACATGTTCTTGGAAAGCTTGATAATCTTAAAAACTCTTAAATATACTATATAGTGCACTACTCATTTATTTCCAGTGGTTTTTCATCTGTTTTAAACACAGTTCCATTTCCATCATTTAATATTAGTTGGTAAGAAATTCCATGCTGAAGCTCTACGTTACTAATGATACCAAAATGAATTGTCTGTGCCTGTTTATCTAAGGAGACAATTCTTGTCGTGTGATCAATTTGGTCGTTAAGTAAGATCGATGAAATATAAGGAATGCTGGTAGTAAAGTTCACAAAGACATATCTGCCCTTATTGCTGAATTTTACCGTACCAATAATAGTAGAGGCTTTTGTTGTTTGAAGAGCTTTATTTGTTAGATTGGCATACACAGTCAAAGCCATGATAGCAATAAATGTTGTTACAAGAACCGATTTTAGAGAGGGGAGAGGAGTACCCCAAATTCTAAAAAACTCTATCTTTATTGACTGCGCTTTTTTAAACTTGATGAGATCATCAGGATAAGCGAAGATGCCATGACATTTTGGACACTTAAATAACGTTACATCATGGGGTATTGCCTCATCGCTGTCGATTATGTGCAGAAAAATACTGTCTTTTGGACAGACTTTTGGGGTACCGGTTACAACAGAGTTTGAGGCGTCTTTAGTTAAAGAGATCGCATCTTTCGGGGAAACTCTATTAATGCCGTTTTCTTCAAAAAAATTTCCACCACAATTTTTGCAGTGAAGCACTTTTTGATTGCTCATCTCGGTTGAGTCAAGTTGTTCTGAACAGTTTGGACAAAGCATACTTATTTAGTATACCTTTTTTAAACTTGGCTGCCGCGGGTATATATTTTCTAAACTGATCTTAGCTTCTGAGTTCGCCAAATCAGTCAAGAATAGTCTATAGATTATCCGGCGCCTTGCATTTAGATTAAATTGTCTGTAATCTTAAAAATATGACTGCCACTCAGCCTACTCAAAAGCTACCCGATGCTCCAGTAACATCTCAGGAGTATGTGAAGTCTGAGGAGTTTAGAAAACTCATCGAGGTGGAGGTATTAAGAATTATTAAAGAGTTGGCTGAAAAAGGAGAGGCTACCCAGGAAAATATTCAGGATATTGCCTCTACAACTCTTATCTTGATCCATCCAGGTATGACGCTCGAGGAGCTTTTTAGCAATGCAGTCAAACTTGATGATAAGTATAAAGAGTTGGCTCCGGTTGTCGTAAAGATAATGAGAATTTATGAAGAGCAGTATGAAAAAACAGCCTTGTCACAGGTCTCGATTTTAGTAAAAAAAGGACAGTTTGATCAAGCACATGATCTTGTAAAAAAAGTATTATTGTTTAAAGTTAAGTAATATCTATGTCATCAACAGAAATAGGCGGAGCTGTACCAGCGGTAGTTGCAAAACCATCAAATCCTACTGTTGACACAAATCCAAAGCAACCATCTGTAGAACCGCTTAAGCAAGTTACAGCGAATATGCAAGCTCAGACACCAAAAACTTCTGCTGAGCCTGCAGCAGCCGAGCCTAAGACTCCAGATACTGCTGCAGAAACTAAGCCGATCCAACCAGATGACACTCCAAAATCCCGAGATGGTATGCCCTTAGATCAAGAAACTATTAGAGCAATAAGAAATGTAGGTATGAATCCTGAGTCAGCAAAGATAATTCTAGAAGCTTTAGCAGGACCAGGTGCAGAACAACTCATTCACAAAATTATGGAAAGAGTAAATAATTCAGATCTCAGCCATGAAGAAAAACAACAGACAATGATTACTTTTAACAGAATGGCGACTGAAGCTCGAAGCCGAGTAGAGGGAGGCAACCTCAATAAAACTTTATCAGCAGCGATGAAGCTTAAAGAATCTGGTCCAGATGGTAATCCTCCTGCTAGTCCGGAAAAAGCGAAGACCGCCTATGAAGCAGCAATTGGTATGCAAAGAATGACATTGAGTGAAGGAAATGAGGGTTATCTCAGAGAGTTAAAAAGTACACAGGAGCTTTTAAAATCTAATCCTGCAGATAAACTTGCATTAGATAAACATAGCGCCTTAGTAAATGGACATAACAGTCAACTAGCAGAACTAGCAAAGCTTGAGGCAGAAAGTGCGGCAATCGTTTATGAAAATGGTGAAAAGGTACCATCCCAGCTAGAGGCATTTGCGTATAAGCTGGCAGGAAACTTTGATGAGACCACTCCTGAAGGCATTAAGTTTGCTGCAACACTTTCTAAAAATCCAATGGAGTATATCTTGGATACTATGGGAAGAGCGTCTGTTAATAAAGATGAAAATAATTTTCTAGTTAGCCGGTTGATTGAGTCGGGTTTGATGCCAAAGGATAACGCTGAACAGCTTGGTAGATCAATTTTTATTGAAAATCATAAGTTCAAGATAGACAAATTAAATTTAGCTTTGGGTATATTTGCGTTTATTCAATATCTTGAGCAATTCTTTAAGAAATTGACCCAGGAAGAACAGCATTAAGCTGTTTGAAAGCACTAAATTGATCGCCAAGCAGGATTGAGGATATTGAGTAAATCTTGACTATTATTTAAAGATTCTTGAGTAACACCTTGTGAGTTATGATAGTAATCAATGAGCGCAGGCACAACTGTGTCTGAGTTTTTTTCCAGCTCAGATCTTACATCTTTAGATATCACAGGATTTCTCAGATATGAGAGCATGCAGTCCAAGAGATTTATCTTGGCATCAAAACCATCATAAGTCTGGTTTACAACATCTTCACTAGGCTCATTTTCTTCAAACATTTTTACTTCCGACTTCAACAAATTTATAAAAGCTGGAACTGTTTCTTCTTTTTGTAGGAAGTTAATTATGGGCCCCGTAATTTCTGGGTGTCTATTTTTTGCTATTAACCTTAACGTTTGGGTCCAGTGCTTTTGAAGAAAAGTGTTAGGTTTTTCAGAATTGAAAATATCCATGAGAGTTTTATAAAGAGATGAGTCATCTGCAGCAATTTCAGCAATAACTCTATTTCTGGGCGCTTGAGTGTCAAGGTCTGGGCCTCCTCTCCTAACTATTTCTGAGACAACATACATCATAAAGATAACTTCTCTTTGGTGATTTGGTGATTCATCCTTATTTGCAAGGATCTTATTTATCATATCAATGCCACTCATATTTTTATGAGTCTCATCATCTATTAGGGCTTCTTCAAGGGTAGTTTGCATATCTTCAATCAAATCAAGTTCGGGGATGATGAGCTTGAGGTCATTGCCCTCAGGTAGTTCGTTGAGTCTGTGCATCCAATCGGTAACTTTTTCACTCGGAGTGAGATCTTTATTTTGAGCTAAGACCGAGTGTGTCTCGAGCTTTTGCAGTAAAGTGGAGAGTAGAGGATCATTTTCACTAGACGCTATCTGTTCTCCAGAGCTATCATCTGATGGTTTAGAGTCATTATTTGAATGAGGAGTTTGTTCCGGAGAAGCCATAACTAATTAAATCAAAAATGGTATTAGAAAGTCAAACATAAAACTTAAACATGGAGATCATCCTATAGCTTTTTCGCGTTGCATTCATTTTTATAATATTTTACTCTTGAACTATATTATAATTTTTTTAATTTATGGATAACATAAATCCTTCACAAAATCCTACAATCCCAGATGAGATGAGGACATATATTATAGGACTTCTTAATGATGCGTCTATGGGTGATATGGATCCTGATTTAAGGGAAGAAATGATTAAAGAAATTTTTGAAAGACTTGATAAGTATATTACTTCTGTAATTATAGAAAATTTGAGTGCTGAAAGTGTTGAAACTTTTATTAAAATGAACGAAGAAAAGAGATCACAAGCCGAAATTCAAAAATTCATGATGGAGAATATACCTAACGCAACAGAGGTGATGACTAAAGCATTTGTAGATTTCCGCGAGCTTTATTTAGGCAAGGTGACAGTTGCTAGTACAGTACCCACACCTCAAGTGAATGATTAATTATAAAAAATAAAAAAAATGGACACAGAAGCTGTTTCATTAGGTGTTGATAGTGTAAACCATCATGCTCTTCCTGAGCGCCTCTCTCCAAAATCGCAAGAAGTACTCACTGAAGCCCAAGAAACTCTCATAAAGGTTTATGATGACTTTAAACACCAGATTACTGAAGTTGAACAACTAGATAAAAAAAATACTGAAGACTTAACACCACCTGAGAGAAAACGATTAAGTGACTATAAAATTGTTGAGGCAGGCATGCAATTATCCGAAAACGGTAAAAGTGAGTTCCCCCTCACTCTTGGAAGTGGAGGAAAGAAATTTATTAATTTTGAAAATGTCCCCGTTGAGGGGCTTTGTGAGTACTTAGATAGTAAAATTGATCGGTTAAAAAGACAAAAAGTTGGGTTGAGCTCATCAGTAAAAGAAGATGTTGATAAAATGGTTGCCCTGGATAATGATATTGCATCTTCTAAAAAACAAAGACTTCTCTTAAAAAAAGGCAGTATGTTCCTGACTGATAGAAATAATATTGGAAGCAATCCTCTTGAAGGTACAATCTCACGAGCACGATTGCAGTGGGAAGCGTATGTGATTTCGCAGGATCCTTTAAGAAGATCAAATAATCCTGATACTACAAAAAGAATGGAGGAAGATTGGAAAGCTGCATCGAAAGCACTTGATGAAAGAAGAATAATAATGATGACTAATTTAGATGATGATTCTTCATCTGCTCCGGAAAGAGATACAGATACAGATACAGATACAGATACAGATACAGATACAGATACAGATACAGATAGCAAGAAGGTAGATGCAGATCCATTAGTAAGTGAGGTGGGTTCGTCTGGAGCTGTTGATGCTACTAGCTTAGCACCTGACCGTACTATTACAACTGATGAAGATATAGTTCCATCTCCAGCTGTTCCAGAAGAGATCCCCGATATCGCTTACCCAGCACCTTTAGCTACACCTGATACAGCTGTACTTCCACCTGCACCAGTGACAGGGGTTACAAGTATAGATTCTCCACCGCCACCTCCTATAGATGTTTCTGAATCTCCAAGTCAGGTTTTCGCGACTCTTGGTGATAGACGCGAAGAAGTCTGGAAAAGAGCACGTTTTCAGGCCCGTGAAAGAGTGAATGAAGAGTTAAGGCATGGATTGGGAAAGGGCTTTTTGAAAGATCTCGCTCATAAGGCAAAACTCCGATGGTTAGAAGATTACTATATCGAAAAATATACTATTGCAGCTAAGGATGCGATGATTAAGGAGAATAACTCTTTCTTAACGTATGATTTTGCGAGAGGTAGTGTACATAATGCAGACTTTGAGAGAGATAAAGAAAGGGCTGCAGCAAAAGCTGAGATTGAGTCTATTAATACTTTGGAATCAATGAATGAGAAACTTCAAAGCCAAAAAGTAGTGGATGTTGTAAAAGGCAGTTCTACACATAAAGCTCTCTTAGAAGATATTTTTCGTCCTTTAGTGAAGAGATTAAATAGTAGTGATCCTACCTCAGGACTAGCAGGTAAATCGATCGAAGAGAAGGAAAAAGCTATCCAGGAAATGCTAAGAGAAAAGATTACCTTGCGGTTGAATGATCGTACGGGCACTGTTGCAGCGGATGAAATTAAAGCAGAGTTACAAAAAGTTTTTGGCGTTGAGTTAAAGGATATTGACAAATCAACGATGTATCTGGCAAGTGATTTTCTGGAAATAAGCGAGAAGTTAGCCGCTGACGTTAATGCCCATAAATATGCACTCGAAGCAATAGATAACATTGTGAATGTTCGGCTATTTCAATCAACATGGGCTGCTGAAACAGAACAACAGCTCACAATTGCTGATAAACTTATGAAGTTGTCTAAAACAAAACATCTTGGCTGGCTAACAGTTAATCCGACCACTACTGCTGCGATAGTATCGATTGTAACTTTTGGTGTAACGAGCATTATGAGATCGAAAGCTCGACATATTTTAACTCCCGCATTTGGAAGTCTAAGCGGTGCTGCCTTTTCAGCTTTACGGAGAAACTATGAACTCAAATCTGACATGGCACAGCATAAAATCGAGCGTGCTTATAGCCGTCAAATACCAAAAGGTGCCAAGAGGAGGGAAGCGCTTGAGAAGTATAGTTACGATATTAAGGAGGCGCGCTTTCTAATTGATGGTGACAGTAGGCCTCCAACTGCTCCTGGTACACCTGAAGCAACTTACAACTCGAAATCGCTTCAACAACTAGTAACTGAGTTTAAATCGGATCCGAATGATATGGATAAACAGACATTGCTTCTCAAACGGATTGCAGAAATAAAGACCCGTCTGGATCTTTCTGCAACTTTAAAGTCGGACTTTATCTCATTTAATGAATTTGAAGTACAGCAAGGAAAACTGGAGCTGATAAAACAGTATGCGGGAGCTAAACTTGAAATGAGAAAAGTATTAGATGCTCAGGTTGCGAGCGGAACTATGACAGATGCCCAAAGAACGGATAGGTTAACGCAAATAGCTACTTCTGAACAAGCTTTAGTTCTAGGTTGGCAGAATGAACTTGTTCAAAATAAAACAGACCAGGAACAGCAATTTAGGCTATACCGACTACGCAATGTTGCTGGCGCTGCAGCATTTGGTGGTGTTTTAGGATTAGCAACAGGTACCCTCGTTAGAGAAGCAGGAATCGATCTGGGCCATCTTGTTGCAAAAGCTGTCGAGGGATTAGGTGAGATAGGAAAAAATATGGGAAATAACACTGATGCAACGGTAGGAGCAGCTCATTCATTTGAAGAACGTTTAAGTGGTCAGTCAATAGCTGAGAGAATAAGTCAGCTAAAAGAAGCTCGTAGCCTGTCAGATGTTCTTGACAGACTAAGCGGCCACATGCAAGGTGAAGTTGGTGGTTCAGTAGAAAAATTCCAAGGACTATTTAACCATGGTGGTAACGTTGATCTGGGACCACATTATCAGGCAATTGCAGATACCAATAATAATATTACATTTTTCGATAAAGTACATCACAGTAATGTGAACTTCCCATTTCCTGCTAAACTACATCCAGATGGGACAATTCAAATAATTGGAGATAAAGCAACACTGAATACTGATCTTCCTGCAGATTTCCGTAAAGAGTTAGTTGATAATCACTTTGATATTAAACCAGGGCCCTATTTTAATCATGAAATTTTAGGTGGCTCTGGGCCTACTCATGACTCGGAATTGCTAGGCCACCATTTCAAAATTCCTGATGGCACCAAGTGGGAAAAAGATCAATCCGGATATTGGAACTTGGTGATTGATAATCCAAAGGATGCCTTAGCTAATGGAGTTGTCATCATGAATGATGTACAGTTTCATCAGGATGGTACGATGTTTTATGATGATACAAATAGCGCAATAAAGATGCATGAAGTATTGAGTGTTCCTTCCAGAGAAACAGTACATCCTGAAGTGCTCTGGAAAGAAAACTCAACGCATGTATCAAAAATAGAGGGCTATAGTTATAATCTGCATGATCAACAGTTTGACTCAAAACTCCATGAAAATATCGCAGTTGGCCACAGGGTAGAACTTGACATAAGAGATAAATCAATAGATGGCTCAAAATATATAGCTTCTATGTTTCCGACTAAAGATGTGAGTATTCAAAATGGCTTAATTCCACATAAAATGGATATTCAGGAGTACTTTAAGCCTCACTATTCTGGTGAACATGCAGCTTGGGCGATGATTCATCCAGCTGGTGAGGGACATAGTGATATTATTGCGATCAAGGCCGATGATAATGGTCAAGTTATGTTTGATATAAATGATAAAGATCCTACCCACATTTTTCATATATATGATCCCTCAACTCATGATTACACAAAGACAGCACAAATAGGAGAGTTCTCTAGAATGTGGATTAATAAAGATGAGCTTTCTCAGTTTAGTGCAAATTCTCAGATTGGAAAACATTATGAATTAATGAATTTAGGCAATGAAAATACACCAGCACTGGCTCCAAATAGTCCGGTTCCGTATGGTATGTTCTCCGCAGGGCAGATGGTGACGGAAGATAAAACTGGAGCTCCTGTAATGTTGGTGAATGGACAGTATCTTCACTACGACGGAACTACTGTTAAAGACTCTAGTAACCTTCAAACAGTTTGGAAGTCTGTTGCCGCCAATATTTTTGATGGTAAACCAGCAGCAGTTGAAGGAGGCTTACAATATGAAATAGCTGCACATAAAATTGACGAGCCGTTTAAAACATGGGAAATAAAACCACCAATTGAGCTGATCGAAGTACCTTTAATCCCATTACCATGGGATCCGAGACATCCTTTGGAATCGATGTATAAAGAAGTCGATAGAATGAGAAGATTACATGATACTTATTATAATTATATTCGGACTGATTTAAGTCCTGAGGTAAGAGAAGAATTTGAAGCTAGAAGATCTCCTCGTTTAAATAATAATCCTCAAGCGCGTTTAAATGCTGAACAAGAAGCAGATTGGTATTTTGAACAACAGAATTCACAATATCTGGCAGAACTCAATAATCTAATACAACAAACGGAGCCAATGTTAAATGAGAATCGTTTAACTATAGTTATGCCAGTAGCAGCTCATCAAGAAGAAAAAAATATTTATAAAGCTTTAAATAATTATGTTGATCAGAAAGATAGTCAGACGGGTTTAACTATAGATAAAAATAAATATGAAGTTCTGATCTTTCTTAATCATCCGGCAGTTGATAGAGAAGGTAATCCTATCAATCCTGATGGAACAGAAAGTGAGATTCAGAGATTTAAGGTAGATCATCCAGACGTTAATATAAGAATTATTAAGAAAGTTTTTGATAAACCAGAAAAATATGGGAAAATTGTGAAGTATTTAAATGACCTAGCGTTACTAAGATCACGTAAACGAAAGTCACCTTTGAATTCAGATTTACTAATGGCTACTAATGATGCTGATTCTACAGCTATGGCTAACCATTATATTGATGATATTATTAAAGAATTTGATAAACCAGAAAATCAATATCTTGACGGTATGACAGGAAAATTAGAATGGAGTCAGGAAGGATATGATAAATATCCACTTTTCCATGCGACCAATCGATTTGCTCAGTTTATAGATATTGTAATGAGACATGGTGACTACCCTGGAATAGGATCAGCAGGGGGTAATTTTGCTTTAAGGTCTAGCATCTATGCAGGGGTAGGAGGATACTTTGGCGGCACTGGCGCGGGAGCCGATCAAGATTTATCTAAAATGATTAGATATGCTCGTTTTGGAAAATTAGATGAAATTCCTGCCAGATTTTATCCAATAAAATTTTTGAATAGTGCTTGGCTTGAAAGTAATCCTAGGAGGGGAATAGATTATTACAAAAGTGGTCAGCCTGTGATTGCTCAGTGGGATGATTTTAACGATAGAATGGGTGGAAATGATAGTGCAAGAACTAACAATTGGCAAGCAATTACAACCGATGAAGAATCACTGGATGCCTTTGATACAAAACGTCTAGAATCCGAAATGAAAGCCATTCTCGATTATTATGGATTAGATTTAGTTGGTGATCCAATACATAAAAAAGCGGTAGAAAGAGCTTTAGAATGGATGGGAGTAGAGGGGAGAATTGAGGATAATAGTATTCATATTATCAAAGTGGATAAATTACTACAAAATTTACGAGCATATAAAGAAGAAAATCTAAGCCAACTAAAAAAAATTCCATCATCATCTTCACCTCAACCGCTTATTGAAGCTGTCACTTCGGGTAATGACTATCTTATCTATAGAGAATTACCTAAAGATATTAGAGGAATTAAGAATACTACTAATGAATGGGTTAATCAATTCAAATCTGTAGTAACATCTGGGAAAATGCCTTCTTTTTTCACTGGTAATAAACGTGATGAATGGATAATTAAAGAACTTCGTAAAAATGGTTATATTGTTGAAACGAGAGAAGATTCTTCCTCTCACATTATTACAGTGACTCGATTAAAACCTCCTGCTAAATCTGCTATACCCACCCTTACAACTACTACACCATCAGCACCATAGGAAGTCACACTTCCAGTAAATTTAGTAACTGAGATAAATCAAAGTTTAGAAATATCAGATAATTCTAATGAATTGAAATTAAATTTTAAAATAGAGATAAAGAGATTAGATTTATTCAGCAGTTTGATCACATTGACAAGAGATTTATTTTCATTTATTATCATACTATGTCAAATCTAGGCACAAATAATCCCTCAAATAATGATGTAGTAGATCAAAAAGCTCTTTTGGTATTTATTGATGATCTCATTAAGGCTAAGAATGATCCAAGTATCACCGAGAAAGAACTACCAGAAGTTAGGAAACTTCTCCTAAATGAGGTGAACTTAGCCATTAATAGTCATCTGGTAAACTTATTACCAAAGAAAGCCCAGCTTGAGTTAGATAAATTACTTGATGAAAATCCGTCTGACGAACAACTGAATGTATTTTTTATTCGTAACGTTTCTAACCTGGAAATCGAGGTGGCAGCAGCCCTCCTAAATTTTCGGGCTGCCTATTTATACTCTGTCAGAGATCAAATTGTAAAGGCAGTTGAGTCAATTTCACCTGTGGTTCCAAATGTACAAACATCAGTTGATGAGAAGATATTGTCAGCTCCACTTTCGCCGGCACCAGTTCAGCCTTCAGCAGCTCCAAATCAAAATTTTGACTTTCCATTACCTTCAGCACCGCCGGCTCCTTTGCCTTCTACAGGTAATCCAAATGATGTCAAAAAGTGGAACTAAAAGTTATCACACTCAGAATCGACAATAGCATCATTTGTAGCTAAAAGTTATTTTGCTGCATTTTCGTCAAATGACTCTAGTGAATATCCTAAATCATTTAAAAAAACTGACTGTTCCTGTATTTCTGGCCATTTACCCTCAGCTGACTTGAACTTGTTCATATAGGAAACCATATCTTTTTGCCACTGTGCGAGGTCTCTTTAAAAAGAGCCTCTTTCATACTGAGAGGTTTTGGAGATCATTCTATCGACCTCTTCTTGAGCAGAGGATGAATGTAAAGTTTGTGCTTAATCTGCATACTCTTTATTCAAAAAGGCAGTTTTCGACTGTACTCACGTACTAGTGCATAAGTATAATGAAAATCGACCCCTTGAACATGTAGAATGTTTTTTTTCAAAAATGGACTTAGAGAATTAGAGAAGAAGCCTAAATTTACTCTTCTTCAACTCCGAGAAGTTTTAGAACGACGTCTTTCTTATATCTCCTGTCACCACGAGAGTTAATACGTATAGCTGGCAGTTTTCCTTTTTTGCCCCATCTTTTAATCGTGAGGGAAGAAACGCGAAGAAGATTTGCGACCTCACGGATAGTTAATAAATCGGGAAGGTCTTTAATTGAGATTTTAGCCATATTTGTTTTAGATTACTATAACAATCTTAATTAGTGGATTATATACCCTGCCACTTTTAAGTGCAATGAGTATATTACAACTTGATTATAAAAAATTACTTTCAATATGTCAACAACAAACTACATCAAATGATATAAAACAGGGATGACTTGTGGATTATAGACTATTGAATAACCAAGGTTGTTGGTATAAAGTATTGAATATGCTAACCCAAGAAGATCTTACTGCAATAGGGCAGGTTGTTGATGAGAAACTTAAACCAATAAAAGTTGACATGAAAAAGATATATGCTCATATAAAAAGAATAGATAGGAATATTAACTTAATAATTGACCACTTTGATAAAAGAATATGGATCCACGATAGACGAATAGATCGAATTGAAAACCACCTTGAGATCACACCCATAAACTCGAAGAAGTGATCTGCATTTTGTCTACTTGATTTCATATTTTAAAACTGATAATGTTTAAATAATGAGAGAGTCTCAAAAAGGTGAAATTATTACGATGATTACAATCGGGGCGTTTGTCTTCGTGACGGCGATTGCATTAGTATCTTCACTTTTTGGAAATCATCCCCAGACTACAAAAACATTAGCGAACGGAGAGTCTTGTGGAAATAATCCAGCAGGGGCTCCAAATCCTAATTCCTCAGTTTACGACTGGATAGCAGACTGCAATTCTTCACGTTTTTTACGTTCTGATATCAGAGCTCAGAGAAGTTATTGTACTGCAACGAGTGAGTGTTTAAGAAATGAAGGCCAACCGGGTTTCGTTGATCCGGCTAGTAGCGCCTGGTGTTATCAGTTTGGAGCTGGACAGTCTGATTTTAGATGTATGCAGCTTACTTACAGAACACCTCCTACAAATACTCCTGTTCCAAATCAACCCACGAATACTCCAGTGCCAGGAGCACCTAGTCCAACTCCTGATTCACGAATTGGCACATCATGTACTGAAGATTACTCAGATCATGGTCAGTCATGTCATAAAATGGGAGGAACCTGGCAGCGAGAAAGCGACGGGGTCGTTAGATGTAGTTGGGGGGCTGGATCATGTTGTGGACCACAAGGAACAGACTGTAGACAACATCCACCTGCCGCTACTGCAACTCCAACTACGCATCAGACTCCACCACCTAACACAAGCCCAGAACCACCAGCAACCAGTCCAGAACCAGGACAACCAACCTGTAATGTTAATGACTGTGTTCTATGTGTCCAAACACGAGGATGTGCTTGGTCAGGTACAGTGAGTGGAGGGTCGTGTGTATCAGATCATCCTCAATGTCCAAACGGGACGGAGTGGCATTACTGGTCTTGTAATACACGAGATTCAAGAGACGTAGCAGCATGTACAGGAGGAACACATAGTTGTGCTCAACCAGATAAACCAACCTGTGAATCCAATAGTTTCTGGCATCACTGTACTCAGGACAGCGCTGGATGTTGGGTTGCTTCACCACAGGGCCAGGGCAGTTGTGCTCAACCAGATAAACCAACCTGTGAATCCAATAGTTTCTGGCATACATGTAAACAGGAAAATGGTTGCTGGGTCCCCGCTGCTCCAACTCCGACTCCAACTCTTGGACTCGTAGATCATAGTAGACATGATGGTAGGATAGTTATACATCTTAATAATTTGGTATATCCGCGACTAGCAGATGTCACCCTATTAAACAGACACATTAGAGCTGAGTTAAAACGGGATACATTCACCTTACATTCAAATTGCACCCATTCAGGTACAGATGGATCTTTCTGGCAATATCAACCAATAAATTTCACTAATAACACAGTTACCTTTACAAACCTAGCATATTTTGAAAACTCATACCCGGATAATCCTTGCCCTCATCACTACTGGTTGGAGTTAATTTACTATGGTGGAGATGGATATGTAGGTAATTATATTAATGCTTTGAGAGCTTTCTATAATGTAGATCATAAATTTACAATTCCCGTACTAAACTCACAGTCGAATTTAGCGACAGAGGCAACGGTGAATGACACAATTGATATAAGCAACTATATACATAGAGTGATCGTCCAATTAAATAATCATTCAGGTGGACAGGTAACTGTTACAGAGTTAAAGGTTTATGATAGGCAATATGACTATACCTGGGTAAATCAGAAAGATATTATTCCGTCTCCACTTATTTTGAGAAGTAATCAAAATCCAGAAATAGTTGAAAAATGGATTTACGATTGGCGAGATGCACCAGAGATGGTGAAAGCTCGAGCTTTAATTGAACTCCCTGGCTCTGACCCAGGCCACTTTTCCCAAACTTTTAGACCTGTAAATAATGGAGATGGAGCTTTAACATTTATTGTAAACTTTCAATAATATATGAAAAAATCTTTCTATCTAAAAATATTCTTTAGCATTTTAATCTCGCTGATAACTGTGCGTCTAGTCAGCAATAAGGTATTCGTCGCATCTACACCAAAAGTAAATCCAGACTTTTACTATACATTTGTTGAAATCGCTGATCGTACACAAAATAAAATTGCGAGCTTATTTCATAATAGAAAAACTCAACCCTACTTAGAAGCTAAAGATCAGATTGCACAACTAGAAGATAAAGCAAAAACGTCATCTTTAAATAAAATAGCTCAGGGAGTTTACGCAGCTGATACTGATGTTGGATCAGTTTATACTGTCAAAGTGGGTGAGATTGAATGGGTTAAACACATGTATTTAATCAAAGGTGAAAATATAACGATATACGTTGAGAAGGGGAAAGAACCTCCAACAGAAGCTGAAGTTATAAAGGATAAAGTATTTTATAAATAAGTATTGATTATTATTAGAAAAATTATTATAGTTTAACTATGTACCTAGGTCCATTTTACTTCGACACAAAAGAAATTTTTTTAATTATAGCTTCGTTAATTTTAATACTGCTTGCAGTCTTTCATATTGATTTAATCTGGTTTAAGACCGCTCCTTTACTCACACTAACAATACTTATTCTTATTACAAAAGGTCTACTACCGGCGATTCACAATGAGGCATTTCTTATTCTTGCAATTGTAGCTATCTTTTTGACATTATTCCTGCCTTTATTTCAAGTTGTCTTGTTCTACTTCATAAGTTTTGTTTTATTCAGACTTCTCAAGGTAATCTAAAACATTGTAGATTATAGTCTATTGCAGAGACAGAGTTTGTTGTGTAAACTTTTTCTACTTATGTTAACTGAGAAAGATCTAGCAGCTATCGGTCAGGTTATTGATGAGAAATTGAATGTTCGTTTTGATGAATATGATAAAAAGTTGGATCAAAAGCTGGATCAAAAGTTTAAAAAAGAACTCAAACCCATAAAATCTTCTATAGCAAAGATTAACAAAACCTTAAAACCAATACGTACAGATATCAAATTAATAAAAAAAGATATGAATTCTTTAATTGAGTATTACGATAAACAACTTATAGATATGGAAAAACGTTTCAATGAACAGCCTTCATTTACTTGATAAATCTCATTGACAAGCTCTTTTCATTCATGTTATTCTTAGATCACATATGAGTCCCATCCATAAATTAAAAGTAATATCTTCTTTAATTGGTTTTTCTCTGGCGGTCTTTATAATATTTTCCTATTTCCCATCTTCAATTAATGCAAACCACGCTGGATCATGTGGAAACTATGTCGATTCGAACTCTTCTCAATTTTTCCCTTCAATTCATTTCGCAACATGTTTAAATATTGTTGATGGTTATTCTGATCCAGATTGTACAAACAACAACACGACAGCTCCGTGTTTCTTGCCGGGTAATGTGATGCGCCGAGACGAGTTTGCAAAATTACTATCCCAAGCTGCCCAGTACACGGCTAATCCCAATAATGGCTGGAATTTTTTTGGAGACGTTGTGAGAACTGATCCATTTTATACATACATTTATCGGATTTATAATGCTGGCGTTACGGGGGGATATACAGGAGATGGGAATAACTACTGTGGTGTACTAGAGGCAAACGGTAGTGGTAACTACTTTAGAGGATGCCTTCCACTAACAAGAGGTCAAGCGGTAAAGTTTATTGCTGTCTCGAAGCAATACAATGACCCTTCACCAACCCAACTCTTTGCTGATGTTCCATCGTCGAATCAATTTTTTCCCTATGCTTATAGCTTAGGTTCTCGTGGTTTAATATCTGGCTATAGCCTTTGCGGAACAGGTGAGCCCTGTGGATGTCCTAACAACTGTTCTAATCTTCCTTATTTACGGCCTAATGTAGGCATGAATCGCGGACAGGCTACAGAAACTACCATTCAAACATACTATCCTAATTATATAGCATCCATAACCCCCCCAGCAGCAACACCTACAAATACACCAGTTCCTGGAACTCCGACATTGACGCCGACAGCTACACTTACACCTTCACCTACTTTGACCCCTTCACCAATACCTACAGTCTGTCAGGTAAGCGGACAAGTGCTTGATCTAGGTACATCTCGACCACTACAATGTCCAACTGTAGGAGGCTATCCTAATGTAACTCCTGCTCCGTGGATTACTATGTATCCTGGTCTAAATGGTGTCACAGTTCGGATTAATAATAACTCAGGTTTCTCACAAACCGCAGTTACAGGATCAGGAGCAAGTGGACAAGATGGCGCATTTTATTTTGATGGAGTTCCAACAGATGGTGATTACTATGTTTGTGTAAATCCGCTGCCATCAGGTCCTCCTCAGCGTTATTTCTATTGTAATCATCCAAGAATTGATCAACACTCTGAAATTAATACCCAATGTGCAATTATTGACACTACACAAGAATGTGCAGGTGTGAGACTAAATCTAACAACAGTTAATTATACTGGCACTCCAGCACCTACCCAAACTCTTTGTCCAGCCACTAAGTCGCAAGGTGATGCCGACTGTGATGGTATTATCGACTCCAGAGATTATCTCTACTATGTTAGAACTGTCACGGATGGTGAAATACCTGTTGGAGTGTCCGCAGATATTAATTCAGATGGGCGAGTGAATGCATCTGATAGTGCTATTATAATAAATACAATAAATAATTCTGGAACAATCAGTGCGCAAATGAAAAATAGAGCTAACAAACCTAAATAAACTATGACAAAAAGTTTTACCACTTCAGAAAACACCTATAACAGAACAGTAAGTTTATTAATAATATTCGCTGTTATAGTTACTGTTGTTTTTTTTACAATTTTAAGCAAAAATTATCAAAGGAAGACAAAAGCGAGTACTGGTGAGTTTGCAACTTTACAATTCGTTCCAGCATCTGTTGTAGCCCCACCTCAACAGGATGTCCCGGTAGCTATCAAACTTGGACAAGTTAGCGGTCCATTATCAATACAAGGCTATCGGATCTTAGGCTCTTTTGACAGAACCAAAATACGAATTACAAATGTAACCTATACTTTAGGCAGAGTTACGACTGGTTTAGGAGACTCAACAGATTTAACTCAAGCCAATGCTACAGGTAGACTAGTACTTCAAGGAGAAATATTCAACTCTGCATCTGTTGTAGTAAATCAAGATACAGCTGTTGCGACTATTCATTTAACAGTTATAGATCAGAATTTTACAACCTCCAACTTTACATTTATGGGTAATTTGGTAGCTTTAGAACAGCTGTACCGTCTAGATCTAGTACCGGTTAACTCGAGTACTTTGTCAGTCTCAAATACGTCGTTCACAGGAACTCCTGTTACAACAATTTCACCATCAGTTTCTGTATCACCAACAGCAACACCAACCCCTTCTGGTAATACAACACTCAATATGGATTTAAGGTTCCAAGGTATTACCAAAGACTTAACGCCTGCGGCTACTATGGCAGTCAAGGTTAAATTAGTAAGCGTAGCCACAAATGAAAGTTATTCACAAGTTGTCACATTCACGAGTGGCCCACTAGGCATTTGGACAGGATCCATGAACATTAACGTTGTCAGTATAGGAGGAGTTAATACTGCCTATACTTTATATGTAAAAGGGCCGAAGCACCTACAGAAGCGAGTTTGTGTAAGCACCCCAACTGAGACGACTCCAGGAACCTATAACTGTGCAAACTATGGTATTCATCTTAACCTCGGCGCAAATATTATAGATATGAGAGGAATTACACAACTAGCAGGTGATTTACCAATAAGTCCAAGTACGCAAAATGCTCAAGACGGCTTAATAGACTCAGTAGACACGGCATATATAGTAGACCATTTTAATGACAGAACTGCAGCAGTTTTAACTGCTGCTGACGTAAATTTAGATGGAAATATAGATACTCAAGACTACTCAATAGTAATCGCAGCATTAGGAATTAAGTACGATGATCCAGAAGCGCAATAGATATAAAAGTTCAAGTTAATTTATGGAAAAAAAGAAAAACGAAGTTTCATCTCAGAGTAATTTACTGAGAAATAGCATAGTCATATTATTAGTAATATTTGTTGCAATAGGTTTATTTTTAGGAGTATTGGGTAAGAATCAGCCTAGGAATCCTGAAATAACTACTAAAGCACAAGTAAGTAATACTCCTGTGCCAGTTAATCATCCAGTAGTTCCAGGTGGTAGCTTTAATATATCTATAAAAGAAAATACTCGTAAGTTCAATGTAGGAAGGCTACTACCAGTCACTGTAAAAGGAAACTCTGAAGGTAAAGAAATAGCAGGTTTTGATGTTCTTATTACTTATGACCCTAGCGTATTATTAGTTTCTAAGGTTCTTCCTAGAGAGAGCCAGTTTCAGATAAGTTCTTTCACTAAGAAAAAAGGGCAGATATCTATAACAGGTACTAAGGTTTCTGCATCAAAAACACCCACGATGTTAAATGATGAAGATATTGTGGTAGTAAACTTTGTAACTCTGAAAGAATCGAGTACTACAATAGAACTAAAGCAAGAGATAAAAAATGAAAAAACTAGAATGATTGACTCGAAATACTACGAGTTTAAACCAAACCTAAACTCAGTGTCGGTTAAAATTTTATAAAGAAATGAAACTAAAAAAAATAGCTATCGTTCTCGCAGCAATCATAGGCGTTTTCATAAACGTGGCACCTATATTTGCTGTGTCCAATGCTGCATTAAAATTTGACCTGCCATCTTACTCAGCAGAAGTAGGGAGTACTTTTGATGCTGCAGTCATTGTAAGTCCTGGCTCAAGCACTATTTCAAGCACCGATGCGATTGTAACATACGACTCAACAGCTCTTCAGGTCCAAAGCATAACTCCCGGCACATACTTTCCATCAGTAACTAACTCTCAAACACCAGGTAAAGTCTCTATTTATGGTACAGTCAATGATGTGGCATCATCTAAAACAGGCGACGGAACTATTGCAACGATTACTTTCGTTGTTTTAAAGAATGCCTCAACAGCCGTCCAGTATTACTGTGATGCTAACTCAGGTACAAGTTCTAAAGTTATTAAGTATGAGCCATCCAATATCGACGGAACCAATGTACTTGTATGTAGTTCAAATCAAACAGCAACTGTTACTGGTGGAATTGGAGGTAGTTCTACGCCGACTGCAACACCAACTCTTGCACCGAGCATATTAGCTACGCCAACACCTCTCACAAAGCTTCCAGACACAGGTACAGTCTCAAATTTGACATCGATTACAGTGTTAGGAGTTTTGCTAGTCTTAGTAGGAGGTATTGTAAAAATTTTACTCTAAAATATGGACACAACACCGATTCCGCCTAAAATGCATATTTCGAAAAAAATTCCAATTCTCATTGGTCTGGTAGTAGCTGCTTTAGTGATTGTTGTGCTTTTAGGTAGGGGAGGACTGACAAAGGCAAGTGATGATAAACCTCTAGATGTAACAATCAGCCCCAACTCTCCAAACTCAGTTAAAATCACATGGACAACAGGTTCGTCTGACCAGGGGCAAATTCTTTACTCAAACAACATGGATGCTGTTTTAAGCTGCAAGACAACCGACTCTGCCTCGAAGGCTACTCCTGACTATGCGCCTGAAGAAAGCCCGACGACGGACCACTCTAAAACAATTGAGGGGCTGCAGGCAGGCGCGACGTACTACTTTAGAATTCAGATAGGGAGTTCATGTTTTGACAACGATGGTGTGCCATGGTCTTTTAGTACATCTTCCACTGACGGTACATCGGATGCAACCTCGTCCGCCAAACCAAAACTAACAATTCCCGCCAAGACACTGTCGGCAACACCAGTCCAACATTTGGTCATTCCTAATTCCACTTCAGGCAACAATTCTGTAACAACTGCTCCAACAGCAGCCAGCTGTAAATATACAAGCTGCAGCACAATAAAAACGAAGTTTGGCCAGGGATGTAGTACTCAGGACTATATAAGGTGTTTGCGCAAGGCTGCGGCTAGTCCTACTCCATGATAAGGTAAGTTTGAGCGAAAGTATCGGCTTCTTTTTCCTGCTTTTGTATTTCTTTTTTGCTTTGTCTAACCATGACCGAGTTCCGGTGTCCAAGTACTACATGGCCGACTTCGTGAGCAATGATAAATCTGATTTGTTCAACCCGCTGTAGTAATAGGTCGTCACTCAAAAAAATAAGATGCTTATCTGCAAGGTCGTTACCCGTAAAAGTAAAGGCCCAGGCATTTTCCATGGAACTCAGAAACCAGCAGTTCTGGGTTACAAACTCAGTAATATCATCTGGCATGAAAGAGATTGTCTCACATACATAGAGCTTCATTATAGAGGTCCCGATGAGTTTGCCGGTAAATTTCCGGCAAATTTCTTTAAGATTTTTCTTCATAAAGACTGGGTTTAAAATGAGGGAAGGAAAAGAGGAAGAATAAACATCTGGACAGGTTTCCATAATATATCTAACATCGATGTCCTCCCGTTTAGGGGAAAGATAAGAAAGAGAAGGATGATCATCCCATACTTTTGAAGACTATACCACTCGTCAGCTTGTTCTCGCGGAAGTATTCCGCCAACGACTTTAAACCCATCTAAGGGGTGAATAGGTATGAGATTGAATATGCCCAACAGTACAGATAACTTGATAATTGGCACGAAGATAAAAAATCCTATAATAATTAAAAAATTTATATGTAGAAATATGAACAGTCTAAGCAGAATAGAGAGTATTAAAGCCAAAATAAAATTAGAGACAGGGCCGGCAATTGAGATAAGTGCTGCATCTTTCCTAGGATTTTGTAGATTAAATGGATCAAAGGTAACAGGCTTGCCCCAGCCAAAACCGATAAGCAAAATCATGACTGTACCAAGCGGATCAAGATGTTTGAGAGGGTTTAATGTCAGTCTGCCCTGAAGTCGGGGAGTGGGATCACCAAGTTTATCTGCCGCCAGTGCATGTGAAAACTCATGTATAGTGACAGAGACGATCAAAGCAAATAAGGATAGAACGAACACTAAAGGGTTGCTAAATAAGGTTTGGATCATAGGTAATATTCCAATCTTGGGATTGATTTTCTGATAGTTCTATGTTAACATAAAAAGAGCTTATTTTAAAGCTACTGTTTATTATCCTATGATTTGTTATCACTGCGAAAAAGGCGCTTTATACGGTCGTTCCCATACTCACCACAGAGGTGTTGCTGGTGGACGATGGAAAAAAAGAGCTCCTAAAACTCAGCGGATTTTTCTACCTAACCTTCAGAATGTAACTATTGTTGAGGATTCAGAAGAAAAACGGATAAAACTCTGCAATAAATGTCTTAAAAGAGTTAAAAAAGATATGAATGACGGGAAAAGGCCATTTTTAAAGCTCGCCCACTATAAGGTTGAAGCTGAAACTCCAGTTGCAACTGTCTAAAGATTTGAGTCTATCTTCTCAAGCTCACCATCTTTTTCTTCAAATAACTGGGTATTTTGCTCTAATGCCCGCTGGGTAAAAAGAATGCCGTTAAGATGATCTACTTCATGCTGGACTATAACTGCCTCAAAGTCTTCAAACCAGTTTTGAAATACTTTGCCGCCGTTATCCTGATATTCCACCAGGACCTTATATGCTCTTTTAACGGGAGACCAAATTCGGGGAATAGAGAGGCAACCTTCAAGAGGAGTATTCTTCTTTCGTTTTCTTTTTGCAGTCACTTCGTTAGGAACTTTTTGAGCAAAACTTAAAATTTTGGGATTGATAAAAACTTTTGTATCGCTATCTGGGTCTGGCCTCATAATGAATAGAGAGAGGCTCTGACCGATCTGTGTTGCGGCCAGTCCAACTCCTTGAGGATCAACCTGCGCTATCAGTGTCTCTTCCATGTCAATAACAAGTTTTTTAAGGGGCCCATCAAACTTCGTTACAGGCTTGGTTGGCGAGTTTAGAATTTTATTGGGAACACTAACGATCTTGAGCATGAAGATATTATATCAAAACCAATTAATTCAGATATATTATAATAGATTCTATGAAACTCTCAGTCTGTCTAGCCACATATAATGAAGAAGCCACTATTGGTCGGTGCCTGGCTGCTGTGAAGGGTATCGCAGACGAAATTATAGTAGTAGATGGAAGTTCAACTGATAATACCGTTGAGATAGCAAAAAAAAACTCAGCTAAAGTAATAGTTGCAGACAATCACCCAATCTTTCATATTAATAAACAAAAAGCGATGGACGGGGCGAAAGGGGAGTGGATCTTACAGCTTGATGCTGATGAGGTTGTGAGCCCTGCACTAGCAAGCGAGATTAAAGAAGTGATTGCAATGACGAATGATTACGTAACTAAGTATGAAGAGGGCCTGCCGAGCAAAAAACTGTTTTTGAAACATCAGAAACTTATAGATAAACGAGATGGCAGAGTAGGTGAGGAAGAAGGTCCGTATGTCGCCTTTTATCTACCTAGACTGAATTACTTTTTAGGAAAATTTTTAAAGTATGGTGGCGTATATCCAGATGGCGCAATCCGCCTCGTAAAAAAGGGCAAGGCTCATCTACCAGCAAAAAGTGTACATGAGGTCATGCAGGTTGAAGGGAGAGTCGGCTGGCTTCAAAATGACCTGTATCACTATGACTCTCCGACATTTAAAAGATACATAGAAAGAAACTCCCGATATATAAATTTAATCGTTGATGAAATGAGACAGGGTAAGATAAAGAAGAACCTCATTACTAGCGTTGACTTTATTTTAATAAAACCACTAAGCTGGTTTTTCCTTACTCAGATAAGGCACAAAGGTATTTTGGATGGATATCAAGGAGTTATTTTTTCTCTATTTTCCGCTTTGAGATTCCCAAGGGCATACTTGAGATATCTACGGTCAAGTTGAATTATTATTAGGAGGAATATCGGTAAAAGCTCCCATATTTTTATATCTCTGTCTACGATCTACGACTAGATGCCTTTTGCCTTTTTCTGATCGTAGATCGTATGTTGTCTGTATCTCAGTCAGATGACGTGAGATAGCTTCTCGTACGGCTTTTATGGTAGCAGAGTGGTTCATATGAGCTCCTCCCTCTGGCTCAGGAATTATTTCAGCGGCAAACCCGAAGTTTAAATTATCTTGAGCAGTAATGCGCATTGCTTCAGCTGCTGCAGCAGCTTGTTTGGCGTCGTGCCATAATATCGCAGCAGCGGGTTCGGGGCTAGCCACGGTAAAAATTGAGTTTGCTAACATTAATACTCGGTCACCAATCCCGATTCCCAGAGCCCCACCGCTACCTCCCTCTCCAATTACAGTTACAATAATAGGAACCTCAATACTCTGCATGACTGCTAGGTTTTTAGCAATTGCTTGAGCAATCCCTCTCTCTTCAGATTCTTTTGATGGATCTGCTCCCTGTGTGTCCAGAAAAGTCAAAATAGGGTAGTCAAACCGAGCAGCTTGTTTCATAAGGCGTTCTGCTTTACGAAATCCTTCGGCTTTGGGCATTCCAAAGTTGCAGGCGATATTTGCTTTTGTCGTATGGCCTTTCTGATGACCGATGACCATCACAGTCTGGCCTTCAAAAACTCCGACTCCACCGACAATTGCCGGGTCATCTCCATACACTCTATCACCATGAAGCTCCACAAAGTCAGATAAAATCCGATGTGGTCCTTTGAAGTAGTCGAGGCTATGTGGACGTTGAGGATGGCGGGCTAACTGTACCACTTCCCATGTGGTGTTAGACAAAAGGGGAGGATGCTGTTCATGGTGGTGTGGTAAATGAATATGAAAATGTTCTTTTTCTTCTGGCATAGTATTTATCTAATGGGGTAGACTGCTTATCTGGAGATTATAACACAAAAAAAGGGCTATACACCAACCTTAAACTCAACAACTTCACCGTCTTTCATCATAAAGTCCTTGCCAACAATCTGAACTTTGCCCTGTTCTCGGGCCTTTACCCAGCCATTTGTGGAAACAAAGTCATCAAAAGCTACAATGTCAGCTTTTATAAAGTGTTTTTCAAAGTCTGTGTGAATAGTGCCGGCTGCTTGTGGAGCTAATGTGCCTAATGGTATAGTCCAAGCTCTGACTTCTTTTTCTCCCGCGGTTAAAAATGAGATAAGCCCTAAAATTTCATAGGCCTTTTTTATTAATCTATTGAGGCCTGTTTCCTGCAAGTCGAACTGTTGAAGATACTCTTTTTGCTCAGAAGGGGAGAAGCTCACAATTTCGTTTTCGAGCTTTGCGCAGAGGTAAATATAACCAATACCTTCATCATTCATTTCTTTTAATACTTTGTTGATCTGTTGTTCTATTTCAGTATGTTTTGCTAGTTGATCCTCAGAAACATTAAAGACATAAAAAATCGGTTTCATTGTTAGAAGATTTAGCTGTTGAATTAATCCCTTTTGCTCATCATCTAACTCGATTTTTCTAGCTGGTAAACCTTCATTGAGTTTTTTCTTAAGGATCTTAACTACTTTATATGCTGCCAACTGATCTTTCGTAGCATTCATTTTTGGCTCGTGTTGCCTACTGAGAGTTTCCAAGTCTGCAAGAATGAGTTCTGTGTCAACGGTCTGAATATCTGATAAAGCATCTATTTTATTTGCAACATGGATAATGTCACCATCTTCAAAAAGCCTGACAACATGCACGATGGCTGCGACTTCTTTGATGTGAGATAAAAACTTATTGCCGAGACCTTCTCCTTTCGAAGCACCTTTAACAAGTCCTGCAATATCATAAAACTCAACAATCGCAGGGATAATTTTTTCAGTTCTAACGATTTTAGCTAGAACTGGTAGTCGTTCATTGGGAACTTCGACAACTCCAACGTTGGGTTCAATTGTTGCAAATGGATAGTTTGCTGCGAATGCAATCTGTTTCTGGAGGAGGGCGTTAAAAAGTGTTGACTTTCCGACATTTGGAAGACCGCCGATTCCGATTTTTAATGAGTACATGGCTATATTATATCAGAGTTACTATTAGTAATAGATTTATGGATTGGATTAAAATTCATTCCATATAAAAAACGAGAGATTACTCCCTCGTTTCTTTAATTTGCGAAAACATCTCAATTTGTATCTTCCTTCTGACTATCTGTATCTACCCCAGATTTTTCATTCTCATTTTGATCAATTTTTTTTTGTGCAGACTTAGATTGACCTGGATTTATTGTGTCATCATTTGTTTCCATATCTGGTTCAACTTGTTTTACCTTTTGTATAGTGGTGGACTGTGCATGAGCAGCATCCTGATTATTTAATCTAGATCCGAAACCGACTGCCAATAAAAGCATTGCGAGTCCGGCAACAGGAATAATTATTTTTTTCATATTTTCTCCTCCTTTCATAAATACAGTATACTGAGCTGATAATGGGAACAAGATGAAAATAGATAGGGAGTTAGAATTTAGGGAGAAACACGGTAAAAGTAGACCCTTTATTAACTTTAGATCTTATTTTTAGTTTTCCTTGATGTTTTTTAAGAATAGCTAATACAATCGCAAGACCTAAACCATATCCTTTTGTTTGTGAGCGAGACGAATCTACTCTATAAAACCGCTCTAATATCTTCTGTTGATCTTTTTCGTGGATACCTATACCTGTGTCTGTAATCGCAATAGCCACATTATTATCAGATTGAGATAAACTTATTGCAATTCCACCTTTATTTGACGTGTATATAAGTGCATTATCAATAAGATTATAAAATAGTTGACGGAGAAGATCAGAATTACCTTTTACTATAGGAGAACTTACATTTTGAACATCAATTCTGATTTGTATTTCTCTTGCATCACTTTTTAATTGAAGCGAGTTAACAATACTACTAAGTAGATCTGTCACGTCAACTGGATCAAAAGAGGTAATAATTTTTTTATCCGTTTGGGCTAAAAATAATAAGCTCTCTACAAGAATTGATAACCTATCAGTTTCTTCTTTAGTACTAACTAAGGTTTTTTTATACTCATTAACTGTTCGTTTTTTGTTAAGCGCTACTTCAATTTCACCACTGACTATAGATAGGGGAGTTCGCATCTCGTGGGAAGCATCAGATATGAATTGTTTTTGCTGCTCATGAATTACCTGTAAAGGTGAAAGAGTACGTCTAGCTAAAAACCAGGAGAAAATTGGAATTATAAAAAGCAAACTACTGTTCAGGATAATAAGAATGTTTTTAAGTTGGTCAAGAGCTACATCTCCGGCTATAGTTACAACTTTAGTATTTTTGCTTATTGCATCCTGATCAACTCCCTTCCGCTGTTGAATTTGGCTAATATATCCTTCTCCAAACGAATTATTCATCCACACATACAATCCTGAACTAAAAACCCAAAAAAGTATCAAAAAGAGTATTGAATATAATAGTGCTAGTTTTAGTAGTGCCTGCTTAAACATAATCTTATTCAGATTTTAATATATACCCTGAACCTCTCATAGTATGGATTAAATCTTTGTCATGAGAGTTGGTTTGTAATTTCTTACGGAGATACTTTACATATGTTTCAACAATATTAGACAATCCATTATAGTTATAATCCCATACATGCTCTAACATTTCGGTCTTTGTAAGTAGCTGGTTGGGATGGCGAAGGAAATACTCTAGGAGCGCATACTCACGAGCAGTTAAATGAATTGTTTCGTTACCTCTTATTGCCACTCTAGTAGCAGGATTTAAAGAGAGATTTCCTATAGTCAATATAACTGGATCTCCTTTCTTACCACGTCTTAATAGAGCCCTAATCCGAGCAGATAACTCATGAAAAGAAAAAGGTTTTGTCAAGTAGTCATCGGCACCTGCATCGAGGCCATTTAGCTTATCTTCAACAGTGCCTTTTGCAGTAAGAATTAGAATTGGGATATTAGTATTTTTTGTGCGAATTGTTCGACATACTTGTATTCCATCAACTTTAGGGATCATAAGATCAAGAAGCACACAGTCATATGAGTTGATATCAAATTTATAGAGTGCTTCTTCTCCATCTGTCGCAATGTCAACACTATAGCTTTCTTCTAAAAAACCTCTTCTTAAAAAGTTTGCTATTTTTTCTTCATCCTCAACTACGAGTATCTGCATACTGCCTATTATACTGTGAGTAATATGATAAGATGATGAGAAGGAGAATTCTCATGTTATTCCCATCTTAATACAGATATAATTCTCGTATGAAATCGATACATAATAGAGAACAGAATAAAGTTAATACAATCGGCACTCAGATGCTTAATAAAGTGCCTGAGATCACTATATTTTTTTGGATTATTAAAGTTCTGTGCACTACAGTTGGTGAGACTGCTGCAGATTTTTTGAATTCCAGCTTACATCTCGGTCTATCTGGGACAACTTTAGTGATGGGGAGTTTATTGATCATTACTCTTTTTTTTCAGATGAAGTCAAGAAAATATGTACCTGGTATTTATTGGCTTGCCGTTGTTTTAATTAGTGTTGTCGGAACCTTAATTACTGATAATCTTATAGATAACTTTGGTATCGCACTACAAACAACCACAATTATATTTGGTATTATGTTAGCTGCAATCTTCGCGGCTTGGTATGCGAGTGAAAAAACTCTCTCAATTCATTCAATTTTTACCCGGAAAAGAGAAGCTTTCTACTGGCTTGCCATTCTATTTACTTTTGCCTTGGGCACGGCTGCAGGAGACTTAGTGGCAGAATCATTTAAATTAGGGTACTTATTATCTGCAGTTATGTTTGGTGGACTGATCGCAGTTGTTACTATCGCTCATGTAAAGTTTAAATTGAATGCGGTACTTGCATTCTGGATTGCATATATTTTGACCAGACCTTTAGGCGCTTCTATAGGCGATTATTTATCTCAAGCTCATGATAATGGTGGTATAGGTTTAGGTACCGTTGTAACAAGTATTCTTTTCCTTTCTGCGATCTTAATTTCAGTCATCTATCTTGCCATCACGAAAAAGGATTTAGTACCTGCTGATAATCTGATATAACAAGCGAAAATAATTACACCTAAATAAATATGGAAATCACTAAGAATTCAAAGACATCAAGTGATATTCTATTTAAAGAGCCGTTAAATAAAGTCCCAGAAATTACAATTTTTTTTTGGATTATTAAATTGTTAACAACTGGGATGGGGGAGACATTTTCAGATTACTTAGTCCATGAGCTCAATCCTATCTTTGCTGTAGCTATAGGAGGGATTGCTATTGTAGCTGCATTAGTACTTCAGTTCTCAGTTCGTCGTTATGTAGCGTGGATTTATTGGTTAGCTGCGGCAATGGTGGCAATCTTTGGTACTATGGCAGCTGATGTGTTACATATTGGATTAGGCATCCCTTATATAGTGTCAGCCATCTTTTTTATGATCACACTTACCATTATTTTTATGCTTTGGTATAAAAGCGAGAAAACGCTATCAATCCATAGCATAAATACTCGTCGTCGGGAGATGTTTTATTGGGCGACTGTACTTACAACATTTGCGCTAGGTACGGCAGTTGGTGACATGACTGCAACAACTTTAGGTTTAGGGTACTTTTACTCAGGAATACTTTTTTCTATATTATTTGCAATTCCGGTTTTGGCTTATTGGTGTTTAGGACTAAATGGAATTTTCTCCTTCTGGGCTGCATATATTTTAACTAGACCGCTTGGAGCCTCATTTGCAGACTGGATTGGCAGATCGCATAGTCTAGGGGGCTTGGGTTTAGGACAGGGATGGATTAGTATGATCTTAGCAGTTTTGATTATCTTCTTTGTTAGCTATTTAACTATCACTAAAAAAGATGCAAAGAATACAAATAGAAATACACATCCATAAAATATAACCCAAGAAAAAAAATCTATTTTTTAGCCTTCTAGCGTCCTGGTTAGAATAAAAAAGCAATCCTTCTACACCATATAAGTAGGCCTATGTAGAGTCTTGGAATGGATGGTAATTTCTAAGAAAAATAACAAGCCGTTCCCCTCAAGAAATTGACAGACCTGTAAGTGAACCATTCTGTATAAAGTGTACGTGGTTGGGAGTGGAGGATTCTCCCTAGATCATCTCAATGAACTATCAAGCGGGACTTCCCTGTAGGTATGAAAGTCATCTTTATATCAAGAGGTAGGGTTGTGCTCCAAATATTTCGATTGATACATTCATACTAATATTATAGCATGTAGACTAACCTGGTTAGTATTTTTTTATTATAATCACTCTATTAATTATATATGGGAATAACCGACACTTTGTCTGGTATGCAACTGAAAGAAGAATCAAGAGTCTGACTAAACTTATCGTATATGACGATAAAGGAGAGTTATCAATAACCACGGATAGAATACAGTTCAAAAGTAATACAATTCTTATTGAAATAGAGAGAAGCAATATACAATCAGTGGCTCTAACTGGGCAAAAAATACCTATAGTTAGCTATATTATCATAAATATATTTTTCATATTATTACTTTTCGTAGAACCATTTAGCCTATTGATAGGTCTGGTTCTTGGAAATATCTTTGGGGTGGCTGTCGCTCTTTCTACAAAATGGATTCGTATCGAGTATCAGGAAAAAGGCGAACTCAAAACTGTTTACTTTGCAGAAGGTTCGTGGATGGGCTGGGGAGGCATGCTCGGGGAAACCAGGAAACTAATCCTTTCTTTAGATGAAAAAACTCAATAAAAGATAATTTCAAAAAAGTAGCTTTTCTTATCTTTTTAGTCTCTTTATCCGCGAATTTCTTCCTTTATTTATTGGAAGTCTCATGATATTCTTATGTATTATTTATGAAAACTTTAATAGTAAATGCCGATGACTTTGGCATGAGTAGGGAAGTGAATGAAGGGGTTAAAAAAGGAGTTGAGGCAGGAGTCATAAAAAGTGTCTCCGTGATGGTCAATATGCCTTATTTCAATGAAGCTGTACTATACTTAAAAAAACATCAAGAGGTATCTGTCGGACTTCATTTGAACTTAACAGAAGGCATGCCAATTTCCACTAGTAACCAGACGAGTACACTCATCCGTGAGGATGGTCATTTTTTTCACTGGATAGGTTTTGTTATCAACTTACTTACACGGAAGGTTAAGTATTCAGAAGTGGAAGTTGAAACAAATATGCAGTTTGAAAAACTTAAGAGAACAGGTATCAAAATCAGCCATATAGACAGTCACCACCATGTCCATCTTTATCCATCGATTTTTAAACTTCTTATTAAATTTGTTAAAAAAAATGACATTAAAGCGCCTCGATGTAGACCATTCCGGCTCAGTAAACTCATATTCTCCTTAAGAAAATTGCGCTCATTCAAACAGTTTATAATCTTGTTTTTATGTTTTATTGACAGTAGATTTTTCAGTAATGCTAAAGAGTACTACGATGTAGAACAAATAATCGATATTAGTTGGGATCCGCATTTTAATGAGAAAAGATTTGAAAATTTATTAAAGGAACTACCTGATGGAGTGACAGAAGTAATCTGTCATCCTGCTATTTTAAGTAAAAGCGGAAACCGTAAATTTTTAGAGCCTCGATATAATGGGCTTAAGCTACTGTTGAACCAAAAGATAAGAAGGATTGTCAAAACCTATCATATCGAGTATTCTAGGAGGAAGTGAATTTAGCGTCCCATCATCCTATTCCCATTTTTTTACTTTAAATTAATATATAATTTTAAAATGGCTCTTAATGTCAATGCAATTTTTAACAGACCTAACGGGTATACTCCAAAAGTCTACTACTACTCAAATGAAAACTATGAGACCAAGGCGATTGATATAAAAATTCTCCCCATGGCTCTTCCTTTACTAGGAGTTTTGGTAGCTTTTTTATTTACATCGACAATCATTACCAGTAGAAATAAAACTGAGAAACAAAGTTTTAAACCTGCTGCAGCATACATTGCAACAGCTCCTACTCCAACTGTGACTCAACCTCCGGTAGAGCGGCATCCAAATTTGAAAGAGATAGTCGATAAGGAAATTGCAAATAAAAAAGGTTCATTTGGTATCATCATAAAAAATCTTAAAACAGAGGAAAGTTACTCCTTAAATGATCACCAGGTTTTTGAGTCTGCCAGTCTCTATAAACTCTGGATAATGGCACTAGCTTACAAACAGATAAAAGATGGAAAACTATCCGAGGAAGAATCTGTTTCCCAAGATGCTGGAGCTTTGTATCATACATATAACATCTCTTCTGATGAGGGGGATATTCAAGGGGGGATCGTCCAGTTTACAGTCCATGATGCTCTCGACAAAATGATAACAGTCTCAGATAATACGGCAGCTTTACTACTCTCAGATCGGGTTGGCTTTTCTAATGTAAAAGAGTTTCTAAAGAATAATCACTTCGATGACTCATCATTTAGTCAACCGCCAAAAACTACACCCGCGGATATTGCAAAGTTTCTAGAGACTCTTTATAAAGGCCAACTTGCGAGTGAAGAGTACACTACTAAGATGCTAACATTACTGAAGAATCAGAGGCTCAATGGAAAACTGCCAAAATATCTACCTGAGGAGTCTGTTGTGGCGCATAAAACTGGTGAGTTGGACACATTTACACATGATGCTGGGATCATCCTCTCTGAAAAAGGGGACTATATTGTCGTAATATTAACAAAAAGTGAGTACCCTCCAGATGCGGTTGAGACGATTGCCCAAGTCTCTAAAGCTGTTTACCAGTACTTCGAAAATAGTCCATAAGTAAGTTAATCAAGATTATATTCTTGAATAGATTACAATATCTGCATTTTCATATATTTTTTTGAAGTGAAGACTAGACTGGATTTTTATGGTATAGACATAAAAATCCGGGTCTTTCTTGTGAAGGTAAAAGTACTTTACCTGAAGTTTTTCAATATTTACATCAGATGCATTTTTGAGTTTAGCAAGCCTTTCTTTAAAGTCCACACCGGTGTTATCAAGAATTTGTGTACTTGCAAGATACATCGGATGGGCTGACAAAGCGGCAATATATGCGGTACCTTCTGCTACTGGAATTGAAAAGACAGCTCCTGGTTTTGAGTTTTTTAAAAACTGAAGAGCTTTTATATCATCTGTTGGCACTATTTTCTGGGGTAAATATGCAAAGCGTAACTGTTCAATAGAGTTTGGGATTGTAAGGGCGATCATAATAACAGCCAAAACTAACACAGTCACTCTTCTTGATTGCAGAAGCTCAAATAAAAACTTTGCAGCAAAAAAGTTCATAAAGAAGACTCCATAATATAAAAACTGCATAGTATTAAACCACACACCTTTTTGTACAAAGAGAGTTGGTATTAATGTAGCAATAATAACTGCGAATAAAAGAACTATTTCTTCTTTTGTTAACTTTCTGGTAACTGCTTTCTTTAAAATATAAATGAGACTTAGTAATCTGCTTCCATAGTTGATTACTAAAAATAACAGATATGTATAGGTCTCTATTGCAAGTAATCTGGGAGAGAATTTTCTAGCATAAAGGTAGTATCTTGCAAGTACGAGCTTCTCATTATAAAAAAGTTTTGGAGTCTCAATCAGAGTATGAATCATTGCAAAGGGCGAAAAAGAAAAAAGAGGCACGCTGATATTTGAGTGATAAAAAGGGTCATAAAAAAAGATGACACTAGTAATTAAAAATAAGGTATAAATGCTACTCTTTATAAAGAAAGGAAGAGGTTTTTTTTCTTGGAGTAGCGTCAAGAATTCATATAAATACAACATGAGAAGCATCAAGACTCCTCCATAAAATTTTAGGCCTGTACATATAAAAAGAAGGACTCCAAAAATTACAGCCTGTTTCAAAGATACTTTCTTTTTGAAAAAACTCAACATATAGAGAAAGATAGGAAGAGTAAGTGCAAACTGAATATTAAGAAATACCGTTCCTGGCTGGATTGATGATACAACCGGGAAACCCCTTAGGACACTTGAGTCAATATCGCCATGGTGGTAAAAAGTCAAAATATATGTCATTGAAGCACCAAAATAGAGGAAAAATAGAAGAGATCCAACAAATAGTGGTTTTTTACTTTCTTTAAGCGCGTAGTAGAGAGAAAAATAAGCAAACAGTAGAGATGTCGTAATAGGAAGTAATTTGAAGAAGATAAAGAAAGCTGAAATACCGGTTTTCGAAATAGCAAAAATAATAATATCAAGAAGAAAGTTATATCCATGGAGTAAAGCTCCGGAATAAATGGGATTAATAAAAGGAAATGTTTTAAATGCTATCTCTGCTAAGGCTATATGCCACATAGCATCATGAAAGTGCCACTCACCAATATGAAGGCCGCAGGCTCCATTTAGGCAGTTTATATCACCATTAGGAATAATAAAGCTTAAGGCAACAAAAGATCCGGTAAGGATTATTAAGAAAATTAAAAGGTGCGTTTTCAGATAGAGCATCATTTCTTTACTATCCTTCAGAATGGACATGCGATTAATTATATATAATATATTGTTATTTAGAAAGTTCGGATTTTTCTCCTCCATACCAGATATAGTAAACAATAGGGACAAAGAAAAGTTTTATAATTCCTGAGAAGAGTAAACCTGAGATGATCGCACCTCCTAGCCCTCTCCACAATGGGTCAGAAAGGGTAATGGGGATAAGTCCTAGAATACTGGTAATAGAAGTCAGAAGAATTGGCTCAAGTCTGCTACCGGCAGCGTCAACTATAGCTTCACGGAGGGGCATCCCTTCTTTACGATTATCGTTAATTTTTTCTACCACAACAATTGCATTTGTGACCACAATTCCGAACAAAGCAAGAACTCCTATTAACGCAGGGAATGAGAGAGGAGTGCCGGTTAATGCAAATATATAAAATACACCCGGGATAGCCAGAGGGATTACCAAAATAGTAATTAAAGCTTGCCTAAACGATCTAAACTCGATCACCATGGTCACTAAAATTAACAGCATTGAGAGGAGCATTGCGTTGAGAATTGATTGAATAGACTTCTGATTCTCTTCGTTAACTCCTCCGGTGGTCCAGGTGTAACCAGCGGGTAGGTTAAGAGTTTTTGCAAAGGCGAGTAATTTTTGATTTTCTGTTGTAGTTGAAAAACCTTTTTTAGTAGTCGCAATAACCGAAATTGTTCTTTTACCATCCTCTCGGGAGATAGTTGTTGGATTTGTTTCCAGTCGGAACGATCCGAGTGATAGAAGGGGAACCGCAGATGAATTTGTAGGCTCACCTGAATTAGGCTGACCAACAGTAGCCGGAATAGCAATACTTCCAAGCTCTTCAGGGCTTAAATTTGAAGAACTCATGCGTAGTGTAATGTCAGTATCATTTCCTCCAATTTTTAAAGTATCTAATTTCGAGCCACTGGCATAGGTTCTTAACCATGAAGAAACTGAGTCAGCCGTTAATCCTACTGCCGATAATTTGAGAGGATCCGGCACAAAAACCAACTTACTTGTTCCAGACTGGATAGATTTGTCAACATTTGCCAATCCGGGCTGTTTTTTTAGAAACTCCTCAAACTGGTTTGCATATTGATCTAAAGTTTGTAAATTTTCACCGAGTAGTTTGATCTGGACATCAGCTCCGGCTGGAGGTCCGCCCGAAAGTTCAACCACCGAGAGTTTTCCAGGTGTGTATGACTGGTACTTTTTTCTTAAGCTTTCTGAGATCTCAATAGAGCTGGATCTTTCTTTGAGAGGAACAAGATGGAGAGTGATAAGGAATATATTCGTATCACCACCGCCACCGCTAAATCTTCCTGTTGGTGGTGCAATACCTGTCTGTGCAATAGCAAAGTCCGAACCAGGTGTTTTTTTAAGCACGTTTAATAACTCAATCGCATAGTTTGAAGTAGTTTTTGTATCTGTACCAGATGGAAGCTCAACGCCAACGTAAACCACGGTATTGTCAGCTTTCGGAAAAAACTCATTCACGACAAATCCCAAAGGAACAAGTAAGTATGCGACAACAGCAAAAATAATGATCGCGATAATACAGTTTCTTCTGGCAGATCTCGAAAGAAGTATTCTATCAATAAGTCGCATATACTTTTCACTCAGGACTTCAGTGTTTAAAAGACCGTGCTCGGTGATTGACTTTGCCCTCGAAATAAAAGAAGCTTTCCATGAGAGTCTATCTGTGTAAACTCCTAGCTTTTCAACTAAGACATTGCGGGTTTTTAGAAAAACATAGATGAGAGCAATAATAGAGATGATAAGAAATGGAAGTAAAAATGTTTTTGGCAGAAGGAGATAGATAATAAAGAGAGCAATCAAGAATGCAAGCACGCGCAGGAAAATTTTTACACGATATGGAATCTGTGGATCGAGAATAATAATCATCAAAGGGATAGTGATGAAAACTGCGACTGTAGTTGACGAAAGCATCGTGGCCGTAACAACGATGGGGATGGATTTGATAAACTCACCGATAATTCCAGTTGCGATAAGGAGAGGAACGAATGCCCAAATCGTGGTAATTGTTGTTGACCAAAGAGGAACTATAAAGTCGCGCCACACAAGTAGGCCAGTTTCTTTAGCAGTAAATTTCTGCGTTGAGTAGTATCTCGTCATTGCTGCGACTGTGACTATGGTATCGTCTATTAACAAACCCAGGGCTATTAAGAATGCAAAGGATGTAAGAAAGTTAAGCGACAAGCCGAGAATGTTTATGACGGTTATAGTTAAAAAGAAAGTCAAGGGAATAGTTGCAGAGGAGATAAAGGCTTGGCGGAGGCCCAAAAATAGCCAAAGATTAATGAAAACTAACAGAATTGCTGAGCCGAACTCCTTAAATAAGTCGTCAAACTGTTTAGTAATATCTTTGGCGTAGTTTACAACCTCCACAACCTGAAATTGGTAATGATACTCTCTAAGTGAGACATCGATAACCTTCCGAGCATCTTGCTCAGCAGCATCAATGTTTGCGGAGTTTGATTTAAAGATAGAAAACTCCACAACTTTTTCAGCCGGGCCGTTTTTCTTTGCATAAAACGTTGATTTTTGATTAAGTTTTGCTGTTTCGCTAATCGTCGATATATCTGATAACTTCACAATTTGACCTGCAATACTGATATGCATATTGCGGATATCCTCAATGGAGGTAATCTGTTGATCTATAGATAATGCAATTGTAGAAGACCCTGTTGAGATCGTTCCCGCTGGATAAGCATGGGTCGCCTTCGAAATTGACTGGGAAAGCTGTAGAGGAGTAATCCCAAACTCTTTCATTTTTAAGGTATCAAGAACGATCGTAATCTCCTGGTCATTAAAACCGGACATAGTCACGTGATCTACTCTAGGCAGATTTTTTATTCGGTCCTTAAGAATAGTGGAGAACTTCATAAGTGAAGGGATATCCGATTTTGATTTAACGATAAAACTAAGTATTGCCTGATTTTCGAAGTCAACTTTACTTACTGACGGTGTCTTAACTTCCGAAGGCAGCGTAACCGTATCAACCTGAGATTGTACATCTTCACGGGCTTTATCACTATCTATATTTGATAAAAACTGGAGAGTAATTGCGGAAACTCCCTCAGTAGATGTTGAAGTTAGGCTGTCTAATCCCTTAATGCTTGTCAATTTGTCCTCCAATGGGATTGTTACAAGGGACTCGACGTCATGAGGGTTACTTCCTGGGAGGGCAGTGATTATGGTGACAATAGGAATTTTAACTTCTGGGTTAAGCCTGCGGGGAATTGAGATATAGTTTGAAATTCCTAGGATAACAATGAGAATTATAAAAAGAAATACGAGCCGGAAATTGACTAAATACTTTGCCTGAAGAGTATTGTTAAGTCTCGGGTCAAACCTGAGAGATCGGAGATAGGAGCTAATTTGTTTTTTCATAACTTTACTTCTCGACAACTTTGTCACCCGCGATGACATTCCTATCTGAAATAACCATGTCACCTTTCTCTAGACCTCCAATAACTTGCACAAAGCTTCCAAACACCTGTCCCAGGGTAATTTTTTTACTCGTAGCTTCACCATTTTTTAAGACATAGATGTAGGCACTGTCCTGAGTTTGATAGATGGTATCAATAGGGATAAAGGGAATAGTTGTACCTGTACTAAAATAACCAATTGGAATGTCAACATAGATTAATCCTTTTTCAGTCGTAAACTGGTTGTAGTTATCTGGAACAGGGTAGTATACCCCGTATAAGGTACCTTGAATTGCATCTTGGCTGATATATGAAGGGTAAGTGTCAAAACTAAGATTGTCCATATAAAGAATGCTAGGTTCAAGGGGAGAAATATTCTGGGCAATCTGACGAGGCACATACGCAATAGCAACGATTGGGTCGTCTTCTGATCCCTGAGCTAAAATCATCAAGGGTGTGCCTGGTGTTGCAGCTTGTCCAACTTTTACAAATACCCTTTGGACTGTCCCACTAAATGGAGCTGCGGGGAACATGGTGGCTTCATTTACTCTAGCTAGTCTCAACTGAAGGCCAGTAATTTCTTTGTTTAAATCAAGCGTTTTTTTTTGCAGATCAAGTTGTGCAATCGCGATATCTTTCTGGAGATTGGCAATATCAGCTGGAGGCTTACTGTTGGATGAATTATACTCATTAGTTCTAAGCTGACTGTTAAGTTGATTATTTGCCGACTGAAACTGGCTTTTAAGTTGTTTTGTGGCTAGGATTGCCTGATCATTCATGCCTGCACTGTTTGTAGCAGTATATTGGGAAAGATTTTTGTCCAAAGACCCTAAAATATCATTGTTGAGGCTGATTAATGACTTTGTTTCATCGAGAGATTGAGCTGTAATATCTCTCAGACCCTGAGCGTTTTCATTTTGTTTTGAGGCTAAATCTTTCTGTTTATTAATAAGGTCAGTCTGAGCCGGATAGGTATCAACTACGTTCTTATATTGAGAACCAACAATCTGAGCCTGAACTGATAAAGCATTTCCGCCTTGATAGTTGGTGGATAATGAGACTAGGACTTCTCCTCGGTTGACGTGTTGTCCAGGCTGGAAATGGAGAGCCTGCACGACGCCAGCACTTAATGAGTTTATCTGTACCACACCAGACTTCTCAATTTGAGCCTGAACTTTTACCTTGGGCGAGGTCCCAATACGATAAACGCTTACTTTTTTTACTGGTATAGGTGGAGTAGTTGTAGTAGTTTTAGGCTTCCTGATAAGGTTACTTGCTATAATTAAAAGGAGCAAGACACCGAGGGCTGCAAAAAAAGAGGTCAGAGGCCTTTTTTCTATGAAGATCGGGACTTTTCTATAAGTTGTTATTATAAGCTCGCGGGCAGATAAAAATAGGGGTTTTAGAGTATTTCTCATCAAGAGAGAATTATACCATAAAATAAGCAGAATTCAATATACTAGAAGATAATATGCGCCTTATATTCTGTCTTTTATACGATATACGAATTTGAGCCCAGACCAGATATCGTTTATAGAACAGACTTTAATATCTACCAGGCCATTTTCTAAACCAACTTTACGAATTACATTCTCATTTAGGTCAGTTTGAAGACCTGAACTCCCTTTTGGCCACGATATCCAAAATACCCCCTCATGCTCCAGTTGACTTTTATATCTAAAAAAGCTTTCTTCAAGTTCTGCTCTGCTTGTTGTGAAGAAATGGATATACTCGGCTTCTTTATGAATAGTTGTGAGTATAGAAACACTAAGGGGCAGCTTTCCAAGGGTTGTAAGGAATTCAGGTGGCGCATTTATCAGAACAAGCTGCATGCCTTCTTTTATTCCAAGTTTTTGAACGAGAGGGGTTGTAGAGTAGCCAGCCATATACCAGTATATCTTATTTTTTATTGCCTAGACTCATAAATAACTTTAACCAGAAAGGTGTTTAGTGTTTAGATAGGCAGCCAAAATGGCAAGAAAAAATAACTCACAATTTTTGGTATAATGATTCTATATGAGAAAGAGAGTTTTATCCGGTATTAGGGCGACAGGGAGACTTCATCTAGGGAACTATCTTGGAGCAGTAAAAGGCATGTTAGAGCTTCAAAGTGATCTTGACTATGAAACACTGTACATGGTTGCAGATGTGCACACACTCACTACTCCCTATAAAGTTGAAGAATTACGGGTTAACAGGCGAGAGGTTATTACTGACTATTTGGCAGCAGGTCTAGATCCGGAAAAATCTATTATATTTGTTCAGTCCGAAGTAAATGAACATCTTGAGCTGGCATTTTATCTCTCTTCTATAGTTACAGTAGCTCAAATGCAACATCTACCGACATTTAAAGAAAAAGTTAAGCAACACCCTCAAAATGTCACGATGGCTCTGCTAAATTATCCAGTTCTGATGGCCGCAGACATACTTGTTTATAGAGCTGGGTTAGTACCAGTTGGGATTGATCAGGAGCCCCATCTTGAAACTGCAAGAGAAATTGCCCGTAAAATGAACCAGGAATATGGGACTGATTTTCCAGAGCCAATAAGATATATATCAAAAGGTGAGTATATACCCTCGCTAAAAGGGGAGGGGAAGATGGCAAAGTCTGTAGAAGGCAGTTACATTAATCTAACTGATCCATTAGAAGAAATAAGAAAAAAAATTCGCACAATTCCGACAGCAACAACTTCTGGAGGAGATATGAACAATGGGGTAAAAGCACTTTTTGCTTTTGCAGAGTTATTCCTTCCAGATAAAGGAGCTGTTTATAAACAACATTTTGAAGCTGGGTCTCTGAAGTTTGTTGAGATAAAAGACGCAGTTGCAGAGGCTATATATGATGAGGTTAAACCAATTCAGGAAAGAAGAAAAGAGCTTGAGGCAAATCCAAAGTACATTGAAGATGTTGTAGAAGATGGAGCTGAGAAAGCGCGGCAGATTGCTTCGAAAACAGTAAAAGATGTCAAAGAAAAGATGGGATTGGATTAAAATCAATTATGTCTGAAGAAAAAACAACCCTACCTCCAAAACAGCTAGAAGCGGTCCCCTTTAATCAGGCAATGGTAAGGATTGAAAGATCGGAAAGAATTGCCAATGATCTGAGACCTAAAAATGGCGAGCCCTATAGTCGCACGAGGGTTCAAGAAGTAAGAGATATTGAAATGAAGTCTAGACAGGGAGATGCAGCAAATGAGACTGAGCTTGAAGAATTGGTTATAGACACTAGAGATTATCAGGAAAAAAGATTTGCAGTGACATATATATCTGAGTACAACAAGCAAATAAATGAAGAGTTAGTGATGTTTGTAAAAATTGGAAAAGATGGTCAGCCCGAGTGGCTCATGAATAATGGAAAAGTAATGGGTCTTAATGCAAATCTTTATGACGCTAGACTGACAAGTCGACTTCATTCTGAGTATAATGATCACAAAGCAACGGTTATTCCTCGAATCGGAGGCAATGGTGCGTATACAGGAGTAGTAAGCATTATTGAAAACCAGAAAGGCAACCAAGAAAGCAGTGCTCGTAATAATCAGGATACTCAACTTCAGCAAGAGGAGCCTTCTGTTAAAGCTATTCCTCCAGCAACGCCTGATACTGCCAGAACAACTCTCGCACATTTATCGGGATCAAAGGAGAGACAACAGCAGGTTTTATTTGAAGAGATAGCAGCAAAACTCTCAATTGATACCGACAGACCAAAGAAACCAGAGAACTTTTTTCCACCAATGGGCGGCAATATGTTTGGTGAGGACGATGAGCCCACTTTAGCTGGTAGGGTAGGAGTAAAAGTCTATACTCAATTAGTTGAACGACTTAGTAAAGAACCCCCTTCCAAACAACGTAGTGATGCTTTGTATGAACTGAATAATAAAGGTTCCTCTGATTACGTAAGTTATCTAAATCAGCTCGAGGAAAAAAGAAAAAAAGATCATAAACCACACCTGACATACGCTGTTGATAGACCGGCCGGTACAGATGGTTTTCATTTTGGGGGTAGTATCCATACAAAAGAGTTTATGTATTACTTTAATAAGTCAAAAACACATTGGAAACATTCAGGTGAACCTGAAGTAAGAGCCTATCTAACATTAGACCCTAAAGATGCCCCGGCAGTTCAAAAACATTTTGTAGATTTGGCAAGTATTCTGTACGATGAAGGCATAGATTTTAGTGGAAAATCAGCAGGTGCTTTAGGAATGGATAAAAGGACAGACAATATGGTTTTTTATATTGCAGGCTCAGATCAAGTAAGAGCTTCTGAGCTCATCAAGAAATTTATGACGGAGAAAGGTCTTGGACAAGGACATGTCATGGCTGCAATACCTAGTCCTCAAGATGGCTTATCTTGGGCAGGTGAACCAGATAAAACTCAAGAAAAAATTTGGCAGAAAGTTTCTGGTTCTTCTCAGAAGGCAAGCTTTAACTCTTACATTGCGTCAATGGTGTTGCCAACATATATGGACCGACTTGCTGCTGCACATGAAAAAAAAGGAGATTATCAATCTGCATCTCAATTCAGGCAAGAGGCTACAAGAGTTAGGAAAGTTATCTCTGAAGAGATGCATGGTAAAAGTTAAGTTCTCTTAAATCTTCAATTTCTTCAGAAATAGATGCATGGTGACACACAACTCGGAGGGATTATTTAATACAAGTATATGATTGGCGTGAGGAATAAACTCGATCGAGGAGTGCTTAATCCGGTGATGAATTTCTTTTGCAATTTTTGGTGGAATAATCTTATCTTCATCACCAGTAATTATTAAGGTTGGTGCAGTAATTTTTTTGAGTAAATGTTCATTATCAACAACAAGAGCATCATGAAATATCTCGAGATAACTATGAAAAGATGTGTGGACAATATTCTGAACAAGGTCCTTAACCTCCCATTCGTTAGCATAATGAGACTTTGAAAAATCCTGATGTTGATGAATATATTTATCGGGGAAACATGCAGCAAGCAATTTGAGTAGAGCCATTATGAGAGAGATAGCAACTCGATTTGTTGAAGTAAATGGCGGTTTGTATCCAATATCAATAATAATGAGAGCTTTTAAGAGTCTCGAAAACTTCGCAGCAAAAACTGTTGCCACCATTCCTCCAAAGCAGTGACCAACCAGAATAAAGGAGTGAATATGTTCAGCTTTGACTATGTCAAGAATATCTAAAGCCAGATTATCCAATGAGTAAGCGGCCTCGTCAACAGGTCTATCAGAAAAGCCGTGGCCGCGCAGGTCCATGGCAATTGTTGAGTATCCCAACTCCTTCATGATAAGTCGATCTTTGTCCCAGGCAGTTAAGTCTCCACCAAGCCCGTGAACAAAAAACAGCACTTTATCTCTATGACTCACGTAACTCACATCATACCGGATTAAGTATCCATCATGACTTTGAACTGATTTTTGAAAGGTATCTTTAAAAATTCTCATAATATTCTATATATATTTAATAATAGCTGAATTCTAGGAAAATATCATACTTGACAAGTCAATACTTAACATGTTAACATATATGTATGTCAACAAGCCGCGATATCACCTACAATCTTCACAAAGTAGTTTTTTTAATGGATAAAGTCGCAGATAGAGTATTAGAGGAACATCTGAAAATTACATTTTCTCAGTTCAGGATACTTATGGCGCTCGATAGTGATGCAGTCTCTCAAAAAGATATTGCCGATTACTGGGATATGACTGAAGCTGCAGTGAGTAGACAGATCGAAATTTTAGTTAGCGAAAAGTTTGTTAGCAGAGAAGAAAATGAACAAAACCGTCGCCAGAATATCCTTAAATTAACTAAAAAAGGAGAAGAGTATTTACAAAAAGCGTTTAAAATTCTCGATGATACAAATGCCAAAGTTTATGAAACACTAGATGAAAGAGAGCGTCAGGTTCTAGTTGAGGGGCTTCATAAATTACTGAAGGTAATCTGTACCAACAAGAATAAGGACCCATTTATAAGTTGCAAATAATTATGGAAGTAAAACATATTAAAAATAAACAAAATTATGAAAAACTGCGAAAGTTTTTTTATGAAACTGGAGTCAATGTGCGCCCAAGTGCCACACTAAACTCTCAGATAAAGAGTGTATTTATTAATTTTCAGTCTCAAAAACTGGAGAAAGGAAGAGTATGAATTGGGATAACTTAGCAGAAGAAGCGTCCATTTCTAAAACAGTAGAAGCACTTAAGAAAAATGGAGTTGAAGCGATGGTAGTGGAGAATGGCGTAGAAGCGAAGAAAAAAGTATTTGAGATGTTACCTGAAGGAGCAGAGGTTATGAATATGAGTTCGGTGACTTTAGACACTATTGGAGTATCTGAAGAGATAATAAGTAATGAAAAGTATAAAGCTGTTAAAAATGAGTTGAGTAAAATGGATAGGAACACTCACGGAATGGAGATGCAGAAGTTGGGTTCAGCGCCAGAGTGGAGTGTCGGAAGTGTTCACGCTGTAACAGAGGATGGAAAAGTTATTATCGCTTCCAACACAGGAAGCCAATTACCGGCTTATGCTTATGGATCGGCTCATGTAATCCTTGTTATTGGATCTCAGAAAATCGTAAAAAATATGGATGATGCCATGAAACGGATATATGACTATGTTTTGCCACTTGAAAGTGTAAGATTGAACAAGGCATATAATATCTCTTCAGGTAGTTATGTCAGTAAAGTACTCATAATTAATCGCGAAATTAATCCGGAGAGAGTTAAAGTAATCTTTGTGAAAGAAAAGTTGGGTTTTTAAGTATCTTGATTGTCTGAATGAGCCTTAAGATAGGACATTTGAGTCTTTTTTCAAAATCTTTGCAACAAAGAACCCTTCCATTTCCTGGCTTGGCAGTATTCGCATAGTTTTCTGTAGGTCAGGGTGGAAGGTTTTGTGCTTATAGCTCTTAAAACTTGGGAAGATTTCTATCTCGGGAATGTCAATATTCGCCAAAATAATAGAGGTTTTTTCTTTTTCAAGGAGCCATTCAATGACTTCTTCATTTTCTTCAGGAGATAACGTACATGTAGAGTATATGATTGTTCCTCCTGGTTTAGTACAACTTACTGCGGAGCGGAGAAGCCACTTCTGCATTTTGGATAGCTGTTTTATTCTTCTTGGTGACCAGTACGAGTAACTCCTAGGATCGCTGCATGCAAAAGTGCCTTCCACACTGCACGGAACATCAATAAGTACTTTATCAAAATACTCAGGATATTTTTTCCAGAGAGATTGGCCATCAAGAGATAGTACCTCTGTGTTTTGTACATCTTGTGTTTCTAAATTCTGTTTAAGCTTGAATAAGCGAGAGCGATTTGGCTCGTTGGCAATAATTCTTCCTGAGTTTTTCATCATGGCTGCCATCTGAGTTGTTTTACTACCGGGTGCGGCAGCCATATCTAAAATCAATTCATCAACTTTAGGATCTAGAATAAGAGCGGGTATCATGCTCGATAAACTCTGAATATAAAAAAGACCATCTTTATATATTTGAAGATCAGTTAGTTGTCGAGAAGTAGAGTAGGGTAGAGTAAAGGCACTTTTCATCCAGGTAACAATTTGAGGCTCTAGGTCAGCCTTCCTTAAGATCTCTAAAACATCATTTTCATTTGCTTTTAAAGTATTGACTCTAACTGAAATTTGCCTCTCTGACTTATATCCTTCAATAATTCTTTTAACAATGTCTGGAGGAAAAATTCCTTTTATTTTTTCTATGAACTCCTGAGGGAGAATGCACTTATGCTTTTCCATGGGACAATTATACCAATATGCTAAATGCATTCTTTATAGATCCTTTAGGTATATTATCATTTTATAGAAGCGGGCTGGGGTGGTGTTTTGTGGCCTATAATAAACCGACAACTTCCTAACGAGGATATCTCCATATCAGGATTTAGGTGGTGATAATTTATAGAGTTGAGCACTCCGAGCCTCTTGCAATGTTATAATGAATTCATGATAAAAGTAGTGTTAGTAGACTATGGTGGTGTCCTAGGAAGTGATTCACCAATCCTATCTGAAGATCCAGAGACTTCACAAAAAACAGGACTTTCACAAAAAGAGATATTAGATCTGTACTGGGAGTTTTGGAATGATTTGAAAGTTGGTAATAAAGACTTACGTGATTACCTTAAAGAAGTAGTTAAAAGATCCAAGCACCAAACTTCCGTAGAAGAATTAATGACCCTTCATTATCAGAAAATTTATATACATAACGAGATAGTAACTTATGTGAAAAATGTAAAGAAGCAAGGCATTAGAGTTATGATTTTATCGAATGAATCTAGAGAAGGAATGCGTCAAAAAGTTCAGAAATTCCACTTAGATAAAGTATTTGAAAAAGTATACTGTTCGGCAGACATTGGTTTGACAAAACCTGATAATAAGATATTTGAGTATGTCTTAAAAGATCTACAAATTGAACCTGAATCTGTATTACTTATTGATGACTCTGATCAAAATATTGTTGCGGCGAAGAGTATTGGATTACAAACGCTCCTATTTAGAAACAGCGAGCAGGTGAGTGAATTACTATTATCGTAATGTAGTTAATCAATATGAGAATTTGGGATATTCCACCGCAAAAATTATGCAGAAAACATCTTTTAGGTGAACATCGTGAACTACATGCCCTTTGGACGGTTATTACTCAAAACAAAAAAGGTTACTCTAACCATCCTGAAACAAAACGCTGGATTGGAAAGCTAAAAGCTTTATATATTAGACATGAAAAACAAGTAGATGAGATGAAAAATAGGGGATATACACATAAAAGTCCTTTAGATAAAACTCTCGCCTCAGGAAGTGAATTACAAGATGTTTTCCTACATACTTTACATCAGCAGATGGATCTTTTAAGGAGTAAACACTGTGACTGCAAATATAAAATTGTTGGATAAAAACGACTGACAACTACGTAAACTATGTCTATATTTAGCTTATAGAATATGGTAAACTGAGATTAGAAAAAGACGCTAAATTATAAAAGTATCAAGCCAAAATGACTACGCGCTAAACTATTAGTAATGACAGTTCATTATGCCAAGAGATAAATTTTCTGCTGTGTGGGTTTCTCACACAACTATCAGTGACTTCTTGAAATGTCCTCGGGCGTATTATCTTAAAAACATCTACAGAAATCCTGAAACCGGTCATAAAATGAAGCTGATGAGTCCACCCTTAGCTCTTGGCCAAATTGTCCACGAAGTTATTGAATCTCTTTCAAATCTTCCGACTGAGGTTAGATTTCGAGAGTCGCTCGTGGTAAAGTTAAACTCTCTCTGGCCAAAAATTCACGGTAAAAGTGGTGGTTTTTTGAATGATGAGGTGGAAGATGCATACAAGAAAAGAGGAGAAGAGATGCTGCTACGGGTTATGAAAAATCCAGGGCCTCTAAAAAATCTAGCAGTAAAAATTAAGATGCAGACACCCTACTGTTGGCTATCTGAAGAAGACAATATCATTTTATGTGGAAAGATTGACTGGCTAGAGTATTTTCCTGATAATGACTGTGTCCATATCATAGACTTCAAAACTAGTAAAAATGATGAAGATCCGCAGTCGCTTCAGCTGAGCATATACTATTTATTAGCAGAAAGAACTCAGAAGAGGCATGTTGTAAAAGCGAGTTATTGGTATCTTGATAGGAATGACGCACCTGTGGAGCAACAACTTCCAGAACTTCAGGACTGTGAAAAAAAGATTCACGAGATTGCCAAACAGATGAAGCTAGCCCGGCAGCTTGAACGATTTAAATGTCCACACCAAACCGGGTGCCAGAGTTGCTTTCCAATTGAGGCAATACTCAAGGGGGATGCGGAGTTTGTAGGAGTAAATGCATATAACGAAGATGTGTACATTCTTCCTGATAGTGCCTCGATGGAAGATGATAGTATTATTTTGTAATACTACAAAGAAATTTGATTTGATTTTTAGACTGAAATCATTTATAGTTTTATTACTTCATTATGGCAATGAACAAATCTACACTCTATATAAAAGGCATGCACTGTCCATCTTGCGACATTTTAGTTAAAGACAAATTTTGTGAGATGAGAAATGTAAAAAATGTAAAAGCAAACTACAAAACTCAGACAGCCGAAATTACATACGAAGGCAAACTTGACCAACAACAAATAAATACAAAATTGCAACAGTTCGGGTACTCAATTTCTGAAAAAAATGAAAAGGAGTTTAAAGAGCCATTTATTAATAGGCTGGGGGAAGCCGGAGTCATTGCAGTTATTGCATTTGCAATTTTCTACTTTATTCAGGATCTAAAAGTATTTCCAGAATTGAATGTATCTTCTGGGTTAACATTTTTCACCGTGTTTATTCTTGGAGTAGTTGCTTCAACATCTACGTGTATGGCCACATCTGGTGCATTATTTCTAACAACTATCGGAAAGCTTAAAGAAGATAGTGTTTCATTTAAAAAAAATATTATTCCAGCCTTGAGTTTTAATATTGGAAGAGTCCTTTCATATGGGGTATTCGGTTTTATCGTTGGCATGATAGGTAAAGTTTTTTCTGTAAACCTCCAAATGGAATTGTACCTTAACTTATTTGTTTCAACTGTCATGATTCTAATTGCGTTAGATATGTTGAAGCTTTTCTCGTTTTCATGGATAAGCTCGATGTCTTTCACAAAAGGACTATTTGAGAAACTAAGAGTTAAGTTCATACAGAAACCCAAGCAAACTGCTTTTTTCTTAGGAGCAATTACTTATTTACTACCTTGTGGATTTACCCAGTCGGTGCAGATCTATGCTCTGGGTCTTGCAGATCCGGTTAAGAGTGCCCTTATCATGATGATCTTTGCCTTAGGAACCGTACCTTCACTGTTAGCGATTGGCTTTGCATCTTCATTTACAAAGAGTGCATACTACCCGCTATTTCAAAAAATCATGGGTGTCATTATTTTAATGGTTGGTGCTAGTTATATTATGAACTTTGCGACGCTTAGAGGTTTTTCCTTGCCAATCCTACACTCTGGAGTCCAAGGAATAACAACTGCTTCAAACGTGCAAGAACAGAATGGAGTTCAAATTCTTGAGATGAGTGTTGATAACAAAGGATACTCACCAAGCGCATTTACAGTAAAGCAAGGAAAGCCGGTAAAGTGGTTGATTGATGCGAAAAATGTCTTTGGCTGTCAGAGTGTTTTAGTAGCGCCAAAACTTGGAATTGAAAAACCAATTGCACTTGGTAAGAACGAACTGCAGTTTACTCCTCAGGAAAAAGGTGTCATTAACTTCTCCTGTAGCATGGGAATGTATAAAGGCATGATCACGGTTATTTAACTTCTTTTTAATAATTCCGAATTTTTCATTATATAATGTCTTATGGCTAAATTAATCTGGGTTGTAGACGATGACGAAGGAATTCTAGATGTAACTAGGATCGTACTTACAGAAGCAGGTTTTGATGTTGAGACAATTAACTCAGAAAAAAAGCTAGAAAAGCATCTCCAGACACAACTTCCACATCTTATATTATTAGATGTGCTCATCGGGGGGGTAGATGGAGCCGACGTTGCTAGGAAACTTAAAAAGTTATCGACCACCAAAGAAATTCCTATTATTATGATGTCAGCTAATATTGATATTAAGATCAAGGCCTTAGAATCTGGAGTGGACGACTACATAAAGAAGCCCTACGATATCCTAGATCTAGAAAAAATGGTCAGGAGTTACTTAGACAAATAGAAAATATTGTTACGAGACTCTTACATATTTCTTATTTATTTTCTTCTCCAGATATAGTAAAGTTAAGTATTACAATTTGCCAGCAGCAGATGCTCTTGGCTACACAACAATATGGCAGATAAAAAAGAATCAAAAATGGGTGTTGGTCTATTATTCGGAATGATTATTGGCGCAGTCGGGGGAATATTCCTCGCTCCTAAATCTGGTAAAGAAAATAGGAAAGCAGTTGGAAAAAAAGTTGGTGAGATGAAGGATATGATTGAAAGTGGCGAGATGAAGAACAAAATTGAAGATGTATTTGGCAATCTCTCAGATGAGAGTGTGAAGTTTTATGAAAATGTCAGAGATGGCGTTGTAAGTGGAGTAGAAGAGGTTAAAAGTATGAACAAAGAAGACTATGGAAAGTTAGTTCAGAAGGTCATTGACAACGTTAAACAAGGAACTAAAGTTGGTTCAGAACAACTCATGAAGTTGAAGGATCAGTTTATGAAAGACTTTCCTTTAATGAAAGAAGAAGCTGAAAAAAAAACTAGAAAACCAAAAGAAAAACTATTAGCAGATAAAAAGGACAGTAAATAAAAATTTAATTCAACTATATGGACTTTCAATCACTATTTTATGCTTTAGGAAGCCTCTTTCTTATCTTAGGTATTCTTGCAATGATTGCATTTCTTTTTATTCTCTATAAGGCTTACCAAGCGATGCAGAAAATGCAGCAAGATGTCTTTGATTTTAAAGAGAATATGGTAGAGAAAGTTACAACTTTCGTTTCATCTAAACCGACCCTCATCGCTAGCAGCATTGGAGCTGGACTTTCTTCGATCTTAATGAGAAAAATGAGAGATATGTTTAGAAGGAAGTAGGCTCATTCGGTGGCTTAGTTTGAGGTAGCGCTTGATTCACTGGTTTTTTTATTTCCAGATCAATAGTTGTCATCTTTGGAGTATTAGAAACCTCCTGCACGGGACGGTGCTGTTCAGATTGGGATACTTTTGGAACGGGTACTGTCTCAACTTTCTTATCTTGTTTCGTAGTCTGCGGTTGTTGTAGATGCTGCTTCACCTTCTGCTTCGGCAGTGCTTGCGAAGGATTTTTCTGCACGGTTGATTGTCTTGCTGGCGCCGGTAATAGTTTTTTCTGATCTGAAACATCTGGAATCCTATCTATCATTGGTGGCAGATCTGTATCTTTTACTTTTCTTCCATATTTCTCAGATGAAAGTCTGATAATTTTTTCTCGATTATCATTTTTCAGTGAAGGCAGAGGGAGTGTTTTTGCGGGAAAAGGAAAGGATGTCATCCCATCAATCGACAGCTTCAAGACAATTTCATGTTTTCCTAAAGATACAAGGTCATTCTCTGTATACAGTTGGGCAAACTCCTTACTGAGAGCAGCAGCATCACGTGCTCCAACGACAAAGGACATAAGTGTACCTACGTTTCCAAAAATTGCTCTTTGTATCTCAAGTTCAAGCTGATCGATGTACTGATTAGCCAAGGTTAAGGCAAGGTGATACTTTCGGGCTTCAGAAAGTATTTTCAAAAAAGATGTCGTTGCAAAGTTCTGAAACTCATCGACATAAAGAAAAAAGTCACGTCGATCTTCCTCTTTCATAAAAGCTCGGCCCATTGCCGCCAACTGTATCTGTGTAATGATCATTGCTCCAAGCAAAGCCGCATTATCTTCACCTAATTTTCCTTGAGAAAGATTTAGTAGTAGTATCTTTCCTTCATCCATAATTTTTTCAAGACTGATTGATGACTGTGGATGCCCAATAATATTTCTGATCATTTTTGATGAGACAAACTGGCCAACTTTATTTTGAATTGGAGAAATGGCTTCAGCTTTTAGACGATCTGGCATTTTATCAAACTCCTTTTTCCAGAAGTCAACTATAACAGGGTCATTTACCCGTTCCAGAGCCTTATTCCTGTATGCCTCCTGAGAAAGTAATGGAAGCACATCAGCGAGTGTTGCGTTGGGAATCTCCAGCAGAGTTAAAACAACGTTTCTTAAAATATACTCAAGTCGAGGCCCCCAGCTTTCTTTATAGAGTTTATTAAAAATTGAGACAATACCTGATACGACAAGATGTTTATGAGCTGGATTTTTTATCTCCAGGACATTTAAGGAGAACGGCCTTTCGGTGTTAAATGGCTCCAGGTATACAACGTCATTAAGTCTGCGTTTAGGTATGAAGTCAAGGATTGTCTCACAGAGGTCGCCGTGAGGATCCACAATGCCAATTCCACGATCCTTTCTAATATCGTCAATCGCCATATTGGCAATAAGTGTAGACTTTCCTGCACCGGTTTTCCCCATGATATAGACATGTTTTCCACGGTCAGGTGACTTAATCCCAAATATAGTATCTTTATTTTTAAACTCAGTTTTAGCGAAAAAATTTATGCCTTTCTTGTCATCTTCAGAGATATCTTCAGCAATCGGCAGATTCTCAGGTGGTTCACCTTTCAGTGTTTTACCCCAGGCGATATTTTTAATTCCTGCAAGAGGCATCCCTGGCAAGTGCCATAATGTAGCCAGTTCCTGCGCATTCATGATCTGACGGGTTCGTTCAAAATGGGCAAATCTCCGCTCTTTTGTCCGAGTAATAAGCTTATGGGCATTAATCAAAGGTTTCCTGATATGGAACTGATTTCCTTCACCTAAAGCAAAACTTCCAAATGTGCCGGCGATATTATGTAGATAGTTACTCAAAGACTCATCATTCTGACTTCCGACTAAAAGCCTAACTGCGGTTCTTCCTCCCTGAAAGGCAGCTTTCCTGGCAATTAGAGATTTATTGGCATCCGGATTTGCGGTTGTTTTGGCAACTCCAAGGCTATCAACGACCTGTTTTGAGGTTGCCTTGAATGCGTCATGCTGCCAGGGAAATGAGGCTGGTTTTATTAAAATCTGGATCGCAATTCTCAGTTCTGCGCTCTGTTTAGAAAGGAATCCCACCAAAGCGGACAATGGGTCTGTGGTCCCAAATTCACCATAGGTTTTTATCGGGTAGTAAAAATGAGAGTTGAGTGTCATCTCTGCAATAACCATGTTTTTTGCTTTGAGAACAATATCCATCGGGTCTGTTGTTTTTTGAACTTTACTTAATGGATAGGAAGAACTTATGAGACTCTTAATGAGAGTTTCATTTTCAGCCGGAGTCGTTGCGTAAAAATAGATCATCTGGGAAATATAATACAGCTCAAAAGCATATGTATGAACAGGATGCCACATTCGCTTCAGATACGAAATATGTGAAGGGAGAAGGGATGCAAAAATTTGTGTTGCTGCTTCGACAGGAGTTTCATCATCCTTAGGATTTCTTATTTGTAAGTATGAGAATGCTGCCATATATGAATAAGTATATACCACTCTTAGCTAGTTTTTGAAGATATGTTCAAAAAACAGATTAGGCGTGCGGTGCTGAGGTTAATTTAGAGAAAAAAGTATATACAAATGAGCAGAAGTTTGAGGAGTAATAGTTATAAAATAAGAAAAACTAAGCTAGCTTTTTAAACAATCCTATAGTATAATATAGACGACAATATTCTTTAAAGATCTCACTTGTGTAATACGCTATAATCAGATTAACATAGCCGAGAAATGATCGACAATTTATAGTTAAATGTTTCTATAATGATATATGTCGGAAAATTTGTCTCATAATCCAACCGAGTCCAAAGAGCGAATCGTTTCTTCAAATGAAATGACAGGTTTTCATGGGAGAGTTCTTCTTTCTGATCAGAAGTTTTTAAATCCTCGTGAGGAACTAAAGTCTGAGACGGATCTACAGTTTAAAGACTTCCAAGATCGAGATTACACAATTTTTGAGGATACTTCAAAGAATGATAGAGGAACCTACTGGGCAGATCAGGTAAATAAAGGAAAGGTAGAAAATAATTTTGACAGTCAAAGGGATATCTGGACAGATACAATGGTAAAAGGCTTTTCATCAGAGAATTCAAAACAATATACAGCAAAGCTCAGTGGATTTTTTGGAGCCATTGGTGTAAATCTCAAAAGTTTTGATAAAGCCCAGGCAGAAGGAAAAATCTATGATCGCTATTTCAGTAAAAATAATGTTGATCAGAATGGAAATTCTGGCGTGAAACGGTTTGTCTCAGAACTCACCGTTGCCTACAATAATGACCTAAAAAAAATACTTCAGGATAAAGAGGCAATAGAGTGGTTTTCAACGATTTTTGGCGAACCCTCTAAAGAAATTATTACTAACCTTATCGAGGCTGAGGTGAGACTCAAAAAAGATAAAGACGGACTTATCACCGCTTTGAAAAAAACAAGCAATGGAAAGCAGAGGATAAATGATCTAAATACAACCAATGAAGTTCCATTGTTAGAGCATCTCACGAATCAAGAAGCTACCACTGTAAAAAGGCAACCCGAAACACAGCCCCAAGAAACTACTAGACCTCCTGATGGAAAACTTCCAATATGGGAGAAACAGAAAGAAATACTTGAAGCTATAAAAAATAGAAGAACAATTATTATTGGTGAAACCGGATCTGGAAAGACAACTCAAGTGCCTCAAATCATTATTGGAGATATGAAAGCTGGAGATAAAATTATTATTACTCAACCAACCCAACTTAATACTGAAAAAATTGCTAAAGATATCGCAGATCAAATGGGTAAAACAATAGGAGAAGAAATATCTTGGCAGCATGGTGGCGGTAGAGAAGTGGTTGCAGATAAAGATAAGGAGATCTTGGCAGTTAAGACAGAAGGCATAGTCGTTCTGCAATTAATGCAGCTTTTGGAAGATCAAAAAAAATCAGATTTTGAGGATGGTAGAACTTACTATTTGATGGTTGATGAAGCACATATTCAAAGTCAACAAACAGAGCTGCTTCTATATTTAGTAAAAGAAGCTCAACAGAAGTATCCGGAAATTGACTTACGATTGATCGTTTCTTCAGCTACTATTGATAAAAAGACTTTCATGGACTACTTAGAAATAGATGAAAGTCAGGTTGTGGAGTCAAAAGGGAGGACATATGACATTAATAAAACCGATTTCGTATCACAAACAATAGCTGATAAAGATCTACCAATAAAAGCCGCTCAGAAAATTGCTCAAATTCATAAAAGAGGAAATTATGGACATATATTCGAGTTTTTTCCGGGCAGTAAAGCAATAAGAGATGCTGAGAAAGAAATTCAAAGAATGAAAAGTAGAAAAGAAATTCCTGATTTACCAGTTCTTAAACTTTATAGAGGAGCGCCCCCAGAAGAAATCGAGTTAGCTAAGTCATTAAAAAATACAGATACCCCACATATTCTCCTCTGTACGGATTTTGCGATGACAGGTATTACTGTAGAGGGAGCGACAGATGTTGTAGTAACAGGTAAGAGAATACAACAGAAATTTGATACTGCTACGGGGATTGAAATAACAAGCCCAATTGATGTTTCTAAATCAGAAATCGAACAAATGATCGGTCGTGCAGGTAGGACAAATCCAGGATTCGGTCACTATATGTTCACAAAAAAAGAGTATGACAGGAGACCTGAATATCCTGAAAAAGAGCTAGAACGCAGCGATCTTACTGAATTAGTGTTACGGTTAAAACAAATAGGAGTAAAAGATATTAGATCAGTTAATTTATTAACTAAATTAGATCCTCAACGGATTGACGAGGCTTTAGAGACACTAGAAAGACTGGGAGCTTTGGTAGGAGATCAGTTAACTCGAGAAGGAAAGAGGATGTCAGAATTACCAACTGACTTTCATTTTGCAAGAGCAATTGCAGAGGCAGATAGGTATCACTGTGTGGAAGAAGTCACAGCAATTGCAGCGTTAGCTGAAAAAGAGTATTACATAAACAATGCACATGACAAGAATCAACCTAATATCTTGTCAGCACGGCATGATTTTTATGTAGAAGGTTCGGATTTCCTGACAATTCTCAATATATACAATTCTTATAGAGATGTTATTAGAAGAAAAGATCCATCTGGAAGAGATAGAACCAATGATGAAATCAAAGCTTCATTAAAAGAGTGGTCAGATAAGTATGGAATTAGTCTTATAGCCATGAACGAAGCTTATGGAAGGCATGGCAAAAGAGAAAAGCTACTCGGGAAACAAAGAAATCGTGGTGTGCCAACGACCTTGGATATTGAGAAATGTTTTGCAGTAGGTTTTCAGGATAAATTATTGAAGAGAAATGCAGATAATATTTCATATACAATGATACATAATAAACGAGTTCATCCAAGATTAAATACGCTAGAAATTGATGAGTACTCTTCAGTATCACCCACAAAAAATCCAGACATCGTAACGGGGGATATATACTTTAGATCAAGTGGATCTCGTTCATATGCGAGACTATGTCAAAGAGTGCTCCCTGGTTGGAATACTGGAGTATAAAAGGTATTTTATTCTATATAATTAACACATGTCAAAGAAAATTCTTATTACCGGAGCTGGAGGGTATATTGGCTCCATCTCAACTGATCTTTTTTTAAAAAATGGCTATGAAGTTGTTGCCGTTGATAATCTTTCTCGCGGGTTTAGACAGCCTATGGACATATTACAAAAAGAATATGGTGAGGATAAACTGCGTTTTTATCAAACTGATCTAAAAACAGGAATAAAAGAGATCTTTGATAAAGAAAGTGATGTCGATGCCGTTATTCACTATGCTGCATTTTGTAATGTTGGTGAGTCTGAAAAAGATCCGAATATGTACTTCGATAACAATATTAACGGGACACTTTCACTCCTAAAAGCAATGAAAGAGAACAGTGTAAATAAAATTGTTTTCTCGTCGACCTGCGCAATATATGGAGAGCCCCAAACGGATACTTTAGGCGAAAATCATCCTATAGATCCAAAGTCCCATCCTTATGGTGAGTCAAAGTATATGTCGGAGCGGGTAATTGACTGGTATAGCAAAGTTTTTGGTTTAAAGTATATATTCCTGCGTTATTTTAATGTCTGTGGTGCGACTGATGATGGCAAATTAGGGGACTCAAAAAAACCTTCTTTTCACCTGATGCAGAATGCGGTTCGCGGGGCATTAGGAATTGCTGAGTTCTATCTTAACTATACAAAAGTAGGCACTCCTGATGGCAGTCCTATCAGAGATTATGTGAATGTTGTAGATTTAAATGAAGCTCATGTAAAGGCAGTTGAGTACCTTGTAAATTCTTCAACTTCTGAAATTTTCAACCTAGGTACAGGCACAGGCAACTCGGTCATGGAGATAATCCAGGCTGTAGAGAAAATAACTGGTGCTAAGCTTGAGTTAAAAGAAGGGGAGAGGCGACAAGGGGACGTTTCCAAGGCTGTAGCCTCAAATGAGAAGATAGCGAGGCTGTTAGAATGGACTCCAAAAAGAACCATTGAAGATAGCGTGAACTCACTGGTCACCTGGTATAAAGCTCATCCTCAGGGGTGGGAAGGCTAAAATAGCTGTAAAGTTGAACAGGTCTTGCCTTGATATCTGGGGAAGGGAGAAATATTTCATGAATTTTAACTGTGCTTCCTATTATTGTTTAGACTGCTCCAAGGCTCTAGTAGCATCTCATCATTTTAAAGCTCCAATATCCCCAAAAAACTAGATTTTATTGTACTCATGTACTTGTACGCTAGTACAGTCAAAAATGCATATTTCGACAGAGTTAATATCTTTTTAGATTAAGAAACGTGCCTAAATAGCCTCTCATGGACTTGACAAAACAGTCCTATAGTAGTATAATGTGGCATTATTTTGTTTTTCTCATCAGATGGTCCGCAAGGATCGCCGAAATGAGGCAAATAGAGTAAAGAGCCTCGAGGCTCATGAACTTTGAAAAAGAGGGTTGAGAATTCAATTCTTAGCTCAGCATATCAATGCTGAAAAGGAGTATCACCATGGGAAGAAATCCGAAGGCGCAGTTTGCGTCTACAACTACACAACCGCCCCCTCAGGCACAAGATCCGAGTTTGGGTAAGGCCATAGCGAGACGCCGTGCGGAGAGAAGGTGGACATTCGCCAAGACAATGCTGATTTTAATAATCGGGATTGTAGTTGGGATGTGGGTGTATCCCAGAGTATTCCATCACTGGGACGACTACTGTCACCCATATCCTGCGGGAATGGTGTTAAGGGCTACAGATAGGCTGTTGTATATTGAGGGCGAACCCTTTTATAGCTACTTCGCCACTGATCTGGATTCCACTATCAAATGCCAAGCTTTCCTCATAGGCGAGAGAGGCGGCGACTGGAGGTACCAGGAGTTTGGCGGAGCCAAAAAGGCAGAACCGCGGACAGCTACAAACACCGTCATTGACACTACCACAAAACAAGGGGATGTTCCCCAAGGGCCGATTATAAACGTCGGTCCTGATAAATAACTCAGTATAGTTAAGTATGATCTTCTGCGCCGTGGCCAGTGGCCATAAAAAAGCCGCTCTACGCGGCGCAGATCATCTACTTATCACTCAACCCTCTTACTTTCCTTTTTTATTAAACGCTTTCAACTTCATTCCGGCTTTTTTCCTATTCATCAGAAGCATTAGCAAAGGTACTATAAGTAGAATAAAACCCAAGTATTCGAGATACTGTGGCCAGAATATGATCACTAATTTACTATCATCACCAATTTGGGTGTTCTGTAAGTTCCAGCCGTTTGCCCAGTTATTGATCTGAACATGATCTTTTTCCCCTTTCCCAAATAAAAATGGTAAATTGCTCTCTAATGCATTATTGTTTACAACATATGCTTTCCAACCATCATGATACCCTTGTGAAAGCATAATAAATCCTTTTGTACCATTATTTAGTGGAATTTCATATTTATAGATACTATCTTTTTTGCTTTTTGGGACTATAAATGTTGTGAATTTTTCATTAGTGTTTTTTTGGAGGTGTATACCGGTTATGAAGTTATAAGGTAGCTGATAAATACTAATATCCTGAAGGTCGTTAATTGTGGGATTGCTATTAAATGAGGTGCTACTGAGAAGAATATTAAGTCCTTGATCAAACTGATAAATTGGTGGCAGAATATAATAAGATGAGGAAAACTCTTTTTGTTTTGGGAGATAGGTATATAAATAATTTCTAGACTCTTTGTTGGTAAAGACATTGATGGTAAAAGGAAAGTTTTGAATATTGCGGGTTTTAATATCGATCAAGTAACCGTTTCCAGCAGTTAAATCATATCTACGTATTAAGATCGATGATGAGGCCTTCGTAGCTTTAGTTCTCAAAAATTTTGAGGAATCAGTATGTTCTTCGATAGATGAATTGTTAGACATAATAGTATCGTAATTCAGAGGATTCTTCTTATAAATATTGTCAGAAATGGGATGGAGATAACTAGAACTATTTGTATTTACTGGAACTTCGACAGAGATATTCGAGTCATGTAAGAAGGAAATACCAACTGGATTATTGCTATCGCCGGTACCTAGGGTATCGATTGTTATACTCGCTAGTAAAGGCAAATTACTGATAGCAATATCTTTATATGAAATTTTCTTAAGTTTATCTTTATCTTCATCGCTAATTGCTTCTAGAATGAAGTTAAAGAATATGTTATCTTCATCCTTGGAAATGCTCTCAAATGTGTCTATAACAGGTTTTTCAGTTCTAGAAAAACCTGTTCTAATCGTATCTTTGTTATTGATACATTCTTTTTGAAGTTCACTATATGAACAAAATTGTGGAACTTCGTCTAAGGCTGATGTGTAGGTATATGAAACTAAGTTAAGTGAATTAGCCTTCACAGGAAATGTCTTATTGTATACACTACAAATTGCTGTATTTTTTGCTGTCAAAGATAGAGAACTATTGGCTGTTTTATAACCAAACTCTTTATCTCCCTTAATAACACCACATATATTTGGTTTTTGAAAATTTTCTACCTTTAGCAACTCAGATATAGCATTTTTAGATGTAAACACATGAATATAGTTAGAGTTTTTGGATGAAAGTAAAGAAGATGTACCGATAAGAGAAAAGTCTGCTGTCAGGGAAGATATTTTATAGAAGTCCTTATTGTTAACACTTATAAATAAAGGAAACTGTACGTCTTGATTAATTGATATAGGATACTCTTTAGTTAATTGAGCAATCTTCACTACTTGATTATCAACACGGATTATTGGTTGTTGTTCCTCGACTTTGACAATCATCTGGTTTCCTTGTCTTTTTACAAATATATTACTAGAAATGTTTGTCTCAGTCTGTGAGAAAGAAGGTATATCTAAAACATACTGGCCAGCAGGAATTGGCGAAGTAATACTATAACTGGTATTATTAACTTTGATTTTTGGGCTTATTTCATCCTGAAAACGGGATGTGAAAAGAGAACCAAAAGGAGTTATAAAATCTGGTGAACTACTATTATAATAAAATCCAACTTTTGTAAAGCTTTGATCAGTTGTCATATATTTTTCTGTTTGAGAAACCTTTGAGAGATTATCTAGCTGAATAATATTATTGTTAGGAGCTACTTTAATATGCGTTTTATAAATATAAATAGAGCCAAATTGGGCATCGAGACTCAGTTTAGTATTATTTTCAACCATATCTTTCTGTTTAACAATTACTTTTTTTGAGTTAAAGTTATCAGAAGGTGAGAAGCTATCGTCATAAAGAACGAACTGTATCTGGTATTTCTCAAGAATAGCATTGAATAAAGCTTGATCTCTTTTTTGTAAAGCATATGACAGTTCCCAGTAATATCCTTCAGATTTCTTACTCCAGACATCAAATGCGCGGTCAAGAATAGGTTGTTCAATTCCGTACCATAAAAATCCAGATCCTCTTACTCCCCACTTATAGATCTCCCAGCCCCAGTAACTGCCTTGAGGGAGATTCATTATTCTTGCGTTCTTATCTTGATGTTTGAAGTAGTCAAACGTTTGAAAATAGTCGGTGGGAATTTTAACTCGCATCTGTGGAGCAATAAGCTGGCCCTTCCAAACGGGGAATGTATAGATAAAGAATGCTAATAATAAAGGAGCAAATATAAAAGATGATTTTAGGAGTTTTTTTTGATCAAAATAATAAAGAAATTGTGTGGCCCCTAAACTAAAACCAATAGAAAAAATGAAAACAATTGGAACAATAAATTTAGTAAATGGATTTCGGAATATCTGGTTAATAAGAGGAATTGAACGTAATACATCATTTAAGTTAGAAATGAGGAAAGTATTAGAGAGAAATATTACCACTGAAAGTAAAAAAAGGCTTATGAACTGAGGACGATACCGGTTTTTTTGTAATAACCCAAATAAAATAATGACAAAAAATAAGTATCCAATGATCTGAACTACTGGTATGGAAAAATGAGTTCTCCAGGATTTCATCATAAAGTCAGGTTGATTATTGTTATTAAAATCAAGAAAATCATAGTAGAACTCTTTTAATAGTGGAAAATCAGCGACAGTCCCATGCTGCTTATTCATCTGGAAGAACTTCTCAGTTGCCATTTTATTTTGCATAGCATTTTGTGTCACAGAAACATCTTTCGCGACAAAATAAAGATTGGGGAGCAGCCAAAATGCGTTGATACAGATAATGATCAATATTATTTTGATACTATGAAATATACTATCTTTCGTTCTGTGCAAAACAATACTTATCCCGAGTAAAACAGAGACGCATATCAAGTAAACAAAAAAAATTGTCTGAACATATCCTTGCGGAATTGCAGCTATATTAGCTAGAATGAGGAATAATAGGTTGCGTCTAGTTGGCGCTTTGTAGTAGAGAAGTAGCGTATAAACTTCCCAGGGAAATAATCCCCAGAATGTGCTGTATGGTTCAAATGGCACAAAAAAGTACTGTATGGTTCCTAGATTAAGGAGATAAAATAAAGCACCGAGCACTGCGCCTTTAATATTTACATCTTCTTTGAAGGGCGATAGAACTTCGTTTTTTAATAAGGTATAAATACCTATTGTACCTACGAATAGCATGAGAAAATGGTAAAAATATCTTATCAGATGTTGAGGTACTATAAGTGAGGTGATCCATAAGAAAAGTTGTCTAGGTAAATCTGAGGCATGTCCCATTCCTCCAAGCAGTCCTAATGACTGATATTCTTGCCATGCTGCTTGAATAGATCGTTTTATGTTCATGGCAAAGTCAAACTCAGGGTGTAGATTATCCCAGCCTGTCAACCAAGTTCCGGGTGTATAGTTAGCTATAAACAGCCCTAGTATTAGGATTAAGAAGAACAGATAGGGAATATACTTTTTCATTACTTTAATTCTAACTCTTTATAGTATTGCTCGACAATAGAATTAAAACTACGTTTCTTCGCAAGTTCTGAAGAAAATGTGGTTAATGAGTGTAAAGTATCCTGATTTTGAGAAATGTTTTGAATCTTATTAAATAGTTCATTGCCAGATAGGGGAAAAGATATATCTTCAGGAGTTAGATTATTATTTTTTAGTGATTCTTTACTATCATATGTTTGTAGAATAGGCTTTAATATCTCTGAGATGAGAAAAGGTTTATGAAATGAGAGCGCTATTGATAAAGGCCCGCTTGATGACATCAGTATCCTATAAGGTAGTACGATAATATCTGCAGCTTGGAAATACTCAGCTATTTCCTCTTCAGCGACAAATCCGGTGACGACAATTTTTTCTGGGAACTTTTTAGTTTTTGAATGAATATCTTTTACATAATCCTGATAAAAAAGTTTATCTTGGTGATTAGGATTGGGGCCACCAGCGAGTACAAGCTTAAGTGGTAACTGCGGATTTTTTTCTAAGAATTTTTCAAACTCAGAAATAATCCAGTCAGTTCCTTTATACCATGCTAAAAAACCAAAACAGAGGATAACAAAATCATTATTAACTTTTATATTTTGATGTCGAGCGGTGTTAAGTTCTTCTGTAAAAGTCTCGACACCATGAGGAATGACAGTCACAGGTCTTTTTGTAAATTGGAGTATTTTTTCTTTTAAGACTTCTTCAAATACAATTACTTTTTTTACAAGTCTCATAGTTGAAGAATAAAATATTTTTATACATACATTAAGAAGCTTCGCACTCAAACTCGTTTTTTGAACGTTAATATGTCCAGAAAATTCACCAATATCCTCGATTACCTGATGAAGAACTAAGTATACTTCCTTGTTAAACAGTCTCAAAATAAGAAGAAAAAGTGGGAACTGTATTAAAGAGATGAGCCCACCAAACATTGATAACTCAAATTCAATTAGTATTTTGTTTGAGTTTTTTCGAGTTAAAATATGGTTGAGTAGTGAATTAAAAACGAAAAAAGTCTTTCTTTTCCATACTCTCTGAATATGGACGTTGCCTTCATCATAACTAGCTTCCTGTCCTTTGAGAGTTTCTGCAAGAATAGTAATTCTCGATGTCGAACTATGGTTGTCTATGGCTTTTTGTAAAGCTAGAACCGTATTTTTTGTGTATGAGGCAACTCCGACTGTATCTTTACTGTGAACTGTACCTTGAGGAGGGTAACTTGTGATAATAATTAATTCTCGTGAATGTAAGTGAGTATCCATGATTATTCATTATATAGTTATCTCGGAAGAAAACCTACAACTTCGGTAAGGGACGCAGTGCTATTATTTTTTTTGACTGCTTTATCATATTTACCTGCGATTGCGTACCATCTTACATCAAATAGTTCTCGTAAGGATCTAGGGAGATCTTGCAATAAATTTACTTTAGATCTGTCATCGTTCATCCACATCACAGGAACTTCTTGAATTTTATAGCCAAGTCTATTAGCTAGGAACATGAGCTCAGCATCATACCCCCATCTATCAACCTTCGAATGCGAAAAAATATTTTGAGCTGCTTCTTTAGAAAAAACTTTAAAACCACAGGTAAAGTCAGATACCCATGTGTTTAATAGTATGTTTGATAAAAAAGTAAAACCTTTTCCTAAAATTTGACGATGAAGTGGTTGAGCCTTCACAACTGTTGATTTACCATTTTTTCGTGTACCTATAATGACATCTTCGTGATCTTCAATATAAGGTATCATTTTTTCAAATTCCGAGAGGGGAGTAGACATATCCGCGTCGAAAAATAATGTGTAGTCAGCTTTTGATGCTAACATACCAATTCTAACTGCATTTCCTTTACCTTTGTTTGGTTTATAGGAAATAAGGTCAACATTTACGTTTAGAGCTTTCGCTATATCGTTCTTATTATCTTCAATGATTGAAGAAGTTTCATCAGAAGAGCCATCATCAACAAAGATAATGTTTTTAAGATCAATTCCGGAAAACTTAAATCCGGCTTTTAGCTCTATAATTGTCTTTTCTAGTCGTTCTTCTTCGTTATAAAGAGGAATGACAAAATTTAGTGTTTTCATAACCTATAGTATACAATAATTGTGGCTATAAATCAATATTTAATTAACTCATATAGTAACGATCTCTATTGTTAATCTATCTTTAACAAATAAAGAACGTTAGGCATACCTGATTGTGATTTAGAGTCGATTGAAACGACTATTGTCTAGCAATTAGACCGTGTCGAGTTCACATTACTCAATGCTTATTCTAAAGATGTAATAGCTTCACGAAGCTGATCGACGTTGTCCAACTCCGTGAAGCCTTCTAGTTGTTTATTTCACTCCTAATTTGACTCTGCAGGCACCCTCAGGAGGGTAAATACTACAAGTTGTTCCATCTGTACTGCAAGACTCTTTCCAGGCATCTGGAAGACCTCCAAGACTTTTTTTGACTACGGCTCCACCGTACGTGGCGGTGTCACCTTGATCGGGGGCAAGTGTCCAGCCGCGTTGTGCAGCCAGATCTTTGCCACTCATACAGTTAGGAATCTCGCTTGGAGCAGCGGGTATCGTTTTTTGAACATACCCTGCTTGGCAAGAATTTGGTCCATAGATGGTCCATTTTCCGCCTTCCATAGCACGCCATGCATCATTCGCATGGATAGTCCGGTTTTTTTCGCCTCCCTGAGCTTCCCATAGAGCGGGAAGTTGAGAGCCGTAATTAAGCCAGATTTCCAGACCGTTGTATTTGCGATCTGTTTCCCAAGATAGTGGCTTCCACTTCATTGTGATAGCCAAATCCAAAGGATTTAGGGTACAATCTGGGGTTGAATTTGTGTTTGTGACTGGGCACGAACAGCTGTTTGAGGGCTGTTGCGGCTGTCCATTGAGTGGTTTTTGGACCACTTGGCTTTGACAAGCGTATGGAGGGTAAAGTGACCATGAGCCACTCTCCATTCCTCTCCACGTATCACTTTCACCAATGTGACGATTATTTTGACCGCCATCGGCCGACCAACCTTTCGGTAGATCGGAGCCATGAAACAACGTTACAACGAGTCCACCGAAATTTCCAATCCACCGTTCGAGTTTCCAGCCCTTTGTAAGAGCTAGATCTACGGGATTTCTGTGATCAGTACAGCTCTCAGTCAACGAAGATGTCTGTGAAATCGCGTTTGTAGGAATTCTTGGTGCCGTATTTGTTGTCCATGGAAGTTTTGGGCTAAATACCCGACACTTTATAGGAGCATAGATTGTCCATACTCCAGAAAGCGATCTAGACGATGAACTCGACGAGATTTTCTGTCCTCCTGGACCTATTCCTTCCCATCCAGATGGAAGAGATGCTCTCGATACGGAAACCTGTAGGCCTCCATATCTTAAGTCGACCCATCTTTGAGGTGTCCAGCCTTTTGACTGGGCCAACTGTATTGGCGTTAGGCACGACGCTTCCACGGGGGAAGTTTGTGCTATAACACTAAGGTTGATCGCTGCCGACAGAAAAAATCCCATCGACAGAACAACAAAGGGAGTGTGCCTCAATTTCATGTTAAATCTCCTTTCAGTCTCTTAAATCTTCCGAAGAAGACTCCTTTACGGCACTCATTGAGGTGAGTGAAAGAGAAGTAAACCAGTTTATGCACAGGTGCGCATCCGCACGGGCTAAAGTGAACTGTCTCACCCTAATCCGTGTGGCTGGTTTGTAAAAAGAGAATTTTGGTATGCCTAATTATTAAAGTGCATATATCAAATCTGCAACATTTAGCAATTAAATGTGTCTGAAATGATAAATAAGCTATGTTTGAACTCATCCTCTAACCTGATTGAGTAATCAAGATATAGGATGAGAAGGGAAGTAGAGGAACCAGTTGTTGGGTGAGTCCGTTGCGAGGCAACGGGCAAACTTGAGTCAACAGGATCATGCTTCCCTTTACCAGGGGTGGCCTTTTCACGCGTGGGCGTTCATGCAATTGCACGCCTAGCGATCAAAGCCGGGTTTATTGCGAGGTCCTCTCGCCGAAGTTCAAGGACCTCATTATTTATTCAGTTATTGACAAGCTTTAGGTGGATAAATGGTGCTCACTCCACTTCCATCCGTAAGAACTTCCCAGCCTTCAGGCAGATCTTGCTTCTGTACGTTAGCCTTGACGACTGCTCCTTTGTACCGAGTGACGGATTCTGCCTGCTTTTCTTTACTGGGGTAATATTTCCAACCCTTTTGAGTCACTAGTGTATCTACAGACATACAGTCTGAACTACCAGTGTTTGTACTGGTAGGTGTCTTGCTACTGTCTGTAGACTCAGTCGAGTTCATCGTGTGGGTGCTATCCGTTGAAGAAGATCCGCTTGTAGGCGGATCTTCATCCAAATAAGGCCAGTAAGTCATAGAGAGACCAGTGACCGTGCCATTCAGCGCACGTTCAGTATCTGGCCCTAGGCTAGTGTGAGTGCCTGAGAATTTCGCCTCAAGGTAAGCATCTATTGCCCCGTGTGAGGGGACAGTCATGGTCACATTTCCTCCGTACCCTTCATTTGGGCCGAGGACAATGAATCCGTCGTAGGCTGTGTCTGCTGTTGTACAGCGAAACAGGTGTGTACGGATGCGTTTCACATTAACCTTTGCCAAGCTTGCGCCGAGTTGCTGAACTCCCTCAGTTGTCTGAGGAAAGTTATGTTTGAGCCAAGCACATTTCTGCGCGGCCCAGTCGGTACCTGTAGGATCTCCCCCTATGCTTTCACTGCCTACAGTACCAGATGTCCTGGAACTTAAATTACCTGCTGTAGGTGTGAAAGTGGAATCAGCGACGCTACCCGTTTTGTTCACGGCTTGAGGTTGAGATACAAAACTAGACCCGAAAGCCTTGCCTGTATCATTCCATTTATCTCTTATCCACGGAGCTAGTGCTGATATTAACCAACAGAGGACCAAAAATAGCAAAAATGCCAGTATCAGCCCTCCTAACCCGCGTACAAGTTGGTTGTCTTGCCACCGATTCGTTGTCGTTGTAGTAGTAGTTCTATTATCCATATCGTCCACGTCTCCTTCTATTGGGGGTAAAACGGTTGTTATCGTAGTATTGGTGAGTGTGCTACTAGATCTGTCAGCGTATTCCGCTTCTGGAATATACTGATAGCCTTTTCTCAATTGCCACCATTTACGAACCGATCGTACCATATTCATACTCCTCTCAATCTTCCTTTCTAACCGAAGTTAGATTGGTTCCCCCATTGGGCGGCGTAGATTAACACCGTCGCCTTTCGCGCGATTTAGAGCCACCTCCTTTCTTTGAAATATCAGCGTGAAAGACTCCACTTCTGAAGGCTAATTACCCTCAAAAATGGAGTCTTTACGCACAATGTATTCATAAGGTGCTCATTAAACTGAATAGTTAAACCCTGGTATGTCAAAGTGCGATAAGTATTATGTAAATAACTCTTATCACGAAACGAATCTTGTTCCTCCTGCAAGAAGCATTTCTTGCTTTAGAACTTGATCTTGAGCTAATCCTCAAGGATAAAGGCTCATTATTTGAACATTTACCTTTAAGTAAAAGTAATTGCATAACCGAGGCTAAATTCTCAAAATTATGTTACCCTATAGTATAGCATAAATCTATAAGAAATCAAGGTCTAATTTTGGTAATTGCATAGTTATACCGGTGTAAATTCGATAAAAAAGGAAAGAGGGGAAAGAAGGTGTAAATCTACCTTATAGTATGTTGTAAATTTATGTTCAAGGAAGTTATACGGGCAGTTTTTTTAGACTCGAAGATGGACATAGTCTAAATGCAGTTTTTCCTCACATCAAATATAGATATAAGTGTCATCAGATGTATCCTCATCGTCAGAATCAGGAATATCCCAATCAGGACATATGTGCAGAACTTTTGGTGTATCCATAGAGGCTATTATACTCCCAATTTCAAGGAATTCAAGTATTTAGTCCTATAGAATAAAAGTAGGGTTACTCTTAAGCTTAATAGTCCTTGTTATGATAGTGTATTTATATTTATCCACACAGCAGACACAAAGTCCTATTTAATACTACTATATATGGCGAAAAAACTTATTTAGCTTCAAAGCCAAAAAAATCCCGGAATTACTTCCGGGACATTATCAAATAACCTTGAGACTTAATTATACTTCTTTTTTAGGAATATTCCTATACCAAAAGATGTGAGGCTGGCTACGACTACTGCAATGCCATGTTCTGGGCCGGTTGAAGGAACCTGAGTTACGCCCACGACCTGTTTCTCGACACAGAATTGAGCAGTATCTTCATCATAGGCTGAGTTAACAGCAGCTGATGCTTTATTTGTAACACATGTTAAAGCTTGAATTGCGTTTAGTTTTGCCTGTGCAACGACCTGTGTTTTTACAGTATATGTCTTTACTTCGTCAACATTAAGTTGGGGAATAGAGAAGACAATTGTTCTTGAGGCTGAATCGAAGTTTCCTGGACCTTCAACAGGATCAATATAACTTGGAACATAGTCAGTAACTTTAACATTATTTTCAGTAGCTGTTGAAGTATTTTTTACTTTAAGTTGGAAGTAAACGATATCTCCGGCTTTAAAGCGGGGATCGGAAGCTGACAGATTATCAACATACCCAATAGTTGTTGAGTTTGCTCCATTGGTCACAACTTTACCGACTGTTTTATCAATCATAATGGACTGAGTGGGAGGACATCCACCGTACTGTCCGTACTGTCCTGAACATCCATAATCAGCATGAGTAGTTTTTACAGCTGCTAACAAAAAAAGTGCTAAAGCTGCTGTGACTAAAAGAGTTTTTTTCATAATAAAGCGAATTATACTACAGGTCTAAGCGATTGTCAACTATAGGTTACTTTGAGGATTTACTCAGTTGAGGATGAATATGGAACATGAGTTGGGTAGCATCTCTTAGGCTCCTTCAAGATAGGGTAGTATAAATTGTGGCTATTTGATACAATTTCCTGATGAAACTTAATGCTCAGCAGATGCGTACAGTTGACGAAGGCCATATCCAGGTGGAGGCAGTGAAACTAAAAAGAAACTCCCTATATCTCATATTAGAGAATATATATGATACATATAATGTGGGTGGGCTTTTTCGGCTCGCAGACAGCTTGGCTGTGGAGCGAATCTACTTGTGTGGCACAACCGAGGTCCCGCCCAATGTAAAGATCAAGAAGGCCTCGATTGGCACCTACAAGGTTGTGCCCTGGGTATACAAAAACACCGCTACAGAGGCTATAAAAGAGCTGAGAGCTCAAAAAGGCACAAATACTGCTCAACTACAAATTTTAGCTGTTGAGCAAGATCAGAGGGCGGTCCCATATACTGAGGTGGAGTATAGTCTTCCAACTGCATTATTGGTGGGAAATGAGACCTACGGAGTCCTTCCGGAGACGTTAGATGCTGTTGATAAAATCCTCGAAATCCCCATGTGGGGTATAAATAAGTCGTTGAATGTTATCGTTTCTGCTGCGATTGTTAGCTATCACGCAATGAGCTCTCTCAAGTAAATACTCAAAATCTTCTCAATAAGATTCACTATAATGAGTTTATGGTTGATGCCGCGCAAGGAGAACTCGGAAATGTTAGTAAAGGAATTCTAAACCCGAACTATAGAAGGCCGATAGAGTCTCTTGTCCCACCAAAACTTGAGCAGTTTGTAGTGCAGGAGCGAGCTGAGCGTTTTGGCCAAAACTTTCGTAAAATGGTTACTGCCTATGAGGCAATCTCGGTAGTTGACAAAGACTATCAGAAGTCGTTTCCCAGAAAAGAGCTGCTTGGAGGGTTGATTAATATGACAAAAGACCCTGCATCCATCAAACCTGAGCAAAAAACGCAAGCTGAGAAAGAAATCCAGAAAGTTAAAACTCTCATGAAGGGGTGCAACCTGACTGATGAGGAAGAACATGAGATGAAGGAGACAATATCAATGTGTGGAAATGAGCTGAGTGCGACCTTTATTTCTATGTTAATCAGGGATGATTTGGAATCCTGGGAAAAAACTCAAAATAAAGGGAAAGATGATGCGGTAAGAGATCGGATGGATGGGCTCAAAACACGGTTTGCAACTTATCAGCAGAAGATGGCATATGCATTATATCGAGCAGGAGTAGCCCCACAGTCTGAGATCAGCAAAAGGATGATGTTACATGATGCTCTTGTAAAGCAAATTGCCAAAACGGGGGATAAATCAATTACTCAAAACCCCGATTTTTTTATAAATGCTGGACGCACACTTGTTGGTGTAAAAACGGAGGCGGCGATAATTGAGTGTTTATCAAGAACGGGGCACATCGTGTATATTCCTGACTGGGAAAGTAAAGATGATATTCAGCTGTTTGATAGGATGGGAGTTGATCTGATTATGATTAATAAAAAAGGTGAGATAGTCTGTGTCGACGCTAAAACGCAGTCATCATCTAGAGATGGTAGTTTACCAAAACCAGGCATGGCAACCAAAGAAGTAGAGAGAGATTTCACAATGGAGTTTGACAAAATCAAAAATAATATACTTATGAGTTTGATTAAGTCTAAGGAACATCCGGCCAAATTGCAGGCAATAATAGATACTGCTCTGGAGAAGCAAGACGTAAGGATAATAAAGTTTTTTGTACCTGGATCCTACACGAGTCATGATCCTTTTGGCAGGGTGAGAGGTGTATCTGACCAACAAGAAATGTTAACAGTTATCGATCAAATTAATGGTAAATAGAGTTGAAGGAATATCAAATTTCATTCCAGATGACGATATATTTAAAGATGATGCGGATTTTAAAGTCCCACCTCTCTTATCTGAGTTAGAAACTAAGCGGCTGGCAGACAGCCCAGAAAAAGTACCAAGTGCCGGAGACGGCGTAATAAAGCCTTCAGAAGCAACAGTTCAAGAAAACCCTAAAGATGAGCCTAAAGCGGGAATCGAACCCGCAGTCTAACCCTTACCAAGGGTTTGTTTTACCACTAAACTATTCAGGCAAATTTCTAGCCACGAAATCTCAAATTATTATATACTATTCTTAACTGATTTGGCAAAATAGAATAGTATAGTATTAATATAATGATAAGACCTTTTAATTTTGGAAAATCGGAAGGAAAATCCAGATCGTCAAAGATTGGTATATTTGTTGGATTTGCAGTCCTCGCATTTATAGTGGGGTCACTTTTTCTTAACGAAGTCAAAAAAAATCCATTTAAAGATATTAAAAGTTTGAAACCTGTTCAGAGTAAAGTAAAACTGCCCCCATATACTACTCAAATTTTGAAACAGGCTCAGGGACAAGCTGGAATTATCGGTAGAGCAGTCTTTAGTTTTGGCGAAAAAACAGGCGCGGCTATTCTAGGTGAGTCGGTAAAGTTTGTCGAAAAAAATGCAAGTAAATCTGCTAGTGTCGCTGCAAGCGCAGCAGCTAATCTGGTAATCAAAACAGCTGTCCCAGGAATTGTTGATCAGGTGAATAAACTTCCTGCTGATCAAAAAAAACAAGTCAAGGAATACCTCTGCAAGTAATCTCTATCAACTTTGATTGTAGTTTATAGTCGATTGAAATCGTGTTAATAGTGGATTACTATAAATGAATGTTAACTCAAGCTGACCTTATTGCTATTGGCCAGGTTGTAGATGAATGCTTGAAATGAAGTTAAAAGTAAAGCTAGAAAATATATTGGAAAGAAAATTAGAGGAGAAACTTGATGCAAAACTAGATCAGAAGCTGGAGGCAAAGTTTAGTGAGTTAGAGGCGCGATTTGATAAAAAAATGGAGCAAAAATTTGATCGAAAGTTTAGTGAATATGATAGGAGAATGGATAAAAGGTTTAAAAGAGAGTTAAGACCGATAAAATCTGAGTTAAGAAAAATAAGTAAAGACCTTAAAGCAGTTTTAGACCACTTTGATGATGTTACTTGGTGGCAAGCAAGAAGGATCAATAGGGTAGGCATTATCTACATCTTCCACCACTAACGGACAATTGAATTTTCTGCCTCTTTCTGATATCCTTATCTTATACTATTCTCAACTGATTAGCGAATTTTGCAAACTTAAAATCGGCTAGGAGACACTGGTAACAATTAAATCATTAGAAATTTTTGTCTTTTTATGGATATTAAGTACATAGGGCATGCATCTTTTTTTATTAAAACTAAAAATTCTCGCGTCATTACGGACCCTTTTGATCCTAAAATTGGACTTAAATTTCCTAAAACAGAGGCGGATATCGTTACAGTCTCTCATCAACACCCAGATCACAACTTTTTAAGCCAGGTTACAGGTGATCCTTTAGTGATTGACTGGCCGGGGGAGTATGAGAAACAACAAGTTAGAATAACGGGGTTTGGTAGTTTCCATGATAAACAAAAGGGTGCGGAAAGAGGGGAGAACATTCTCTTTAAGTTTGAGACTGAAGGCATCTCTGTTTTGCACTGTGGCGACTTGGGCGTTATACCTGATGACAACCTTATTAGTCAGATTGGTGAAATTAATGTATTAATGGTGCCTGTTGGTGGATTCTATACAGTTGATGCTAATGAAGCAGTTGCCCTCATCAAAAAAATTGAGCCTTCTATGGTCATTCCTATGCACTATAACAGACCTGAGCTTGATCAAGAAACATTTGGCAAGTTAACTCCCGTTGAAGACTTCATTAAAAAAATTGGGGCGACCGTTGGAGAGACAGTAAGTAAACTGACCTTAAAAGCTGATGATTTTGGTGATGAAATGAAAGTTGTGGTAATGGAAATCGGTGCGTAATTAATTCCTATAGTTAAAGATGCATTCATTAAATTCGCAATTTTAACTTTTTAAAAAATTGTGAGCTTTTTATTAGCGGTATTTCTTCATAAACCAGTTTTTAACGGGCACTTAAAAGATCTCAAAACTACACTAGATGGTACACTTTTTAGTCCTTTTCGGGGCCTTCAGAATTGACTAGTTATAATGGCATGGAAAGAACTGAGAACTTTTAAGACAAGAGTTCATAATCTCTTATTCAAATTTTACTTGAACATAGCATTACTCCCTAAGATTCAAACATTCGTAGAATCTTTAAGAATGGTATACTTTAGATACTTAATTTTAAATCATTTTATATTACCTTACTATGCCAGTATCAACTGCTGACCTGATGAAAATTCCTCCTCACGACGCAGTAGCGGAGAAGTCCGTTCTTGGAGCCATTCTCATGGACTCTTCTTCTTTAAATT